>NZ_JPOJ01000001.1:607500-1215000 GCF_000733855.1 Methylomicrobium agile
ACTATTCGGCGGCATTCAGCCAGCTCAGTTGCCAGTACGATTCCTTTGCTTGGCGCAACGTCGACGGTGAAGAAATTGCCCAACATTGGCAACATGCCCAATCCGTCTGGTGGCCCAAGCGTGCCTGGTTGCGCAGACGGGTCATAAAACGCCTGAAACGGGCAGGCGCCAAAGGCAAGCCTAGTCCCGAACGAGATGCAGCGGTACTTAAACAACTGCGGGATCACGGCGAGGCTATAGACCGACTCGATAAAAGTCTATCCGGATTCAAGGATTGGCAGGGACATTCAACGAACACCGAGAGCCTCAAAGTTCTGCACGAGCTGGGCGAGCGGATACGCGCAATCACCGGAAAGCTTGCAGAAGATACTTCCGCCCTGATCGATATTCGTAGCAAAATCAGAACCCTGCTGGCTGACGGCAACGATCTCTTGACGATCGATGCGCCGGTCGGACGAGTGGCAAACCGTTTTGCGCTTGCCCATCGCCAAATGCAAGAGGCTTGTCTTGAGTTCGAAGCGTTGGCCGGCCAATCGATTCGCCAGCATTTTGCCCAGAACCGGAAAGCGCTTGGCGCCATTAAAAACACAGTCGAACACATTGCGGCCAATCATGCGGAATTGCGCGCGTGGTGCGACTGGCGCAGACGTCGCGACCAAGCATTGGTACTGGAACTCGGCGCATTGGTCGCTGCGATCGAATCCGGTCGAATCCTGCCCAGCCAAATCAATGAAGCCTTTGAAGCGGCCTATTGCAGTTGGTGGTCCAGTCGTGTGATCGGCGAGGACGAGGTATTGCGAACCTTTTCTACACCGGAACACACCGCGACGATTGAAAAATTCCGCACGATTGACGGCACCTTTCAAAAACTGACCGCCGCCTACATTGCGGCCAAGCTTTCCGGTCAATTGCCTGTTGCCGCAGCCATACAACGCAGTTCCTCATGGGGCGTGTTGCAACATGAGCTGCAGAAGAAGGCCAGGCATAAACCGGTACGCCAGTTGATTCAGGAAATTCCTGAAGTATTAACCGCGTTGACGCCCTGTCTGATGATGTCACCGTTATCGGTTGCGCAATACTTACCAGCAGACCAAGCTTTATTTGACGTCATTATTTTCGACGAAGCTTCGCAAATCACGGTTTGGGATGCCGTAGGCGCGTTAGCCCGCGGTCGCCAGGCGATTGTCGCAGGCGACCAAAAGCAAATGCCGCCGACAAACTTTTTCGCCCGGGCCGATGACGATCCCGACGGCGAAGTGGACGTGGAAAACGACCTGGAAAGTATTCTTGACGAGCTACTCGGGGCCAGCATTCCCAGGCAAACGCTCAATCTGCACTATCGCTCAAAACGAGAAAGTCTGATCGCTTTCTCAAACAATCGCTATTACGACAACGAATTAATTACCTTCCCAGCGCCTGTCAATCCCGACCGTGGCGTTCGCTTGATTCGTCCCGACGGCTTTTACGCTCGCGGCAAGGCGCGGCATAACGAAGGCGAAGCTAAAGCCATCGTTGCTGAAATTGTGTCCCGTTTAACCCACATTGATCCGAACGTACGCCAACAAAGCCTTGGCGTCGTCACGTTTAATACCGAGCAACAGTCGTTGATTGAAGATTTACTGGACGATGCGCGCACGAAAAATCCGGAAATCGAATGGGCGTTTTCTTCTGAACACATGCTGGAACCTGTATTCGTCAAAAACCTTGAAACCGTACAAGGCGACGAGAGGGATGTGATTTTATTCAGCGTTACCTATGGTCCCGACCAGAGTGGGCACGTCACCATGAACTTCGGCCCGCTCAATCGTACCGGGGGCGAAAGACGCCTTAACGTTGCCATGACCAGAGCCCGGATGGAAATGTTGGTGTTTTCGACACTGAGCCACGACCGCATTGATTTGTCGCGTACCTCGTCGTCTGCGGTTAGAGATTTGAAGCATTTTCTGGAATATGCCGACCGAGGAGCCGTAGTACTCGGTGCAGCCGTTCATGGATCATTAGGGGATTTTGAATCGCCGTTCGAATCTGCGGTCGCAAAAGCTCTACGCGAGAAAGGCTGGGAGATTCACGCGCAAATCGGCGTCTCAGCCTATCGGATTGATTTAGGGGTAGTCCATCCTGACCGCCCCGGAATTTATCTGGCCGGAATTGAGTGTGATGGCGCTATGTATCACAGCTCGGCTTACGCACGTGAACGAGATAAAATCCGTCAATCGGTGCTTGAGGGGCTTGGGTGGACCTTGCTCCGAGTTTGGTCTACCGACTGGTGGACTAATCGAGAAAAATCTTTAGAACTGCTAAATCAAACCCTGCAAAATCTTTTGAAATCAACTCAAGAGGGCGCAGAAAAATCCAAGTCTGCATAGCCCTGATGGATTCATATTTAACGATGTGCTTCGACTTCCACTGCCGTTGCGGCATGTTCCACCAACCAGCGTAAATATTCCAAGCCGGCATCTTCGTGCCGGCAGGCCAAATACATGGTTTTGCCGATGGGCAGACCCGCGAAACGCAGGCCGGTCAGTCCGAGCTTGGCGTGTTTGTCGGCCAACAGCCATTCCGGCAGCAAACAGACGCCGCGGCCGGCGGCGGCCAGTTGCAGCATGATGTCGGTTTCTTCAACCGGGATGTGGGCGGCGGGCTCGATGCCGGCGGGTTGCAGCACCTTGCGGAACATGTCCAGGCGCTCGCGTGCCACCGGATAGGTCAACACCGTTTCGCCGCGCAAATCGGCCGGGGTAATTTCAGTGCGGCCGGCCAGCGGATGGCTGTCGGCGACGATCAAGACCAGTTCGAAATCGAACAGCGGCTGATAGCTGAGCAGGCCGTTATCGACCGGGTCGGAGGTCAGCACCGCGTCCAGTTTGTATTGGCGGATGGCTTCGAACGACTCGAAGCGGTAGCGCGAGGTCACTTCGACGGTCAACTCCGGCCAAGCTCTCAGATAGGGTTGCAGAATATTGCGAAACCACTCGTAGCAGGCGTGGCACTCGATGCCTATGGTCAGTTTGCCGGTTTTGCCTGCAGCCAGTTGCGCCAGATGATTTTCCGCCGAATCGACGGTGGCAATCACCGATTCGGCAACCTCCGACAAGTAGCGCCCCGCCTGGCTCAATATCAGCGAACGTCCCTGTTTGTACCATAACGTCACGCCCAGACGCTGCTCCAGGTTTTTAATCTGATGCGACAGCGCCGACTGGGTCAGGTGCAGGGTATCCGCCGCCGCGCTTAGCGTGCCATGGCGTTTTAACGCCAGCAGAATGCGCAAATGAATCAGTTCCATATCGTTGAATAAATCTCATAATTAAGTGAAGAATTATCAATTATCTTCATTACATGTCTTGTTTACAATGGCTTTCGTATGAAAAAATTCAACAAAAGGTATTTATCTATGACAAAAATTCACAATTTAGGCTTTCCGCGCATCGGCGCAATGCGCGAGCTGAAGTTCGCTCTGGAAGCGTATTGGAAAGGCCAATCTTCACGCGACGAACTGAAAGCGCTCGGCAAACAATTGCGCGGGCAGCACTGGCAAATGCAATCCGGGCTGGATCTGGCGCCGGTCGGCGACTTCGCGTTTTACGACCAGGTGCTGGACATGAGCTTCACTCTGGGGAATCTGCCCGAACGCGTGCAGGATTTCCATGGCGACGTGCTGGACAACTACTTCCGGGTAGCCCGCGGCCGTTCGGCGCAGTCCGCGAACGAATCTTCCGAGTGCTGCGGCGGGGTAGCCGCCGGCGAAATGACCAAGTGGTTCGATACCAATTACCATTACATCGTACCCGAGTTCACTGCCGCCACCGAATTCAAGCTGGATGCCTCTCGCCTGCTGGAGCAACTGGCTGAAGCCAAGGCGCAAGGCATTAACGCCAAGCCGGTCATTATCGGCCCGGTGACTTATTTGTGGCTGGGCAAGGCCAAGGATGCTTCCGACAAGTTCGTGCTGCTGCCCAAACTGCTGCCGGTTTATGCGGAACTGCTGGAGACATTGGCCGCAGAAGGCGTCGAATGGGTGCAAATCGACGAACCGATACTCGTCACCGAACTGGATGCGGCCTGGCAAGACGCGTTCAATACCGCTTATCGACACTTGCAGGCCAGCCGCGTCAAGCTGTTGCTAGCCACCTATTTCGGCCAACTGGCAGAAAACCGGCAACTCGCCGCCAAGCTGCCGGTCGCCGGCCTGCACGTCGATACCATCAACGGCCTTAGCGACGTGGAGCCGCTGATCGACCCGTTACCTGCGGACAAGGTGCTGTCTTTGGGAGTGATCAACGGCCGCAATATCTGGAAAACCGACCTCAACGCCGTGCTGGATTGGATCGAACCGCTGGCTCAGCGTCTGGGCGAGCGGCTGTGGCTCGCGCCGTCGTGTTCGTTGCTGCACGTACCGGTCGACCTGGACAGTGAACAGAAGCTCGACGCTGAAATCAAATCCTGGCTCGCCTTCGCCAAGCAGAAACTCGATGAACTGCAAGTATTGGGTGCTGCACTGAACCAAGGGCGCGATGCGGTCAAGGCCGAACTGGACGCCAACCGCACGGCTATCGAAGCGCGCCGCAATTCACCGCGCGTAAACAATCCTAAGGTCAAGGCCGCGCTGGCAGGAATCACTCCGCAACTGGCGCAACGCAACAGCCCCTATGCCCAACGCGCGGTCAAGCAGGCCGCGCTGCTGAAATTGCCCAAGTTTCCGACCACGACCATCGGTTCTTTTCCGCAGACCGCAGAAATTCGCCAGGCACGCAGCAACTTCAAGTCCGGAAAACTGGATGAAGCCGGCTATAAAGCCGCCATGCAGGCCGAGATTGCCCGCTGCGTGCGCGAACAAGAGACGCTGGGCCTGGATGTGTTCGTGCATGGCGAAGCCGAGCGCAACGACATGGTGGAATATTTCGGCGAGCAGCTCGACGGCTACGCGTTCAGCCAGTTCGGCTGGGTGCAGTCCTACGGTTCGCGCTGCGTCAAGCCGCCCATTCTGTTCGGCGACATCAGCCGTCCGCAAGCGATGACCGTCGAATGGATCAAATACGCCCAGTCGCTGACCGACAAACCGATGAAAGCCATGTTGACCGGGCCCGTGACCATCCTGAACTGGTCGTTCGTCCGCGACGACCAGCCGCGTTCGGTATCCTGCAAGCAACTGGCGCTGGCTATCCGCGAGGAAGTGCTGGATTTGGAGCAGGCCGGTATCGGCGTAATTCAAATCGACGAGGCAGCCTTGCGCGAAGGCTTGCCGCTGCGTAAATCGCAATGGCAGGACTATCTGGACTGGGCGATGGAATCGTTCCGCATCACCGCCAACGGCGTCTCGGACGAGACTCAGATCCACACCCACATGTGCTATTCCGAGTTCAACGACATCATCGCCTCGATCGCCGACATGGACGCCGACGTCATCACCATCGAGACCTCGCGTTCCGACATGGAATTGCTGGATGCCTTCGACAACTTCAAGTACCCGAACGAGATCGGCCCCGGCGTGTACGACATCCATTCGCCCAACATCCCGGCCGAGCAGCACATCGTCGCTTTGATGCAAAAAGCCGCCGGGCGCATCCCGGCCGAGCGTCTGTGGGTCAACCCGGACTGCGGCCTGAAAACCCGCCAGTGGAGCGAGGTCATCCCGGCACTAACCAACATGGTCGCCGCCGCCAGGACCCTGCGCGCCAAGGCAGACTGATCGGCCTCGTTTTTGCAACGACAGCCTCGGCAACATGCCGGGACTTTTTCAGAAAGCTTACCCAAAATGAAAAGGTAAAAACCCTAAAACAAACGCCATTCCTGATGAACATTTCGTTTGAAATCGTACCGAGAACGCTGGAAGCCTTTGAAAAGCAATATGACTTTGTTCAAAGCCTGGACAAAGCCATCAATATCATTAACGTGCCTGACATTCAGCATTTCGATATTCGCAGCTGGGAACTTGCGACACGTATCGACCCTTGCAAATATCGCTTTATCCCGCATTTTCGAGCCATCGATTTTAAGATTGAAAGCGGAGAACTGTATCGCATCATCGAGCAATACGAACTCGACAACGTGTTGCTGGTCACCGGCGATCCGCCTGAAGGATTGAAACGGCACTATAGCAATACTAACGTGATAGACCTGATTCGGGCGGTGCGCCGGCATTTCCCGAAACTGAATATCTATGCCGGATTCGACCCTCATAGACAAGGCTTGCAAAACGAATGCAACTATATTCAACGCAAGGCCGATGCCGGCGTTAACGGCTTTTTTTCGCAGCCTTTTTACGATGTTCGCCTGATCGAGATATTTGCCGAACACATGGACGGATTGGAAACCTATATCGGCATCAGTCCGGTCATTACCGAGGCATCGCAGAATTATTGGGAAGTGAAGAATCACGTTAAATTCCCGAAAAATTTCAGCCCCGAATACGATTGGAACATCGAGTTTGCCAATAATGTCATAGCCTCGGCGGCTGAAAAGGGTTTGAATGTATATTTCATGCCCATCAAGGCGGATTTAAATAAATATTTTCAGCGTATCAACCTATTCAAATAGTTTATGTTTAGGATTTGGCAAAAAATAACTTCCCCTTATGCTTCCCACGCAGAGCGCTCATCGTTATACACGAGTTTTCGGAACGCAGCGGGCGGCCCAGCGTAGATCGGGCACGCTTTTTGTGCCCGACAATAATCGGGCGTCAATCGCAAGACGATCTTGGATCAGCGCCCTCTTCGTGCAAGGTTTCCGCACCGATATCGGGCAACAGTGAAGCGGTTGCCCGACCTACGCGGGGTTTGCGGTCAAGCATGCGTAGGACTCCGAACGCCTTTAGACTTGCGTATAACGATGAGCGCAGAGCGTGGGAACGATGAAGGCAAATTTCGGGAAGTTAATTTTGACCAGATCCTTAATAGATGGCCGAGCATATTCTGTTTCTTACCGGTAAGCTGGCTGAAAAGCAGTTGCGCCGGACTCTTTCAGAAATGTCTCCGGATTTTGAATACACCGTTCATGTGCTGGGCGTTACGGTGGCGGCCTTGATGACCGCCGACATGATTCAACGCCGTTTGACCGATACCTTTGGCGCCGACCGGATTCTGGTTCCCGGTCGCTGCCGCGGCGATTTGGAAGCGTTGTCCCAGCATCTTGGAATACCCGTTGAACGAGGACCGGAAGAGTTGAACGATCTGCCCGAATTTTTTGGCAAAGCCCGGCAGCGCCCGGATTTAAGCCGCTATGAACTGCGCATTTTCGGCGAGGTCGTCGAAGCGCCCCATATCGATGTCGCCGCCATCATTCGCCGCGCCGAGGCTTACCGGCGAGACGGCGCGGACGTGATCGACCTGGGCTGTTTGCCGGCGACGCCGTTTCCGCATTTGGCCGACGCGATCAAGGCGTTGAAGAGCGAGGGTTTCTTGGTCAGCGTCGATTCGCTCGATCCTGAAAACCTGCTGCTGGCGGGACGCGCCGGCGCCGATTTTCTGTTGAGCCTGAATGAAGAGACTTTGTGGATCGCGGATGAGGTGGCCTCGACGCCGGTGTTGATTTCCACTCCGCACGCCGATATGGATTCTCTTGACCGCGTCATTGCCAAAATGCAGGACAAGGGTAGGCCATTCATCGTCGATCCGATACTCGATCCGATCCACTTTGGCTTTACCGACTCGATTGTCCGCTACCACGAGGTGCGGCGGCTGCATCCCGACGTGGAAATCATGATGGGCGTGGGCAATCTCACGGAATTGACTCATATCGATACCGCCGGGATGAACGGCATGCTGCTGGGCATTTGCTCGGAGCTGCACGTACGCCATATTTTGGCGACGCAAGTCAGCAAGCATGCCTGCAAGGCCATCAAGGAAGCCGATCTTATCCGCCGCATCATGCTGGCCGCACGGGAAAGCAACCGCCTGCCGAAACATATCGACGACGGTTTGATGGCGCTGCACGAGCGGGCGCCGTTTCCGCTGTCGTTCGCGGAAATACAAGAATTACAGACCGCCATCCGCGATCCGAGCTTCCGCATCATGATTTCCACCGAAGGCGTGCATATCTTCAATCGCAACGGACTGTGGACGGACAGCGATCCCTTCGCGCTGTTTCCGCATTTGGGCGTCGAAAACGATGGCGGGCACGCGTTTTATCTCGGCGTCGAATTGGCGCGGGCTCAAATCGCTCAGAAATTGGGCAAGCGCTATACCCAGGACCAACCGCTGGACTGGGGAATCCACGTTCAGTTTCCCGAGGCCACGGCGGGCGATCTCAATGAATACGCCGCGGCGGGCAGCACCCTGAAGGCGTCGCGCGAAGCATCGCCCTGTCCTGTACCTTCCAAAGATGACAAGGCCTCGCGCTCGTCGCCTTGTCCAGTGCCTGCCAAAGATGACAAAACTTCACGCTCATCGCCCTGTCCTGTGCCGTCAAAGAAAGACGAAACTGAATGACCCGGAGACTTTATTAATGCCTCTGGCGTCTTGCCGGATCGCGCGACGGCATGAGGATGTCGCGCCCCCTCAAGAAGCCCTCTGGCCGGATGCCTCGTCCGCGTCAGGGGAGGAAACCGGAACCTTCTCCATGCGCAGCAAGGTGTCGGCATCGGATTGTGCGAGAGCGTCGTCGGCCATGAGCGGAACCTCTAAATCCATCCGGCCGAGAGCGCCTCGGCCTGTTGCAACACGGTCTGTACCGCCGCGTCCTGCAAGTCGGGCGGGTAGCCGTACTTGCGCAGGATGCGCTTGACCAGCACGCGCAGCCGGGCGCGGGCGGATTCACGGTGCGCCCAGTCTACCGAGATGTTGCTTTTCAGGTTGACCAGCAGTTCGTGGGCGATGACTTTGAGCTTATCGTCGCCCATCGCCTGAACCGCCGATTCGTTCTCGGCCAGCGCGTCGTAGAAGGCGATTTCCTCGTCGCTCAGGCCCTGCTCCTCGCCGCGTTGCCGGGCGGCGCGGATATCCTTCGCCAATTGGATTAGTTCCTGCAACACCTCGGCGGTGGTGATGGCATTGGCGTGGTAGCGCGCCACGGCATCTTCCAGCCGTTCCGAAAACGCCCGCGTCTCGACGATATTGGCCTTGCTGCGCGAGCGGATGCCGTCGTTGATGAGCTTGCGCAACGCTTCCAGCGCCAGATTCTTCTTGCCCATCTGCCGCACTTCGGCGAGGAATTCGTCGGACAGGATGGAAATGTCCGGCGACTGGATACCCGCCGCCTTCAGGATGTCCACGATTTCGGTCGAGACCACCGCGCGGCTGACGATCTGCTGGATGGCGAAATCACGTTCCTGCGAGGTGATGCCGGAGCCGGTGGCCGACTTGACCAGCGCGGCGCGGATGGCCTGGAAGAAACCCACTTCCTCGCGGATGCCGCGCGCTTCGTCCGAGGCCGATGCCAGCGCATACGCCTTGGACAAGGCCAGCACCGCACCCTGATAGCGGCGCTGGGCGTTCTTCTTGCCTTCGTCAGTGGTTTCAGCTGCCGCCCATTGCTGCTGTTTGTCGAGTATCCATTCGATGGCTCCGGCCATCATCGCTAACCGCTGCCGCGGCGTGCCGTTCAAGGCCGTGACGTAGTCGAAACCGTGGTACATGTCATGCACCACTTCGTACTTTTCCATCAACACCGCGACAGCTTCGGCTTCGTCAACGCCCGTGGTTTCCTGATCGCGCGCCGAATACTGCGCCAGCGCCGATTTCAGGCTTTGCGCGATGCCGATGTAATCCACGATCAGGCCCGCAGGCTTGTCGCGGAACACGCGATTCACGCGGGCGATGGCCTGCATCAGTCCGTGGCCCTGCATCGGCTTGTCCACGTACATCGTGTGCATGCACGGCGCATCGAAGCCGGTCAGCCACATGTCGCGCACGATCACCAGCTTCAGCGGATCTTTCGCATCGCGGGCGCGCTTGGCGAGCAGCTCGCACCGGACCTTGTTGCCGATGTGCTGCTGCCATTCGTGCAGATCGCTGGCCGCGCCGGTCATCACGATCTTGACCGCTCCGGCAGTGTCGTCGGCGCTGTGCCAGTCCGGGCGCAGCTTGACGATGGCGTCGTACAACGCCACGCAGATACGGCGGCTCATGCACACGGCCATTGCCTTGCCATCCAGCGCGGCCAGCCTGTCCTCGAAATGCGCCACCAAATCCTTTGCCACCAGCGCGAGGCGTTTTTCGCTGCCGACCAGCTTTTCGACCGTCGCCCATTTCGCCTTCAGTTTTTCCTGCTCGGTGACGGCCTCTTCCTCGGTCAATGCCTCCACCTCGGCGTCGAGCTTCGGCTTTTCGTCTTCGTCCAGTTCGATGCGCGCCAGCCGCGATTCGTAGTAGATCGGCACCGTCGCGCCGTCTTCCACCGCCCGGCTGATGTCGTACACGTCGATGTAATTGCCGAACACCGCCGGAGTGTTCACGTCCGCCGCCTCGATGGGGGTACCGGTGAAGCCGATTAACGAGGCATTGGGCAAGGCGTCGCGCAGGTATTTGGCGAAGCCGTAGGACACTTCGCCGGTCTTCGCGTCCACCTTCGCCCGAAAGCCGTACTGCGAACGGTGCGCTTCATCGGCGATGACGACCACGTTGCGGCGCATGGTCAAAGGCCCGTCCACCTCGCCGAATTTCTGCAAGGTGGTGAAAATCACGCCGCCCGATGCCCTCGCCAACAGTTGCTGCAAATGCTCGCGGCCTTCGGCCTGTACCGGCGTCTGGCGGATCAGGTCGCGGCACATCGAGAAGGTGGCGAACAACTGGTCGTCCAGATCGTTGCGATCGGTCAGCACGACCAGCGTCGGATTCTCCATCGCCAGGTGCTTCACCAGCCGCCCGGCGTAGAAAGCCATCAGCAGGCTCTTGCCGGAACCCTGCGTGTGCCAGATCACGCCGGCTCTGCGGTCGCCCGGTTTCTGATCGCGCACGGAAGGCAAACCATAATTCGCCGGGTCTTCGGCCATGTCCTGTATTTGCGCCGCCGCGCGCACCGTGGATTCCACCGCCAGGTTCACCGCATGGAACTGGTGATAACCGGCAATGATTTTTACCAAACCGGAGTCGCGCTCGCCAAACACCGTGAACCAGCGCAACAAATCCAGAAAACGTTGATGCTCAAACACGCCTTCAATCAACGTCGCCAATTCCGGCGTGCCTTTAGCCGCAATGTCCTTGCCATCCGTGGTGCGCCACGGCATGAAGCGTTCCAGATCGGCGGACAGCGGCCCCACGCGCGCGGCGATGCCGTCGGACATGACCAGCAGCGCATTGGTGTGGAACAGCGCCGGAATCTGCCGCTTGTAGGTCTGCAACTGGTTGAACGCGCCCGCCAGATGGGCGCCCGCGCTGCCCGGCGCCTTCAGTTCGATCACCGACAGCGGCAGGCCGTTGACGAACAGCACCACGTCCGGCCTGCGGTTGACCTGGCCGTTGATGACCACGAACTGGTTGACCGCCAGCCAGTCGTTGCATTCCGGCTGCTCGAAATCCAATAGCGTAACTTTGCCCGCCGTCAGCACGCCATCCTTGCCGAGATATTCCACGTCCACGCCTTCAACCAGCAACGTGTGGAGGCGGCGGTTTTCTTCCAGCAGGGCGGGGAAGACGGATTGGGTCAATTTGCGCAGCACATCGGCGCGCGCGTCCGGCGGCAGGTTCGGGTTGAGCCGCAGCACGGCGTCTTCCAGCCGCTTGTGCAGCACCGCGACATCGTGGCTGTCGCGTTCCGGCGCGCTGCCGTCGGGGCCGATGGACTCGTCAGACGCAACGGCGTAGCCCAGCCCGCGCAGTTGTTCCAGCAGGGTTTGTTCGACTTCGGCTTCGGACAGAAAGGCCATCAGCGCCTTCCTTTGGCTTTGTCGTCATCCAGCACCATCCAACGCCCGCCTTTTTTCGGGCCGTGGTAACGCAGCTTGCCTTCGGTTTGCAGCTTGGCGGCGGCGCGCTCCACGGCGCGCGGCGAACGTCCGATGGCTTGCGCGATGTCGGCCAGCGTCAATTCCGGCTGTTGCCGAAGCAGGGCCAGAATCCGTTGTGGCGTCTTGGCGGACTTTTCTACCGGTGTTTCTACCGGCGTTTCTACCGGCGTCTTTTCTGCATTTTCGATCTGAATGGCATCCCGCAAACCCGTCTCGATGGCATCCAGCAAAAACTCGATAAAACCGGAGCAATCGGCTTTCGCATCCGCCATGCCCAGTTGGTCGTAGTACTCCTGCTGGCGGCGCTTGATGACCGTTTCTACCGGCAGATAAGCCAGCATCGGCTGCCAGCGACTCAGGATCAGGGTTTGCCACAAGCGCCCCATGCGCCCGTTGCCGTCGCTGAAAGGGTGGATGAACTCGAATTCGTAATGGAACGCGGTCGAGGCGATCAGCGGATGCGCGTCCGTCGTCTCCAGCCAGTGCAGCAAATCGTGCATCAAGTCCGGTACGCGACGGGCGGGCGGAGCCATGTGCACCAGTTTGTCGCCCGCCATCACGCCAACGCTGCCGCGCCGCCAACGTCCGGCATCATCGACCAGTGCCGCCATCATCAACGCATGGGCGGCCAACACATCCTCGGCGCGATGCGGTAGCCACCGTTCCATCGCCTCGTAAGCCGCGAAGGCATTGCGTACTTCCTGGATTTCGCGCGGCGAACCCAGCACGATTCGGCCGTCCAGCACCGCCGTGACCTGTTCCAGCGTCAGCGTGTTCTGCTCGATCGCCAGCGAAGCATGCAGGCTGCGGATACGGTTGCCACGACGCAGTTGCGGCACCAGTGTATTCCGATTAATCGCGTTCCATTCGCCCAGTAATTCGGAGATACGCGACATCTGCGCGGTCATGCGGTGGGTCAACTGGAAAGGCGGCTGGTAGGCGGGCATCAGCGCGGTTCCTTGCGGTTGCCGTCACTCTGTAGGGGCGAATGATTATCCTGTAGGGGCGAATGATTATTCGCCCCTACAGCCGGATTGTCATGATCGTTCATCCATTGCGCCGGATTGTCGAGAATATATTGCCGGATGAGATTCAGGGATTCATCGTCGCGGATGACGTGTTCGTAATAATTCCGCTGCCAGACGGAACCATCGAAATGGTTTTCCCGCATCCATTTGGTCACGCCGATTTTGAAACCGCGAACCACCGAGCCAATGGTTTTTGACGTCCCCCGCGGATGTTGTGGTGAACGTGACGGAGGGAGGGGCGAATGTAGGGGCGAATGATTATTCGCCCCTACCCCAGCGATCCACAAAATCCCGTGAACGTGATTCGGCATGATCACAAATTCGTCCAATTCCACCAACGGAAAATGATCGGGAATGGCGCGCCAACACTGTTGCGCCATTTGCCCCGCATCATTCAACCGCATTTCCGTACCTGCGATTTCACCAAACAGGCAGGCGCGTCCACCGGTGCAGATGGTAATGAAATACGCCCCAGCCTGCGAATAGTCATATCCTTTTAGGCGGATTGACCGGCGGCGGTTTTTTGAATTACCGTTCGTCACGTCGTACCTTCATATTCGATATGTTAGGCCGGGATTTCAGGATCGAATGATTATTCGTTTCCACGTCATTTCCGATATTCGTCCGTGTGTTCGACGCACCCGGTAGGGGCGAATAATTATTCGCCCCTACACCCACCCGCAGCTTGCCGGAGATCAGCCTCGGCAGTAGGGTGTCGCGCAGGGTGGCGAGGGTTCGCGCTTGCAATGCGTTGTTGATTTTCTGCTCGAACAGTGGCGTGATGACGGCATCTGCCTTCGCCATTTCATCCGGCGGCGGCACGGCAACTTTGGCGGCACTGAGGTGGCCGCGCTGGATATGCCCCATCGTGGTGGCCTTGCCTGCGGCGATGGCGCGAAAGTCCGCAAGGTGCTGGCGTGTAGCGAAGTAGTAGAACCACTTGGGCACTTCGCGCGAGGTAATCTTGAATAGGTGCTGGTTCAACGCGCCGCGCCCGCCCGTCCACACCTCGACCTCCAGCGAACCCGACCACGAGAACAGCACATCGCCATCCTCGACGATGTATTCGGACTTGATGCGCGCGCTGGCCCTGTCCGCTCCGTCGGTGTTGCCCGCACGAAGCTGGGCGATTTTGATGACGGGCAGGAACTCGGTCTCGCTTTCGGGCGGAAATTTTTGCAGCGCCAGACCGTTGAGGTAGTCCGCAATCGCGTCGAGAGAAGCCACCCGCCACCCCTTCGGAATCAAGCCCAGTTCCGATTCCTGCATGTCCTCTTGCGGCACGCCGTGTAGGGGCGAATGATGTAGGGGCGAATAATTATTCGCCCCTACGGGTTGCGCGAAATCCACGAACCACGACTTGAACAACGCGCTAGAGATGGCTTGCAGCGTGGCGTTGGTTCGGCGCAGGTTGTCGATGCGGTCGTCGAGCGTTTTCACTATGCCGAGAATTTCTCTCTGTACTTCTAGCGGCGGCAGCTTCACTTCAAGTGCCTGCATACGCTTGGTATCGAGCTTGCCAGCGCCTATGCCTGTGAACTCAACGATGGATTCAAGAAGGAACTCTTGATTTGCGAGAAGCCAGTAGAGCAAAAACCACGGGTCGAGCTTCGTCTCATCTGCAACCAGTGCTTTGACATCCTGATTGAACGCAACATCGCGAGTTGCAATGCCAACAGGTAGCCGATTGTGAAGTGCACCGCCGCGAACCAACAGCAATACGGAATCTTTCTTCGCCCAGCGCGAGCCGCTTTTAAGACCTTGCAGCGTGATTTTCAAGTCCGAGTCGTCAATGCGAATGTCGTGCATTGAGTTGGCGCTTATCCACGGAATGTCGCCATTCCAAAATTCGGGCGTGGCTTTGTTGGGCGTGCCGCCCGAAAGCCATTTCGTCACTTCACCGAGCGTGACGGAAGTCCACTCAGATGCCATAACCCAGTCCCCCCATCTTCTCACGGTTCATTTCCTCACCTCCGCGTCTTCATCCCACAGGTCACGGTAGGCGTTCACATAGCGCGCCACCGCCGCCGGATTCTGGGCAAAGTAATAGCGGCACAGATCTTTGAACAATTTCAGTCCCTGCGACACGCAAGCACAGTCCAATAGATGGTCAAGTACTCTTTCAATTTCATGGGCGTCGAGGGAACCTGAGCGGATGATGTGCTTAACCATCGGCTCAATTTCACGGGCCATCTGAACGTGGAGCTTGTTAATTTGAACCGCAGCCTCCTTTATGCCCATCAAGAACGAGGCACTGGAATCAGGCCGGTGAGTGTTCATGGCTTCTTCCCCTTCGGCTTTACCGCCTTGGCAGGCTTGGCAATCGCCTGTGTCTGCCGCTCCAGCGCCAGAAAGCGGTCGAAGTCGCTCTCGAACAGCCGGTCCTGCACGATGCGGTATTTCTCGAACTCGGTTTCGGCGTGCAGCTTGGCGATTTCCGCCGTCACTTTGCCGGCGTCCTTCAATAGCCCATAGTCGAACAGTTCGATGAAGCTGTTGAGCCGCGTTTCCCAATCCTCCATCGTCAGCGGGATGTGGCGCTTGGCCATGCTCTCGGCGAAATCCAGGTAGGCCGAAACCATGCGTTCCAGTTGCTCCAGCTCGAACGCCGAAAGGTAGTTCTTGGCAACCGAAACATCGTATTTCTGGATCTTGCCGTGGGGCGCATCTTTCCAGGTGGTCAAGCCCATGAACTGCTTGTAGGCATCGGCGCGCGCCACGATGACCTCGGCTGCCGTGTGGCCGTGGATGGCGTAGTGCATTTTGTTCCGCACGCTGGCGAAGAAGCGTTTGGTGGTGGCGGCGTTGCGGTCGTAGTCCAGCGCGGCGGAATAGATGTCGGTGATCTTCTGATAGAACTTACGCTCGGACATCCGTATTTCACGGACGCGCTCCAGTTGCTCCTCGAAGTATTGCGTGGTCAGCACGCTGCCGGACTTCAACCGTTCGGCATCCATCACGTAGGCTTTGATGGCGAACTCCGACACCACGTCGGTAGCCCATTTGCGGAACTGCACGGCACGCTCGCTGTTGACCTTGTAACCCACGGCGATGATGGCCTTGAGGTTGTAGTGCTTGGTGTCGTAGGTCTTGCCGTCCGCCGCAGTTATTCGAAAATTTCGAATAACTGCCGACTCCTCCAGTTCGCTGTCGGAGAAGATTTTCTTCAAGTGGTAGTTGATGGTGTGTGTTTCCACGTTGTAGAGCGTACCCATCATCTTCTGGGTCAGCCATACGTTTTCGTCGGCATAGACCGCCTCGACCCCGCCTTCGCCGCTCGCAGCCACGAAAGTCAGGTATTCAGCAGCCGAACTGCGGGTGAGGCTGACTTCCGTTTTTTTCTTAGAGGCCATAACCCAGTCCTTTCAGCTTGTCGCGGATGACGGCATCCAGTTCCGCGCCGCGCGCCATTTGTTCGGCCAGTTGCGCGGTCAGACGCCGCATCTTGTCATCGAAGGCTTCGTCGTCCTCGTCGCCTCGGCGCCGACATAGCAGCCCGGCGTGAGGACATGGCCGTGCTTGCGGATTTCGTCCAGTGTGGCGGATTTGCAAAAACCGGGAATATCCAAATATTCGCCCGCGTCGGCTTCGCCGCGCCATGCGTGGTAGGTAGCGGCGATGCGGGCGATTTCATCGTCCGTCAGTTCGCGGCGCGTCCTGTCCACCAGCACGCCCATTTTGCGCGCGTCGATGAACAGCACTTCGCCACGCCGGTCGCGCAGCCTGGTTTTCTTGACCAGACCGTTGCTGCGGTCTTTGGCCAGTATCCACAAGCAGGCCGGAATCTGCGTAGAATAGAACAACTGGCCGGGCAACGCGACCATGCAATCCACCGAGCCCGCCTCGATCATCGCCTTGCGGATGTCGCCTTCGCCGCTTTGCTGCGAACTCATGGAACCGTTGGCGAGCACCACGCCCGCAAAGCCGTGCGGCGCGAGGTGGTGGAAGATGTGCTGCAACCATGCGTAGTTGGCGTTGCCCACTGGCGGCGCGCCGTATTGCCAGCGCACGTCCTCGCGCAATCTGTCGCCGCCCCAGTCGCTGATGTTGAAAGGCGGGTTGGCGAGGATGAAGTCGGCTTTCAGGTCGCGCAGCTCGTCCTTGTGGAAGCTGCCTTCGTTGTTCCACTTGATGTCCGAATCGATGCCGCGCACCGCGAGGTTCATCTTCGCCAGCCGCCAGGTGGTGTAGTTGCTTTCCTGTCCGTAGATGGCGATGTCACCAATACGCCCGCCGTGTTCGGCGACGAACTTTTCGCTCTGCACGAACATGCCGCCGCTGCCGCAGCAGGGGTCATAGACGCGTCCTTGATACGGCTCCAGCAAAGCGACCAGCGTGCGCACCACGGAGCGCGGCGTGTAGAACTCGCCGCCGCGCTTGCCTTCCGCGCCGGCGAACTGGCCGAGGAAGTATTCGTAGACGCGGCCGAGCACATCGTGAGATTTTGCCGTTGGTAGGGGCGAATGATTATTCGCCCCTACGGGTTGCAAATCGATGCCGGAAATCAAATCGATCAACTCGCCCAGCATCACCTTGTTGAGTGCGGGGCGGGCGTAGTCCTTGGGCAGCACGCTCTTGAGGGATTCGTTGTCTTTCTCGATGGCGCGCATGGCGTCGTCGATCAGCGTGCCGATGCTCGACTGCTTGGCGTTGGCTTGCAGGTGCGACCAACGGGCTTCCTTCGGTACCCAGAAGATGTTGTCGGCAAGGTATTCGTCCTTGTCTTCGGCGGCAGCGGCATCCTCGGCCAGCAACTCGGCGTGGCGGGCCTCGAAAGCATCGGAGATGTATTTCAAGAAGATCAGGCCCAGCGCGACGTGCTTGTAGTCGCTGGGCTCCATGTTGCCGCGCAGCTTGTCGGCGGCCTTGAACAGTTCCGCCTCGAAGCCGAGGTTGCCGCCGTTGTTGTCGTTCTGTGCCATCGTGTCCTGTCCTATGTGCATGCCGGGTCGTTCGGCACGATCAGAAATTCCGTCACCAGCGCCACCGGCTCCAAGCCGTGTCCGTCGCGTTTGAGCTTGACTAAAGACTCGGTCGAAATTAACCTCCGGAGTTTCGCCCTCATCGTTCCCACGCTCATCGTTACACACAAGTCCTGTAAAGCTCAAGCAGTGGAGTTCAAAGCTTGCTTTGAACGTGATAGAGGAGCGAACCAAAGCGAGCTTTGGACTCCCGCCGGCTTCCACATAAAGATTCCGTCAACAATGATTTCCCGCTGTAGGGTACGCTGTGCGTACCTTCTCAAAGCTCAAAAGGTACGCACAGCGTACCCTACAATAAGGTTGTATTTGATGGAATATTGAATGGGCGGATACGATATGTATAACGACGAGCGCTCTGCGTGGGAACGATAAGTGTAAGTTATTTTTAACCAAATCCCAAGCCGTAGCCCCCCATCATCCGCAGCGAGCGCGACAAGTTGAGTATCTGCCGCCCGGTCAACTCGGCCAGCGCCGTCAGCGACTTGGGCCGCCGGTCACGAATCAGGCTCAGCCGGGCCTGGTTGTCCTCGGACAGCACCGCCGTCATTGTTGCCAGTCACGCCCGGCCAGACAGTCATCGACGAGGTCGACGAAAGGATAGCTCATGTTCTTCTCGTCACATCATATCGTCTGCATCGGGGCCGGCCACGGGCGCGGCTTCTTCCTTACCGTAGTACAGCACGCCCAACCGGATGCGTTCGCGCCCCATCGCCAAACGATGGTCATTGGTGTCGCGCAACGAATAGACGCATCCGCAATACTCCTGCTGGTAGAAGTTTTCCCGTTTGCTGATTTCGATCATGCGCGCCGAACCGCCGCCCTTGCGCCAGTTATAGTCCCAGTACAGCAGGTCTGGGTAGTGCGCGGCGGCGCGGTGGCCGCAGCCGTTGATCTGCCGCATGTCCTTCCAGCGCGAAATGCCCAGCGAACTGGTGATGACCGGGAAACCGTGCTCGTGCGCGTATAAGGCAGTCCGCTCGAAACGCATGTCGAAGCACATGGTGCAGCGGACGCCGCGTTCGGGTTCGTGTTCCATGCCTTTGGCGTGCGCGAACCAGTTGTCGCGGTCGTAATCGGCATCGACGAAGGGCACGCCGAACTGCTCCGCGAAGCGGATGTTCTCGTGCTTGCGCAGCTCGTATTCCTTGCGTGGGTGGATGTTGGGGTTGTAGAAGAAGATGGTGAAATCGATACCGGAAGCCACCATCGCCTCCATGACCTCCCCGCTGCAGGGCGCGCAGCAGGAATGCAGCAGCACCTTATCGTGGCCGTTGGGCAAGGGCAGCGGATTGCGCTTGAAATCGGGTTTTTGATCCATGTTTTTCATCGTGTGTGGACGTGGGTGCGTGGTTATTATGAGCCAGTTACCTGTTAAGGGTTGGTATGAAATTGTAGGTAATCATACGCTGGGGGACGCCATACTGGAACGCCTCGTTCACAATGTCTACCGCAGCGCTCAATGGTGAATCCATGCACAATACGCGCTCAAAGGTAACTGCATAACGATCATCGTATCATTTTGTCTGAAGCTTTCTACTGCAGTTCGCGCCTTGATAAGAACCACAACTATGAACGCGGACCAGTGCCGGTTTTGATAATACAAATCGAGAAAGTCGATGACGTAACCGTAGGCGCGTCTCATAGACACAAACTATAGCGAATTGAAAAAGCCTGAGACTCGATCAGGAGTCAAATGCGCATATATATATTTTTATGCGCATATATACAATTTTAGAGCATAAGTGATATAGTATGCGCCATATGATGACTATCGGAGCAAAAAATGGCACGAATCAATATCTCTGTCCCGGACGAACTCAAGGTCAGCATGGACGAACTTGACCTCAACTGGTCCGCTATTGCCAAGGAAGCATTCGAGACCGCTGTATCCATCGAGAACTTAAAAAGAAAGCATATGAACCTAGAAGCAGGTATCGAGCGTTTGAAGGTAAGCAAAAAATCCAACTCAGAGCGTCAACGGGCTGAGGGATTCGCACAGGGAGAGCATTGGGCATTGGAATCCGCTACTTATGACGACTTAAAACGGATTGCTGACCTGAGACCGGTGGCCTTCTGGCAGCCGTCGGAAGGGGCTCACAGCCGTCTCCAGCGCTTATCCGAGACACTTTCACTGAATCTTCCGGGCAGTGCAAATGACGCTTATTGTGAAGGATTCATTGACGGGGCCGCCGGAATCTTTGACCAAGTTAATTAACGCAAAATCGTAGGTGCAAAATGATCAAATCTCGTGCGGCTATTGCCTGGGGCAGTGGCCGGCCCCTGGAAGTAACTGAAGTCAATGTGGCCCCGCCGAAGGCGGGCGAGGTGCTGGTGCGCATTGTCGCCACCGGTGTTTGCCATACCGATGCCTATACCCTGTCCGGCGCCGATCCGGAAGGCATCTTTCCCGCCATCCTCGGTCACGAGGGGGGCGGTATCGTCGAGGCGGTTGGCGAAGGTGTCACCTCCGTGGCAGTGGGCGACCACGTCATTCCCCTGTACACGCCGGAATGCGGCAAGTGTAAGTTTTGCCTGTCCGGGAAGACCAACCTATGCCAGGCCATCCGCGCTACCCAGGGCAAGGGCCTGATGCCCGACGGCACCAGCCGCTTCAGCAAGGACGGCAAACCCATCTTCCACTACATGGGCACCTCTACCTTCTCCGAATACACCGTGCTGCCGGAAATCGCAGTGGCCCGGATTAACAAGGAGGCGCCGCTGGAGAAAGTGTGCCTGCTGGGCTGCGGGGTGACCACCGGTATCGGCGCAGTCATGAACACCGCCAAAGTGGAGGAAGGCGCGACCGTCGCCGTGTTCGGCCTCGGGGGCATCGGGCTCTCCGCAATCATCGGCGCGGTGATGGCCAAAGCCTCGCGTATCGTCGCCGTGGACATCAATCCGGCCAAATTCGAGATCGCCCAACAACTCGGCGCCACCGATTGCCTCAACCCGCTGGACTACGACCGGCCGATTCAGGAGGTCATCGTCGATCTCACCGACGGCGGCGTGGATTACTCCATCGAGTGCATCGGCAATGTAAAGGTGATGCGTTCCGCATTGGAATCCTGCCACAAGGGCTGGGGGCAATCCGTGATCATCGGTGTCGCCGGCGCCGGCGAGGAAATCTGCACCCGTCCTTTCCAACTGGTCACCGGCCGGGTCTGGCGTGGCTCCGCCTTCGGCGGGGTGCACGGCCGCTCGGAGCTGCCAGGCTATGTGGAGCGTGCCCAGCGTGGCGAGATTCCCCTGGACGTCTTCATCACCCACACCCTGGGGCTGGAAGATATTAACCAAGCCTTCGATCTGATGCACGAAGGCAAGAGCATCCGTACCGTTATTCATTTCAACCACTGATCCACTCAATCGCAGGAGACTTGCATGGCCATCTTTACCCACATCACCGTCGGCACCAACGACCTGGAACGGGCCCGCGCCTTTTACGACCAAGTGCTTTCCGCCCTTGCCTACCAACGAGTGGCCGACTCGGAGACAGCCGCCATCTGGGGAGAATCCGCGCCCGAGTTTTTCGTGCTGAAACCCGCCGACGGCCAGCCGGCCAGCGTCGGCAACGGGGTCACGGTGAGCTTTGCGGCACCCAGCCGGGCGGCGGTGGACGAGTTCCACAAGCGCGCCCTGGCCGCTGGTGGGCAGGACGCCGGCGCTCCCGGCCCCCGCAGCTTCGCCCCCAATGCCTACGCGACTTACGCACGCGACCTGGACGGCCACAAGATCGTTGCTGTTTGCCTGCAGCCTGCGTGACGATGCGCACAATGCCAGTCTGATTTTCGATGGTGAACCCGAATGACTATTGACCAACTACGCGAGCACATGGCGTGGCACAAAAAACAGGCCGCGAAGCACCACAGCGCTATAGCACTTTTGAATCGGCAGATTAAACAGATTCAACGGGGCAAAACAAAAACAGTTGAATTATTACTTCAACGCTCGGGCATTCAGCCTATCGAAATGGAACAAATTACGGATAACTCATGAAAGAAACACTCAACCTCGTCGCCTCCAGTAAATCTTTTGGCGGCTGGCAGCAACGCTATAGCCATCATGCTCTATCCGTGGGCTGCGAGATGACTTTCTCCATCTATCTTCCGCCCGCGGCGGAGCAGAGCCCGGTGCCGGTTCTATACTGGCTCTCGGGCCTCACCTGTACCGATGAAAACTTCGTGCAGAAAGCAGGAGCCCAGCGGGTAGCGGCGGCCCTGGGCATCGCCATCGTGACTCCCGATACCAGTCCCCGCGGCGAGCAGGTGCCCGGTGATCCCGAAGGCGCCTGGGACTTCGGCCTTGGCGCCGGCTTCTATGTCGATGCGACGGAAGAGCCCTGGAATCGCAACTACCGCATGCACGACTACGTGGTGAACGAATTGCCGGGCTTGATCGAGGCTCATTTTCCGGTTACCAAGAACCGGGCAATCAGCGGCCACTCCATGGGGGGACACGGGGCACTGGTCTGTGCTCTGCGCAACCCGGGACGCTACCGCTCGGTGTCGGCTTTTTCCCCGATCACCCATCCCGGGGACTGTCCTTGGGGGCGCAAGGCTTTTACCCATTACCTGGGAACGGACGAAACCCTTTGGCGCGCCTGGGATGCCTGCGAGTTGATCGCCACCGCCCGCGAGCGCCTGCTCCTGCTGGTGGACCAAGGGCAGGACGACAATTTCCTTGTCGAACAGCTCAAGCCCGAGGCCTTGGAAGCGGCCTGCACCGAAGCCGGCTACCCCCTGACCCTCCGGCGCCAACCCGGCTACGACCACAGCTATTACTTCATCGCCAGCTTCATCGAGGATCACCTTCGGCATCACGCAGCCGCTCTTTTGGCGGATTGAATCAGTATTTTTCCTTTCGGGCATGCTTGTTGATACATGGCCGAACATACCCTGTTCCTTACCGAGAAACTGGCCGAGGAGCAGTTGGGGCACACTATTGAAGAAATGTCGCCGGCTTCTCAACCGGCGTCAACAGTTTGCAATATTTTTTCTATGACACATTAAGGAGGATTTCCGATGACCAAGGCGGATATTGGCCTGATTGGCCTGGCGGTAATGGGGCAAAACCTGGTTTTGAACATGAACGATCACGGCTTCAAGGTGACTGTGCATAACCGCAGTGCCGACAAAACCGATGAATTCATCAAGGGGCAGGCTGCCGGCACTCAGGTGGTTGCCGCCTATTCGTTGCCGGAACTGGTGGACCAACTGGCTGCGCCGCGCATTGTGATGCTGATGGTCAAGGCCGGGGCGGTGGTGGATCAATACATTGAACAACTGGTTCCCTTGCTGGTACCCGGCGACATGATTGTCGACGGCGGTAATTCGCTCTATACCGATACCAATCGCCGTACCGATGCGTTGAAACAACAGGGTATTTTGTATATCGGCACCGGGGTTTCTGGTGGCGAAGAAGGCGCGCGCCACGGACCATCGATCATGCCGGGCGGCAATCCACAGGCCTGGGAGCGGGTCAAACCCATTTTGCAGGCCATCAGCGCCAAGGTGAATGACGAACCTTGTTGTCAGTGGGTAGGCGATCAGGGCGCCGGACATTATGTGAAAATGGTGCACAACGGTATTGAATACGGCGATATGCAGCTGATCTGCGAAGCCTATCAGTTATTGACCGATGGGCTTGGACTGACGGCTGAGGAATGTGCCGGCGTGTTTGCCGAGTGGAATAAGGCCGAACTCAGTTCTTACCTGATTGAAATTACCGCCAATATTCTCGCCTATCAGGACAGCGACGGGCAGCCGTTGCTGGACAAGATACTGGATAGCGCCGGTCAGAAAGGCACCGGCAAATGGACAGGCATCAACGCGCTGGAACTGGGGATTCCGCTGACGCTGATTGGAGAAGCCGTGTTCGCCCGCTGCTTGTCGGCCATGAAAGACGAGCGGGTCCGTGCTGCCGAGCGTCTGCCGCGCACGCTCAAACGTTTCGACGGCGATAAGGCGGAAATGATCGCAGCCATCCGTCAGGCCCTGTATGCGTCCAAGATCATTTCCTACGCCCAGGGTTTCCGCCTGATGCGCGAAGCGGCCAGCGAATACCGGTGGACACTTAACTATGGTGATATTGCTCTGATGTGGCGTGGGGGTTGTATCATCCGCAGCGCGTTTCTGGGTGACATCAAACAGGCTTACACCGACAATCCGCAACTGGAAAACCTGCTACTGGCCGACTTTTTCGCCAACGCCATGCAAACGGCCGAGGCGGGTTGGCGCAAGGCGGTGATGACCGCCATCGAACTGGGCGTCCCCACCCCGGCGTTTTCCAGCGCACTGGCTTATTACGATGGTTACCGCAGCGCCCGTCTGCCCGCCAATCTGCTGCAAGCCCAGCGCGACTATTTTGGCGCCCACAGCTACGAGCGCATTGACCAGCCGCGCGGCCGGTTTTTCCATACCGACTGGACCGGGCGCGGCGGCAAGACCGCTTCCTCCACCTACACGGTATAAACGATAGCAACGGGGCAGCTCCGGTTTTTCCAGTTTCAAACCCACCAACGATCATGACCGACGATTCTTGCACTTATGTCATTTTTGGCGCAACCGGCAACTTATCCCGCATCAAACTGATACCGGCGCTGTATCACCTGGAAATGGAGGACAAACTGCCCGCCTCCACCAAAATTGTTGCCATCGGACGGCGGCCCTGGGATCGTGCGCAATGGCTGGCAGAGGTCAGGCAAATGATCGAGGCCAAAGCCTGGGACAAACCGGACGCAACTCATTTTCAACGCTTTTGCGCGCGGCTGGAATACCACAGAGGCGATATCGACGATGCCGAATGCTACAGGGGACTGGCTACTTTGCTGAGCCAGCCGACGTTTCCCAGAAACTGCGCCTTTTATCTGTCGATCAGCCCCAACGAGTTCGGTAACGTCATCCAGCAGTTGAGCCAGGTCAACGCGTTGAAGCAGGAAGAGGGCTGGCGACGGGTAATCATCGAAAAACCGTTCGGTTACGATCTGGAAAGCGCCCAAGTTTTGCAAAGCCGTATCGGCCAGTACCTGTCGGAAGAGCAGATCTACCGCATCGATCATTATTTGGGCAAAGGCATGGTGCAGAACCTGCTGGTATTCCGGTTCGCCAACGCCATGCTGGAGCCGTTGTGGAACCGTAATTATATCGACCATGTGCAGATTACCCATTCCGAGGCATTTGGTATCGAGTCGCGCGGCGGCTATTACGACGAGGCCGGTGCCATGCGCGACATGTTGCAAAGTCATTTGTTGCAATTAATGACCATGGTAGCCATGGAGCCACCCGCCACCATGGACGCCGAAGCCCTGCGCGATGAAAAGGTCAAGGTGCTGAAGTCGGTGCGGCCAATCCCCAAATCCGCCGTACATGCCTATACTTTTCGCGCCCAGTATGCTCGGGGCACCATCAACAGCCAGCCGGTCAAAAGCTACCGTGAAGAAGACAATATTCCGGCTGGCAGCATAACCGAGACCTATGCCGCCATGAAACTGTATGTGGACAACTGGCGCTGGCGTGGGGTACCGTTTTATCTGCGGACCGGCAAGCGCATGGCCGAAAGCCGGTCGACCATTGCCATCAGCTTTCGTCATCCGCCGATGAACTTTTTCCGCAACACCCACATTCAATGCAT
Source organism: Methylomicrobium agile (assembly GCF_000733855.1). Classification (NCBI taxonomy): domain Bacteria; kingdom Pseudomonadati; phylum Pseudomonadota; class Gammaproteobacteria; order Methylococcales; family Methylococcaceae; genus Methylomicrobium; species Methylomicrobium agile. The sequence continues at coordinate 633,015 of NZ_JPOJ01000001.1, forward strand.
GAATCCCAATTGGGTATTGTTAGGTATACAGCCGGATGAATGCATCAAAATTGAAATGACGATCAAAGAGCCGGGGCTGGAAATGCGTACCCGAACCGCCAGCCTGGATGCCAGCTACTGCAGTCCCGATGAAAAAGCGATCGATGCTTATGTGGACTTGCTGCACGATGTGATGATTGGCGACCGTTCGCTGTTTTTACGCTTCGACGAAGTGGAAAACGCCTGGCGCATTGTCGAACCCATCCTGCAAACCTGGGCGGTAGAGAGCGACACTATCGCCACCTACCCGGCAGGCTCCTGGGGTCCGGAGGAAAGTCGCCGCATATTCGAAAAGGAAGATCAGTACTGGCGCTGCTCGCTCGAACCTGAGTGCTGTTAGGGTAACTTGAGTTCGGGATAAGAAATCCAGCCCGCACCTTTTCGCGTAAAAAAATCTGTTTTAGCCAACCTATCTGAAGGGAATCGACAGGGGCTGATGGATCACTGCGTAGGGTACGCTGTGCGTACCGTTAACGCCGAAAAAGGTACGCACAGCGTACCCTACTTGAAACCTGAGTGCGGGATAAGAAACAACAAAACCAAGCTCTCTCTTATCAAAGTCAATCTGTTACCTCAGACAGCATGGCTTATCCCGAACTCGGATTAGGGTAGGGTTTGCCGATTAAAGGCAGTTGAATAACGGGGTTGCCAGAGAGGCCGTGGTTGGGGAGCAAGGAGCTTGCAAGGCCATAAAGTGAGCGGCGCTAAAACAAGCAGTCATGTTACCAGCCGCCATTTCGATTATGAGAGGTGTAAGCCCAAACCCCGTAAATTTTGGAAATCATTAAATTTCAATGGATTATAATTTTAAATCAGCTTTTCAGCAGTGTACCAATTAGACTTACACCATAATTCGGATTATTTAGATTTGGAGTCCCTAAAAATGTCGACATTGACTCATTCCAAAGCGTGGACCGCACTCAAAACCCACTTTCAACACATTCAAAACGAATCGATGCGGGAAGTTTTCAGGAAAGACCCGGACCGCTTCAAAAAGTTTTCTCTCCAATTCAACGATATCATTTTCGATTACTCCAAAAACCGCATCCACGAAGAAACCCTCGCCCTCCTTGTCGGCCTGGCCGAGTCGCAAGGGCTCAGGCAGAAAATCGAGGCGATGTTCACCGGTGAAATCATCAATATCACTGAACACCGCGCCGTTCTGCATACGGCCCTTCGTAACCGCAGCAACACCCCCGTGTATGTCGACGGCAAGGATGTAATGCCGGACATCAACCGCGTACTGGCCCAAATGCGCACCTTTTGCGAAACGGTCAGATCGGGCGCCTGGACAGGCTACAGCGGCCGGGCCATCACCGATATCGTCAGCATCGGCATCGGCGGCTCCGGCCTGGGTCCCAAAATGGTATCCGCGGCACTGTCCCCTTACGGTTCGGATCAGCTCAAAGTCCACTACGTTTCGAATGTAGACCAGACCAATCTGGTCGAAACACTGAAGCCTTTGTCCGCAGAGACGACTTTATTCGTGGTCACCTCGAAAACGTTCAGCACCCCGGAAACCATGATGAACGCCCGATCGGCCAGAAACTGGTTTATCGAGCGATCCGGATCCGAAGGATCGATTCCGAAACATTTCGTCGCGATCTCGACGCACGCGGAAAATGTCGCCCGGTTCGGCATCGATACCAATAACATGTTCGAATTCTGGGACTGGGTCGGCGGCCGCTATTCGCTGTGGTCGTCGGTCGGCCTGTCCACCGCACTGTACATTGGCATGGACAACTTCGAAGAATTGCTGCAAGGCGCCCATGAGGCCGACCTGCACTTTCGCCATACGCCGTTCAACCAGAACATTCCGGTCATCATGGCCGTGCTCGGCGTCTGGTATAACAATTTTTTCGGCGCCGATTCGCACGCGGTGATTCCTTACGACCAGTCGATGCGCTATTTCGCGGATTACCTGCAGCAGGGCGACATGGAAAGCAACGGCAAAAGCGTCGATCTGGACGGCAATCGGGTCGATTACAGCACCGGCCCGATCATCTGGGGCCAGCCTGGCACCAACGGCCAGCACGCCTTTTTCCAGTTGATCCATCAGGGCACCAAGCTGATCCCGTGCGATTTCATGGCCGCCGCGAACAGCCATTATCCTCTGCCCGAGCACCATGATATTCTGATCTCCAATTTCCTCGCCCAGCCGGAAGCGCTAATGAACGGCCTGACCGAGGAAGAAGTCAAAGCCCGGCTGTCGCCGGAAGAACGGGAAGACCGGGTGCTGGTCGCCTCGAAAGTGTTCGACGGCAATAAACCCTCCAATTCCTTCCTATATAAAAAAATGACTCCGAAAACATTGGGGTCTCTGATCGCGTTTTACGAGCACAAGATTTTCACGCAAGGCGTGATCTGGAATATCAACTCGTTCGACCAGATGGGCGTCGAACTCGGCAAGGTGATGGCCAAGGTGATCCTGCCCGAACTGAAAAACGACCGGATCATCACCAGCCATGACAGTTCCACGAACGGACTGATCAACGCCTACAAACAATATAAAACCTGAGTTCGGGATAAGAAATCCAGAGCGCCCCTTTTCGCGTAAAAAAATCTGTTTTAGCCAACCTAATCTGAAGGGAATCGGCAGACGCTGAGGGAGCGCTTCGTAGGGTACGCTCGACTGCAGGGAGCAGGAGGTACGACCCCATGGATGGGGGAGATAGATCGCGTCAGGAACACGCGATCGAGAGCAATGCCACCACAAGGGTGGTCTAGGGACAGAGCAATTGCCGAGTGCGTACATTTTTCGGCGGCAAACGGTACGCACAGCGTACCCTACTTGAAACCTGAATTCGGGATAAGAAACAACAACCCCATGCTCTCATTTATCAAAGTCAATCTGCTGCCTCAGACCCCATGGCTTATCCCGAACTCGGGTGGATAACGCTTCTTCCGCTATTTGGATGCATCATCAGCCCTCCCTAGAGGGTGGGTTCGTAAACCGGCATCCAAATAGCCGCTCAGGTGTTCTGAATCACGATATTCGGAAACCGCGCGCTGAAATCCTTCGCCTTCAACGCCAGCTTCGCCGCCATCTTGCGCGCGATTTCCCGGTAAATCGCGGCCGCGCGGCTATCCGGTTCGGCCACCACGGTCGGCCTGCCCGAATCGGCGAACTGGCGGATATGGATATCCAGCGGCAAAGCGCCCAGAAAATCGACATGGTTGGTTTCGGCCATCAGCGCGCCGCCGCCTTCGCCGAAAATCGCCTCCGCATGCCCACACTGGCTGCAAATGTGCACGCTCATATTCTCGACGATGCCGAGTACCGGCACGTTGACCTTCTCGAACATGCCGAGACCGCGCTGCGCGTCTATCAGCGCAATATCTTGCGGCGTGGTCACGATGATCGCGCCGCTGACCGGAATCTGCTGCGCCAGGGTCAGTTGAATGTCGCCGGTGCCGGGCGGCAGGTCGACGATCAGATAATCCAGCTTGTCCCAGGCGGTATCGCGCAATAATTGCTGCAGCGCATTCGTCGCCATCGGCCCGCGCCAGATCATCGGCTGGCCCGCATCGATCAGATAGCCGATCGACATCGTTTGAATCCCGAAGGAAATCTTCGGCTGCATCGTCTTGTTGTCGTGGCTGACCGGGTAGCCGGATACGCCCAGCATGGTTGGAATGCTGGGGCCGTAAATGTCCGCATCGAGAATCCCGACATTCGCGCCTTCCGCGGCCAGCGCCAGCGCCAGATTGACCGCGGTCGTCGATTTGCCGACCCCGCCCTTGCCCGAGGCGACCGCGATGATGTTTTTAACCTGGCTGTGCGGCTTCAGAGTCTGCTGCACCTGGTGCGCGATGATCTTCACGCCGGCATCGACTGTGATCTTGCCGATGCCGGGCAGCGCCTTCAGATGCGCTTCGACCGCCGCTTTCAGTTCCGGTAGATAGGTTTTGGCCGGATAGCCGAGCTCCAGTTTGACTCCGACGTCCGCCCCGTCGACCGCGATCGATTTGACCGACTTGGCGGTAACCAGATCCAGCCCGTGATTCGGATCAATAACACTTCTCAAGCGGTTTTCGACATCAACCTTTTCGATGCTAGCCATTTTTTCGTTCCGGATAATGAATGAAGAAATCGAGATAATTTTCAGGAAAAAACCTATCAATTTACTCGGAATATAGCCCATTTTACAATACTTCCGACATCCGCTGCTCATCACCTATCAGTTTCAGATAAACTATCCCCCTCTGCAACTTTTGATTCAAGGTAAGCTTGGGAACTGTAAGAAAACTGGCGAATGAAGTGGAGCACGGGCTTGCGGGGGCACTTCCGAGGCTGCGCAAGACGGTGGTAGGGAAATTGGCGCTGGCCGTGGGTGCGATGATCGAAGGCCAGACGCCGAACACCGTGGAACTGGCCAATCTGCTGCCTTTGGAGACCGAGCGGCAGGACATGCGCGAACAATGGCTGAGGCGCTTGCTGAAGAATCCCTTGCTGCTCGCCCCGAGGGTGATGGAGCCGTTCACACGGGAGGCGCTGGCTAAGGCCGCGCGGAACGGCCAGACCGTGCTGCTGGCTATGGACCAGACTGACTTGGGCGACCGGATGGCGTTGCTGGTGGTGGCCCTGAGGGTCGGCGACCGGGCGCTGCCCTTAGTTTGGCGGGCGGAGGCGGGGCCGGCCAACATCGGCTTCGAGAGTCAGCAAAGGCTGCTGGAGCAGGTGCGGGCCTGGCTGCCTGCGGGGGCGCAGGTGCTGCTCTCGGCGGACCGGTTCTACCCCTCAGCCGCTCTGTTCGGCTGGGTCCAGACCCACGGTTGGGGTTACCGGCTGCGGCTGAAAGGCAACGTGCTGGCGGACACCGGACATGGCGACGAGACCATCACCGGTCAGTTGGCACAAGGCGTGGCGGAACGTTATCTGTCGGGGGTGAGGCTGTTCACACAGGGGCTCATGACGAACCTGGGCATCCTCCACGAAGCCGGGCATCCAGACCCTTGGATCATCGCGATGGACTGCCCTCCGTCGCGGGCGTCGGTGCTGGACTATGCCGCGCGCTGGGCCATCGAGCCGATGTTCTCCGACTTCAAGGGCCGGGGCTTCGACCTGGGGAGCTCACAGCTTTGGCACGCGGACCGCCTGGAGCGACTGGTCCTGATCATGGCGCTGGCGATGTACTGGTGCGTCCGCGTCGGCCAGGACGACGCCCTGGCGCGTCCGACGCCGCTCGAAAAAAAACCGGGGAACAAAGTGACCCCGACCATTGGAGCTTCAGGAAACTCCGCCGCAGCCTGGTCTCCTGGTTCATCCGCGGTCTGCGCCGACTGAAGCGCTGCCTGCAAAACGGCATCCCTTTGCCCGCCTTTTATGGAACGGGGTAAAGTGATAGGTGATGAGCATCCGCTGCCATATTCGAAAGATGCGCGTAAGTTATGCGATAATACCAAACTTGTTTGTCTTCGTATCCGCCTCATCGCGAATAGAGGTTGGGTTGGCGAAGACAACCCAACCTACGCTTACGTATCGATCATGTCCGAGAGAAAAATATTAGTCACCAGCGCCCTGCCCTACGCCAACGGCCCGATCCATCTCGGGCATCTGGTCGAATACATTCAAACCGACATCTGGGTGCGGTTCCAGAAACAGCGCGGCCGGCAATGCTATTACGTCTGCGCGGACGACACGCACGGCACGCCGATCATGCTGCGCGCGGACAAGGAAGGCATCACGCCGGAAGACCTGATCGCGCGGGTCGGCAAGGAACATCTGGCCGATTTCACCGAATTCGGCGTCGCTTTCGACAGCTACCACAGCACCCACTCCGAGGAAAACCGGACGTTTTCCTCATTGATTTATCGGCGCCTGAAGGAAGCCGGCCATATCAGCTCGCGCACGATCACCCAGGCTTACGATCCGGTCAAAAACATGTTTCTGCCGGACCGCTTCATCAAGGGCGACTGTCCGAAATGCGGCACGCCCGACCAGTACGGCGACAACTGCGAGGCCTGCGGCGCGACCTATTCGCCGACCGAGTTGAAAAACGCGGTGTCGGCTATTTCCGGCGCCAAGCCGGTCGAGAAGGATTCGGTCCACTACTTCTTCAATCTGAACGATTTCGAAGGGATGCTGAGCGACTGGGTCAACGACGGCGACCACTTGCAGCCGGAAGTCCGCAACAAGATGGCCGAATGGATCGAAGGCGGCCTGCAGCAATGGGACATTTCGCGCGATGCGCCGTATTTCGGCTTCGAAATTCCGGATGCGCCCGGCAAATATTTCTATGTCTGGCTCGATGCGCCGATCGGCTACATGGCCAGCTTCAAGCACCTGTGCGACAACCGGGGCATCAATTTCGACGAATTCTGGGCCGAAGACAGCGATGCCGAACTGTACCATTTCATCGGCAAGGACATCATCTATTTCCACGCCCTGTTCTGGCCGGCGATGCTGCACGGCGCGAAGTTCAGAACGCCCAGCGCGATCTTCGCGCACGGCTTTTTGACCGTGAACGGCGAAAAGATGTCCAAATCGCGCGGCACCTTCATCACCGCGCGCACTTACCTGGATCACCTGAATCCGGAATACCTGCGCTATTATTTCGCCGCAAAGCTCGGTGCCGGCGTCGACGACATCGATCTGAACTTCGATGATTTCACCCAGCGCGTCAATTCAGACCTGGTCGGCAAGGTCGTCAATATCGCCAGCCGCTGCGCCGGCTTCATCGCCAAACGCTTCGACGGCAAGCTGGCTGCGCAATGCGCGGAGCCCGGCTTGTGGCAAGACTTCATCGACGCGAACGAGACGATCGCCCAGCATTACGAAACGCGCGAATTCGGCAAGGCGATGCGCGAAATCATGGCGCTCGCGGACAAGGCCAACCAGTATATCGACGAAAAAAAGCCCTGGGTGATCGCGAAGGAAGCAGGTAAAGACGATGAATTGCATAGGGTTTGCTCGATGGGCGTGAATCTATTCCGCCTGCTTGCGGCCTATCTGCGCCCGGTGCTGCCCAAGCTGGCGGCCGACGCCGAGGACTTCCTGAACATCGGCCCGCAGCCCTGGCCAAATCTGGCAGGTCCGCTGCTCGACCACGCGATCAATCCGTTCAAACCGCTGATGACCCGCGTCGAAGCGGACAAAATCGCCGCCATCGTCGAGGCCTCGAAAGAAAATCTCGAAAAAACCCCCAGCCAGCCAAAAGCCAAAACCTGCGAACCGACCGCGGAAACCATCGCCTACGACGACTTCGCGAAAATCGACTTGCGCATCGCGAAAATCGTTAAAGCCGAGCCTGTCGAAGGCTCGGACAAACTGCTGCAGTTGACCGTCGACATCGGCGACGAGACCCGCAACATCTTCGCCGGCATCAAATCGGCCTATGCGCCGGCGGACCTGGAAGGCAAGCTGACCGTCGTGGTCGCGAACCTCGCTCCCCGGAAGATGCGCTTCGGCGTGTCGGAAGGGATGGTCCTGGCCGCCGGGCCGGGCGGCCAGGATTTGTGGGTGTTGAGCCCGGATGCGGGCGCGCAGCCCGGCATGCGGGTTAAATAATAAAAAAGCCCGTCATACCGGCGGCCCGAGGGGAAAAGCCGATGGACGATATGAGGGCTTGACCCGGTGCAGCCTTTAAGCCCCGTAGGTTGGGTTAGGCGCCAGCCGTAACCCAACATTCGAAGCCGAATCCTGTTGGGTTACACCTCGCCAACCCGACCTATGGAACTGGCGCGTGGGAACGAGAAAACCCCGCAACCACGGCTTCGAAATGTCGGGTTACGCTTCGCTAACCCGACCTACCCAATGGTCGGAGAGAAGGCTTGCCCCGGCTCAGCCCTCAGGGCTCAAGGTAACTGTCGAACGCCTTTAAAGGTCCCATTTCTGGCGTACGCCCATTCCGGCCAACCGCCGGCACCTCGAGAAAACGATCCCCGGCCAGCCCTGAGCCCAGCGGATTCTCCCCGCCTTCATGCCCGTGCGGAACCTGAAGCGCGGGATGATCGAACGGGGCGCGCTCCCAGCGCACACGTTCGTCGGTCAGCGTCTTCAGAAAGGCCACCAGATCGGACTTGTCCTGCTCCGACATGCCCTGGAAAAACACCAGTGTCGTCGAATGGCGCGGATTAGTCAGATTTCCCCCGCGATTATAAAATTCGACGACCTCTTCCAGCGACTTCATTCCTCCGTTGTGCATGTACGGCCCAGTCAGTTCGACATTACGCAGCGTCGGGATTTTAAACGCGGCGTTGATTCCGTCGGAAAGCCGGCCTTGACCGGCTTTTGCCAGCTCCGCGGCAACGATTTCAGGGGTAGGAATTTTGGCTTGTTTTTTTCCAGCGCCCTTGCAAACTTTTTTACCCGCTTTATCATTGATCAGCTGGCCGGCTAGATAATCCTCCGTAAACGGATCAACCATGTCGCAACTGGCTACAATAACCGGATCGAGCATTTTTTTGGCATTGCCGGCGAGAACGTCGATGTATTGTTTAGTGAACGAGAGCGGATTGCCGAACGGGTCAGTCCCGCCCAGCCCAACGTCGTAAGCAGTCGGCGCAACGCTGGTAATGGCGAAACCGATATCGAACAAACTGCTATCGGTACCGAAACCACTGACCTGCTCGCCCAGCACATCGCGGTTCACCAGCTTGAGATATTTGGGTTTCTTGGTGGTGTTCAAGAAAATCTGCTGGCTTGCCGCCGACGAAAACGTCGGGCCGGAATGACAATTGTTGCAATGGGCATCGTTGAACACTTGAAAGCCCCGTTGCTGCGCCTCCGTAAATCCGGCCGGGAAACCGGTGTCGTCGTCGACCTCCCGGTCGAACAACGCATCGTCGGAAATCAAAGTATTCTCGTATTGTTGGATAGCCAGGCCAAAGAACATCGCAAAATTAGCTTCCATTTGCGAATAGAATTGCCCCGAATCCTTCACCAGCTCGATGGCAGCGGCACTCCTCCAATATTTCTTGTTAAACGCCTTTTTGATCAATTCGTCGTAGGTTAACGTCAAACCGGTGCCGGACGGGTCGCGCAGACCGGCAAGCACGCTGTCTTCGGGATGCACCGCCTGCGACTCCAGCGCCCTGCGCCGCAGCAATTTTCGGCCGATGTCGGCGAAACTGCGCCCCTTGCAGGACATTTCCACCATATCTAGAGGAGGACCGACGGCCTGGGATGCCAGCGAGGCGTTTTCCAGCACCAACCGCGCGGCCTTAACCTTTTTCGTGCCTTTCGCAAGCCAGATTTTGGCGCCTGTATCGCGCAATCCGAACGGCGATTGGCCGTTGAATACGTTGTTTGCGCGGCCGTCCCAAAAATTGCGGAAGTTGAATGCGGCATTGATTACCGTCGGCGCATTGCGCTTGGTGACCTGGCGAGTATTCAGACCATCCGTATGGAAAATCTCGCTCAACTCGGAATCGCATTGATCGTTATTAATGCCCGCATTAATGCCCGTCGCATTGACCGCCACAAATTGCTGCTGTGGCTCTCCGGAAGAACCGGCCACGTCGTCGGTCGATGCCGTCAAGGTGGCGATGTCGTCCACATCGGCAAAGCGGAAAAACGGAAAATCGCCGGCTTTCAATTCATAGTCCGGCCCGGCGTCATTGCCCTCATTGCCCGATGGCAATTCGAAAGTTTTCGCGGTGCCGCCGGCATTGGCGGTGTGCGCTTGACCGGGATTCAGCTGGTTAATATGGCGAATATCCGATCCGGCATGAAAATGGCATGAAGCGCATGCGGTTCCGTTGCTGCCGACGTTTTCGTCCCAAAACAGGGCCTTGCCGAGCTGGACGGCGGCCTGTTGATCGACGACGATTGCCGACTTCCCGATCAACTTGGGCGTCGCCGGAACCTTAAAGCCTTTCATGACTTGATCGGACAGTGCGCCGTGGGCAAATACGGCATCGGCTAAGGCACATAACAAAATTAACGCATAAACACATGGGGCAATACCGGATAAAACTTTTTGGATAAAGCAGAACATGATGATTCCAAAATAAAAAAGGAGGAGGCCTCCCGGCCTCCTCCCTGTGGCGAGGTAATCCCTTTTTACGATCTCGATTACGGGATACTGACTTCTATATGGACAGTATGCGCAGTCGCGGGACCGGCGCCGGAACCTGGGCCGGAACCGTAAGCCGTCGAATCGATATCCGGATTGATCGCCCCAACGACGAATTGATACCAGCCGTTTTCAGGCGGGGTAAAGGTAATCGCCAGCTTTCCTGGCACACCGTCCATCACCCGGTACAACTGAGACTGGTCGTACTCAGCCGGTAAGGCGTCGCCCATTCCGTCGCGGTCAAACCCGTTGGTAATAAACTTCATGATGATATTGCCGACCTTGACCGGGTTGTTCTCGGCATCGGTGGCTTCGGCGTTCGGCTCGTAAATATCGCCGAACTGCTTGTAGGCGTGGCCGTTCATATAAGGAAGCGTCTTTGGATTTTTGGCTCCCGCCCGGTACCATACCGTGATTGACGGGTGCAAACCGCTGACTTCCGTAGTCAGCTCAATGGTGATCGGCTTGCCTTTCTTCAGCTTGACGAATCCCCAGTTCGAGTGATGCGTCCAGCCCAGATAGCCCATACTGAGGTTGTACCAGGAATAGGCGCGAACAGTCATGTCCGCTGACGTATTGTTTTTGTCAAAAAAAGTGCCAGATATAGCTGTAGCAGCTTGGAGGGGGTTGGCGAAAAACAGGCCAGCAGCTACTGAAATCAATGCCAAACTTTTAAATTTATTGTTGTATTTCATGGGTATCCCTAAAAATAAATTAAACCGTTATCGCGTAGCTCCCGGATGCGCTGTCGCCTGATCCGGGAATTGCGAAAGCCGAAGTCGGTCACGACACTTAAACAGTGCCATGCAGGGATACATTAAGCAGATATTATGCCATTATAATTTTCTAATGTTTTCAACCATATAAACTATAAGGAATATTAAAAGTGTGTTATTTCCCATAGGCTACTGTGTGAAATGGCTCACTTTGAGCATGAGCTGGCAGCGCCGATCCCGGAACGTCCGGAGAATTTCAATACTCAGTTTTGCCAGGGCAATCGCGCTATGGTGAAATCCGCCGGACGGGTTTTTAACCCGTCCGCACGTTTTAATGCGAATTGAGCGTTGTAACAGCGTTGCTCCATCCACTGTTTGCAGAGCAAATCCCCCCCTTTTTTCAAAGGAGAGGGATGTCGTCTTCCCGTTTGAGAATGAGTGAAGCGCTAGGCCACGCCTGTCCCCTTTGACAATGCCGCTTTCCCTCCTTATAAGTACCTATGCATATTTATCCGGCTAACGCACTCAAGATAACTCATTGATTTTATAAGTAACATTCACAAAGCTCCCTGAAAAAATACCGGGTTTATTTTGCATACGTACTTAAAAGGAATGCCGCTTCCCCCTTTGAAAAAGGGGGGCAGGGGGGATTTTTATAGGGGGCTTTCACAGCGTAAACAGCCTTTAACTCTTAATCCGTATTTTAGCGAAGCGGGGCAGTCGGTTTGAATGGTTCGAAATCACTGGCAAACCGGCCTTTGGGGACAGCGCCGAACGGTACGGACGGGATAAATATCCCGCCCGGCGTTTGGAGCGCTGCCCCGCAACACGGGTCTTCGGAAAACAAGACACAGCGCGATTGCCCTGTCAGCTTTGCGCTGTCAGTTGACTCCCCAAAACCGCACGAGTAATATGGCCGACTCTGACAAAGAAGTTAGACGATTGATTTAGGGAGGAAGTTATGAAATCACTGCGCTTTATGGTTTTACCGATCCTTTTGCTGTCTTTTTCCTTTTCCGCCGGGGCGGTCAACCTGACGGGAACATGGACAGGCAGGTTCAGATGCTCCGGATTCGACGGAATAAACTTTTCTTTTGTACAGCCGAACAGAAGCCAGCCGCCCCAAAGCCTGAGAATCAGCCAGCCACCGGATGGCAGCCGCTTATCCGTTCAATGGCTCGATGGTGAAGAGCTGGCGGCCACTTTCACCGGTTTCACCATCGACAGTATTACCCGGCCGACCACCCGGGGCCATGCCGCGATCGCCGACTGCGCAACCAAGGCGGATATTACGTCCGGCGTTTCCGAGATTACCGACCTGAACGCGGTCGTAAACCCAAACAGAGGCACCGGTTCATTGACCGGCCTGTCCATCTACACCGATCAGACCGACGACCCCAACAATCCCAACGACAGACCCGAAGTCACGCGCTGCCGATGGATTTTCAGGTTGGCCGATACCGCCGATCCCGGCATTCCTGCAAGCTGCCCGCCGCTGTAGCGCGTCCACAATCCCTAAAACGAAAAAGGGCGGAATCTTTCCGCCCTTTAATTTGAAAAAACCGCCAAATACTGCTTTTTATCGCAAGCTGTCGGTCACATGAGGCTCGATCAGCTTGTACATGACCTGATGCATTTTCGGATTGCCGGCGATCAGGTTGCCGTTTTCGAGATAGCCGTCGTTGAACGAAAAATCGGTCACGACGCCACCGGCTTCCTTGATCAGCAGGACCCCCGCCGCCATATCCCATTCCATCAATCCGATTTCCCAGAAGCCGTCCAGGCGTCCCGCGGCGACATAGGCCAGGTCGAGTGCCGCGGAACCGGCCCGGCGAATGCCGGCGGAATCGGTCGTCATCGCTTTGAACATCCCTACGTAGGCGTCCAGATGCCGCTCGGTCTTGAACGGAAAACCGGTGCCGATCAGCGCGCCTTTCATCGCGCTTTGTTTGGTCACGCGAATCCGCCGGTTGTTCAGCATCGCGCCGCCGCCGCGTTTGGCGGTAAACAGTTCGTCGCGCAGCGGATCGTAGATCACCGCCACTTCGAGCCGGCCTTTGTGTTTCAACGCAATCGAAACCGCAAACTGCGGAAAACCGTGCAGAAAATTGGTCGTGCCGTCCAGCGGATCGATCACCCAGGCGAACTCGTTGCCCTGGTGCGCGCCGCTTTCTTCGGCCAGGATCGCATGATCGGGATAGGCCGTGCGGATAATGTTGATGATTTCGCGTTCCGCCTTGCGGTCGACTTCGCTGGCGTAGTCGTTTCTACCTTTTTGATCGACTTGAAGATGACCGATGGCGTCGGTCGAGCGCAAAATCAGGTCGCCCGCGCTTCGGGCGGCGCGGACGGCAATGTTGAGCATCGGTTGCATAAGCGGAATTGAAAATGAGCGGATAAATCGTTATAGGATACCAAAACTTTTGATAAACTTGAGCGTTTTTTGAATGACGAGGCACCGCGTTGCTGTCCCATATCCATATCGTTCTGGTCGGAACCACACACCCCGGCAATATCGGCGCAGTTGCACGGGCGATGAAAAACATGCGGATGACCAGCCTCAGGCTGGTCGCGCCGAAAATTTTCCCGAGCGCGGACGCGACCTCGCGCGCCTCGGGGGCGGACGACCTCCTGTCCCGGGCAAGGGTCTGCGACACCCTGCGCGAAGCGATCGCGGACTGTCAGGTCGTGTTCGGCGCCAGCGCGCGCTCACGCACGATCAGTTGGCCGGAACTGACGCCCCGGCAGTGCGCGGAGGAAATCTTCGCCAAGCATCCGGACGAGCAGATCGCGATCGTATTCGGCCGCGAACACTCGGGTCTGACCAACGAAGAACTCGACATGTGCCGATATCTGTTGCACATTCCCTGCAATCCCCACTTCAGTTCGCTGAATCTGGCCGCCGCGGTGCAAGTCATCTGCTACGAACTGTTCGTGGCGGCCGGCGGCGGCGAACGCAAGGCGATCGGCGACCGGGGCGAATGTCCCTTGGCAACCGCGGAACAGATGGAATCCTTTTACGATCATCTTCACGAAACGCTGGTCGACATCGATTTCGCCCAGCCCGGCAAATCCGAATCGATCATGCGACGACTGCGCAGGATTTATAACCGGATCGAACTCGACACCAAGGAAGTCGATATCTTGCGGGGCATTCTGAGAATGTCGCAAGGTCATAAAAAAAGCCGGAAACAATAAATCACCAGAGCACATGAACGCCATCATCGACAGAGTCAAAGAAGACATCGCCTGCGTTTTCGAACGCGACCCGGCCGCGCAGTCGGTCTGGGAAGTGATCACCGCTTACCCCGGCTTTCATGCGGTACTGATTCACCGTCTCAGCCATCGTTGCTGGACAGCCGGCTACCGCTGGCTGGCGCGTTTCATTTCGCATATCGCGCGCTGGCTGACCGGGATCGAAATTCACCCGGGCGCCCGGATCGGCCGGCGTTTTTTCATCGATCACGGGATGGGCGTGGTGATCGGCGAAACGGCTGTGATCGGCGACGACTGCACGCTCTATCACGGCGTCACGCTCGGCGGTACCTCGTGGAAGAAAGGCAAGCGCCACCCCACCCTGCACGACGGCGTCGTGGTCGGCGCCGGCGCGAAAATCCTGGGCCCGATCGACATCGGCGAAGGCGCCCGGGTCGGCTCGAATTCGGTCGTCCTGAAGCCGGTGCCGGCCGGTGCGACCGTGGTCGGCATTCCGGGCCATCTGATCGATCCGAACATCAAAAAAGAAAAAGCGGAGCGGGAAGCGATCGCCTACCGGATGGGCTTCGACCCCTACGGCGCGAAGGCCGACATGCCCGACCCGGTCGCGAACGCAATCAACCGGATGCTCGACCATATCCATGCGATGGACCAACAGCTCGAAACCATGAAAAAGGCGCTCGACGAAGCCGGCATCCACTACCCCGAACCGCCGCCGATTCCAAGGCTGGAGGGATGCGAAATCGAGGACGGCTACCAGAACGAACCCAAGCACGATTAACGACAAAAATGCTAAGGTTTAAATGTTGACTAATTTAATCGGTTAAGATTAAAATCGGGTTCACGTTAATCTTTCTGAAGGATGATGTTGTGCGCTTGACTACCAAAGGCCGCTATGCGGTAACCGCGATGCTCGATCTGGCTTTTCACAGCCAGAAAGCGCCTGTGACGCTGACCGACATCGCGACTCGACAAACCATTTCCCTCTCCTATCTCGAACAGTTGTTCGCCCGCCTGCGCCGCGCCGGCATGGTCAAAGGCGTGCGCGGCCCGGGCGGCGGCTATACCCTAGCGAACAAAGCAAATACCATCAATATCGCCGACATCATCGCGGCGGTCGACGAACAGATCGATACGACCAAATGCGGCGGCGAAGGCAATTGCCAGAACCACAAAGCCTGCCTGACGCACGACCTGTGGATGGGGCTCAGCGAACAGATTCGCGGCTATCTGAAAGGGATTACCCTGGCCGACCTGCTGGAAAAACATCCAGTACAGGAAATCGCAAGACGCCAGGAACAAGACGCCCAACGCGTCATCGAACTTCATCTGCAAACGGGAATCAGCGCCTACCCTAAATGATCTATCTGGATCATAACGCAACCACCCCGGTCGATCCCCGGGTGCTGGAAACGATGCTGCCTTACCTGAAAAACTTTTACGGCAATGCTTCGGGCCTGTACAAGCTCGGCCGCCTCTCGCGTACCGCGGTCGATACGGCCCGTCAGCAGGTCGCCGAACTGGTCGGGGTTGCGGCAAATCAGGTCATTTTCACCAGCGGCGGCACCGAAGCGAACAATCTGGCCTTGGCCAGCCTCGGCCCTGCCGCCGGCCTCGCCGTTTCGGCGATCGAGCACCCCTCCATTCTCGAACCGGCCGAGTGCCTGCATCGGCAAGGCCATCCCTTGTCCATCCTGGGCGTCGATTCTGACGGCCTGATTCGGCAGGATAGCCTCGACGAAGCCATCCATACTCAAAAACCGGCACTGGTGTCGATCATGCTCGCGAATAACGAAACCGGCATAGTTCAAGATATCGCCCGCCATGCCGAACGCTTGCGGACGCAAAACATATTGCTGCATACCGACGCAGTACAGGCGGCCGGCAAGATTCCGGTCGATTTCAAGGCACTGGGCGTTCAAATGCTGTCCCTGTCCAGCCACAAGCTTTACGGACCGAAAGGCGCTGGCGCGCTGATTTTCGAGAAAGGCGTCAAACTCTCGCCCCTGCTGCTCGGCGGCGGACAGGAACAGAACTACCGCTCCGGAACCGAAAACGTCGCCGCGATCGTCGGCTTCGGGAAGGCGGCGGAACTTGCGAAGGCCGAACTTGCCCAACGCAGCGAACAGTTAGCCGGTTTGAAAACCCGACTGGAAACCGGACTTCGGTCGATTCCGGGGCTTCATATTTTTTCCCAAAACGCGCCCCGCCTGCCGAACACGGTCCAGTTCGGGCTGCCGAATGTCGACGGCGAAATGCTGCTGATGAAACTCGACCGGCAAGGCATCGCGGTATCCAGCGGTTCCGCCTGCGCGAGCGGCGGCAAGGAGCCCAGCTACGTTCTGACCGCGATGGGCGTCGACCCGGTACTGGCGCGCAGCGCGATCCGGATCAGCTTGGGCATCTCCAATACGCCGGAGCAAATCACCCGGTTTATCGAAATATTGCAAACCCTGGTCAACCAGGAAGGATAAAAACGCATGGCAATCATACTCA
This sequence comes from Methylomicrobium agile, assembly GCF_000733855.1. NCBI lineage: Bacteria > Pseudomonadati > Pseudomonadota > Gammaproteobacteria > Methylococcales > Methylococcaceae > Methylomicrobium > Methylomicrobium agile. Next base: position 649,501 of record NZ_JPOJ01000001.1, read on the forward strand.
CCGAAAAAGCGGCTCAGCAGATCAAAAAACAGCTCGAAAAACGCGGCACGGGCGTCGGCCTGAAGCTCGGCATCAAAAAATCCGGCTGCTCCGGCTATGCCTATACCCTCGAATACGCCGACCAACTCCAGGACAATGAAACGGTCTTCGAGGAACACGGGGTCAAACTGATCGTAAAGCAGGACGACTTGCCCTATATCGACGGCATGGAACTCGATTACCGCCGCGAAGGCATCAATGAAGCGTTCCGGTTCGACAACCCCAATGTGAAAGCGACCTGCGGCTGCGGGGAAAGCTTTAGCGTTTGAGCTTCTGCGGATATAGCCATTGTTCACCATAAACCTGCTAAGGAGTGGGCGGTAAAAACAATTCGTGAACTGATGCTCGTCAAGCAACACTTGGCCGCATGCCAAGGTCCGTCGTATCCAGTTTCAACCGATACCCTAAGAGCACAAGTGCGCGCGTAACTTTGCCTCTGAAACCAGTGTGAATCAACGTAGCTCCGATTGCCTTCGGCGGTCGCTGCGACGCCTCAGCATATCAGCACCCGCGTGGGCCACCGCCATGATATAAAGCACAACCGCTGCGACACGGCGGTCTCACGCGGCTTCGATGATTCTCGTTGAAAACCATTGGATTTATGATCCAAAAAGTTTCTTCGATGCTGAACCGGCGGCCATGCTCGCACAAGGTTTCGGCATCGGTCGGTTGATCGCTGACAATGATCCAGAGTTCTTTGCTCTCCCCTTTTTCCAACTTACCGCCACATACACCGGAAGATACACTGCCGTCAGATAGGCATTGTGGTAGAAACAGACTTGGCCCGGCGACAGCCCGAGGGATATCTTCAAAACTACCGCATTTTTGCCCGAGCCGTTAAACTACGCGCCCAACCTCTTTCTGAACTATTCGCCAAATTTGCGCAATCCGCCCTTCAAGGACTTGGACAATGATTAAAACCGTTAAACAGGCTTGCACATTCAATCCGATCATTCGTGATTATCGCATGAGCCAAGCTATCGAAAACTTGGCCGACCTCATCAACGACGAAGGCAATGGCCAGGAATTCTTTGCCCGCAATTACATTACCCAAGGCATGGAGCAATTGTTCAGGGAAGGCATGCTGCGTTTGTCTGCGCAATCCGATCAGGCCGTGTTTGAACTGACACAGGCGATGGGTGGGGGTAAAACCCACATGATGATCGCCTTCGGCTTGCTGGCGAAGCACCCCGAATTACGCCAACGAATTCTCCCAACGGAGTTAGCTTCGCGTCTCAACTTTGGCAAAGCCCGGATTGCCGCTTTTAACGGCCGGAATAATCCGGACAATTTCATCTGGGGAGAAATTGCTCGTCAGTTAGGCCAAGAAGAAGCCATCAAACCGCACTGGATTAACGGTCCCAAAAGCGTCGACCAAGCGAAATGGAAGGAAATTATCGGTAACGAACCGACGTTGATCATGATTGACGAGTTGCCGCCGTACTTGGACAACGCCAGCACGCAAGTCATCGGCCAAGGGACTTTAGCCAATATGGTGACATATTCGATCAGCTGCTTGATGAGTGCGGCCCTGGAATTGGATAACTGCTGTATCGTTATTGCCAATCTTTCCGGAAGTTATACATCTCAAACTAAAACCCTGACCCAGATCATTGCTAACCTGCAACAAGAAACCCGTCGTCAGGCCAAGACGATTACACCGGTCCAATTGGCTGGTAATGAAATCTATGAAATCCTGAAGAAACGCCTGATCCTGACTTTACCGGATGAGAGCGTGATTAATGACGTGGCCGAGGAATATGCGCTGCGTATCAAGTCAGCGACCGACGGTGGCTATATCACGGCAACCAGCATCGAACAAATTGCCGACCAGGTGCGTGAAACCTATCCCTTTCACCCGGCTTTTAAGCATCTCGTGGCCTTGTTCAAGGAAAACGAAGGCTTCCGCCAAACACGCGGTTTGATGCAGTTTGCCGCGCGGCTACTGAAGAGCGTCGAAGAGAGAACATTGGACGATGTCTTCTTGATTGGTTCGCAACATCTTAATTTGAACGACATCGACGTTAAAGATGAAATCAACCGTATTGCCCCATCGTTGCAACCCGCTTTGAGTCATGACATTGCCGACAGTGGCAGCGCGATTGCCGAATCGATCGATGACCAGATGTCCAGTGATGCCGCCAGTCAAGTCGGCACGCTGCTTCTGGCGGCTTCGCTGTCCCGCGCGGTCGGTGGCCGCATTGGTTTAAGCGAAGGTGAAATCATTGAGTTTTTGGCTGCACCTAACCGTAAGCCCGATGAATTCGTGACCGCATTGGAAAAGCTCAAAGAACATGCCTGGTACCTGCACCGAGAGGAGCAACGTTACTTCATCAAGGATACCGAAAACCTCTCGCGCAAAATCGAGCGTAATGCCCGCGACATTCCCCAGCCTAAAATCGATCAAGCCTTGATCAACCGTTTGACCGGCATCTTGCAACCGGTCTCAAAAGCCGCCTATCAAGAACTCAAAGTGCTGCCGATGCTGGATGAAATCCGCCTCACCGGACCCAGAGTACTGATTGTGGTAAGGCCGGACGGCAAATTGCCGCCGCAACAGCTCAATCATTTTTTCTTGTTCCAACAGGAAAAAAACAATCTTTTGGTACTGTCAGGGCAAGATAGCCATTTTGCCGATATCGTCGAAGAACGTTTACGCGAACTCTACGCCATTGAACAAATCGTCAAACACTTGAGAGACGGCGACACGCTGTTCGAAGAAGCACGCGATCGTTTTGAAGATGGTGAGCAGCGTTTTATGAAAGCGCTATCCGCAGCATACAACCGTCTCTACTTCCCCGGAGTCGATGAGATGACCGGCGAAGAAGTGCTGTTGATGGTCACGATCGATAACGGTCTCAAAGTCGGCACTGGAGATCAGTCGGCGGAAAAACAAATCGAAGAATTGCTGGCAAGCCCCAGAGCCAATTACAAATTGGCGTTGGATGTCAAAAACGACATCAACAATTATTTGGCGCAAGCCGAGGTTTATTTGTGGCCGGAGCGCGATCGCCGCACCCCTTGGAAAGACGTGATCATGCGCGCCAAAAACAACCCGGAATGGCCCTGGATGCCCGGCACTGGCGGCATGGACATGCTCAAAGCCGAAGCGCTCAAACAAGGCCGCTGGCGTCAAGGCGAAGACGGCTATATTGAAAAAGGCCCCTTCCCGAAGGAAAAAACCACCCTCAACGTCACCCCGCAAAATGCCAACAAAGACACTGGCGAGTCCATACTCACTCTGACTCCGCGCAACTGCGGAGCCAGCCCTGTCGTGCATTATTCGATGAGTTCCAGCGTATCAACGGCTGATCCGGTCGTTGACGACCTGGATAACTTCAATACCCATGCGGCGACTTTATATTTCCTTGCGGTTGATAGAGAGGGCCAGTATGAAATTGGAGAACCCAAGCGCTGGACGGCTGATTTAATGATTCGTCATCAACTGCATGTCGTGGCCGATAAACGGCGAATCGAACTCAAATGTGTGCCGACGGCCGAACTTTACTACACGCTGAACGGCAGCAATCCCAAAGAAGGCACCCGTTACGAATCGCCGTTTGAAATAGGCAGTGAGGCTTATCGTCTACTGGTCTATGCCAAAGCCGGAGAAGCCGCCAAAAATGCCGAGTTCAGCATTCCGGCGAGCGGTGATAAACGGGTCCAAATCGATGAGTCCAAACCGGCTAAACTCCCGGAGAATAAGCGCGTCAATCTCGACAACACTGAAAAAGTATTTGGCGTGATTAACCGTTTTCGAGACCGCGACACCACCTTGTTGAAAGGCGTCCGTATCCAAATCGGCGAAGGCGAAAATACGGTGCAAATTCGTTTCCACGAGCGGCGCATCACCGCGCAAATGATCGAAGAAACGGTCAACAGCTTACGCAAGGTACTTAATGACGATCAGGCTCAAGTCAGCATAGATATCGTGGGCGGCATCGAATTTGGCGACGGCTTTGCCTTGAAAGAATTCGCCGAGCTCAGCGGTTTGCAACTTAAGCCGGGCGACGTGATCCAAGATAGCTAAATGACTACAAGTAAATACCCTCAAGGGCACAAGAAAGACACGACGCAGACCATTGTTCACCAAACGCTGGGTTTCGGCGTGCCGGCAACCAGCAATCCTCATCATTTTATCGTGGAGATTCCGCGCACCAATACCGGCAGTGTCGGCATCGTCGAAAATTTGGGCATGCAAACTCACGATCAGTCGCAGAGTCTGATCGTTCGCGTCCTATTGGAACGCCCGCGCTGGACAGCCATCCGAGGCGAAGTGCAACGCGCGTTTAATGCGCGTCTGAAAGAACGCAATCTCAAAACATCAACCTGGAAAGTCGGCGCCAATCCCGTTGACCGTTTGCTGGGTAAAGAGTTGTGCGTTTTAGCTTGGGCGGTGGAAGGCATGGAGTTCGACCATATTCCGATTGCCGTGCGTAACTGGCTCGCGTTGCGGCCGGAAGAACGCTGGTGGCTGTTCGGCATGACGGCACTCAGTACCGGCGGCATCAACGACGGCAACAAAGGCTGGCGGCTGGCATTGCGGCATGCTTTGGGCGATGTTGCACAGCACGAGCTTTTCCAGCACCGGCCGCCGCAATCCAAAGTCAAGTCAACGGAAAAGGATACGCTGCCCGACATGCTCAGTGTGTTTGATCTTGAGTAAGAATACTTGACGCGATAGCACGCTTAATCATATAGTTAATCGCACTATCTTTAGAGTGACTCCGATGATTACAGCCAATGATTTAAAAACCAAAGGCATCGCCTGTTTGGAAGAAAGCCTTGCTCATCAGCCTGAAGCCGTCATTACCGTTCGCGGCAAAGAATCGTTTGTCGTGATGAAAATCGAGCACTATCACTATTTGCGCGAAATGGAACTGGAAGCCGCATTTTACGAAGCGCAACAGGATCTTTCGTCAGGCCGGTTTACAAAAGACGACATCGATCGGCATGTAGACGATCTATTCGCGGAATGAGCTACAGCCTCATTTTTACCGATAGCTACAAAAAGCGCGCTCGGCGCTTTGCCAGGCAACACCCGGAGTTAAAAGAACAGTACAGAAAAACCCTGCGTTTGCTGTCACAAAATCCTTTCCATCCGTCGCTGCGCTTGCATCCCCTCAAAGGCAAATTGGCCGCCTTGCATTCGGTATCGATCAATCTGAGCTATCGGATCACCCTGGAAATGATCATCACCGAAAAAGAGATTGTTTTGATTAATGTCGGCAGTCATGACGAAGTTTATCAGACATGATGTCCATAGATGGCAATTAGGCTTATAATGATCCCATCTTATCTTCCTATGAGACTTACCTATGAAAACCGTCAATGTCAGCGGTTTAAAAAATAACCCCAGCGAAGCGTTACGCATGGCGCACGAGGAGTTGGTGTTGGTCATGAACAGAAACGAACCCGATGCAATCATGGTGGGGCTCAAATCTGCCAAAATCATCGGAATGCCGGGAGTACGCAAAGCCCTGGCAACCGCTTTATTTAAAGACGGCAATTTATCGCTGGCCCGTTCAGCGAAATTGGCAGATATGCCATTGGCCAGCTTTATCGCCCATCTCTCGCGTTTAGGCATCCCCGTCATCGATCAAACTGCTGAAGAAGTGCAAGAAGATTTAGACACCCTTGAGCAATGGCTCAAACAAGTCTAATAAGCTCGTGGCGCATAAAGCTATCATAGACGCCAGTCCCTTGATTGGACTGGCGTTAGTCGACGGCTTAGCCTGGCTGCCAACCCTGTTTGGCCAGGTTTTATTGCCTGAATCGGTTAAACAGGAAGTCCTACCTGATAAATCCGCACCGGGAGAACAAGCGATCGCTCACGCGATGGCCGAGGGCTGGATAATCGTATGGCCGCATCCCATCTCTCCGCAATTGGACATCGACCTGGATACCGGTGAAACCGATTGCATCAATATCGGTTTGAGTGATCCCGATCAGATTTTATTGGTCATGGATGAACGCGCGGGCCGTGCCGTGGCCAAGGAGAAAGGGCTGCGTGTTATCGGCACGGCGGCCATCATCGGCTTGGCCAAAAAACAAGGCCTGATTCCATCCGCGCGAGCAGTGTTTGAAGTGCTGCATAATTCGGATTTTCGCGTTTCGGCGGCTGTCATCAAACAGGTATTGATTAGCGTCAATGAATAAACAGCCTTGTGTTTATATGCTTGCAAGCCAATGTAACGGCACACTTTATATTGGAGTGACTTCTGATCTGATTCGACGGGTTTATCAGCACCGTAATGAACAGGCTGAGGGTTTCACCAAGCGCTATGGAATTCATGATCTGGTTTGGTACGAAGTGCACGAAAAGATGGAAAGCGCCATTTTGAGAGAAAAACAGCTTAAGAAATGGCCACGTATTGCAAAAATTCGTTTGATTGAGCAAAGTAACCCAATTTGGCACGACTTGTGGCTGGAGCTGGCCTCGCCGTCCTTGGCTTCTGGATTCCGGCAGTCCATGCCGGAATGACGAACATTCATGGCAATGTCATCAAGTTACGCCGTCATGCCCGCCGGGAAGCGGGCATCCAGTGCCAGGGATGGCAAGCCTTAATACATCCCTGTAGACTGGATTCCGGCAATCCCTGACCGGGGCAGGCTCTGCCGGAATGACGGCTAAATGAAAGTCTCTTTATAATTCAGAAATACTTATGACTCAACTTATCCCCTTCGCCCTGCAAAGTACCCCAGCTTTGATTGAATCGGTATTCCCGGCACAAAAGGTTTCTTTTGAAGCGCAACGGGAACGCAAAGCCGGTGCGGGACAAACATTGACGGCGCTTGGATCGTATTGGAAAGGTCGCAAGCCCTTAATTCTGGTGCGTGCGATTGTGTTGGGCTGTCTGTTGCCACCTACCGATGATGCCGAAAAAGACCTCGAAATCTACGAAAAATTGTTGGCTTTCGATGAAGAGGGCTTGGCCAAACGGGCTTTAGCCAATAATGCCTTTAAGCCCAAGGAGATATTGAAAACCCTGGATTTAACCGACCCATGGGAATATTTCGCCTATAAAATCAAATCGCCCATCCTGACTGAAGAACAAGTCGAGTTGTGGACAGCCCCCTTTGACTCCGATGAGGAAGGCATTACCGTTCGTTGGCAAAGCGATTTGGCTGAAGGGCGAAAACTGAAACTGTACACTGCGATGCTGCGCACGTTATCCAGTTATGAAGATCGAGCGGTACTCTGTAAACGCCCGGAAGAACTCGATCAAACCGAATTGTTTGCCGACATCTGGCCTTTAGTCAACGCCCATTACCGGCAATGGGGCATTAACGCAAATTCGCATCAAGAATTGGTTGAACAGCTCGGCAAGCTGCGTTTCGGCCACCGGCCCAAAGTAGGCGATACCTTCTGCGGGGGCGGTTCGATTCCGTTCGAGGCGGCGCGGCTCGGCTGCGACGTCTACGCATCGGACTTGAATCCGATTGCCTGCATGTTGACCTGGGGCGCGTTGAACATCATCGGCACGGCGCCGGAAAAACGTGCTGAGATAGAAAAAGCCCAACGCCAAGTTGCCGAAGCGGTCGACAGCGAAATCACCGAATTGGGCATCGAGCATGATAGTAAAGGTAATCGCGCTTATGCGTATTTATATTGCTTGGAAACTCGTTGCCCTCAGACAGGTTGGATGATTCCAATGTTACCGTCTCTCGCAATTTCAAAACGTCGGTATGACTGTCGCGCATATTTAATTCCTGACTATGAAAATAAACGATTTAACATTGAAATTAGATCAGGTGTGTCCGAAGTAGAAATGGATTTAGCTGAACGGGGAACAGTTCAAGACGGTTTTCTGATTTACTCATTGAATGGTAAGACTTACAAATCACCCATAAAAACACTGCGAGGTGATTACCGCGATTCTGAAGGAAATACGCAAAATAGACTTCGGCGCTGGGAAAAGCACGATTTCAAACCCCGCCCCGACGATATTTTTCAAGAACGCCTGTATTGCATTCAATGGATCACCCCCGACAGTCTGGATAAAAAACAGAAAGAAACGTTTTTTGCGGCGGTCACTGAAGAAGATTTAGCCTGCGAGCGGCAAGTCGAAGCAATCGTTGCCGAAAATTTGGCGCAATGGCAGGCTGCGGGTTTAGTGCCGGATATGGTGATCGAGCCGGGCGACAAGACGGACGAACTGATACGGACGCGAGGCTGGACTTATTGGCATCATTTGTTTAATGCAAGACATATCCTCCTAAATGTAATCGTCGCCAACCTATCCAAGAAGTTTCCTGAAAGTACTGTGTTTCTACCAGCGTTATTTAATAGAAGTTCAAGAAACACACATTGGAATGCATCAAGAGAGAGCGCGGAAGCGGTATTTCAAAGCCAAGCACTTAATACGTTCTTGAATTATCCAGCAAGAGGTTGGCTGTACGCTAGTAATTTGATAGAGATCCCAGAATATCAATATAAGATTGGTAGTAATAATGTTATTTCATGTGCTGTAGAAAAAGTTTCATCTGAGAACGATATTTGGATTACTGATCCACCGTATGCTGACGCAGTCCACTACCACGAAATCACCGAATTCTTCATCGCCTGGCTGCGCAAAAACCCACCCGCCCCCTTCGACGAATGGGTCTGGGATTCCCGCCGCGCCTTGGCGATCAAAGGCAGCGGCGACGATTTTCGTCGAGGCATGGTCGAGGCTTATTCGGCGATGGCGAAACACATGCCGAACAACGGCATGCAATGCGTGATGTTCACCCATCAGTCGACCTCCGTCTGGTCCGACATGATCGGCATTTTTTGGGCGGCGGGTTTGCAGGTCGTCGGTGCCTGGTATATCGCCACCGAAACCACCTCGGAACTCAAAAAAGGCGGTTACGTGCAAGGCACGGTGATTCTAATGTTGCGCAAACGTCCTGCCGGCGAGAACCGTAACTTTAAGGAAGCTCTGAATAAGTGGTTTTTATAAGCGACACCGTGCGACATCCGTGGCACCTCGCCGAAAATGGGCAAATCCTTCCCGGCAGCGCCCGCTATCGGGGTGATTTCACTCAGTGTTCTCGGTTTTCCAGGGCGAAGGACAAAGGTCTCCCTAGGTCGGCTGCAGCGCCTGCCGAACGTGATAAAGATTGCCCAGGGCAAACAGCAAGTAGAGTTGTTGGGCATTCTTGAACAGCCCCCGGTAACGCACTTTGGTATAGCCGAACTGGCGCTTGACGATCCGGAACGGATGTTCGACCATGGCGCGTAACGGCGCCAGCATGTGGTTGTGAAGGGCTTGCTCTACCGGCAACTCCTCACCCTTCCCCCGCTTGAACGGAAAGGCCCAAACCGGCTCACCTTCCAGGCGATCCGCCGCCAGATTCCGGTCCTTGCGGGTATAGGCCCGATCGCCCAGCACGACCCGTTCCTCGCCGTGCAGCAACGCCTCCGTCATGACCCCATCCGCCACCTTGGCGGTGGTCATCTCCACAGTATGCACTAACCCCGACTCGGCATCGACCCCAATGTGCGCCTTCATCCCAAAGTGGTAATTGTTCCCTTTCTTGGTCGAACTCATCTCGGCATCCCGTTTGCGCGCCCGGTTCTTGGTGGACGGCGGGGCAGCGATTAATGTCGCATCGACGATCGTGCCTTGCCGTAGCAACAGGCCTTTTTCGGCCAACAGCGCCGCCGTTTCATCAAATAGGGTTTGTGCCAACTGATGGCGTTCCAGCAGATGCCGGAACTTGAGGATCGTGGTTTCATCCGGCAGGGCGTCCTCGCCCGCATCGAGCCCGGCAAACTCGCGCAGCAGCGGCATGTCGTGCAATACTTCCTCCATCGCCGGATCGGAATAGCCGAACCACTGCTGCATCAGGTGAATGCGCAACATCGTCGCCAAGGGAAAGGGGCGGCGGCCTCGGCCCGCTGTCGGGTAGTGCGGCGCTATCCGGCTCGTCCACAAACTCCAAGGCACTACCTGCTCCATCTCTTGGAGAAATTGCTGCCGCCGAGTCTGTTTCGGTTTCTTCACAAACAGTGGGGCACTGAGTCCGAGTTGCTTCATGGCGGGCACCTATCGAAAATGGCAAGCTGCGGATATTTTATCCCAGGCGTAGGACTTATTCAGAGTTTCCTTAAAAACCGCATCCTGCCTGCCGTGCGCCGCGAAGTCGAAGCGCAAATCAAGCAAATGCTGCATCTGAACGACGAGGTGAAAGACAAGCACGGCGAACCGGTCTTCAACGATTCCGACCTGCAAATGGCGGGCTACGCGGCCGCGCTGAAAGTGCTGACCGCCTATACCCATATCGGCGACGAAGAGGTCACCACGTTTGCCTTGCGCCCGCGCCAAAAAGGCCAAATCACCGTCGTCGACGAAATCGTCCAGCAAGCCTCGGAAGCCGCTAACAGCCTTTTGGTTCCCGAAGGCCTGCAAGCCGATACCTGGAACGCGATCAAAGGCATCCAACGCTTCTACCTGCGCATGCTGGGCATGGAAACCACCGGCAGCAGCAAACTGGACAACTATCAAAACTTCGCCAAAGCGTTCCACGTCGAGGACTACGCTAAAGTGATGGCCAGCCTGGCCCCCAACAAAGCCCGCTTGAAAAGCATCGAAGAATTCACATCCCGCGACCTCGGCGACAGCACCGAAATCGGCTCGACTTATCTCGGAAAATTGATCATTGCCTTGCAACAATTGCTGCAAGACAAAGAACCGCAAGTCGTCGTAGACTATCTGAACACCGACGTCACCAACTTCCTGGAAGCCCGGCCGTTGTTGATCGACATGGTCGGCTTTATCGCCGCCAAAACCAAGATCGGTAAAATTAAAGATGTGGCGGAAATTCTTTCGGCAAGGCTGCGTAATCAACGATTAGCTTAAAAATAAATGAAATTATAAAAGGAATAAAGTAATGATGATCGATTTTGGAAAACTAACTGGCGGTGGAACTGTAGATTCTGCTTTACAGCCTAGAGAAATTTTCGTCGCATTACCAAATAAAAAAGAAGGAAAATTTGAATATCCAAGAGATGTTCAAACTCAAGTATGGGACCACTGGTTTAAACGAAGAGATGAATCTGACCTAGTTTTGAAAATGAATACAGGTAGCGGAAAAACAGTTGTCGCTTTACTAATTTTGAAAAGCAGCTTGAATGAAAAAAAAGGACCTGCTGTTTATGTTGTTCCAGACAATTATTTACTTGAGCAGGTTTTATCAGAAGCAAATGACCTTGGCATAGAGGTAACAAAAGAGACGAGCTCGCCACTTTTTTTATCTGGTAAAGCTATTTTGGTAGTTAGCATCCATAAACTCGTTAATGGATTGTCTGTATTTGGTGTTGGCGACGAAGGAATCAAAATTGAAATTGGGACTTTGTTGATTGATGATGCTCATGCATGTTTGGATACAATTGAAGATCAATTCATAATAACTATAAGTCGTCAAAATAAAGCTTATAACGATCTTTATAATATCTACCGAGAATCATTGCATACTCAATGTGAGACCAAAGCGAGTGAAATAGAATTAGGTGATCCAAGCGCATATATGCAAATACCTTTTTGGACTTGGCAAGATAAAATAAAAGAAACCAGCAGTATTTTAATTAAACATAAAAATACAGAAAATGAAATTAAGTTTACTTGGCCTTTACTGAAAGAATCACTTCACTTGTGCAGATGCATTGTCAGTGTGAAAGAAATTGAAATATCGCCTCATTGCATACCTATTCAAATGATACCGTCTATTGCCAATGCAGCAAGAAAGGTATTTATGACTGCCACTCTTGCTGATGATGGAATACTATCTACGCATTTTGGAATAAAAGAAGAATCTATAAGCCGTGCGGTGATCCCTGATTCTGCTGGGGATGTCGGCGATAGGATGATATTGCTACCTCAAGTTATTAATCCAGAATTATCTGATGAACAAATCAAGGATCTTTGTAAATGTGCGTCACAACATATCAATGTCGTAGTCATTGTTCCTTCAGAATATCGATCTAAGTTTTGGCAAGATGAGGCTGATTTAATACTTAACAAGGACAATATTTATAGCGGGGTTGAACGTTTAAAAAATGAAAAGGTTGGGCTTGTAGTATTAATTAATCGTTATGATGGCATTGATTTGCCTAAAGATTCCTGTCGCTTATTAGTTATTGATGGCTTGCCAGATGTAAGACATCTAATTGATAAAGTGAATCAAGGAATTCTGATGGGTAGTGGCCGATTATCTTCTCAAATAATCCAACGCATTGAGCAAGGAATGGGTAGAGGTATTAGATCGAGTGATGACTATTGTGCTGTTTTATTAATGGGGAAAAATCTCACTAGTCAGCTTTATGCTAGAGGGGCGATTAATAAGTTTTCCCCTGCTACAAAAGCACAGTTAGATATTAGTGAAAAGATATCGGAACAGATTAAAGGAAAGGGAATTAAAGAAATTTTGGAAACGTTATCGTATTTATTTGATCGAAACAAAGATTGGGTTTCTGTCAGTAAAGGGGCTGTTGCGGCTCTGACTTACAATGATAAGACTGATCTTAATCGAATATCTTTAACACTACGCGATTCATACGACTATGCAGATAGAAAGATTTATACAAACGCGATTAGCACATTAAGCGACTTAATAAATGAAACCACTGATAAGCCATTAAAAGGTTATTTAATGCAATGCTTATCTGAATATATAAATCTATACGATAAAGTAGAAGCGCAAAAAACCTTATTATCTGCCAGCTCGTTTAATACTAGAATACTCAAACCTCTTGATGGAATTTCATATCATAAGCTAGAGTCATTAGAAATGGAGCAGGCAAAAGCATGTAGTGAATTTTTAAAAACAAAATACAATAATCCAAATAAAATTATTATTGAAATAAATTCTCTGCTAGAAAACTTAATATTCAAGCCGGAGACATCTAATATTTTTGAAGAAAGTCTGAAGATGTTGGCTCAATATTTTGGTTTTAATGCTCAAAGACCTGAGGATGAATTTCGGAGAGGGCCGGATGTTTTATGGGAAACCGGCGGCTTAACTTACTTTGTAATTGAGTGCAAAAATGGTGCCACGACAGAAACAATAAACAAATATGATTGCAATCAACTTAATGGCTCAATTGAATGGTTCGAAAGTGAATATGATTCTACATGTAAAAGGACTCCCATAATGATACATCCCTCAACGGTTTTTGAATATGCAGCATCGCCAAATCCATGCATAAGAATTATTGATGTAGACGGGCTTGAAAAACTAAAAAGATCTGTTATCGATTTTTTTAAGTCTATTTGTGTAAACGATGAGTTACATGACATAGCTAAAATAAGAGAATCACTTATCGTTAACAAATTACGTCCATCTGACTTTTTGCAACATTTTACAAAAAATCATTCAAAGAAATAATGAAATATTAGATGCGTTAACTTTAAAGCCAAATGTCTATACGTCGGTTCTGGTTCCCACGCGCTGCGTGGGAACCGAGTGCGGACGCGCCAGCGTCCTGCACTATGACGCTGGCGCGTCGTAAACTGCATTCCCACGCTGGCGCGTGGGAACGAGAAACCAGAACTTAATCACCAAAAAACGGAAACGCATTATGGGTCGATCTCGCTACACAATATACGAGCAGCAAGCGCCTCATTTTCTGACCTGCACGATAAACAACTGGATTTCGATTTTTACCCGTCCGGAGACGGTTCAAGTTATTTTAGACGCATTGGCTTATCGTCAGGAGCAACGCAATCTAAAAATTTACGCCTATGTCATTTTGGAAAACCACCTGCATTTAATTGCCCAATCGACAGCTTTAGCAGCGGAAATAAGCAGTTTTAAATCCTGGACTGCCAAATGCTTACTGAACGTACTTAAAGCTCAAAAGGCCGAACGCATACTCAAGCAATTGACTTTTTATAAAAAGGCGCACAAAAAAGACCGTGAATATCAGGTTTGGGAGGAAGGCTCGCATCCTCAACAAATACAAAATCATGAGATGATGCTGCAAAAAATTGAATACATTCATCATAACCCTGTAAAACGCGGCTATGTCGATAACCCTGTGCACTGGCGTAATTCCAGTGCTCGCAACTACGCAGGGGAAGACGGGGTGTTAAAAATAGATACTGACTGGTTTAACTAAAACGTGACGCTGGCGCGTCTCATACTGCATTTCCACGCGGCACGTGGGAACGAGAAAACGAAAAAGTTATTATTTGGAGAAAGACTCATGAACACAGCACCCACCGACACCGCCCATAGTCTTTATGCACTTTACGAAACGTTACCGAATGAAGTGCAACAAGCTTTTCTACGGGAGTTAATACAAAAAAAACATCAGGAGCTGGCAGACCTGAGTTTTTATCTGGACTGTAAAGAAGCAAAGGATGAAAACGAATTTTTAAGCGAGCAGGAACAGCAGGCATTTATTGCCAGCCTGTCGGTATGAAGTTTGTTGTCTATATTTGGCCTCTTGGAGCAAGATCATGAAAAATTATCAAGCGATTTATCAACAAGCAAACCCATTGCCCCCCTTGGAAAAACTGCAATTGGTCGAATTATTGTTAGCCGATCTGGATACGCCCAATCCGGAAATAGACGCGGTTTGGCGTGAGGAAGCACAAAGAAGATGGCAGGCTTACCGGGCAGGCGAGCTAAAGACGGTGAGTTATGATGCGGTCATGCAGAAATATAAATGAGGGTCGAATTTCTTGAGGCTGCTGAAGCGGAATTGGACGAGGCTTTTCAATGGTATGAAACGCAGCAACCCAACTTGGGCGTCCAATTTTTAACGGAATTTGACGCGGCAATACGAAGGATCGTTGCCTTTCCAAAATCTTACGCCTTGCTCGGCAACGAAATCCGACGTTGTTTGGTCAAGCGATTTCCCTATGGCATTTTGTATGGCATCGATGCCGATCGCATTATTATCGTCGCCGCCGCCCATCTCCATCGCAAGCCCAATTACTGGCTGGACCGATTAGATTAGACCATGACCCTACGCCGATTTTCATCTCGAACCTACCGTCTGGATCAAAGCTTTTTAGCCGAGCAATTAAAAGGCGCCTTAAGTTATCGCCGCATTGCCGGCTATTTCACCAGTTCGCTGTTCGAGGTGGCGCACGAATGGCTGGAACACATTCCCGACGTCAAAATTGTTTGTAATGTCGACATTCACCCCGATGATCTGAAAGTCGCGCAATTACGCGAAACGAAAATGCTCGGACGCTGGAACGCCAATGCCATCGAAGCCGAGGCTTTGTTGAATCGCGATCGCTATCGCCGACTGGATGCGTTTCTGCAGCAGCATGGCGCTGCGATAAGAGTCGCGCCCGATGACATTTGCGGCTTTGTGCACGGCAAGGCTGGCGTGATTCAACGTGCCGATGGCCGCAAGATCGGCTTTATCGGCTCGATGAACGAGACGCGTAGCGGCTGGCAACATCATTATGAAATTCTCTGGGAAGACGATTCGCCCGAAGGCGTAGCCTGGATCGAGGCGGAATTTGAATATCTGTGGAATGCGGCGAAGCCCTTGCCGGAAGCCGTTTGCAAGGAAGTGCGCCGTCGCAGCCATCGGCATGAAATTTTGCTGGACGACGTGGCGGATGATGACAACCTTGCGCCAGCGGCACTGATCGAGTCGCCGCTGTATCGAGAAGGCTTGTCATTGCAGCCTTGGCAACAGAGTTTCGTTGCCGAATGCCTCAAGCATTATCGCGATTATGGCGCCGTGCGCCTGTTGCTGGCCGATGAAGTCGGACTCGGTAAAACGTTATCCCTGGCTACGGCGGCTTTGGCTTTATGCCTGCTCACGGAAAAAGAAAAGCGTCGTCGTAAACCCATCCTCATTTTTGCGCCGGCGACCTTGTGCGAACAATGGCAAACCGAGTTGTTGGACAAGTTGGGCATTCCCACCGCGCGCTGGCACACGACCAAAAAGCTTTGGCTGGATGCCGACGAGCGCACGATTTCTCCCGCAGGCCCGGAACACATAGCGGCCTGCCCTTTACGGATCGGCATCGTTTCCACCGGTTTGATGATGCGTGATTCCACTGAAAAGCAGCATTTGCTGGATTTAAATTTTGGTTTGGCAATTTTGGATGAGGCACATAAAGCCAGAACTCGTCAGGGGTTTGGTAAAAATGCAGGGGAACCCAACGAATTGTTGGCATTTATTACAGCAATTGCCGCTCGCGCCGACCATGTCTTGCTTGGCACGGCAACTCCGATACAAACCACTCCTGAGGATTTATGGGACTTAGTACGTGTACTCCATCAGGGGAAAGGCAATTTTGTTCTGGGCAATGATTACGCTTGTTGGCACAAGCCTGATCAAGTACTGCCTATTTTATCCGGGGAACAAGAGGTCACTGAACTAGAAACCGCTTGGGAAATGTTGAGATCGCCTTTACCGCCCGTTAATTCCACGTCGGATAGCCGCGTGCGTCAGTTGTACAGCGCGATTCGGCAGGATTTGGGCATGGCCGTCAAGCAATTCGAGGCGGGACGGCTTGCCGATTTGGATTTGGGAACCCGTGAAGATTTCGAACTCGAACTGGAGAGACGCGTGGCCAATGCGCCTTTCTTTCAGCGTGAAAATCCATTTGTTCGCCATGTAGTACTGCGCAAGCGGACTACTTTGGAAGATGCAGGATTGTTAAAACGAGTGGGTGTCGATGTGCACCCCGACGCCAACCGGGTCAAAGACATCCATGCCTTCAATGCTTTATTCGAAGGCTTGGCGGTTCGAACGGATGAGCATTTCCGGGAAGCATGCAACGAAGCCAGGCGTTTCGGTAAAGTGTTGGGCAAGCGCGGTAAAGGTGCAGGGTTTATGAAAAATCTAATGCAGCAACGGATTTGTTCCAGCTTGATAGCCGGGATCAATACGGCCAAAGCCTTGTTAGAAGGACGAACACTGCATGAGGAAATGGATGAAATAGAGGAAGATGTTGCGTTACAGACCGATGAAGAGCGTGCAGCGCTGGAATTGCTATTGCATCGCTTACAATTGATTGATTCCGATGCCAAATTCGAGGCGGTTTTACACTATCTGATCAATGAAGGCTGGCTAGCACACGGCTGCATTATTTTTAGCCAATATTACGATACTGCGCGTTGGTTAGCCGATTCGTTAGCTGCGCGCTTTCCCGACGAAGCCATAGGCCTCTATGCCGGGGCAGGGCGTAGCCGCTTGTATCAAGGTGGGGATAGCGTCGGCATAGCGCGCGAGATTTTAAAAATCAAAGTGGCCGAGCATGAAATCCGGGTAATGGTTGCTACTGACGCTGCTTGTGAAGGTTTGAATTTGCAGACATTGGGAACGTTGATTAACGTCGATTTACCCTGGAACCCAACCAAGCTGGAACAGCGTATCGGACGGATCAAACGTTTCGGACAGGTTAGGGACAATGTGGATATGCTGAATCTTGTCAACGAGCAAACTGTCGATGAAAAAGTCTATGCGCGCTTATCGGAACGGATGCGGGATAAATTCAACTTATTTGGATCGCTACCGGATACGATCAAGGACGATTGGATCGAAGATATCGAGACTCTGGATGAAAAAATGGATCAGTACATCGATGCGCAAAAACGGGCCACCGGCTTTGATTTACGCTATAACGCACACATATCTCCTTCCGAAAAGGATTGGCGAGATTGCTCCGACGTGTTATCGCAACGGGATTTTGGGACTTTGATGCGGCAGGCTTGGGAAAAATGAATATTTTCGTTTGTGTCAAACCTGTATCTATTTTATGGTTTTTAAATTTAAAGACTTCCCGACCCAGGTTTTTATCAAGGAGCGCCACAGTACGGACTGAAAATGTGAATCGAATGCCGAACGACAATCGTCACCCCCGCACCGAATTCAACAGGGCGGTCAGTTCTTCATCGTGAATCGGCTTGGTCAGATAGCCGTCGAAGCCGGCCGCCAGCGCATCGTTGATCCGGCTTTCTTCCGCATAGGCGCTGACCGCCACCATTTTGAGCGGCTTGCCCTGGCTTTTGACGATCACCAATAACTCAAGCCCCGACATCACCGGCATGTTCAAGTCGACCAGCGCCAGCCGGTAGTCGTTCCGCTGGATCATCGCCAGCGCCTCCCGCCCGTTCACGACCGCATCGACGCTGCAGCCTTCGAGCTCCAGCAGATTGGCCAGCAGCATCAGGTTGATCTGGCTGTCATCCGCGATCAGTACCCGGAGCGGCCCGTCAAACGGCTGCCGGGCAGGCAGATTGATCCGCTCGGCCGATTGTTCATCCCGCGTGCTCGGCAGGGGCAGCGACACCGAAAAAATACTGCCGACGCCGGGTTTGCTGGTTACCTCGATCGCACCGCCCATGATGTGGATCAATTCGCGGGTAATCGTCAAGCCCAGCCCGAGGCCGGGCCGCATGAATCCGTCCTCGTTCAGTTGCTTGAAAGGCGTAAAGATCGCTTCCAGATCCTGCTCGGCGATCCCGCAGCCGGTGTCCTCGATCGTGATTCGCCAACACCCGTCGAAATAATTCGAGGTCAAGGTCACCCGCCCCTTTTCGGTATATTTGATCGCATTATCGAGCAGATTCACGATCACCTGGCGAATGCGCTTTTGATCTCCCATCAGCAGGCGCGGAATCGGCAAGCCGTTAACGTCGAGCTCGAGCTGTTTGGCTTCGGCGCTCAACCGGCAAATTTCGACGATATTCTTCAAGAGTTTATGGCTGTCGAAGACCTTGATGTCGGTTCGGATTTTGTTCGACTCGATCGAGGCGAGATCCAGAATCCCGGTAATCAGTTCCAGCAAATGATTGCTGCATTGCTTGATCGTATTGAGCTGCTCGTAATCTTCCTTCTGGAATCTGCGCTTCTTCAGCAGCAATTGCGAAAAGCCCAGTATCGCATTCAACGGGGTCCGGAGCTCGTGGCTGATGTTCGCCAAAAACCGGCTTTTCGATTCGTTTGCCGCTTCCGCCGCAATTTTAGCCTTCAGCAGCTCTTCGGTGCGCTCCTTGATCAGAGACTCGGTCCGGAAGAAGCGCCCGGTCAGCATCAACAGACAGGCGCCCAACAGGCTGGTGAACAGCAGGCCGCTGATCAGCACGATCCAGATCGGCCAATGGGGCTGATAGTCGGTTCTGGCGTCATAAAAAGACAGCAGCCACTGATACCCCGCAACATCTTTCGAGAATTGCACGGACGCTTTCGCGTGAGGGAAAGCGGTCGGCAGATTCGAATAAATCAGGTTGGAGGTTCCGGTTTCCCGATCCTCCACCCCGATCGAAAGAAAACAGCACGTTTTTTTCAGGACGCGGGTCGAAAAATACACGGCATCGGCCATCGACAAGGTGGTCGAAACGAGCCCCAAAAAGCTTCCGTTATCATTGGCCGGTTCACGGGTAAGAACCGGGGCAAGTACGGTAATCTGCCCGTTTTCCGCAGTAAGATAGAGGTCTTTCTGCTTTATCTGGCGGTTGTTCTTGAAAAAGTTTTTGAGAGCGGGCGGCAACGGAGGCTGGGCAGCTTCCGTATTATCGGTGTATTGATTCAGCAACGACGTGAATTCCAGATGGATTCTTCCGCCGCCGACAAGTTTAACCCAACTCGTCGATTTGATTTCGGGAAACGGCCCCAGCGTTTGCCGAGTGAATAAAAGGAATTCCGCTTGTTCGACACGGCGGGAACCGTAAAAAAAATTGCGCACCGTATCGGCCGCATGGGTGGCTCCCTGCAAACGGTTGACAATCGCCTGGGATAAAGTGACGGTTTGATCGTGAAATTCCTGACGCCGCCGCTCCGCCTCCAACTGCCTGACATAGAGGTACAGGACGATCACCAGCGCGAAAGTCGCAATCAACGGCAGACCGACCGAATAGCGGCGTTCCCGCCAGACTGCCCGCGGCTCCCCATAGGCGATCAAGATGATCGGCGTAAATACCAGCACGCCCATCATGTCGCCGATCCACCAGGAGAACCAATGCGGGAACAACTGCGCGGCCTCGATCATCCCTGCCTGGTACAACGCCGTCACTCCCACGGTGGGAGTAATCATGCAAGCGACCGGACCGCCGAGCAGCATGAACAGCATCACGCAGCGGTCCTCGATCAAAGGATTCGGAAAACCGACGAACTTCTCGATGAGGATACAGCCCAGCAGCGCGCTGAGCGAGGCGCCGACGGCATTCGCCGCACAGACTGTGAGCAGCGGCTCGTCGAAGCCGAAGTCATAAACAAAGGCGCTGACCGCAAAATTGCCGAGAAACACGCTCGGCCATTTGCGCTTGCCGAGCAGCAGCAATGCCGCCAGCGCGATGCCGGCCGAAGGCCCCAGCATACCGGCATGGCTCGACGCCACATTCAGCAGCTGGCCCAGGACGCCGAAGCCGAAATAGACGAGCGCCAGAACGATCACGATAAAAAGATAGTTCAACACGCGCATCGGGAATAAATCGTTCATTATCGACAGGGCGGTCCCAAAAGATCGTAAATCCGGGTATCATTCTATCATCGTTGCACGCGATCGATTTCAACCCGCGCCCCTTTTATTGCCGACCGGAACTTCACCCGTCCCGGCGACCGGCCGGTTCGCAACGGCAGGTAAAAACGG
Source organism: Methylomicrobium agile (assembly GCF_000733855.1). Classification (NCBI taxonomy): domain Bacteria; kingdom Pseudomonadati; phylum Pseudomonadota; class Gammaproteobacteria; order Methylococcales; family Methylococcaceae; genus Methylomicrobium; species Methylomicrobium agile. Next base: position 670,095 of record NZ_JPOJ01000001.1, read on the forward strand.
GCAGCCTTCGTGCCCGAGCTGTCTTAAGGTTCATCATTTTAATCTTCCAATATTGCATGCGGCCCGATTTAGCGCTGATCCTATTGTTCATTACCTTCCTGGTCACGGGCATCCTGCTGTGCCTGCAGTTGACCGTAAGCCTTCGCCGCCGCCCTGCTCAATCTTCCCCGCCTTCCAAACCGGCCGAGCCCGAGGTTGCCTGGCATATCTTAAGCCCGGCCCAGGCACTGGAAAAGCTTGGCGTAATGCAGGCCCCCGGCCTGAGCCGGGAGGAAGCGGCGCGCCGTATCGAAAAGCTCGGGGCGAACCGGCTGGCCGAAGCGCCGGCTCGCCCCGTCTGGATCAAGTTTCTGGCCCAATTTAAGAGCCTGCTGATCATCGTACTGTTTGCCGCCGCCCTACTGGCGGCCGCGATCGGCGACGTGATCGACGGGATCGTGATCCTGATCGTCGTGCTAATCAATGCGGTGCTCGGGTTTTCGCAGGAATTTCAGGCCGAAAAATCGCTGGCCGCGCTGAAAAAGATGCTCGCCCTGCAGGCCAAAATCCGCCGCGAAGGTTACAGTTTCGAAATACCGTCGACCGAAATCGTACCGGGCGATATCGTGATCCTGCATACCGGCGACAAAATCCCTGCCGACGGCCGGCTGATCAGCGCGAACCTGCTGGAAGTCGATGAATCCCCTTTGACGGGCGAATCGACGCCGGTGGCCAAACAAGTCGAAGCGTTGCCCCAAGCCGAATTGCCGGTCGCCGAACGGAGCAATCTGCTGTTCATGAACACGACCGTCACACGGGGACATGCCGAAATGGTCGTGACTGCCACCGGCATGGCGACCGAGATCGGCCGTCTGGCAGACCTGCTCACGGAACGGCAAGATGGCGAGACACCGCTGCAATCCCAGTTGAACAGCCTGGGCAAGAGTCTGGCGTTGATCGCGGTGACGATCATCACCGTATTGTTCGGCAGCGCCCTGCTGCGCGGCGAACCGCTAATTCAAACCGTCTTCACCGCGATCGCGCTGGCGGTCGCATCGATTCCGGAAGGCCTGCCGACTGTGGTGACCGTCACCCTGGCGCTCGGGCTGCGCCGGATGGCCCGCAATCATGCCATCGTCAAACGCCTGGCCGCGGTCGAAACCCTGGGCTGCACCACCGTCATCTGCAGCGATAAGACCGGCACGCTGACCGTCAACCAGATGACCGTCCGCTCGCTGTTTTTCAAAGATCAACTGTTCCGCGTCACCGGCAACGGCTACGCGATCGAGGGCGGCATTTTTCCGGTTTCAGGCGCCGCGCTACCCGTCAATATGACACGCCTGCTGCTGCCGGTGGCCTTGTGCAATAACAGCCATTTACGGGAGCGGCGGGTGGTCGGCGATCCGATGGAAGGCGCCTTGCTGGTGCTTGCCGCCAAAGGCGGAATCGATCAGCTCCAGGCCCTGCGCCGGCAGCCGCGCATTGCGGAAATCCCGTTCGATGCCGGCCATAAATTCATGGCGACTTTTCATCGCCAGGACGATGAGATCCATCTGTACGTCAAAGGCGCGCCGGAAGTTTTACTCGACCGTTGCCGCGACGCGGTAGACGGCAACGGCGATACCGTGCCGCTTGAGCGCCATCGGGTAATGCGGCGGAACGACGACATGGCCGAAGCCGGGCTCCGGGTGCTGGGCGTGGCGTCCGGAACGCTGCCCGCCGCCGAATTCGCTACGGACCGGGATCTGTTCGGTTACCTGAATGAACTGACGTTCATCGGCCTGGTCGGCCTGATGGATCCGCCCCGCGCCGAAGCCCGCGCCGCCATCGGGCAGTGTCGGAAAGCCGGCATCCGGGTCAAAATGATCACCGGCGACCAGAAGGTCACCGCGGAGGCGATCGCCCGCGAACTGGGGCTGGAAGGCCAAGTGCTGGAGGGGCGGGAACTGGCCGCTATGGATGAACGCCGGCTTGCGGAACATATTGCGGGCATCGGCGTTTTCGCCCGCACCGCCCCGGAGCAGAAAGTCCGGATCATTCAGGCCTTGAAGGCGCAAGGCCATGTCGTGGCGATGACCGGCGACGGCGTCAACGACGCGCCGGCGCTGAAAATCGCCGACATCGGCATCGCGATGGGAGTGACCGGAACCCATGTCGCGCAAGAAGCCGCGACGATGATTCTGACCGACGACAATTTCGCGACGATCGTCAAGGCGGTCAAGGAGGGCCGCCGCATTTACGAGAACATGGTCAAATTCATCCGTTTCCAACTGTCGACCAACATCGGCGCGATCCTGACCGTCACCGGCGCCCAGCTGCTCGGCCTGCCCTCCCCTTTCAGTGCGGTACAGCTGTTGTGGATCAATATCATCATGGACGGTCCGCCGGCCATGTCGCTCAGCGTCGACCCCGGCCGCCCGGATACCATGTCCGAGGCGCCTCGCTTGGCCACGGCGCGGATTCTCTCGCTGCGCCGCTTCGGCAACCTGCTCACCTACGGCCTGACCATGGCGGCCGGCACCCTGGGCGTTCTATTCCATGCGCAGCCCGGCAACGATGCCGAACATGCGAAGGCCCTGGCTTTCACGACTTTCGTGCTGTTTCAGGTTTTCAACGTATTCAATGCCCGTTCCGAGAAAGGCACCGCCTTCCACAGGCATTTTTTCGCGAACAAGATGCTCTGGGTGTCGCTGTTCGGCGTATTCTTGCTGCAGGTTCTGTCAATCCACTGGTTGCCGGCGCAGCGGATATTCCATACCGCGCCGCTGTCCGCCGGCGACTGGCTCATCGCGGCGGCCGTTGCCTCCTCGGTGCTGATCCTCGAGGAATTGCGCAAACTGTTGACCGTGGTCCTCCGATGGCTCCGAAACGGAAGGCCGAACTGCGAAAAAGACGATTCGCCCGAATGAGGGTATTGTCCTGTACGGATCATGGTCGAGCGTAGAATGCACGATCTTCGCCCTAATCGCGCCCTTCGTCCGGATTCGCTGTTTAGGCGGGTTTTACATGCTCCCGCATTTCTTTATTGAAAAACGAATTTGAAGCCGATCAGCAACAGCAAGGTCGCCAGCACTGGACGCAGGAACCGTTCCGGAATCTTCGCGCTCAAATGGCTGCCGACCCAGATGCCCGGCAGCGACCCGACCAGCAGACTGCCCAGCAATACCAAATCGACATTGCCGATGCTCCAGTGCCCGATTCCGGCGACCGCGGTCAACGGAATCGCATGCGCGAGGTCGGTGCCGACCACTTTCAGCGTCGTCATCTTCGGATACAGAAACAGCAGCGCCACCGTGCCCAAAGCGCCGGCGCCGACCGACGAGAGCGTGACCAGCACGCCGAGCACCGCGCCGGTCAGTACCGTGGCCGGAACGTGAAAACGCCGAAAGCGGGCCGCATTGGACTCGGTGCTGTGATCGTCGTCGAGCTGAGCAACCTTTTGCGCTTTATTCATCAGGATGCTGCGCACCAGCAGGGCGCAAGCGGTCAGAATCAGCGCAATACCCAGCGAATAGGTGATCACATGACCGATCTCCTTGCCGGTCACGTGCAACTGCCGCAGCACATAGAGCGTTCCGAGCGCGCAGGGCAGACTGCCTAGCGCCAGCAAACCCACAACTTTCCATTCGACCGAATTATGCTTGCCGTGATGCACCCACACGCCGCCGATCTTGGTGATGGACGCGAACAAGAGGTCGGTACCGACAGCGACCGCCGGCTTGAAACCGAACAGGAAAACCAGTAAGGGCGTCATCAGCGAACCGCCTCCGACGCCTGTCACTCCGACCAGTAACCCCACCGAGAAACCGGAAACGATATATGCCGTGCTCAACAAAGCCCGCTCCTTAAAAAATTCTACAAAAAGTGCGCACTATACCAGTTTATGATTGCTTATTTAACAGATCGAACTCGGCAACGGCTTTCTAAGCGGACCGGTTTCGGCTTATCATGTGCGTTTTACCCGGCCTCGGCCGCCCACTTTTACAGACGGTTATGAAGATCAGCCTCCCTTGCCTTTTACTGCCGGCGGTACTCGGACTTGCCGGCTGCGGCCAGCCCGGGCCGCTGTATCTGCCGGGCCATCCGCCACCCGGACTCAAGGTGTCGCCCGAGGATGAAGAGCCGCGCTCGCCGATTCCGGAGCGCGACATCGACGAGACGCCCGCGCCGGTCGACGCCGCGCCGCCGAAACCGGCCAAGCCAGAATCCAAAGAAACCGATTCCCCAACAAAGAACCACTCAGAATAAAGATGGATTATTTCAATTACCGGAACGATGAACTCTTCGCCGAAGAGGTACCTGTCACCCAGATCGCCAAACAGTACGGCACGCCCTGTTATGTCTATTCGCGTGCCGCGCTCGAAAGGCGCTGGCGCGCGTTCGACGGTGCTTTCGGCGATCATCCGCATCTGATCTGCTATGCGGTAAAAGCCAATTCGAACATCGCCCTGTTGAATCTCTTGGCGCGCCTCGGCTCCGGTTTCGACATCGTCTCGCTCGGCGAAATGCAGCGCGCGATCGCCGCCGGCGGCGCGCCGGAGAAGATCGTGTTTTCCGGCGTCGGCAAGCGCGAGGATGAAATCATTGCCGGGCTGAAGGCCGGCATCCGCTGTTTCAACATCGAGGTTGCCGGCGAGCTCGACCGGATCGACCGGCTGGCCGGCCAGCTCGGTGTGATCGCGCCAGTATCGTTCCGGGTCAATCCGAACGTCGATGCGAACACGCATCCCTATATCTCGACCGGCCTGAAAGAAAACAAATTCGGGATCGCTTTCGAACAGGCACTCAGCGAGTACCGCCGCGCGGCACAGATGCCGAACATCCGGATCATCGGGATCGATTGCCATATCGGCTCCCAGTTGACCGACAACCGGCCGTTCCTGGATGCATTGGACCGTCTCCTCGAACTGGTTACCGCGCTGCAGGCGGAAGGGATCGAACTGCATCATCTGGACCTCGGCGGCGGTCTCGGCATCCGCTACAAGGACGAACAACCGCCGGAACCGGCCGACTACATTCATGCCATCCTGCAGCGCCTCGGCAATTCCGACCTCGAGATCCTACTCGAACCGGGCCGCGCGATCGTTGGCAACGCGGGTATCCTGGTCACGCGCATCGAGTACCTGAAAACGACCGAACACAAAAACTTCGCGATCGTCGATGCGGCGATGAACGATTTGATCCGCCCGTCGCTGTACAGCGCCTGGCAGAATATCATCCCGGTGCAGACGAACAGCCGGGCCGATGAACGGACCTGGGACGTCGTCGGCCCGGTCTGCGAAACCGGCGACTTTTTGGGCAAGGGCCGGCCGCTTCGCTTGTGCGAAAACGATTTGCTGGCGATACGCTCGTCGGGCGCCTATGGTTTCACCATGAGCTCGAATTACAACTCGCGCCCGCGCGCGGCGGAAGTGCTGGTCGACAACGATGCGGCGCATCTGATTCGGGAACGGGAATCGATCGAACAATTATGGACCGGAGAACGGTTGATTCCTTAAACAATCGCTGCTAAAGTCGATCCGATTACCTTTCGTACTCACCTACTGATTCAATGATTCATTTCACCAAGATGCACGGCCTCGGCAACGACTTTGTCGTGATCGACGCGATCCGCCAAACACCGCGCCTGGAACCCGAAACGATCAGGCGCCTGGCCGACCGGCATTTCGGGATCGGTTTCGACCAATTGCTGCTGGTCGAAAAACCGGTCAGTCCGAACGCCGATTTCAAGTACCGGATATTCAATGCGGACGGCAGCGAAGTCAGTCAATGCGGCAACGGCGCACGCTGCTTCGCCCGCTTCGTGCGCGACCAGGGTTTGACCGATAAGGACGAAGTGTGCGTCGATACCGACGCAGGCCAGTTGCTGCTGAAATTCGATTCCGACGGCCAGATTACCGTGAATATGGGCATTCCCCGTCACCATCCTGCCGAAGTTCCGCTGCTGGCGGACCAGGAAGCGAGCAGCTATCAGGCGTCCGCCAACGGTGAAACCTACGCATTCGGCGCAGTCTCGATGGGCAATCCGCATGCGGTGCTGCAGGTGGACAATGTCGAGGCGGCACCGGTCGCTGCGGTCGGGCGCCTGCTGGAATCGCACCCGTTCTTTCCGGCGCGCGCGAATATCGGCTTCATGCAGATCATGGACCGCGAACATATCAAATTGCGGGTGTACGAACGCGGCGCTGCCGAAACGCTGGCTTGCGGCAGCGGCGCCTGCGCGGCGGCGGTGATCGCGATCGAGCACGGTCTGGTCGACCGTCACGTCCAGGTGCAATTGCCGGGCGGAGCGTTAAAAATCAGCTGGGCCGGCCGCGGCGAACCGGTGCTGATGACCGGACCCGCCATTTCCGTTTTCGAGGGGACGATTGAGCCATGAGCGGACGGCGAAACGCTTTGACTTCGGAACAGGTTGCGGATTATTTGCGCGCCAATCCGGCATTTTTCAACGACCATCTGGATCTGCTGGAAGACCTCCTGATACCGCATCCCAGCGGCAATGCGATCTCGCTGATTTCGAAGCAGCTCGAAATACTCCGCAACCGGAATCAGGAAATGGAAGCCCAACTGGCTTCCCTGATCGAAATCGCCAAAAACAACGATACCTCGTTCAGCCGGATGCACAAACTGACGCTGGCGCTGCTCGAAACCTCGACGCTGGAAGAAGCGGTCGCAAGCCTGGAAGAAGTCCTGTCCGGCTATTTCGTAACCGATTTCGTCGCGCTCCGGATCATTACCGACACCCCGAACGCGGCGCTGCCGCAGCTTTTTCTCGCGCCCGGCAGCGCCGAATCGGAACATTTCCTGCCGATACTCTCTGCGGGACAGCTTAAATTCGGCCGCCCTACCCTGGCCCAGGCCAAAGTGCTGTTCGGCCCGGCAGCGCTCGAAGTCCAGTCCGCTGCGATCATTCCAATGAAGTTTGGAGATGACTGCCCGGGCGGGATAGATGCTGACCCAAGCGGAATACTCGCGATCGGCAGCCGCAGCAACGACCGCTTCCATTACAGCATGGGCAGTTTCTTTTTGACCCACATGAGCGAAATCATCGGCGCGCGCCTCCTGCCTCTGCTCTTGCAGAAAAATTATGCATAGCGAGGCACGACAATGGCTGGACGAGTTTCTCCGCGAACTGGAAGTCGAACGGCGCGCCTCGAAGCACACGGTGAGCAGTTATCGCCGCGATCTCGAACGATTGGCTGACTTTTGCAAGGAAAAATCGATTCCACATTTTTCCGGCGTTAGCCAACCGCATATTCGCGCGCATATCGCCGCGCGCCACCGCCAGGGAATCGGCAGCAAAAGCCTGCAGCGCGAATTGTCGGCAATGCGCAGCTTTTACCAGTTTCTGCTGAAAAAAAGACGCGTCGAAATCAATCCGGCCGAACATGTGCAGGCGCCCAAGCAGCCGCGTAAACTCCCGAAAACGCTCGACGTCGATCAAGTAACGGGGTTACTGGAGGCCGGCGCGCACTCGGATCTGGAAATCCGCGATCAGGCAATGTTCGAACTGTTCTATTCGAGCGGCCTGCGCCTTAGCGAACTGGCCGCGCTGAACCTGAGCGATATCAATCTGGAAGATGGAATGCTGACCATCGAATCGGGCAAGGGCGGCAAAGCCAGAATCCTGCCGATCGGCAGCAAGGCGGTCGAGGCGATCCGAAAATGGCTGCCGCTCCGGAACGGCACCGCCGACGTGAAGGAAAAGGCGTTATTCACTTCATCGAAAGGATTCCGGCTCGGCGTCCGCAGTGTGCAACTGCGCCTCGAACGCTGGTGCCTCGCCAAAGGAATCGCCGAACACATCCATCCGCACATGCTCCGGCACTCCTTCGCGAGCCATCTGCTCGAATCGAGCCGCGACTTACGCGCGGTGCAGGAGCTGCTCGGCCATAGCAATATCGGTACGACCCAAATCTACACACATCTGGATTTTCAACATCTCGCCGACGTTTACGACCAGGCCCATCCGCGGGCAAAAAAAATGCGCGGCCCCTAATTGCAGGCGAAAAAAAATCCAAAATCTGCTACCATGCAGGTTATTTTAAAACCAAAGCAATCAGTTACCTGAAGCAGACACAGTTGATACGGGATTCCAGTAATGGCGGCAAACGAATTTGAAGACACTAAATCGAGAGGAGTGCTCTGGGGCTTTGGCGTTCTGCTACTGGCGACACTCGTCATCATTTTGATTTTAGGTGCCTGGTGGGGCAGCGAGCCGGACCAGTTCAACGTCCAGGAAGAAGCGATGGAGCGCGCCAAAATCACCAATACGACCGATATTCCGCTGGGCTATACCTACACCAACACGCTGGCCCACATTGCCGAAGTCCTGCTGCATAAATCCGGCGGTTACATCACCAACGACGTGGCGCCGCCCGGTTTGTTTCTGGACAACATCTCGAATTTCGAATACGGCGCGCTGGTGATGCTGCGCGACGCGACGTCCGCGCTCCGGAATCACTTCGCTCGCGATCAGTCGCAATCCGACGAAGACCCTGATCTGAAAATCGCCGAACCGTATTTCTATTACGAGAACGATTCCTGGGCCTTGCCGTCGACCGAAGCCGAATACCAAAAAGGCGTGGACGCCTTGCACAATTACATGTCACGCCTTCAAAAGTGGGGCGGCAAGGTCAAACGCGCGCAATTTTATTCGCGTGCAGACAACCTGTGGCAATATACCGAGCTGGTAATCAAACGCCTGGGCAACCTTTCGACAAGACTCAGCGCCAGTACTGGCGGCGCCGAAATCAATCCGGCGCTGGCAGTGGTCGATCCCGACGTCGACGTCAATATCCGCAACGCGAAAGCCACGGCCCTGCCGCAGACTCCGTGGCTGCAAATCGACGACGTGTTTTATGAAGCGCGCGGCGCCAGCTGGGCGCTGCTGCACATTTTAAAAGCGGTCAAGTACGATTTTCACGACATCCTGCTCGACAAGCGCGCGATGAACACGGTCGACATCATGATCAAATCGCTCGAAAACGCGATGGCGCCGATCCTGAGCCCGATGATTCTGAACGGCAGCGGCTACGGCCTGTTCGCGAACTACTCTTTAACGATGGCGACCTACATCGCCCGCGCAAACGCATCCGCCCTGGACTTGCGCGACATTATGAACCGAGGTTAAAAAACGAATGGATGAGCAAATCAACTACAACCTGACCAATATCGACACCTGGAAAAGAATTTTCTTCATGCTGATTTTTGCCGCGATCGGCGGCTTGGTCAGGATGCTGCTGTGGGCGGTCATTCTACTGCAGGTTGCCTCGACCCTGCTGACCGGCAAGGCGAACAAAAATATTCTGAATCTCGGGCGCAGCCTGTCGGTATATACTTATCACATCCTGCTGTTCATGACTTTCAATACCGAAGCCCTGCCTTTTCCCTTTTCGGACTGGAACCAGACGGCCGAATTGAAGATGCCGGAAAAATAATTTCTACGCGTTGCTCGGGATGGAATGATCGGCTTCTTTCATCATCCCTCCGCTTCCTCCGCCGAGAAAAACACGATCAAATCTCTTCCCGATCCTCTCCGAACGCCTCGTCTTCATCGGCCGCCGATTCATCTGCTGCAGCCGGAAGCCCGTCGTCTTGCAACAGATCTTTGATGTAGCGGTATAACAGCCGTGACGATTTGGGCGGCTTCGCAGCGGTGATTTCCTTCTGCGCATTGCGGATCAGCTGCCGCAATTGCTGACTGTCGGCTTCGGGATAATCGTCCAGCAACGCTGTCACGGCTTCATTCCCCTCGGCAATCAAGCGGTCGCGCCATTGTTCGGCGAGATGATGCTCCCGGACTGCATGCGCGCTTTTGTTCTTGAGGCGCGCCAATTTTTCGGCATACGGCTCGACATCGATCTGGTGCAGTTGACCCGCAATATATTTCAACAGGCGCTTGCGTGCGCCTGTATGAGGCATGCCGGAAACTTCGCGAACCGCTTGCAGAATCCTCTCCGGCAACATCAGCCTCTCCAACTGATCGGGCGACAAACCGGCCATTTCCTCGCCCAATTTGAATAACGCGGCAATTTCCTTTTTTATTCGGGTTTTATTCGGCCGGACCGCGTAATATTCGACCTCCTCACCGTATTCATCGTAATCTTCTTCAATCATCATTCGTGTTAAAGCGTTTTTTCCAGCGGTTATTCAAGTTCTCGTCAGCCTTCCGCAAGTTCGGCCGTCATGCACTGTTTGATTTCCTGCCAGGCATCCAGTTTTTGTTTCAGGCCGAGAGCCGCATGGGCGGGACTGGTCGAGGGCAGCCTATGATACACCAGATAAGCAAATCTTTCCGGCAACGTGGGTAAGATAAATTTCCGGTAGATCTTCTCCGGAGTCATTCCATTGAAAAACACATGCCGGATCTGCCCGTGCTGGCTGAAAAACACATTAAAATCGTTCACGACGATCGAGTCCATTTCGATATCCCCATCCAGACTGCTGGCTCTTTGACAGGTTTTCAAGACATCCCACACCGCTACCCGGTGCGTTATTAGAATTCCCTTGCGCAGCCCGTAACATAAATCCGGGTCGGCGCCGAACAATCGCCCCATGATGGTCCAGAACGCATTTTTCGCATGACCGTAGTATTGCTCTTTTGCTTTCGAGACCTTGCTGGGCATCGCCCCTAAAATCAACACCCGCGCATCGGGCGCGGCTATCGGATCAAATCCGCTTATCTCATGCATTTCATTTCCTCAATAAATTACTGTCAAGCAGGCCGGCCAAATTTGCGATAATAGCCGGCTCATCGTCATTATAGGATACCCTTCAAATCATGTGGTTCAAGAATCTGACTATTTTTCGCCTGACCGAAACCTTTACCTTGACTCCCGGCGAGCTGGAGCAAAAACTCCAAACGCTGCAATTCCGCTCTTGCGGACCGCATGAGGAATTCAGTTTCGGCTGGACGCAACCGGTCGGCAAATCCTCCGATCAACTGGTGCATGCCGCCAACGGCTTCATGATGTTGTGCGGCAAAAAAGAAGAAAAAGTCCTGCCGACGGCGGTAGTCAACGAGATGCTGCAGGAAAAAATTGGCGAGATCGAAGACCGCGAAGCACGCAAACTCTCCAAAAAAGAACGCACCACCTTGAAAGACGAACTGATCTTCGAACTGCTCCCGAAAGCCTTCCGTTTTTCCCGCAAGACCTATGCCTATATCGATCCCAAAGGCGGCTGGCTACTGATCGACTCCGCCTCCGCCAAAAGCGCCGAAGACTTGCTCAGCAGCCTGCGCAAATGTCTGGGCTCGTTGCCGGCGATCCCGCTAAACACGATAGATAAGCCGAGCGTCAACATGACGCAGTGGCTGCTGACGCAAGAGGCGCCTGAGGACCTGACGGTCGAAGACGAATGCGAGCTACGCGCGCTGGAAGAAGAAGGCGGCATCATCCGCTGCAAAAAGCACGACCTCAGCGCGCCGGAAATCAAAAACCACCTGGATACGGGCAAGCAGGCAATCAAACTGGCGGTAAACTGGGCCGGACGGATCGCCTTCGTGCTGGACGAACACCTGGCTTTGAAACGGCTGCGGTTTCTGGACATGGTGCAGGAGCAGGCGGCCGACATCGATACCGGCAGCGCTGCCGAACGCTTCGACGCGGATTTCACGATCATGACGGGGGAGCTGGCAGAACTGCTGCCGAGGCTGATTGCCTGGTTCGGCGGCGAAAACCGGGCCTGAAACAAATCGCCTGCCCGATCTTCAAGATCGGGCAGGATGGGCTTCCTTCAAAAAACGGCGGACATGAAAAAGCCCGGCAGCTTTCGCTGGCCGGGCTTTCATATGATCTAAGCCGGAGCTTATTTCATCATGGTTTTATGGAACAGTCTGTCCAGCTTGTCGTTGGTTGCTTGAGCAGCGTCGGCAGCGCGGTTAGCAGCGGCTTCAGCAGCGGCAGCGCGTGAAGATGCGTCGTTAGCCGCAGCCAGTGCGCTAGAAGCGTCAGAAGAAGCTTTTGCAACGTCTGTTTTCAAACCATCGATTTGGCCTTGCAGATTTTCGATGTCTCCGTTGGTGGCGCAGCCTACAACCAAGCTGGCAGCCAATGCGATCATTGATAATTTAACAAGCTTTTTCATTTTCTTTTCCTTTTAAAAAAAGTTACGACTACAAAAACAAATTAACCGGGAACATCGTATCATGAAATCAGTCTAATGTTAATCTATTTTATCTTCACCACCATCCCCGGTTCCACGTACCGACTCAAATGATCGATCTGCGTATTGGTCATGGCAATGCAGCCATGCGTCCAATTCATGCTGCGATGGATTTTCTCATCCGCCGCTCCGAGTCCATGTATCCCGATTTGTCCGCCTAAAGGCGTATTCTGCGGCGGAATCCGCCTGCTTTCGTTGGCCTCCACGATCCGCGCATAGGTCTCCTTGTTGACGATGCCCTTGATCAAGGCCGTTCTAGCATCTTGAATGTTCGGATAGGTCAACCCGAAGAACCGGCGAAAATTGCTTCGCTCCCCGACCCAGCCGATTCGATAATCGCCAAAAGGGGTAATATCGTCGCCACGATGGGTTTTATAGCCCGCGCCGCCTCGCCCGATTGCGATATTGTCGATCGTATCCACGGTCTGCTCACCTTTCTTGACTTCGATCTTCAACGCCTCGGTATCGACCAGCAGCCAAAAATCCTCGCCGGCTACCGCCGCGCCTGCAAAAAAAACGTTAAGCAGCCATAAACAAATTCGCAACATACTCTCTACACTCAACAGGAATTTTGGTGTATTTTAACCCTTCAGGTCACTCGCCGCATTTGGGATTCATCATGCAGATAAATACAATAACCACTCAACCCTATTCCGATCAAAATCCAGGAACATCCGGACTTAGAAAGAAAGTTAGAGTCTTTCAAGAGAAAGGTTACCTCGAAAATTTCGTCCAGTCAATTTTCGATTCGCTGGATGAAACCGCCGGCAAAACCCTGGTGCTTGGCGGCGATGGCCGTTATTTTAACCGGCAAGCGATCCAGACCATCATCAAGATGGCGGCGGCCAACGGCTTCTCCGAGCTCATTATAGGGCAAGGCGGCCTGTTGTCCACTCCCGCCGCTTCGCACATCATACGCAAGTGCGAAGCCTACGGCGGACTGATCCTATCGGCCAGCCACAATCCGGGCGGCCCCGACGACGATTTCGGAATCAAATACAATGTCGGCAACGGCGGACCGGCTCCCGAAAAATACACGAACGCATTTTATCAACGCAGCCTGACGATCGACAGCTACCGGATCGCCGAAATGGGCGACGTCGATCTCGACACGATCGGCAGTACGCAAATCGACCGTCTCAAGATCACGATTATCGATCCGGTCAGCGATTACGCGGAATTGATGCAGTCGATCTTCGACTTCAATCTGCTCAAGCAAAGCATCGGCTCCGGCTATATCACCCTGCGCTTCGATGCCATGCATGCGATTACCGGCCCCTACGCGAAACGGATTCTGGTCGATATGCTCGGCGCGCCGGAAGAGTCGGTGATCAACGCGACGCCTCTGGAAGATTTCGGCGGTCATCATCCCGACCCGAACCTCGCGCATGCGCACGAACTGGCCGAACTGATGTTCGGCCCGCATGCGCCGATCTTCGGCGCCGCGTCGGACGGCGACGGCGACCGCAACATGATCACCGGCAGTCAGATTTTTGTCACGCCGAGCGATAGCCTGGCCATTATGGCGGCGAATGCACGGCTGATTCCGGCCTATGCGAAAGGCTTGAGCGGCGTCGCGCGGTCGATGCCGACCAGTCAGGCGGTGGACCGGGTCGCGGCCGCCTACAAGCTGCCGTGTTTCGAAACCCCTACCGGCTGGAAATTTTTCGGCAACCTGCTCGACGCGGGCAAGATCACGCTGTGCGGCGAGGAAAGCTTCGGGACCGGCTCGGATCATGTCAGGGAAAAAGACGGGCTCTGGGCCGTGCTGTTCTGGCTGAACCTGATCGCGAGAAAACGCCAGCCGGTTGCGGACATCGTACACGAGCACTGGCAAAAATTCGGCCGCGACATTTACAGCCGGCACGATTACGAGGCGGTCGAAACCGAAATCGCAAACGGGATTGTCGAGCACCTGCGCAATCAATTGCCTACCCTGCCCGGCCAGACCTTCGGCGAGTTTACGGTCAAGTTCGCCGACGAATTCAGCTATGCCGATCCGGTCGACGACAGCGTCAGCAAGAACCAGGGCATCCGGGTGGGCTTCACGGACGGCTCGCGGATCGTATTCCGTCTGTCCGGCACCGGCACGGTCGGGGCGACGCTCCGGATCTATCTGGAAAAATTCGAAGCGGATCCCGCCAAACACGATCAGGACGCGCAGGAAGCATTGGCCGAACTGATCAAACTGGCGGAACAGTTTTGCGAGGTCAAAAAACGCACAGGCAGAACGGCGCCGAACGTGATTACTTAAAGGCAGGCCAAAGCAGCAAGGTAAAGGGCAAAACCGAAAACCCCTTGCCTTGCTTTTGTTTTAGCCCTCGAAACTGTGCGCAATGCCGTGCATCGCGCAAATCAGCAGCACGCCTGCCGCGATCAGCGCGATCTGTTCCAACGAATCTTTGAGTTCGGTTTTCCTGTGCAGGGTCGGTATCAGATCCGCCACCGCGACATAGATGAAGCTCGACGCCGCCAACGCCAGGATATAAGGCAGGATATGATCCAGGTCTTCGAGGCTGAAATAAGCCAGCATCCCTCCCAACACCGTCGCCAGGCTGGACAGGATGTTATAGGCCAGCGCTTTGCGCTTGGTATAACCGTTATGCAGTAAGATCGCGAAATCCCCGACTTCCTGCGGAATTTCGTGCGCCGCGACCGCCAGACTGGTCACCATGCCGAGTTTGGGATCGGTCAGAAAGGCCGCCGCGATCAGGATTCCGTCGACGAAGTTATGGATACTGTCGCCGACGATGATCAGTGCGCCGGCCGAATGCCGGTGCCCGTGGCTATGCAGGAGACTGCCGTGATCGTGATCTTGCGTTTCCTCGCCATGCGCCTCGCACGCATTGAAATGGCAATGGCGCCAGATCAAGAGCTTTTCAAGCACGAAGAAGATCAGGATCCCGGCCAGAATCGTAGCGGACAATCCGCGGAACTGCTCCGGCGCGACCTCTTCGAAAGCATGCGGAATCAGGCCCCAGAAAGAGACGGCCAGCAACGCACCGATCGCGAAGCTGATGCCGTGCGGCAGCACATGGTTCCGCAGCCGGTCCGGCAGCAAGAGAAACAACGCGGCCGCCAGCACGCTCAATACACCGCCGAGGGCCGTAAAAACGATGATCAACAACAATAAATTCACGCGTTCAATCTCTCCAGATCAATGTCGCCATGCGTCCGGTGACCGCATCCCGGCGGTAGGAAAAAAAACGGTCCGGTTCGGCGACCGTGCAAAACCGGCCGCCATAAATGCTTGTTACCCCGAGGGCATTCAGCTCGATGCGGGCGAGCCGATAAATATCGGCCAGCCATTTGCCTTCCGGTCGATGCGGCTTGAACGCTTCGGCAAAAGCCGGCGATTTTTGCACGAACACCGCGCGCACCTCTTCGCCCACTTCGAAACGTTCGGGACCGATCGCCGGCCCCAGCCAGATCAGTAGGTCTTTCCGGCCCAGCGCCGCCACCGCATTGCCGATAATGCCGTCGGCCAGCCCGCGCCAGCCCGCATGCACCGCGGCGACACGCTCGCCGTCAGCCGAACAGAGCAACAGCGGCAGGCAATCGGCGGTCATCACCGCGCACACCACGCCAGGCTCGTCGGTATATCCGGCATCGGCCTGCGGCACGCCTGCCACGGCCCCTGCCCTCACAATCTTATTGCCGTGGACCTGCTCCAGCCAGACCGGCTCGGACGGCAGCGCCAGCCTTTCGCGGATCAGCCGGCGATTCTGCAGGACCGCCTCCCGGTCGTCGCCGACATGCAGCGCGGGATTCAGGCTCGCATAAGGCCCGATGCTGAGTCCGCCGGTCCTGAGCGTCGTCGCGGCATGCACGCCGGCAGGCGCAGGCCATTCGGGAAACAAAAAATGTTCAGCGACGTTCATTCGCTTCCAGCGCCTCCAGCAAATGCGCCATGTCTTCCGGCAACGGATGCTCCCACTCCAGGTATTCATCGGTCACCGGATGCAACAAACCCAGTTTGGCCGCATGCAGCGCCTGGCGCTTGAAATTGCGCAGTTCCGCTTCGAGCCGTTCTCCACAGTCCGGCGGCATCTGAAAACGGCCGCCGTAAACCGGATCGCCGAGCAAAGGGTATCGAATATGCGCCATGTGCACCCGGATCTGGTGGGTCCGCCCGGTTTCGAGCATCACCTGAATAAAGGTATGATGCGCAAACCGATTCAGCACCCGATAATGCGTCACCGCATGTTTGCCGGCTTCCCTGACCGCGTAGCGCTTGCGGTCGGTCGGATGGCGGCCGATCGGCTCGTCGACCGTGCCGCCGGCGGTCATCCGGCCGCGCGTGATGGCGAGATACTCGCGGGTAATTTCGCGCTCCTGCAACTGCTGGGTCAGGCTATTATGCGCCTGCAGCGTTTTCGCGATCATCAACAGGCCGCTGGTTTCCTTGTCGATCCGGTGCACGATGCCCGCGCGCGGCAGCGTTTCGAGATGCGGATCGTGATGCAGCAGCGCATTCAGCAGGGTGCCGTCCCAGTTGCCGGCCGCCGGATGCACCACCAAGCCGGCCGGCTTGTTCACCACCAGCAAGCTCTCGTCCTCGTAAACGATGTCGAGCGGAATGTCCTGCGGCTCGGAATCGACCACGACCTCTTCTTCCGCCTCCAGCACGATCTCTTCGCCGCCTTCCAGCTTGTCTTTCGCTTTCAGCGCCCGACCGTTCACCGTCACCCTGCCTGATTTGACCCAAGCTTGCAGACGGGTTCTCGAATAGTCGGCGAACAATTCGGCCAATGCCTGATCCAGACGCATTCCCGCCAACTCATAGGGCACTACGGCCGTCAATCTTTCCATCGCAAATTCTTCTGATTCGTTCTGCGTTACGTTATACTCGTTCAGTTTTCGTGCCGGATCGGCTAACTGCCGATCCGGCACGAAAACCGATCATATTACTACGTGTCGATAGCACTATGCGATTAATTTTGTTAAAAAGTTTATTTATTGGCTGGCTTGCGTTCTCGCTGACCGGCTGCGAATCGCTAAAGAATTTCTCGTTCAGCAAGGATGCCGAAACGGAAGACGAATACAAAGACTGGAATGTCGAAAAATTCCGCCAGGAAGCGCAAACCGCCGTCGACGCCGGCAATTACGAAAAAGCGGTCAAAATCTACGAGGCGCTGGAAGCGCGCTACCCGTTCGGCGAAACCTCCGCGCAAACCCAGCTCGACGTTGCCTATGCCTATTACAAAAGCGGCGATTCCGACGCGGCACTCGCGGCGGCCGACCGCTTCATCAAGATCAATCCGCGCAATCCGAGCGTCGATTATGCCTATTACCTGAAAGGGCTCGTCAACTACAACCGCGGCTTCGGCTTCGTCGACCGCTTCCTGCCGACCGACTCCTCGCAGCGCGACATCAGCACCACCAAAGAAGCTTACGAAAATTTCTCGGAGCTGATCAATCGCTTCCCGAACAGCAAATATATTGCGGACGCCAAGCAGCGGATGACCGCGCTAAGAAACAACATGGCGATGCACGAAGTGCATATCGCCCGTTTTTATATCAAACGCCAGGCTTATGTCGCCGCCGTCAACCGGGCAGCTGAGGTGATCGAAAAATACCAGCGGACTCCGGCGGTGCCGTATGCGCTGGAAGCCCTGAAGGAGGCTTATACCAAACTGGACATGCCGGATCAGGCCGCCAATGTCGAGCGAATCTACCAGCTGAATTATCCCGACGGCCCTCCGGTCCCAGAACACAGCGAAGCGACTTTCTCGCACAGGGTGTGGGATTTTATCGGGTTGGAGAAATAGGGGTTTTGGTTGGCGGCATAGGGGAGAAACGTAAACTACTTCTCCGAAATAAACTACACCTTGACTCCAAACGTCCGGCAACGATGAAGCTGTTGCCCGGCCTACCGAACTGAAGATTTTCGCAACCGCCGGCAAAAGCTGTTCAATGCAAACCCAGCAACAATACCGTCACGTTATCGTTGCCGCCAGCGGCCAACGACGCTTCGACCAATCGGTCGGCCCGCGTTTGTAGGCCGCCGGCTTCCCCGAGAAGCGCGGCGATCTCCGCATCGGCAAGTTCACCGGTTAGTCCGTCCGAACACAGCAACAGTATATCGCCGTCATTTAACATGCCGGCCGCGAAATCGGGCCGAATGTCTTGTCCGTCGGCACCGCGCGTGCCGAGAGCCTGGCAGATCACGTTGTGATAGGGATGGCCGGCAATTTGGCTACGGTCGATCAAGCCGGCTTCCAGGAGGAGTTGTACATAGGAATGGTCCTTCGTCAATTGAGCAAGCGCTCCGTTCCATAAATAAACGCGACTGTCGCCAACCCAGGCGATTTGGTAAGCCATGTCTTCGATTTTTACTGCCGCCAGCGTCGAGCCCATCCCTTCACTGCCGACGCCGTCTTGTATCGCATGCATGATTGCCCGATGCGCCGCATCGACCGCTTGCGACAATGTGCCGCCGACTTTGACTGCACGAGCGATTTCCTGAATCGCGATCGCGCTGGCGACTTCGCCGGCCTCGTGGCCGCCCAGGCCATCGGCCACCGCCCATAAACCCCATGCCGGCCAGGCAAGATAGCTGTCTTCGTTCAGTTCGCGGACCCGTCCCGGGTGACTTGCTGCGCCGTATACGATTTTGCCTCGTGACATGCTATTCGGTTTCCAGGCTGCGTTTGACCGCAAAAAATTCGTTCGAGCTTACTGCTTTGGCCGGCGGAAAGCGAAGCACCGCCCGTTCGAGAAAGCGGACTCGCTCCGCATTCAAATAATGCAAAGGGCCGTTTGCCGGCAATCGCAGCGCCATGTCCAGCAAAGCGCGGGGATTGAAACCGGCCGACCAGAGCAACGACAAGGCGATGTCATCGGCCTCGCGTTCTTTGGACGGGTCAATCACCTGCGTCAATGAACCGACACCAATGCGGTTGGGTTCGGGTTCCGGGCGCGAAAACAGATCGAACAGACCGCCGGAACCGGTCGTCGTTTTGGGCGCGCAAAAATGGCCGGCCAATTCGTGGCCGAGTTCATGCGCCAATATCGCGGCCAGTTCCGATTCATTCAGAACGAAGCGAAGCGCGCCGTCAGTCACGAACGCGTAGCCGTTGCCGATCGAGAACGCATTCGGCGCCAGATTTCTGACCAGAGCAACCTTCCAGTGCATCAGCTCGGGACGTCCGCTGTCAGCAGCGAGCCTCGAAGCGAGGTTTTGCACATAGCGAGACGGATGATCGCTACTCGCGCGCAACGGCCACTCGTTGTAGATGCGCTGTAACGAGGCGTCGATTGCGGCCTGCTGCTCTGGGCAAGGAACGGCCGCCGCGGCGGAAGCGAAGACCGCTGCAGCGGCGGACAGCAGCAATCGAAGCGGAGCGCCGGTTCTGCGCACGGGCATCGCTTCAAGAACCGACGACAAATACGGTCGGACGGATATCATAACTGGTGCCGGCCTGCACTTTTTGCTCGACCACGTAAGTACCGGACGGCATCTTGGCGGGTATCTTGAAATCGACCTCGGAACTGCCGCCACCCAGAGGTCTGGAAACCGGCCGTTCGCTCAACGTCTTCAGGGTTTTACCATCATGTTTGAGTACCATCGATTCGGTCACGTTGACGCTCGGTGTGCCTTGCGGCGCCATTACCGAATAATCCATGCCGATTTTGACCGTGTCGCCGACATGCACCGTTTCCGGATAAGCGGTAGCTGTCCGAATCTTGACTTCGGTGCTGTTGACCGGTGCGGTGTAACCGTAAAGCCGTTGATCCTGCTCCACGGTCCGGGTTTGACTCGAATGGTAGTTGTACAGCGCCAGCCCGGCTAAGGCCATGCAGCCGGCGCCGGCTCCGGCGCCGGCCCCGGCGTTGTTGGTCAGGACCCCGGTCAAGGCGCCAACCGCACCGCAACCTAAAGCCGCAAGGCCGGCGGATTGCTCCATTGTCGCGCAGCCAGCCAGCAGGACGACCGAAGGGGCGAAAATGCCGATTTTGAGGTTAAGCGTCTTTTTCATTTATAGCTCCTTCGCATTTTGTGCTTGAGTGCCCTGAGGCGCCGGCGCAGCGGGAATTTGCGCTGGCGGAGCAGCCAGAGCTTCCGCCGGTTTTTCCATGTACGGGGCCATGCCTTCAGGCAACGCCGGGAAATAGCCGTCCAGCACCTGTATTTGCTGCAACACTGCAGGTACCGGGGGCGGCTGTATCGCCTCCATCTTGGCGCTTTCGTAATAGAATTTTCCGCTGCCGGTAGGGTATTCGACGCCGACCTTGATCGCGTGCTCCTCGCCGTCGACCTCGACCACGGAACGGAAGGTCAACACGTAATCGCTTTGCAGGATATTTTGGATCCGCTCAACGGTTTTTTGCATTTCATCGATTGCCTCGCCAATCAAATAGTAAATGCCGAATGAATTCTTCGACAGCGATTCGAGGTTTTTAAAATGCTCGCGGCTTTTTTTCGAATAGGCGAGTGAATAAATCGGTACCGGAATGCCGAGCGCGGTGATGCGGCCGTTCAGTTCCTCGCGCGAAATGGCGCTGCCTTCATCGTAGCCGTCCGAGAACACCACGATCGAGCAGGAAATGATGTAATTTTCTATGCCGGGCGTCACCGATCCTTGCGCGGACATCCCGCACATTTGCATCGCGGCCCCGATCGTATCGTAGATTCGGCTGCGATTGCCGTCCGGCACTACCTCGAAAAGACGCCGGCCAAGCGCGCCGGGGTCTCTTTCGAAATCGGAAACGATGTCATAGCCGGTTTTCGTGTCCCGAATCGATAAGATCGCGACTTCGTCCTGTGGACGCTTGCTGTCGATATAGCGGGTCGCGGCTTTTTGCGCGGCCAAGAATGGCGCGCCAGTCATCGACTTGCTCGCATCGAGGATCAAGACCGAGCGCGTTGCCTCCTGGCGTTGGCGGATCGAACCGATGTTATATTGACGCTTCATCGGATCGTAGGCCCTGCCTTTAACCATCAGACCGATGTTCATCGCGTTCAAATTGACCAAGGGGTTCTGTTCTTGATCGAAGGTGCGGAAATACACCTGGACATAGGGATACAAGCCCGAGTTGACCCGGTAAATCTTCAGGCCATAGCCGCCGGGATCCGAAAAACCCAGCGCGGACGCCGGCATCGATGCCAAGCTCGCCAACAGGGTGGCGAAACCCGTGAGCAGCAGCCTGCCTCGGGCAGTTTTGAACGATGAAATTAACGTCTTTTTTCGTAGCGCTTGTATCATGGCTATCCCCTCGTCATCGGTTGTCGTTGTTAAAAATTGCGGGTTGGTCTTTTCACTATAGACTGTTTTGATCATTTGACCCTGACACCACTACTGCTGAAATCGTCTAGCCAACTGTCATTATTGCCGCCGGAATTTCGTTTTGCCACCTGCCGTGTCGGTTCCTTGCGCTTGACCACCGGTTTGGGTTTGGGCGCTGCGGCGATGTTTTTCGGTGTACTTGCCTCTCGCGTCCTATACAAAGTGTTTTCGGCTTGCGAAGAGGGGCCGGGTATCGGTTTGATTTCTGGGCTTCCTCCTTTCTTTTTTAATTCCTCTTCGAAGGCGGCCGCGGCGCTACCCCCGGGAGTCGGTGTTGGCATAATCGCAGCAACGCTGGTAGACGGAGCGGGTACCGGGGTCGGGGTGGCCTTTTCGGGCTCGGCGGTCGGCTGCACCGCGACGGGTAATTGCGGCAATGGCGGGAGCAAGTCGAGGGTCTGACCAGGCGCTTGCGTCCCGGCGATTCGGGTGGATTCGTCTTTCGCGGCGGGCCACAAAAAATAGGCGATCGCCAACGTCGCGGCGAGGGCGAACGAAACGCCGGCCATCAGCCAGAGTGCTTTTCGATTCGAATCGGTTGCGATGTGGGCGGGGGGTATTGCGGCCGAAGGCGCCGATTTCGGCAAGGTTAACGAAACCGGCTCGCTCGGTAGTTTCAGGCTCGGCGGATGCAGCCCGGTCGCGCCGGTCCGCCGGCTGACCAGCACGGTACGGTCGGTGTATTGGGCGCTTTGCGTCGCAGGACCGGGCATACCGGGATCGATCGCGGCGAGGGTTTGGCCGAATTCCTGCATCGTTTGCTGACGCAGATTCACGTTCAGGTTCAACGCGCGCAGAATCGCCGCTTCCAGCAGCGGCGGCACGCCGGGCGCCAACTGCGACGGCGCGATCAGATCCTTACCGGCGACGCGCTCGTGCGCGGCGGGCGGATTCTGCCCGGTCAATAGCGCATAAAAGGTAGCGCTCAGCGCATAGATGTCCGATCGTTCGTCGGTGCCGGTGCCCATTGCCTGCTCGGGCGGACTGAAGCCGTGCGTCGCGGCGCGGCCGATCGTCCGGGTCATCGTCGACGGGGTCGATTCCTTCGCGATGCCGAAGTCGATCAACATGATACGGCCGTTTTCATCGAGCAGCACGTTGTCCGGCTTCAGGTCGCGGTGGATGATCGGAGGCTTTTGCGAATGCAAATAAATCAACACTTCGCACAACTGCCGCATCCACGGCAACAAAATGTCGAGCGGAATGCGCCCCGGATATTGCTTGCGCTCGCTGCTCAGTGTCTTGCTGCCGCCGAATTCGAGTACCAGATAAACCATGCCGTCCGCGACGCTGCGGTCGATGATGTCCGGGATCGATGGATGATTCAGACGGCTCAGCAAAGTGGTTTCGTACTCGTCGAACAACAGTTCCGGCACCTCTTTGATCGCCCGCCGTTTGGCGTTTAGGCGCAGGTCTTCGACCAGATAGGTGGCGCCGAAACCGCCCTTGCCGAGCACTGCGACAACCCGGTAGCGCTCGCCGATCGTGCTGCCGACCTCGCGCAGCCAGCCGAAGACGCCGCGAATCACGCCGTTCGCGGCGACGTCGAGATGCGCCATTTCGAGATTGCACTGGCTGCAACGGTAGTCGCGTTGCGCCAGGGCGACGAGAGGGTTTTCAGTACCGCAGCCGGGGCAGACGCGATTTTCCGGATTTTTATCGAGATTCATGGCTATTTCCTGCGATCCTTTAATTTGAGCCCGAGCACCGCGATCCCGATGAACACGATGCCGAGCAACGCAACCATGCCGAGGTCGGCGCCGAAAGTGCCGGAAATCGGCACGATCAGCTTGCCGGTGAAAGGATATTGCACGCTGCGGCTTTGCAAGCTCAACGTGGTTTTCATCGCATCGAGGGCCCAATAAGCGATCACACTCGTCTTTGCGACCCACAAGCCGCCATCGCTCAAAATCACCACCGCGTTCGACAGCACCACTTGCGGAATCAATAAAATCGGCGCAGTCGCGACTGCCTTGTCGTTCGAGTCGACGAAGGCGCTGACCGCAAGGCCCATGCAGGTGGCGGCCATCGCCGCCGAAAACAACACCGCGACGCGCGCGAAAAAGCCGCCGGGCAAGTCGACCATCAGCGAGACGATGCCGAACAGCAGTGCGCACTGGATCAGGCACAATGCGGCCAAAGGCAGCAGCTTGCTGGTCAAATAAGGCGTAATGCCCAAGTTGACCGAACGTTCGCGCAGATAAATCGGTAATTCCTTGACCAATTCCCGAGCCGAATTCAAGGTACCGAACCAGATCGCGGAAAGCACCAGGATGAAGAAGATCTTGCTCTCGGCTTCCGCGCGCTGCGCGGGCAAACCGTCGGTATTGAATACCAGCCCGATGATCACCGCGATTAGCGGCGCCTGCAAGAGCAGGATCAATAAATTTTTCTTGTCGGAAGCGATCAGGTCGAGATAACGCCGTATCAAGGTGCCGGTCTGCCGCCAGTCGAACCAACGGCGGTTTTTCGCCTCATTCGGGGGGATCGGCTGGGTGGCCGAATTCAGCGCGGACGCAGGCGATGTCATGCGCGCGAGTACGTAATTCTGATAATACGACGACTGCCGGAACTTGTCCGCCCACAGGTTTGCCGGGCTCGCTTCGAGTAATTCGTAGACATCGGACAGTTTCTGCACGCCGAAATAGGCCGCAGCTTCGCGCGGCGGGCCGAAATAGACCAGTTTGCCTTTGTGCAACAGCACGACAAGATGACAGACGTCGATGTTTTCGAGCGTGTGGGTGACGCAGACGACCGTCTTTTCATCGGCCGCGAGATCCGCGAACAGACGCATCATGCGTTTATCGGTGCCGGCGTCGAGGCCGCTGGTAACTTCGTCGAGAAACAGAATGTTCGGATTCGCGACCAGCTCGACGGCCAAGCTGACTCGCTTCAACTGGCCGCCGCTGAGCGGTGCCGGCGTATCGATCGGCAAGGCACTCTTTTCGCTCAATTCAACCTTGCTCAACACGCTGCCGATGTAGCCGCCGATTTCCCGATCCGAGGTATCCGGCGGCAGGCGCAAGCGGGCGGTATATTTCAGCGCGTTTTGAATCGTAATCTTCCGATGCACGATGTCCTGCTGCGGCACGTAGCCGATCGTGGCCCGAAACGCGTCGAAGGCGCCGTACAAATCGATGCCGTTGTAGAGCACCTTGCCGCTAGTGGCCGGGCGCCGGCCGTTCAATGCATCGAGCAAAGTCGATTTACCGGAGCCGCTGGTGCCGAAAAGTACGACGAACTCGCCCGGTTCTATCGCGAGACTAATGTCGTCGAGCAGGCGCTTTGACTGTTTGGTCGAGCGGTCGAAGACTTCCTTGCACAAACCTTGCACTTCGACCCGGACCCGACCGGAGGTGTCGATCGGCTCCAGTGCTTGTCCGGTAAACAGAAAACCGAACGAGGCGATCGAGACACGGTCGCCCTGCTTCAGGCGCAGGCGGCCTTCGATCTGTCGGCCATTCACGAAGGTGCCGTTGGTACTGTTGAGATCTTCGATTTCGACGCCGTTTGCGTCGCAATAGAGTCGTGCGTGTTCTCTCGACACCAAAGGCGAAGCGATTTCGAGATCGCATTCGGGAATCCGGCCTATCGTCAGCACGCCGGATTTTGGGGACGCAGGGGCTGCGAATGGCGAGGTCCCGGTAGGGTGATCTAGAAAATTGACTTGGAACAGCGTTGCGCCGAGCGCAAGCCAGTCGCCGTCGGAAAGTTTTGTTTTGCCGACGGCGGAATGGCCGTTGACCGTGATCCGAGCGTCCGCAAACGGGCTTACGAACAAGCCGTCGAGAGTAAACGACAGCCTGGCATGTTCCGCTTTGACGTCCTGGCCTTGCAAAGGCAGATCGCAAGCCGGATTGCTGCCTGCGACGTAGTCTTTCCCGTCGGTAAAAGTCGCCGTCGCGGACGACCGGGTAAAGGAACTGCGAAACTCTACGACGATCTGCGACATTGGGGCGCCTCGGCTTTACCGGTAACGGTCACGGAACAGGATTGTCCAAGCGAAACGATTCCGCCTGCGATTGTTGTTGAGTTCATGGCATGACCGACGGTAACCGTTCCGATTCGTGTTGATGTATTGCTTGCGAACGGGATTCGTAGGCACAAGCATGAAAATAGCGCGAAAATCGTAAACGAGAAAAAACCGCGCCACCGGCAAAACATCACCGTCTACCGGATAATACCGTTCTCCGCAAGGTTACGACGGCAACATGGAACGAAATTGTTCCCTCTATCATCAGAGGGAGTCCGCACAAAAGGCTTGATCAGGCCACCTCTGTAGATCGAGAGTGTTTTTCGAGCCTGTTCAATACTTTATGCGAAGGCGCGGATGACCGATAGTAGATGTTTCGCGATTCTAACACAACAGTCGCTAACGGCCAAAACATGAGTCGAGCAAAAGAGTGCGGCAATAGCTTGGCCGTTTGTTTCGAATCGACGGCTCAATGCTGGCGGTAACTTTTATGAGAAAATTTAATGGTATAAGGTTAATAAACTCTATCTATCCACATAGAAAATGGAAACAAGATCATGATAAAAAAACGTCGGGTATTCGACAGCAGCTTCAAATTGCAAGTGGTGCGCCTGATCAAAGACCAGTGAGTCACCGGCGCGTCTCCTCCAAAACCCGGCAGTTATTTTAAAAAGTATGTCCGGTTTAGTGTAGTGCATTGACATTGCTAAAAATTAGGGTTGCAGAAATCTTTAAATAGCCTACTTCACAGAGAAATCCTATAAATACAGGTCTAAATAGGAAACCTCTTACCCATGCCCTTATACATAAGCCCGTCATTCCGACAGGGATTGCCGGAATCCAGAAACCCAGGCGGGTGCGCTTTCGTACCTCCCTGCACGCGATATGAAAATGCTCTAAATTCCCGCCCGCTCAGATGGATGAGGCGGTTTCGCGCCAGTAAACCGCCATGCCAAACGAAGCGCCGGTGTGCCGTTTTGGTGGATTGCCTGACGGCGAATCCACCCTACAATTCATCCACCGTACGGGTTTGCGGGCGAGATGCGTAGGCACAAGCATAAAAGCCGCCGATGATTTTGAATTATCGATACGCGCCTTCCTGCACACGACGATGGCGAGAACTCCGGTCTTGGGTTATTTGCAATATATCGAAGGCGGAGCGAACACCCAGCGGGTTAGAAATCAGGATATTCAGCGCCATGTCCGCTATTTGCGCTGGAAATACGATCAGCGTATCCCCGAACGCTTTCTGGCTTTGGGGCTGAATGACTGGGTCTGGGTAGAGGAAGGCGGTTATTCCGACCTGGGCAGACCCAATCCGGAAATAGAACCGGTGGCATCCATCATCGTGAAGTTGTGATTTTTCACCGTCGGCGAACTGTTAAAGCTAACCCAAGGCTTTTCGATTACGCCAGGCTTGCCAGAAAATCTTGTTCGGAAATAAGATTCAGCCACTCGGTACGGTGCTTGGCGAAGTCGGCGTAAGTATAGGCGGGCGGCAATGCCAGCGGAGTTTGAGTGCCGCGCCGGACGATGCCGCAACCCCAGTCGGTATTGACTACGCACATGCTCAAATCGGGTCGGGAGGCGCGTAAATTGACGAAAGCCCGCCAGGTCGTGCCGTTCCACTGGCGGCAGCCGTTCTGCAAGGCTTCCTCATAGCTGCGTTGATGCCATTCCGTGGGTGGATCGCAGTCATGGACGATAATGGTTCCGTTCTCGGACAGATGCCGCAGGGCATTCTCGATATCGCGCTGCGCTTGCTCCTCCGTATGGAGGCCATCGACAAAAATCAAGTCGTAACGGATATGATCCGCCAGCATGCCGAAAAATTCATCGGAGGTGATACGGAATGTGGCGTTTACCGAGGCCGGGTCAACGCCATGCTTTGTCGGGCAGAGGGAGCTATTGAAAGCATCGCCGCCCTCTACGCCGATTTCCAGATAACGCTGATAACCGTGTTTTTTGATAAATAGATTGATAATGTCGAATCGGTACATAATCTGGCTCTTTAAATGAAAAAAACGGAAACAAATTTTACGTGAAATTCGTAGAGTGGAAAAACGGTTTGATTAAGCCGCGCGGTCGGGCACGCGCTTTTTGTGCCCGACATTTTCCATGCCTTGAAAGGTGACAGGGTTTCAGACCCGCGCAACATTCCGAAGCAGAATCGCCACATGATCGCCGGGCAACGATAAAGCGGTTGCCCGACCTATCAGGCTGTACGCCTCACCCCCCCTTGACTTTCTTCGCCATTTCTTCCCGGCTCAAATGGCGCACCGCCTCGCCCTTGACCATGTAGATCAGATGCTCGCAGATGTAGCAGGCATGGTCGCCGATCCGTTCCATCGCGCGCACGGTCCACAGCACGTTCAGCGTGCGGGTGATGTTGCGCGGGTCTTCCATCATGTGCGTGATCAACTGGCGGATGATGCTCGAATATTCGCGGTCGACGTTGTCGTCCAGGCCGGTAATCGCCGGAACGTCCTCGATGCTCATCCGCGCGAATGCGTCGAGTGCCCGGTGCAGCATGTCCTTGACCAGATTCGCCATGTGCTGGATCTCGTAATACTGATCGATTCGACCGTCGCTGTCGGCCGACTGGATCGCCAGTTTTGCGATCCGCTCGGCCAGATCACCGACGATTTCCAGTTCGTTGATCACCTTGATCACGGTCAGCAGCAAACGCAGATCGAACGCGGCCGGCTGCCGAAGCGCCAGGATCTGCGTACATTCGCGATCGATCTCGACTTCCAGCGCATCGACCTGATTGTCCTGCTTGATCACCAGCTCGGCCATTTCGATGTCGCCCGTCGAAAAGGACTGCATCGCCAGCTCCAGTTGCTGTTCGACGAGTCCGCCCATAGTCAGCACCTTGTTGCGGATGTCTTCGATTTCCTTGTTGAACTGGGCGGAGATATGCTGTCCGATCTTACTGTTTTCCATTGTCGGCTCCTTAACCATAACGGCCGGTGATGTAATCTTCTGTCTGCTGTTTTTTCGGATTCGTGAACAGTTCGCTGGTCGGGCCCATCTCGATCAGTTCGCCCATGTACATAAAGGCGGTGAGATCGGATACCCGCGCCGCCTGTTGCATGTTGTGCGTCACGATCACGATCGTGTATTGTTCTTTCAGCTCGTTGATCAATTCCTCGATTTTCAGGGTCGAGATCGGATCCAGCGCCGACGCCGGCTCGTCGAGCAGCAGCACCTCGGGCTCGATCGCAATCGCGCGCGCGATCACCAGACGCTGCTGCTGGCCGCCGGACATCCCGAGCGCATTGTCGTTCAGGCGATCCTTCATTTCATCCCAGAGCGCCGCGCCGCGCAACGCCTTTTCGACCGTTTCTTCGAGCGTTCTTTTATCGTTGATGCCCTGAATCCTGAGGCCGTAGGCAACGTTTTCGAAGATCGATTTCGGGAACGGGTTCGGCTTCTGGAACACCATCCCGACGCGCCGGCGCAACGCCGCGACATTCACCGACTTATCGTAGATGTTCTCGTTGTCCAGCAGGATCCGGCCTTCGATCCGGGCGCTGTCGACCAGATCGTTCATCCGGTTGATGCAGCGCAGCAGCGTCGATTTGCCGCAGCCGCTCGGGCCGATGTAGGCGGTTACCTTCTGTTTCTGAATGTCCATGTTGATGTGGTGCAGGGCCTGTTTTTCTCCGTAAAACAGGCTCAAATTGTCGACCCGGATGCAGACTTCGGAAAACCCGGTCTCGGCCTGGCCTTTCGTATCGCGCAGGATCGACTTCATGTCGATCGCATGGGTACGTGCTTGTTGTGCTGTTGTCATGATGATTAACCTTCAAGAGCTCGATATTTTTCCCTCAGATGATTGCGGATCAGGATCGCAGACAGATTGAGCCCGATAATCACCAGGACCAGCAGCAGCGATGTCGCATAGACCAAGGGACGCGCCGCCTCGACATTCGGGCTCTGGAAGCCCACGTCGTAGATATGAAAGCCGAGGTGCATGAATTTTCTTTCCAGATGCAAAAATGGGAAATTGCCGTCCAGAGGCAGCGACGGCGCCAGTTTGACCACGCCGACCAGCATCAGCGGCGCCACTTCGCCGGCCGCTCGCGCGACCGCCAGGATCAGGCCGGTCATCATTGCGGGACTTGCCATAGGCAGCACCGTCCGCCAAAGCGTTTCAAACTTGGTCGCGCCGAGCGCCAGACTGCCCTCGCGGATCGATTTGGGAATGCGCGCCAGACCTTCTTCGGTCGACACGATCACGACCGGCAGCGTCAACAGCGCCAGCGTGATCGACGCCCACATCAGGCCGGGGGTACCGAATACCGGCGCGGGCGAGGCTTCCGGATAAAACAGGCGGTCGATCTTGCCGCCCAGGATGTAAACGAAGAATCCAAGGCCGAACACGCCGTAAACGACGGAAGGCACCCCGGCCAGATTGTTCACCGCGATCCGGATCAGCCGGGTCGTGAAACCCTGTTTCGCGTATTCGCGCAGATACACCGCCGCGATCACGCCGAACGGCGTCACGATGATCGACATGACAATCACCATCAGAATGGTGCCGTAAATCGCCGGAAAAATGCCGCCTTCGGTGTTCGCCTCGCGCGGATCGTCGGCCAGAAACTCGGCGAACTTGGTGAAATAATGGCCGATTTTGCCGAATACGCTCATTTCGTTCGGCTGATAAACCCGGACGACCTTGGCCAGCGCGATCTCGTGTTCGCTGCCGTCGTCCGCGGCCGCGACGAAACTGTCCTTGCGGATGTCGCGATACCGCGCCACCAATTCGGTTTGGAATTTTTTATATTCTCCGTCCAAAACCGCTTTCTCGGCCGCGATACGCTGCTCCGAGGCCGCGTCCCAGCGCTTCTCCAACTCCAGTTTGCGCCGCTCCAGACGCAGCCGCTCCAGCCCGTAGTTGACCGCGCCGATTTCCTTTTTTTCGAGATGGGCAATCTTCTCGAAAATGTCCAGCGCCGCCTCCAGGCGTTCCTGCAGCACCGGCATCGCCCCCGGCCCTTCGGCGATTACCTTGCCTCCTTCCTTGACGGCGACCAGCCGGCCGTAGAAATTACCCCACTCCCGCCGTTCGACCGCGATCAGTTCGGGAGGCGTACTTTGCCGTTTGATCCGGCGTTCCTGGATCCAGCGGAAATCCGAACCGGATACATCGCGATTGCCGGTCTTGATTTGATACTGGACCAGCACGTCTTCGTCGTCGGTCATCGCAAAACCGGCCACTTGCGCCATCGCCGCCGGCGTGACGCTGGTATCGATCAGCTCGCCGATCACTTCATGCACTTGCCCGCCGTCTTCCTGGTAACTGAACTGCATCAGGCCGCCCGGCCAGAAATTGCCGATTCCGCGTACCAGGATCAATCCCAATACGCCCAGCACCATGATCAGGCAGGCGCTGACCGCCGAAGCCGTCAACCATACCCACGGATTGCCGCTTTTAAACCACGATTTGATCATAACGAACTGTATTTTTCACGTAGGCGCTGACGGATGATTTCGGCCAGCGTGTTGAAGATGAAGGTGAACAGGAACAGTACCAGCGCCGCCAGAAACAAGATCCGGTAATGCGTGCTGTCGACTTCGGCTTCCGGCATCTCGACCGCGATGTTGGCCGCCAGGGTCCTGAGCCCCTGAAATACGCTGAAGTCCATCACCGGCGTGTTGCCGGTCGCCATCAACACGATCATCGTCTCGCCGATCGCCCGGCCGAGTCCGATCATCACCGCCGAAAAAATGCCGGGGCTGGCGGTCAGCAGCACGACGCGGATGACCGTCTGCCACGGGGTCGCACCCAAGGCCAGGGAACCGACCGTCAAATGCTTCGGCACGCTGAACACCGCGTCTTCCGCAATCGAAAAAATGGTCGGCACCACCGCGAACCCCATCGCGATGCCGACGACCAGCGCGTTACGCTGGTCATAGCCGATCCCCCACTCGCGGCTGAACCAGTCGCGTAGCGAACCGCCGAACAGCGCCGCTTCCAGAGGCACACTGACCTGGAATGCGAACCAGCCGGTAAACAGCATCACCGGAATCAATAACGCGCCCTCCCAGCCTTCGGGAATTTTATGCCGGATCGCTTTCGGGACCCACTGCCAGCCCAGCGCAAACAGCAGCACGCCGACCGGCAGCAAGATCAGCGTCGAGAAGATGCCGGCGAGGTGCTTTTCGATGAAAGGCGCCAGCCATAAACCGGCCAGGAAACCCAAAATCACCGACGGCAGCGCCCCCATCAGCTCGATGGTCGGCTTGACCAGCTGACGCATGGCCGGCGCCATGAAATAAGCAGTGTAAATGGCGCCCAGCAAAGACAGCGGCATAGCGAACAGCATCGCGTAGAAGGCCGCCTTCAGTGTGCCGAAAACCAACGGCGTCATACTGTATTTCGGCTCGAAATCGTTCGCGGCCGAAGACGACTGCCAGATGTAATCGGGCTTCTGGTAGCTTTCATACCAGACTTTCCCCCAGATCGACCCGAACGAAACTTCCGGATGCTCGTTATGGACGCTCCAGAAATGGATTTGGCCGTCTTCGTCCTGCATCAGCAAGGCGTTCGCGCGCGGCGACAACGCTGCCGCTACCGGATGCGCCGCAAGCGGTTCTTCCAGCAGGCGCCTTTCCGCGGTGGAATTGAAAAGCCCCATTTTCCCGCCGGCATCGAAGGTCATGAAGCCCTTGCGCCGCTGCTCGGAATCGATCGTAACGACAGGCCGGTCGGAAACCTTGAAGACCCTGAGCTTTTTCAGCACCACATTGTTCAATTCGTCCTTGCCTTTGCTCCACTGCGTAACCTGTCCAGAGGAATCGCCGACCAGCAGCGACAGATCGCCGTTCAGTAAAGCCAGGCTGGTAATCGCAAGCCCCGTTTCGACCACGTTCTGGCGCTGCCTGAGCACCGGCGCATTTTTATCCGCAATATCGAAAAAACCGACACTGCCGTCGCTGCCGGCCAGAAACAGATTTTCTCCGTTCTTGTCGATCAATATTTGCGCGATATTTTCGGCCGGCGTATCCAGTACCGCATCGGTACGCTGAACCGCCGACTCTTCGGCGAACAACGACCGCTCTTTTTCGAAACTGACCAAACGAATCTTGCCGCCGGTTTTCGCCACAATCACCGTCGCATCGTCTTCCCATTTGACGGCGACCTTATCGAGCGGCGCTCCTTCCTCGCCGATCATCAGCGGCGCCTCTCCGAGCGGATAACCGAGTTCCGGCGCTATCTTGCGCACATCCTTGTCATAGGTCACCTTGTAGTGGTTCCTGACCACGATAACGCCGCCATTCGAAAGCCCGTAAGCGAACACGCCCCCATTCACCGGACGGCCCGGGGTGAAACTGGTGACCGAAACGCCTTCGGGAAGCGCAATCGCCTGCGTCAGTACCGGTTTGCCGGTCGCCGCTTCGAAAAATACCACACGGCCGCTGTCCGTGAAACGGGCCGCCAACTCGTTTTGCTCCTCGATGTCGAGGTACAGCGTCCTGCCGAGCGACGGTTCAGGCGCCGCATACCGGTTCACCGGCGAGGCCGAAGCGCCGGTAAAGAGCGGATAAACCACATACACCAGGTAAAAGAAAATCAGAATGATCGCGGCCAGGATGCCGAGCCCCCCGACGATGACGCCATAACGGGCCAGGGCATCCTTGATCAAACGCCACCTATGATAATAACCGGCGGCCGATTGCTGGATAGAGCCAGACGCGTTCCTAAAGCTGTAAGTTTCAGACATGCGTAGATGCTAGCTTTCAAAAGTGACAATGATATAACAATCCCGAAAAAAAACGGCCAAGATACATCGAGTCAATCTTGGCCGTTTACATGAGCAATGTCGTGAAGGTAAGCACCGGCAACTTTGCCGCTATTTACCGACTTTTGCCCTTACCCTGAACAGGAGGAGATAAGACTGTGGAAATCCGTTATTTATCGAGCGCTTCCAGATACTTTTCGACGACCTTGACAGGCAGCGGAATATAGCCGTCCTTGATCACGACTTCCTGTCCTTCCTTCGACAGCACCATCCTCATGAATTCTTTTTCAAGAGGCGGCAGCGGCTGGTTAGGCTTTTTGTTCACGTAGATGAACAAATAGCGGGTCAACGGATAAGTGCCTTTGAGCGCATTTTCGGGCGTCGCTTCGACATAGTCGGTGCCGCCTTTTTTCGCCAGCGGCACCATTCTGACGCCGGAAGTCGAATAGCCCATACCGGAATAACCGATGCCGTTGGTCGAAGAAGTGACCGACTGCACGACCGAAGCCGAACCCGGCTGCTCGTTCACGTTGCTCTTGAAATCGCCTTTGCAGAGCGCGTGTTCCTTGAAATAACCGTAGGTGCCGGAAACCGAGTTGCGTCCGTACAACTGAATGCTTTTCGCGCCCCACGCAGGCACGCCGGCGTCGCCCCAGGTTTCGATTCCTTTATTGGCGCCGCATTTCAGCGTCGTGGAGAAGATCGCATCGACCTGATCCATCGACAGGCCCTTGATCGGATTGTCCTTGTTCACCAACACGGCCAACGCGTCGACCGCCACCGGAACCGCGGTCGGCTTATAGCCGTATTTGTCTTCGAAAGCCTCGATTTCATCGTCCTTCATTTCCCGGCTCATCGGCCCCAGGTTCGAGGTGCCTTCGGTCAACGCCGGCGGCGCGGTCGAAGAACCCGCGGCCTGAATCTGAATGTTCACGTTGGGGTAAAAACGGTTGAAGGTCTCGGCCCACAGCGTCATCAGGTTGGCCAAGGTATCGGAGCCGACGCTGGACAGGTTGCCCGAAATCCCGCTGGCGGTCTGATAGGAAGGCAAATCCGGATCGACCGCCAGTTTGGCAGCCGCCTGGCTGCCGAATGGGGCGAACGACGCCGCGCCCAAAGCCAAGGCCAGCGATGTTTTCTTAAAAAACAATTTCATATCGACTCTCAATGATAGGGATAGGTAGACAGGTTCGTGTTCTGGCGCATAGGTTAGACATCGAATGTGACAGAATGATGACAGCCGTAAGCTTTTCCGCGCAAGATCATGCCACAGGGCCTAGTTTAGCCGACGTCGTGCATAAATAGCCGTTCAAGATGCGATACCGCTTTCGATTCCTGCCGCATGCCCTCCCAAAGCCGGTGGATTCGCAGCCTTCCGTCAGAGTAAAATAACCTCTTGGTAAGTTTTTTAAGGCTGAATCGTCCCATCCGGCCGCCTCCGCCGCCCTTTAATTTTTAATGCCAAGCCATCACCGAGGAGCTTGCCCCCCAATGTCCGGTTTTTTTTCCAAGCAACGCATCACCGCCTCCCGAAGCTATAACCGCTGGATGGTGCCGCCCGCCGCGCTGTCCGTGCATCTGTGCATCGGCCAGGCTTACGCCTTCAGCGTTTTCAACGACCCTTTGACCAAGGTGATCGGCATCACCGAGCCTGCGCCGGACGACTGGAAACTGACGACTCTCGGCTGGACATTCAGCCTGGCGATCGTATTTTTGGGCTTGTCCGCCGCGTTCGGCGGCAAATGGCTGGAAAAGGTCGGCCCCCGGCTGACGATGCTGGTCGCCGCCTGCTGCTTCGGCGGCGGTTTCTGGATCTCGGCGCTCGGCATCCACCTGCATCAGATCTGGCTGATCTATCTCGGCTACGGCATCATCGGCGGCATCGGGCTGGGCCTCGGCTACGTCTCGCCGGTGTCGACGCTGATTAAATGGTTTCCGGACCGGCGCGGCATGGCGACCGGTCTGGCGATCATGGGCTTCGGCGGCGGCGCGATGATCGGCGCGCCGCTCGCGGTGCTGCTGATGGATCATTTCAAGTCCGCGACCTCGGCCGGGGTGCTCGAAACCTTCATGGTGATGGGCAGCCTGTATTTCGTTTCGATGCTGATCGGCGCGTTGACGATACGGATTCCACCGAATGACTGGAAACCCGAAGGCTGGACGCCGCCGGTCATCGAAAATAGGATGATCACGAAAAATCATGTGCATATCGACCGCGCCCTGCTGACGCCGCAGTTTTACCTGCTCTGGCTGGTGTTGTGCCTGAACGTGACCGCGGGGATCGGAGTACTGGGCCAGGCGTCGGTGATGATCCAGGAAATGTTCAAAGGCACGGTAACGCCGGCGGCCGCAGCCGGGTTCGTCGGCCTGCTCAGCCTGTTCAACATGGGCGGCCGTTTTTTCTGGTCCTCGGCCTCCGACTTTCTGGGTCGTAAAAATACCTACATCATTTTTTTCGCGCTCGGCGCGGTGCTGTACGCCTCCGTTCCGATGGCGGGCCGGCTCGGCAATATCGGCCTGTTCATCCTGTTGTACGCGGCGATCATGAGCATGTACGGCGGCGGCTTCTCGACGATTCCGGCCTATCTGGCCGATATTTTCGGCACCCGCTATGTCGGCGGCATCCACGGGCGCCTGTTGACCGCTTGGTCGACCGCCGGCGTGGCGGGACCGGTACTCGTCAATTACATCCGCGAATTCCAGATCGAACAGGGCATCGCCAACGCGAACGCCTATAACGTGACGATGTACATCATGGCCGGCATTCTGGTGGCTGGCTTCCTCTGCAATATGCTGATCCGGCCCGTCCATGAAAAACACCACATGCGCCATGACGAATTCGATGAATTCGACGGCGTTTTTCCGCATCGGCCCGCCTCCGATGCCCATTAAAGCCGTTTCAACCCATTCGATCTTAAGGAAAGTGACCCGATGAAACCCGACGACCGTCCCAAATCCACTCCCCTGGCACTGGCGATACTGTTCTGGCTGTATGTCGCCACCCCGCTGACCTGGGGCATCTGGTCGACACTGAAGAAAGCGATGGCGCTGTTTAATTGACTTGGGGAGAGGCGACTTATCCGGCCTCTCCCGTTTATTGCGGCCAAAAGCGGCACGCGCAGCGTACCCTACGCCTTTACGGCAGCGGCGCGGGATGCGTAAAGACCGAATCGTTGTCCTTGACCTGATCATGGCAGGCCAGGCATTCCTGCACGAATGACGCATCCTGGCCGTACGGCTTCTGTTCCATGCCGAGCCAGCGCGCAAATCCCCAGCCGCCGGTCTTCGCATATTTCGCCGAATCCTTGATCATGAATTCGGCGTGCACGAATTCGCCGGGCACGGTCGCCGCCGGCCAGTTGGGGTGCGTTTGGTCTTTCCAGGCTAGCTTGCCGAGGATGCTCCCGTCCGGCCAGGGATGGGTATTGCCGGTCCGGGCGGCATCGACCGCCGTGTCGTTGCCGACGATCACCCGCAACGACTCTTTATCCTGCCGGTGCGATACGCCGATCACGCGCCAGTTTTTGTAATACGCCGGCAGTTCGATCCCGTTCGGCGCCGGCGCCGGTTTTTCGGCAGCCCAGGCTGCGCCGGCGGCAAAACAGGCGCCAAAGGTTAAGGCAATGGTCAATTTCATCGGTTTCTCCTCGGATAAGTGGGCAATGAGAGTTAAGCCGAGACCGGAAACGGGATGTTTCGGCACGGACGGCGCCGTCTCTCATTGGCCGGATTATACCGGATTGCCTTGCGGGGAATGAACCCGGAAAAAACGGAAATGGATGAATTAAAGGGAAAAGCGTTTTTCAGGCCGAAAAATTTTATTGAGCCGCTTTCTGCCCCTCTTCGGACACTTTGCCCCAGACCCTGAGTATCTCTGCGACGCTCCATGCCTGAGCGATGCATCCGCGCGGCGAAAACGGGCTTTCGGCATCGAAAACTTCGCTGATCGAGCCGATACAGGCTTCATGCAGATGCTTTTCCAATAGCTCATTCAGGAAGTCGCGCATCTCTTTATGCTGGTCCGGATAAATGCGCAACCAGGCGTCTACGTACGGGCCTATCAGCCAAGGCCAGACCGTACCCTGGTGATATGCGGCATCGCGGGTGCGCAAATCGCCGTGGTAGGTCGGTTTATAGTCGGGATGATCCCGCGATAAAGTGCGCAGACCCACCGGCGTCAGCAACCGGTCTTTGACGACCTCGAATACCGGCTGCCAGTATTCAGGCTCCAGCACCGGATTGGAAAGCGAGAAGGCGAATAGTTGATTGGGGCGGCAGGCCGGGTCGTCCTGACCGTCTTCGCCGTCGACGATGTCGTATAAGTATCCCGTCCCGGGATTCCAGAAGCGTTGGTTGAAACTTCGCCGGGCAAGGTCCGCAAGCTGCGAGATCTGGCTCAGCGGCGCGTGGATATTCTCTTCCTGCAGCCATTTTTCCAGCAGGCGCAGCGCGTTGTACCACAGCCCATTGATCTCGACCGCTTTGCCGCGGCGGGGCGTGACGATCCAATCGGGTAATTTGGCATCCATCCAGGTCAACGCGTAACGGGGATCGCCCTGGATCAACAGGCCGTCTTTCGGATCGCAATGAATACCGAAGCGCGTGCCTTTGATGTGATGTTCGATAATGTCCAGCAGCTTGCGCAGCAGGCCTCTGAGCAAGCTCCGGTCGCCGGTAATCGAGACATAGCGTTCCACCGCATGAAAATACCACAGTGTCGCATCGGCGGTGTAATACACCCCCTCGTCTTCCCCTTCCGGAAACAGGTTGGGAATCAGCCCGTCACGCAGATGATAAGCGAACGTACGCAGAATGAGTCCTGCCTCGACATGCCGGCCGGTTACCAGCGTCAGTCCTTCCAGGCTGATCATCGTATCGCGTCCCCAATCAGTGAACCAATGGTAACCGGCGATGATGGTGCGCACATCCCCGCCGGTGGCGCGCATCCGCGCGGTTTCGCCGACCCGGTCGGCCGGCGCGACCACAAACTGATCGGAGGCCAGCAACAACTGCTTGACCAAGCTTTTATCGAATCCCGGACGCGCGGTTCTCAGCAAGGTGGTACGCCGTTCCAGTTCGGCCTGCAGCGCCTCCGCGGGCGACAGTGCCAGCATGCTTTCCCAGTTCTCGGTGGAAGCGATCAGCGTCACCGTCTTGCCGGGGACGAGATCGGCCCGGAAATAGCCGGGGCTCCATAGGTTGCCGTGGGCCTCATAACCTCTTTGTTCTTCGATCCGATAAAGAATGTCGCTGAAGCGTTTGGGCTCGATCGTGAACGCCGGACTGCCGTCTTCAATATAGAGGCATAAGGGCGGAATGGAGGCGCCATGAACCTCGATACGCCCGGCGGAAGCTTTGAGGTCATAAAATTCCAAAGGCGGCCCTTCGTTCAAAGACGTGTCATGCCGGCGAAAATGCACGGCGATGCGTAGCTTGAGCCGCACCGGTCCCGGCCCTGAAACCAGACGGTAACCGATATGCACGGTATTGCTCATATGCGGCATCAAGATCCATTTTTCGATCACATGATCCTTCAGTTCGTACCGCCATACCGGCATGCCGGCGTCCAGGCGGAATTCGCGCAGCGTGGACATGCCATAAAGATCCAGGGCTCCGCTCGTCAATTCGATGCCGCCG
The DNA here is from genome assembly GCF_000733855.1 of Methylomicrobium agile. Lineage (NCBI taxonomy): Bacteria > Pseudomonadati > Pseudomonadota > Gammaproteobacteria > Methylococcales > Methylococcaceae > Methylomicrobium > Methylomicrobium agile. The sequence continues at coordinate 708,893 of NZ_JPOJ01000001.1, forward strand.
ATTTTCTGCGTGGTACCGTCAGGCAGCCGCACCAGTTCACTCAATTGATTGAGCATCACGTAGCGGCCGTGAGGATCCGGAATCGCCGCCGTCAACAGACTGTGGTAACGGCGCGTGGGAACGCCGGAAATCGTTCCTGACGCATAACTGCCCAGTCCATTCGTGACGATCCACTCGTGCGTCAGCAGGGCTTCCTGTTCGGCAGGCGTCCCGGTCCAGTTCGTTCGAATCACAACATCGCTGATCATGATGGGGTATCCTTTGGTGATTGAGAGACAGGATGCAGCACAACGGCGGACTCGCCCTGCAAATACCAATTGTCCTCGGCGGGCCAGGGCGGCATGCCCAAACCGCCGTACCGGGGATCCTCGCTGGACCACAGGGCATCCCAAACGCTCCCCGGCAGCGGCGCCAGCAGCGGTTCCGGGGCGGGAACGAGATGAAGGTCCCGGCTTAGATTGACCAGCAACAGGCGGTCGTCCCCCGGTTTGTCCCCGAAAAAACGGATTACCCACGCATCCAGGCTCAGCACCGCGCCGTCGATACGCTGGCTTTGCTGACAGGTTTGAAATACCGGATCCTCGCGGCGCAGGCGCAGCAGATCGCGGTGCAAGGCATATTCTTCCTTATGCTGATAGCGGTCGTTCAGGTTCAACTTGGAATGCGTAAACGTGACCGGGTCCCGGGGATCGGGCAGCCGTGCCTGCATTTCGGGCGTCGCCAGGGAACGGAACTGGGCCAGAAATTCGGAGCGCCCGCGCGCGACCAGATAGGCAATGTCTTCTTTATGGTCGGCAAAATAAAAAAAGGGGCTGGTGGCGGCAAATTCCTGACCCTGAAACAGCATCGGGGTCTGCGGCGACAGCAAGAACAGCGCGGTCAATGCCCGGTAGCGATTGGGGCTGGTCAACAGGTGAATGCGTTTGCCGCTGCCGGAATTGGCCAGTTGATCGTGGTTCTGGATGAAGTTTACGAATTTGGCCGGCGGCATGTTCAGTACCGGGGTGCCGCGATGCTTATGCTGCCACGAATACCATTGGCCCTGATATAAAAATCCCCGCTTCAAGGTGGAGACGAATTCCTGCGCCAATCCCCGGTAATCGCTGTAGTAGGCGTCGGCGCGCCCGGTCATCGCGACCATTGCGGTATGGTGGAAATCGTCGTTCCATAGGGCATCGATGCCGAAACCGCCCTGTTCGGAAGTCAGGAACAGTCGGGCGTCCTGCGGTTCGTTCTCGCCGATTACGAAAGTTTTTCGCGGAGACCCCGCGTGGTGCACCGTTTGCACGATTGCGGCAATGATGTTGACCGGGGAACTGTCGAAAATCTGCTGGGTGGCATCGAGGCGCAGGCCGTCGAGGTGAAACTCATTGATCCAGTAGGCCGCATTGGCGAGCACGTACTCGCGTACCGGGGCGGAGTTAGGCCCGTCAAAATTCAGCGCATCGCCCCAGTCGCACTGATAACGCGCAGAGAAATAGTCGTTCGAGAATTTTCCGAGATAATTGCCGTCCGGGCCGAAATGATTGAATACCACATCCAGAATCACCCCGAGCCCGACCGCGTGCGCCTCGTTCACGAAAAACCGGAATTCGTCCGGCGTGCCGTAAAGCCGCGTCGGCGCGAACAGATTGACGCCGTCGTACCCCCAGCCGAACCGCCCCGGAAAATCGGCCACCGGCATGATCTCCAGCACGGTCACGCCCAGTCGAGCCAATTCGGGCAGTTCTTTCGCGGCGGCGACCCAGGTGCCTTCGTGCGTGAAGGTACCGATATGCATCTCGTAAATCACCTGACCGTGGGCATCGACTCCCGGCCAGGCGGCGTCCGTCCATTCGAACGTCAACGCATCGATTACCTGCGAAGGCCCGTGCGGGCCCTGCGGCTGAAAGCGCGAAGCGGGATCCGGATACGGCTGCGGATCGCCATCCAGCAGGTAACGGTACAGCCCCCCTACGCAGGGCTCCTGGACGATGGCCGAAAAATAGCCGTTTTCCTCCTTTTGCAATTCGACTTCGACCGGCCAATGCGGAGAATCGATCTCTTCCCCACGCGGATTCATCGCCAGTTTTACCGATTTTCTCTCAGGCGCCCATACCCTAAAATGAATGCCTTTTTCCGATGCTCTCTCCGCGCCTACCGGAAAGCGCCGGTTATCGATCGATCTGCCATCTGTTTTTTTGTTCATATTGATTGATCCAACCGAACCGTTAAACATCAATCAAGGCTGATTTCGAGTTTTTCGGAATGACGCTTCGATTTGCGGCATGCAGAAACCGAAGCGTTCTTTTCCGGGCAGGCCGGTTAGACTCCGGGACTCATAAAGCGCGCCTTGCGCTCACTCGACCCTCAAGATCGAGATCCGGCAGGTTAAGGGATAATTCGGCTGCCTGAACGACGCGCCGCCCGACGCAGCCGATTTTCCCTTGTCGAGGAAAACGGGGACCGGCCAATGCCGGGCCGGTCTTGTTCTTCCGCCTTCTCCCGGCTTTTCGGACCGGCCATCCCATCCGGGCGGCCGCCTATCTGTAAAAACGAAAAGGTATCTCTGCAGGTTCGCAAACCGGCCTCAGGGCCCGCCCTCTTCTTGAAACGCCTTAAGGATTAACGCGGTAGAAACGGTTCAGATCCCCGCGTTGCTGCTGCCATTGCGCTGCGCTCACGGGCCAATGGTCCTCATCGAATCCGGGGGCATTTTTCAAAGCTTCTTTATCCATATTCAGCGTAAAATAATCCTTATCGGCAGACCAGCGTACGGCATTCCACGGAATCGCGAACAGCTTGTCGCCCATTCCCAAAATACCGCCGTAGGAAACGACGACATAGGCGAGACGTCCGCTCGTAGGATCGAGCACAAGATCCTTGATGTCGCCCAGGTCCTCCCCTTTGGTATTTTTCACATCGGTGCCGATAATCTTGCTGGCTCGACTGACTTCCTGCATTTCTTCATTGACCGCTTTCTGTAGCTCCCTTTGTTTTTCCCTGACGTCTTGCCGTTCTTCTCTGACTTCTTCTCTTTTCTCCTTAACGCCTCCGGCATAAGAATTGCTTGCGATCGCCACGCCGAAAACAGCTGCCGTTACAACAGGAATCAATGATTTCATGTTTTTACTCCCTTGGTTAGGTGTTAGTTATCTCGACTTAAATGCCGAGAAGGGCTGAATACGTAATAACGTTTCACAAACCCGAAATTAACCGAGGTATTCAATATCGTCTGTTCGGTAATAAACATACTTGGCATCGGCAGGCCCTTTTATTTCTCCGTGGTTTCTTCGAACCCACCGCTATACCGCCTTGAAGCCGGCGAACGAACCGATTATTCCGGAGGGAAATGCGGCCCTGACAAAGCCCTGCGGATTGAAATTCGCATCGCCGTGGGAGGAAATGCTTTGCGGAAGGAAATGATGCAGTTAGAAAAAATATCGCCCAGTACCTGCCCGAATGCCAAGGAGTACTGATCAAAACGCAGGTGGGCCTGATCACGCGCTATCGTTGCCATATACGGCCTATACGCTGCGCACTTTGCTGGCGGCCATTAACGAGGACATCGCGGGCCGCCGGTAAGCGTATTCTGGCGCTGCAGGAAATGGAAACGAAGGCCCGTGCGAATAACGATGAAACGACCGCGCAACGATGCGCGCCGGATCCGGAATACGGAGGCTCACCTTGAGCCTATTCGAGAAGTGGTACGCGATTATGGATCGTTCGATCAGAACTTCGATCCCAAACGCTCCGAATCTCAACGTTCCCCGGTTTCCGGCCCGTCTTGCGTTTTTGGCGCCGGCGGTTGAATCAGATCGCTTAAACTTTGTCCCTCCAGAACCGCCATCGCCGCCACTTCGATACGGTTTGCCAGTGCTCCCACAGCCTCCTCTTCGTTTTCCGGACGGAAAGCCGCCTGCTCCTGTCCGTCCAAGGCACGCAGCCGGGCATAGACTGCCTTCAAGCTGATCGTATCGAGAGCCCGGGCGGGAAGATAGGCGTTCGGTTCGGACTGGATCGCAATCACAAACCCGGCCTTGTTGAGACCTTGTAAGATCTGGCGGACCGATTCCCAGGGCTGGTCGATTTCATCCGCCAATGCGTGCAGTGTCCACGGTGGCCTCCCGTCATGGTACGCCTTGCCAATCAAGTACAGGACCAGAAAACCGAAATATTCCTGCTGGCGATGGCTCAGGTACGGTCTTTTGTTTTTGTGCAGAAGATAGCGCGGATATTGGTATAAGAATGAGACGACGCCGCCCAACAGCACGATCAGCCAACTGACATACAGCCAGATCATCGACAGCAGAATGATCGCAAAGCTCGAATAGATCGCATTGTAGCTCGTCGATTTTTCGACGAAGATGCCGAATAGCCAACCGCCTATTTTCCAGGTCAACCCTGCCGCGATACCGCCGACCAAAGCGGAACCAAAGTTGACCCGGGTATTCGGCATGAAAATGTAAAGAAAAGTCAGCGCCGCAATGATCAGTACATAAGGCAAAATCAACCCGGCGAGATAATACGCGGTGCCGAAAGGCTCCAGCGCAATCATTTTCTGCACCAGGGCATTACTGGCCATCGACGCCATCATGCCCAGTGAGGAAACGGTCAGAACCGGTCCGACCAGCAGCACGCTCATATAGTCGCTGCTGCGGTGAATCCAGTTTCTTGACGCCTCGACTCGCCAGATGCGGTTGAAACATTCCTCGATGATGCTCAGCAGCGAAACGACCGTGTACAGCAAGAATACCAAGCCTGCCGTTCCCAGCACGCCGATACTGATGTTTTCGACATAGCCGATGACTTGGTCGGCAAGCTCCGCGCCTTTTTCGCCGAAGGGCTCAAGTACGCCCAACAGCAGCGGCATCAACTGATTATGCACGCCGAACGCCTTAAGGACCGAGAAACTAACCGCCAGCAACGGCGCCAGCGACAATAGCGTCGTGTAAACCAGCCCCATCGCACGGTATTTCAAATCGGGGTCGGATGCTTCGCGGAACAGAATCAGCAGGCCGCGCAACAACGTGATCCGTTGCTTGGCAAAATCGGAGCGCGCGCGCCCGTCTTCCTGCCAAATAGCGGTCGTCAAATAGTGTTTGATCGCGTTAAGGTTCGGCATCAGCAAATTTTCCTTATCGGCAATCCGAAAAAGCACCGCATCGAGCCGAAGGGCAACGGCCTCCCTGCCGTAATAAAAGCCAATCTCGCGCTGTTGCGGGTTTTATGACTCATCGCCCGTACGCAACAGAGCAAAACAGGCGAATTGTGGAGGCGGGAACAATGGCCGTGAAACGCTTGGTTTTCGACGCGATCCCCGCAATGACAAGAAAGATAGGGACTACTCGTCGCCGCCGAATACGCCGAGCAATTGCAGCAAGCTCAAGAACAGGTTATAGATCGACACATACAGCGACACGGTCGCCATGATGTAGTTCGTTTCGCCGCCATGCACGATTTCGCTGGTCTGAAACAAAATCATCCCCGACATCAGCACGATGAACATCGCGGAGACGGCAAGCGACAGCGCAGGAATCGTGAAAAAGATCGCCCCCAATCCGGCCAGAAAGGCGACCAGCACGCCAACCAGCAGGAAACCGCGCATGAAGCTGAAATCCTTGCGGGTAGTCAGCGCATAAGCCGACAATCCCAGAAAAATCGTGCCGGTGCCGCCCAGCGCCATCATCACCAACTGGTTTCCATTGGTAAACGCCTGCAGGTACAGGTTAATGATCGGCCCCAAGGTCAACCCCATGAAACCGGTCAACGCAAAAATCGACAACAAGCCCCAAGCGCTATTGCGCAACTTGGTCGTCAGAAACAGCAAGCCGAAATAGCCGACCAGCGTCACTACGACGCCCGGATGCGGCAGATTCAACATCATCGAAAGTCCGGCGCTCATGGCGCTGAACAACAGCGTCATCGACAGCAGCATATAGGTATTGCGCAACATTTTATTGGCTGCCAACACCTGGGATTCGGAGCGGATAATTACAGTATTAGGGGTACTCATCGAAAATAATCCTCGTGAAAAATGCATCTCAAGCAAAAAGACCCGTTAATCTTACAAGAGTTTCAATGCGTAAATAAAGCAAAGAAAGCTGACTGCAACAAAAAAGCCGATTTTCATTTGCCAGCCAAAAGACAATCGATCACCTCACTGCCCGGTTTCGGATCCTCCAATAAGCAGCAACGGCTCTCAACATAAAAAACCTTCCGCGCAGAGGCGCAGAAGGTTTCGATTCAGGAAAAATCAGGCCGCGAAATTCGCTGCCGCAAAATCCCAGTTCACCAATTTCCAGAAGGCTTCCACATAGGTGGGACGGGCATTGCGGTAGTCGATGTAATAGGCGTGCTCCCATACGTCGCAGGTCAACAGCGGTTTTTGACCCGAGGTGAGCGGGCATCCCGCATTGCCAGTGCTAACTAGAGCCAGAGTACCGTCGTTATTCTTGACCAGCCAGGCCCAGCCCGAACCGAAAGTCGTAACGGCGCATTTGGTGAATTCTTCCTTGAATTTTGCGAATGAACCGAACGTCGCATTGATCGCATCGGCCAACGCTCCGGCCGGCTCCCCGCCACCATTGGGCGACAGGCAGTTCCAATAGAAAGTATGGTTCCAAACCTGAGCGGCGTTATTGAAGATCCCGCCTGAAGATTTCAAAATAATTTCTTCCAGAGACAATCCTTCAAATTCGGTGCCGGGAATCAAATTATTCAAATTCGTAACATAAGCTTGGTGATGTTTGCCGTAGTGATACTCGAGAGTTTCTTCGGAAATGTGCGGCGCCAAGTTGTTTTTGGCATAAGGCAAAGCAGGAAGTTCGAAAGCCATTTGATAAAATCCTTAAATCAGTTGAACATAAGAAAACTAAATACCCGGAATTCCCACGTATTTAGTCAACTAATACTTTAACATTGCTTGCGTTTCAAGCAAAGTCCACGTGGTAAACGTCTGTTCACGTTTATTCCGACCTTTTCAAGCGTCATCCGTTCCCCAAGATTATTTTAAAGGCCTGGGTGCGGTTGTTTTACAATACCTCTCCCCCAACTGTTTTTTCCGATAAGGCCATGGCATTAGAAGTCGAACATAAATTTTTACTCGCGAATGAAAACTGGCGGCAAGCGGTCGAGCGCTCCGAAATATTCAGGCAAGGTTATCTAAGCTCACAACCGACCAGTTCGATTCGGGTCAGAATTTGCGAACGCCGGGCTTGGTTGAACATCAAAAGCGCCACGGTAGGCACTCACCGGCTCGAATATGAATACGAGATCCCGGTTACCGACGCTGAAGAGATTATGGCCCATTTATGCAAAAAACCATTGATCGAAAAAACCCGGCATTATGTCCGGCACGGCAACGACCTCTGGGAAATCGATGAATTCGAAGGCGCGAACCAGGGCCTGATCGTGGCGGAAATCGAACTTGACGAAATCGGCCGGGCTTTTGACAAACCTGCCTGGCTAGGTGCGGAAGTCACCGATGATTTGCGTTATTACAACAATAACCTCGCTTTACATCCTTATTCCGAATGGGGTGAAAAACCATAAACAGCCGATATTGTTCGGCACATTATCTTTCAACAACCCTTTGTTATAAATACAAGATTTTCCCTATTGCCGGGAGAGGTCGAGAGCGTCTGGCATAGAGAAAAATTTTTTAGAAAAGCGTTGAATTGCGGCGAAGATTCCTCTATAGTTCGCTGTATGAAAAAAACTACTTTTGTTGCATTATTACTACTATCGAGCCAGTGTGTTGCGGATAATCTCGGCAGTACATTGCAATCGATCGAAAGCGAATGGGCCTCTATCTACTATAAGACCCCCAAGGCCAGGCAAGGCAGCGCCTATCGACAGCTCCTGGAGAAAGCGACGCTGCTCAAAAAACAACACCCGAAAGCGGCCGAGCCGATTTTTTGGGAGGCCGTCATCAAAGCGACCTCGGCCGATACCCAAAGTGCCCTCTCCGCGCTGTCGTTAGTCAACGAAGCCAAGGAACTGCTGCTAGAAGCAATCAACATCAATCCGAACGCGATGGACGGCTCCGCCTACGTCACTCTCGGCACCCTGTATTACATGGTACCGAAGTGGCCTATCGCATTCGGCGACAACGATAAAGCCAAAGAACTGCTTGAAACCGCGCTCGAAATCAATCCGAACGGCATCGACAGCAATTATTATTACGGCGATTTTCTGCTAACGCAAGATCGGCCGAAAGAAGCCAAAAAATATTTCGAACACGCGGCCAATGCACCGGCACGCCCGGAGCAGGTTTTTGCGGATAGCCAGTTGAAAACGGAAGCGCAAAAAGCGCTCGACAAGATCCGGAAAGAGGAAACCGGCAAGAAGCTCGTTGCCTCGTTCAGCAACGCCTCTTCTATCCGCTACTAATGCGCTTCAAGATTAACGCACCGCTGTCCCGGCCACCTGTTTGGTTAATGCATCTGCTTGATTCATAACTACACTATACCGATAGGGTATTCAATCGAAACCCGGTTTCTGTTATGATAACCCACCTTTAACGACGATAATTCGACAACTTTCCCGGAAATAATTATGGCTTTTGTAGTCACTGAGAACTGTATCAAATGTAAATTTACCGATTGCGTGGACGTATGCCCCGTCGATTGTTTTCACGAAGGTCCCAATTTCTTGGTGATCGATCCCGATGAGTGTATCGACTGCACACTCTGCGAGCCCGAATGTCCGGCGAATGCGATCTTTTCCGAAGATGAAGTTCCGGAAGATCAACAAGAATTTATCGAGTTGAACGCAACGCTGTCCAAAGAATGGCCCAGCATTACCGAAGTTAAAGCCGCATTACCGGATGCCGACGAATGGAACGGCAAAGAAAACAAGAAACAGTATTTGGAAAAATAACTCGATCCTTTCCTCAATTGAAATTCGAGCCGGCAACGACCGAATTTCACCAGCAAAGAAAAGCCGGGACTAGCCCGGCTTTTTTGTCCTCTTGAATCAGGCTTATTGCGGTCTATCAACCAGTTCGACATAAGCCATCGGCGCATCATCACCGGACCGGAATCCGCATTTCATGATACGCAGATAACCACCCGGTCTACCTTGATAGCGAGGCCCCAGCTCGTTGAACAATTTAGTGACGACATCACGGTCGCGCAATTTGGCGAAAGCCATACGGCGCTTTGCAACGCTGTCTTCTTTTGACAGGGTAATCAAAGGCTCGGCGTATCTTCTCAACTCTTTCGCTTTCGGTAGAGTGGTTTTGATAAGCTCATGATTGATCAACGCACATGTCAGGCTGCTGTACAACGCCTTACGATGGCTGCTGGTAATGCTGAATTTTTTTCCGGATTTTCTGTGTCGCATTTTATCGGGACCTAGCTATATGGATGTTAATTGCTTGAATGAATATGCTCTGCCAGACTATCCGGCGGCCAGTTTTCCAGGCGCATGCCAAGCGACAGCCCTTTTAGCGCCAAAATATCTTTGATCTCGGTCAGAGACTTCTTACCCAGATTCGGCGTCTTCAATAACTCGACTTCAGTGCGCTGAATCAAATCGCCGATATAGAATATATTTTCGGCTTTCAAACAGTTCGCCGAACGCACGGTCAATTCGAGATCATCGACCGGACGCAGCAAAATCGGATCGAAATTATCTTCCGGAACATAGATTTCTTCAGCCGGCTGCTCTGCCACCTTCTCGAAATCGACGAAAACGGACAACTGATCATGTAAAATGGTCGCGGCCAATTTGATCGTTTGTTCAGGATCGACGGTACCGTTGGTTTCGAGCTCGATGATCAGCTTGTCCAAATCGGTGCGCTGCTCGACCCGGGTGCTCTCGACCGAATACGCGACGCGAACGATCGGACTATAGGAAGCATCCACATGCAATGCGCCGACCGCAGATGTACTATCATTGCGCGTTCTGCGCACACTGACAGGTTCATAACCTCTGCCGCGGCGAACGCGAATCTTCATATTCAAAGACCCCGACTGGGTCATGTTGGCAATCACCAAATCGGGATTAACGATTTCCGCATCATGAGGCAATGAAATGTCGGCAGCCGTGACGGTGCCTGCACCTGTTTTCGACAAGGTCAAAACGGCTTCATCCCGCGAATGCAGGATGACCGCCAATTGTTTCAAATTCAGCAGGATGTCAATGACATCTTCCTGAACACCTTCAATCGTGGTGTACTCGTGCAGTACGCCGTCGATCTCGACATCGGTTACTGCGCATCCTGGAATCGTAGAAAGCAAAACGCGGCGTAAGGCATTGCCAATCGAATGACCAAAGCCGCGTTCAAGCGGCTCTATGACGATCTTTGAATGATTCTTCGATTTACTAATAACCTCAACGATACGAGGCTTCAACAAACCAGAAATTGAATTCTGCATTTAATTCCCTCAGAATGGTAATTATTTTGAGTACAACTCTACAACCAACTGTTCGTTGATATCGCTGCCCAAGTCGGCGCGATCCGGCAATGAGGTAAAAGTACCGGTCATCGTTTTAGAGTTAACTTCAACCCATGAAGGAAAGCCATATTGTTCGGTAACCGTCAGCGCATCGATAATACGCTGCTGCTTTTTGGCTTTCTCTTTCACGGAAATTACATCGCCTGGCGAAACCTGATACGAAGGCACATTGATAGTCGCTCCATTGATCAGAAAAGCCTTATGGCTGACCAATTGACGCGCTTCGGCTCGGGTAGATGCAAAGCCCATCCGGTACACGACGTTATCCAGGCGCGACTCGAGCAGATTCAATAAATTTTCACCGGTAGCGCCTTTTTTCTGATCGGCGATTTTATAATAATTGCTGAATTGTCTTTCCAGAACGCCATAGATTCTGCGCAGCCGCTGCTTGGCGCGCAACTGCATCGCGTAGTCCGAGTTCCGTGTGCGTTTGGTGCCATGCTGGCCGGGTCTTTGATCCAGCTTACATTTGCCTTCCAGGGATTTGCCCCGGCTTTTCAAAAACAGGTCAGTGCCTTCTCTGCGGCTCAGTTTGCAGGTAGGTCCGAGATATCTTGCCATGATTTACAACTCCAGAGACTATACGCGGCGTTTTTTGGGTGGACGGCATCCGTTATGAGGAATCGGAGTCACGTCGACAATATTGGTAATTTTGAAACCCAAGTTGTTCAGAGAACGAACAGCGGACTCACGACCCGGGCCAGGGCCCTTGATCATTACATCCAGGTTTTTCATGCCGTATTCCTGAGCGATGGTGCCTGCCTTCTCCGCAGCAACCTGCGCCGCGAACGGAGTGCTCTTACGCGACCCGCGAAACCCCGAACCGCCGGAGGTAGCCCAAGCCAGCGTATTGCCTTTTCTGTCTGTAATCGTAATGATGGTGTTGTTAAACGAAGCGTGAACGTGCGCGACGCCGTCAGCGACTTCTTTCTTGATGCGTTTTCTGGTACGAGCTGGACTAGCCATTTATTTAACCTCTGCCGGGAATTATTTCTTGATCGGTTTGCGGGGACCTTTACGAGTACGCGCATTCGTTCTCGTCCTTTGTCCTCTGAGCGGCAAACCACGGCGATGCCGTATTCCGCGATAGCAACCGAGATCCATCAAGCGTTTGATATTCATCGAAACTTCACGACGCAAATCACCCTCGACGGTCATCTTGGAAATGATGTTCCGCAACGTATCCAACTGTTCTTCGGACAGTTCCTTGATTTTAACAGATGGCAAAATGCCCGCTTCAGTGCAAATATTCTGCGCTGTTTTACGGCCAATGCCATAAATTGCGGTCAATGAAATTTCCGCATGCTTATGATCTGGTATATTTATCCCGGCAATACGCGCCATGTAGATATTCCCCTGAGTTCTATTCTTGAGTTAAGCGCCGAATTATAACACTCGTTGAATTACGGCACAAATAATTATTAACCTTGCCGTTGTTTGTGATTAGCGTCTTCACAAATCACTCTAACGACGCCATTTCTTTTTACGATTTTGCATTTTCTGCAAATTGCTTTAACCGAAGCTCGGACTTTCATTGGTTGACTCCTATTGGAAACTGAATTGAATTTATTTTTTCAGATTGGCTTTCTTCATCAGGCCTTCATACTGATGAGACATGATATGAGTTTGCATTTGCGAAATGAAATCCATAACCACGACCACGATAATTAAAAGTGATGTACCGCCAAAATAAAAAGGTACGTTCCAATAAAGAATCAAGAACTCAGGCAACAAACAGACTAGCGTGATATAGAATGCACCGATCAATGTCAGCCGGGTCATTACCTTGTCGATATAAGCGCTTGTTTGGATGCCAGGCCGAATGCCCGGCAAAAAGGCGCCTGATTTTTTCAAATTTTCGGCGGTTTCTTTTGAGTTGAATACCAGGGCGGTATAGAAAAAGCAAAAGAAAATAATCGCGGCCGCATAAAACATCACATACACCGGCTGTCCGGGAGACAACATCGTCGCGACATCGCGCAGCCAGGTCAAACCCTCACTGTTACCGAACCAGTTCGCAACGGTCGCCGGAAACAGAATGATGCTCGATGCAAAAATCGGGGGAATGACACCCGCCATGTTCAACTTCAAAGGCAAAAAGCTGTTTTGCCCGGCATACATTTTGCGTCCTTGCTGTCTTTTCGGATAGTTGATGAGAATCCGGCGCTGCCCTCTTTCGACGAAAACGACGATCGCGGTCACCGCTATCGTAATCAGAAACAGCAGAATGATGAACGCCCCATTCATTTCGCCGGTTCTAGCCAGCTCGAGAGTTCCACCCACCGCTTTCGGCAAACCGGAAACGATACCGGCGAAGATGATCATCGAAATACCGTTGCCGATACCGCGCTCGGTGACTTGCTCGCCAAGCCACATCAGAAAGATCGTACCGGTCACCAGGGTAATCGTGGTGATCGCGATAAAGCCAATACCTGGATTGATGACTACCGAAAGCCCGCCGGCGGTCTGGTTCTGCAACGCAACCGAAATACCGATGGCCTGAAACGAGGCCAAGGCTACCGTCCCGTAACGGGTATACTGCGAAATTTTGCGTCGGCCGGTTTCGCCTTCCTTCTTCATCTGCTCGACCGCAGGAATGATGATCGTCATCATCTGCATGATGATCGAGGCCGAGATATAAGGCATGATGCCAAGAGCGAACAGGCTTAATCGCATCAACGCACCGCCCGAGAACATGTTGAACATGTCCAGGATCGAGCCGCTCTGTTGTTCGAACATGATCTGCAGCGCTTTCGGATCAATGCCCGGCACCGGGATGTGCGAACCGACCCGATACACGAAAAATGCACCCAAAACGAACAAAAGCCGGGATTTCAGCTCAGACAGTCCGCCGGGTTTATTGGCTGATTCGTCTCTTGACATACGAGTTTATTCCTCTGCTTTGCCGCCGGCTGCCTGGATGGAAGCCAGCGCACCGCCCGTCACTTTCAAGCCCTTGAGGGTCACTGCACGGGATATTTCGCCCGACTTGATTACCTTCACGGTTTTGGTGAAAACAGGAACGATGTTACTGTCGATCAAGGTTTGTACGTCAATCACGTCAGCCTGCAAACCGTTCAACTCGTTGAGACGAACTTGGGCCGTAAACATCGCTTTACGCGATTTAAACCCGATCTTCGGCAAACGGCGCTGCAAAGGCATCTGACCGCCTTCGAAACCAACTTTATGAAAGCCGCCGGCTCTGGCTTTTTGACCTTTATGGCCGCGGCCGCAGGTTTTACCCAGGGTCGAGCCGATGCCGCGACCGACGCGCTTGGCTTTCTTGCGCGAACCCGGGCTCGCTTGAATGGAATTCAAAAACATTACCGCTCCTCGACTTTCAACATGTAAGCGATTTTCTTGATCATGCCACGGTTTTCGGGCGTATTCAGCACTTCAACCGTCTGGTTGATTCTGCTTAAACCTAAACCTTTCAGACATGCCTGGTGATTTGGCAAACGACCGTGTTTGCTTTTGATCATCGTGACGCTGAGTTTATTGCTGGTCATCGTTTATTGCCCCAAAATCTGTTCGATCGTCAAACCACGCTTCGCGGCAATATGATTCGGATTGTGCATCGAGGTCAATCCGTTGATCGTCGCCCTGACCACATTGATCGGATTGCTGGTGCCAATGCATTTCGCCAATACGTTGTGAATCCCGACGACTTCGAAAACTGCGCGCATTGCGCCACCCGCGATGATACCGGTACCTTCGGAAGCTGGCTGCATGAAAACTTTCGCGGCGCCGGTCGTATTCACGATCGGGTATTGCAGGGTGTCGCCCTTCAACGGAACCTTACGCATGTTTTTGCGCGCTTGTTCCAACGATTTTTGAATTGCGATCGGCACTTCGCGCGCTTTGCTGACGCCGTAACCAACGCGGCCTTCGCCGTCGCCGACCACCGTCAATGCGGTGAAGCCGAAAACACGTCCGCCTTTAACAACTTTTGCCACCCGTCTAACCGCGACGAGTTTTTCCTGCAGACCGTCAGTGCTGCCTTGTGTAGGTGCTGCTGCCATTGTAATCCCCTAAAATTTCAAACCGGCTTCGCGCGCAGCTTCTGCAAGCGCCTTCACACGGCCGTGATATTTAAAACCCGAACGATCGAACGCCACTTCGGTAATGCCGGCGGCCAACGCACGCTCGGCAATCACTTTGCCGACTTCGGCAGCGGCTTTGATATTGCCGGTGTAGCCGACCGCCGCCTTGATCGCCGCTTGATTGGTCGACGCGCTGGCCAAAGTGCTGTTACCGTCGCCGCTGATGATCTGGGCGTAGATATGCTGTGATGTTTTATGAACCGACAGACGGGTCGTACCCAGTCTCTTGATTTTGCTGCGCAATTTCAATGCGCGCTTCATACGACTATTCTTCTTTTCCATCACGCTACCTTACTTCTTCTTAGCTTCTTTACGGGCGACATTTTCATCCGCATAGCGAACGCCTTTACCTTTATAAGGCTCTGGCGGACGAAACGCTCTGATCTTCGCAGCCACCTCACCAACCAGTTGCTTGTCGGTGCCTTTGACCACGATATCGGTTTGACTTGGGGTTTCCACGGTAATGCCCGCAGGCACTTCAAAGTCGACCGGATGCGAGAAACCCAGCGCCAGGTTCAAGACACTGCCTTTCGCCTGCGCTCTGTAACCGACGCCGACCAAGGTCAGCTTCCTCTCATAGCCTACAGATACGCCCGTCACCATATTGCTGATGAGCGCACGGGCGGTGCCCGCTTGTGCAGTCGCTGCCTTGTCGTCTTTGTTCCATTCCATTTGGATGGTTTTATCGACAAAGTTGAAGCCGATCGCGGAATTAAATTGATAAGACAACTGACCTTTGCTTCCTTTGACGGTCAGGTTGTTGCCATCGAGTTTGACGTCCACGCCCTGTGGAATCGTCACTGGGGCTTTTGCAATTCTTGACATATCACGCCTATATTAGCAAACGGTACAAATCACTTCACCGCCATGTCCAATTGCACGAGCAGCTCGATCGGTCATTACACCATTGGATGTTGATACAATAGCAATACCCAAACCGCCAAGCACTTTTGGCAGTTCATCTTTCGACTTATAAATGCGCAAACCGGGTCTGCTAACTCTTTTGATGCTTTCGATTACAGGGGCGCCCCGGTAATATTTCAACACGATTGTCATCTCGGTGTGATTGCCGACGGTTTCGGTGCTGTAATCGGAAATATAGCCTTCTTCCTTCAAGACCTTCGCGATCGCGACTTTCAGCTTGGAAGAGGGTTGTTTAACTATTTTTTTGCCAGCTGCTTGACCGTTTCTGATCCGGGTCAGCATATCTGCAATAGGGTCTGTCATACTCATTTTCAATCTCCAAACATGATCCGGCAGAGTTACCAGCTGGCCTTGACCAGACCGGGTACGTCGCCGCGCATCGTGGCCTCTCTCAGCTTGTTGCGGCTGAGACCAAACTTACGGTAATAACCATGCGGGCGGCCCGTCAAATTGCACCGGTTGCGCACCCGAGAGAAGCTGGAGTCTCTTGGCAGTTTTTGCAGTTGCAGCTGGGCCGCTTCTTTTTCTTCGAACGTTGAATTCGGGTTTCTGATCGTCTCTTTCAAAGACTTGCGTTTTGCGCCGTATTTTTGCGCCAACTTTTTACGCTTGTCTTCGCGCGCTATCATTGACTTCTTCGCCATACCAATATCGCCTTAATTCTTAAATGGAAAATTGAACTGTTTGAGCAGCGCCAGACCTTCTTCATTGGTCCTGGCGGTGGTCGTAATGGTAATGTCCATACCGCGCAACATATCGATCTTGTCATAATCGATTTCAGGGAAGATGATTTGCTCCTTCACCCCCATCGAATAATTGCCACGGCCGTCGAAGCTCTTAGAGTTCAAGCCTCTGAAGTCGCGGATACGCGGGATTGCGATATTGATCAAACGATCCAGGAACTCATACATTCTGTCGCTGCGCAAAGTGACCTTGCAGCCGATCGGCATATCGTCACGGATCTTGAAGCCCGCGATCGACTTTCTGGCCAAGGTGATCACCGGTTTCTGACCGGAGATTTTTTCCATATCGGCAACCGCTGCCTGCAGAATTTTCTTGTCTGCAATCGCTTCGCCGACACCCATGTTCAAGGTGATTTTGGTAATACGGGGCGCCTGCATGATCGACTTGTAGCCGAATTGCTGCATCAGTGCAGGCAAAATTCTTTCTTTATATTCTGTCTGTAGTCTGGCCATGATATTACACCTTACGCATCAACAACTTCGTTCGTGGACTTGAAATATCTGACTTTCTTGCCATTATCCAGAAGTTTGATTCCGACACGTTCCGCTTTTTTAGTAGCAGGGTTATAAAGTCCGATATTGGAGATGTGGATCGGCATGTCTTTCGTGATAATGCCGCCCGTCACGCCCGCATTCGGATTTGGCCGTTGACTCTTTTTAACTTGATTGATGCCTTCAACCAGGACCTTATCATCTTTCAAAATTTTGCTTACGCGACCGGTTTTGCCTTTGTCTTTACCGGTACGAACGATCACTTCGTCGCCTTTTTTAATTTTTTGCATCGTCAAACCCTACCTTATAACACTTCAGGAGCGAGTGAGATGATCTTCATGAATTTCTCACCGCGGAGCTCACGGGTAACCGGCCCGAAGATACGGGTGCCCAGTGGCTGCAAGTTATTGTTCAGGATGACGGCGGCATTGTCGTCGAAGCGAATGACCGAACCATCGGATCTGCGCACGCCTTTGCAGGTGCGAACGACCAGGGCGTTGTAAACCTCGCCTTTTTTTACTCTCCCGCGCGGGATCGCATCTTTAATACTGACTTTGATGATATCGCCAATATTCGCATAGCGCCGGTGCGAACCGCCGAGTACTTTGATACACATGACCTTTTTTGCGCCGCTGTTGTCGGCGACCTCAAGGTTAGTTTGCATCTGAATCATGATAAATTCCCAGTTTTCTCAAATAAGGTTCGTGCTAATTATTTGTTAGCACTTTCTAAAACTTCTACCAGTTTGAAGGTTTTGTGTCTTGACAACGGACGGCATGAGGTAATCGAAACAACGTCGCCTTCCTGGCACACGTTGTTTTCGTCATGCGCCATCATCTTGGTCGATCTTTTGACGTACTTGCCGTAAACAGGATGCTTTACAACCCGCTCCACTAGAACGGTAATAGTTTTATCCATCTTGTTGCTGACGACGCGTCCGGTGATCGTCCGAACTTTGGTTTGATTTTCGCTCATACTTATGCGCCTTTCTTTTCGTTCAAAACGGTCTGAATCCGGGCCATTTCACGGCGAACCCGTTTCACTTCGGAAGGCTTGGACAATTGACCGGTACTTTTTTGCATTCTCAAATTAAAACGCTCGCGCGCCAAATCGAGCAGTAACGAATTCAGTTCGTCTTGGGTTTTTTGGCGTAATTCTGTGGCTTTCATTACATTATCGTCCGCGCGGTAAACAGTGTTTTCAATGGCAATTTTGCCGCCGCCAGGGTAAACGCTTCCCGTGCCAGTTCTTCACTCACACCTTGGATTTCGTAAAGCATCATGCCGGGTCTGACTTGAGCAACCCAGTATTCTACACTACCTTTACCTTTTCCCATACGAACTTCTAAAGGTTTTTTCGTAATCGGCTTGTCAGGGAAAACCCGGATCCAGATTTTTCCGCCCCGTTTGACGTGACGAGTAATCGCTCGGCGGCCGGCCTCAATCTGGCGCGCGGTCAAACGGCCGCGAGTAATCGATTTTAAGCCGAAGTCGCCAAAACTGACGGATGAACCCCGCACAGCCACTCCGTTGTTTCTGCCTTTGTGCTGTTTACGAAATTTTGTTCTTTTTGGTTGAAGCATGTCTCTGTTCCTTCAACGATTATTTTTTGGTTTCAGAATTAAGCGCGGCCTGATGCGCATCCATGTCGAATACTTCACCCTTGAAGATCCAGACTTTGATGCCGATCACGCCATAAGTGGTTTTCGCTTCCGCAGTCGCGTAATCGATATCTGCACGCAGCGTATGCAGAGGCACACGGCCTTCGCGGTACCATTCGCTGCGCGCGATTTCAGCACCGTTCAGACGACCGCCGACGTTGATCTTGATGCCTTCTGCACCCAGACGCATCGTGTTGGTCACTGCTCGCTTCATGGCGCGGCGGTACATGATGCGCTTTTCGAGCTGTTGAGCGACACCTTCCGCAACCAGTTGCGCGTCGAGCTCAGGCTTTCTGATTTCTTCAACGTTGACCTGGACGGGAATCCCCATCATCTTCGAAACTTCCTGCTTCAAGATTTCGATATCTTCACCTTTCTTGCCGATCACGATACCCGGACGCGCGGTGTGAATCGTGATATGGGCATTGTTGGCCGGCCGATTGATTTGAATCCGGCTCACCGATGCATGCGCCAGTTTCTTTTTGATGTAGTCTCTGACCTGCAAATCCTGATGCAGGAAGACCGAATAATCCTGGTTGTTCGCATACCATCTGGAATTCCAGTCTTTCACGATGCCCAGGCGAATGCCTACTGGATGTACTTTTTGACCCATTGTTACCCCTATGCCTTCTCTGCGACTTTAACTGTGATATGGCAAGTCCGCTTCAGGATATGGTTTGCACGTCCTTTGGCTCTTGCCTTAAATCTTTTCAAGGTCGCCCCTTCATCAACATAAACGGTAGACACTTTTAACTCGTCGATATCGGCGCTATCATTGTTTTCAGCATTCGCGATCGCGGACTCGAGCACTTTTTTCATGATCGCCGCGCCTTTCTTGGAGCTGAATTTCAACACGTTCAAGGCCTGATCCACCGGCAGTCCGCGGATTTGATCCCCAACCAGCCGGGCTTTCTGCGCCGACAAAGGCGCATTACTTAATTTTGCACTAGTTTCCATCTCTCACCTATTTGGATTTCTTGTCGGCCACATGGCCTTTGTATGTTCGAGTTGGGGCAAATTCGCCAAGCTTGTGGCCGATCATATTCTCGGAAACGAGTACCGGAACATGAAGGCGTCCATTATGGACCGCAATGGTTAAACCCAACATTTCGGGTACTATCATCGATCTTCTGGACCAGGTTTTAATTGGTTTCCGATTATTGCTGCTTACCGCATCTTCCACCTTTTTGATAAGGTGGTGATCAACAAAAGGACCTTTCTTAATTGAACGTGGCACGCTAATTCCTCACTATTTTTGCTTACGGCGTCTGACGATCATGTTGTCAGTCCGCTTGTTTTTTCTAGTCTTGTAGCCCTTGGTCGGCATACCCCATGGCGAAACCGGATGTCTGCCGCCGGAAGTACGGCCTTCGCCGCCGCCGTGCGGGTGATCAACCGGGTTCATGACCACACCGCGAACGGTCGGTCTGACACCGCGCCAGCGGGTTGCGCCGGCTTTACCGAGAGACGCCAGATTATGCTCCGAATTGGACACTTCGCCAATCACCGCGCGGCAATCCGCCAGTACTTTACGCATTTCGCCGGAACGCAGCCTCAAAGTGGCATGCGCGCCTTCGCGCGCCACCAATTGCGCCGATGTGCCCGCGCTTCTGGCCAACTGCGCACCTTTACCCGGCTTCAACTCGACGCAGTGTACGGTGGTGCCCAGAGGAATGTTGCGCAGCGGCATACAGTTGCCCGGCTTGACCGGCACGGTTTCGGAAGACAGCACTTCCTGGCCGACCGACAGGCCCTTAGGAGCAATGATATAGCGGCGCTCGCCGTCTTTGAACAAGACCAGAGCGATATTCGCGGTACGGTTAGGATCGTACTCGAGGCGCTCGACAACGGCCGGAATGTCGGTTTTATTTCTTTTAAAATCAATAATACGGTAGTGCTGCTTGTGACCACCGCCGACATGACGTGTTGTGATACGCCCTTGGTTGTTACGACCTCCCGTTTTGCTGTTTTTATCCAGCAATGGTGCATACGGCTTGCCTTTATGCAGATCGTCTGATTTGATCCGTACGACAAACCGTGAACCTGGTGATGTCGGTTTTGACTTTACAATCGCCATGTTAACTACCGTTTCCTAATTGATCTTTGTATCTGTTGAATTAAGCCGCGGAAAAATCGATGTCGTGGCCGGGTTTCAGCTTGACATAGGCCTTTTTCCAATCCGATTTTTTACCCAAGGTACGGCCGAAACGTTTTTGCTTGCCCTGCACATTCAGGACATTGACGTTGTCGACTTCGACATTGAACATTAGCTCCACCGCATCCTTGATTTGCTTTTTGGTGGCTTGCTTCAGGACTTTGAATACAATAATCTTGTTTACTTCGGCCTGCAGCGTGCTCTTTTCGGAAATGACCGGCGCGCGAATGACCGTCGTTAAATAATTTTGATGCGTACTCATGCTAAGTGCTCCTCGATTTTTTTCAGCGCACCTGAAGTCGCAATGACCTTTTCAGCCGACACCAGCAGCACCGGGTTCAGATTGTTCGCTTCAACGACTTCAATGTAAGGCACATTGCGAGAAGCCAGCGCCAGATTTTGATCGACCGAATCGACCACGATCAGAATACGGCGTGCGTCCAGCCCTTTCAGCTTGGCCACAAAATCCTTCGTCTTCGGCGAAGTCGGCAAAATGTCGTTCGCCACGACCAAGCGATCTTGTCTAAGCAATTCGGACAGGATCGAGCGGATGCCGGCGCGGAACATTTTCTTGTTCAACTTCTGCTCGTAGTTGCGGGGTCTTGCCGCAAACGCCACACCACCGGTACGCCAGATCGGGCTGCGGGTCGATCCCGAACGCGCCCGGCCGGTGCCTTTTTGTCGCCATGGCTTCATACCGCCGCCGCTCACTTCGGAGCGGGTCTTTTGCGCCTTGGTACCGGCTCTTTTGGCTGCCAGAAAGCGTGTGACGATCTGGTGGATCAACGTTTCGTTATAATCCCGACCAAAAACGGCCTCGTTGACTTCGACCTTGCCGGCCGTGTCTTGATCATTCAATGCAGGTACTTGCAAACCCATAACTTAACCTTTATTTTTCATTTTCGAGGCGGGCCTGATCACGACATCACCGCCCTTCGCGCCTGGCACAGCGCCCTTAACCAGAATCAAACGCCTTTCGGCATCGACCGCATGGACGGTCAGATTTTGCACGGTCGTCTTGACCGCACCCAGATGACCCGCCATCTTCTTGCCCTTAAAAACGCGGCCTGGCGTCTGGTTCATGCCGACCGAGCCGTGCACCCGGTGCGACACCGAGTTACCGTGGGTCGCATCCTGCATATGAAAGTTGTGGCGCTTGATCGCCCCGGCAAAACCTTTACCGATGCTGGTTCCCTGAACGTCCACGATTTGACCCGCGGAAAAAATATCCAAAGACAGTTCAGAACCGACAGAAATGCCTTCGCCTTCGCCGTCTTCGAGCCTGAATTCCCAAAGACCGCGACCCGCCGTCACATTGGCCGCCGCAAAATGACCGGCCATTGCTTTATTGACTCGTGATGATTTCACGTCGCCCACAGTCACCTGAACAGCGCGATAACCATCGTTTTCGATACCTTTAACCTGAGTGACCCGATTGGAGTCGATCTGCAGTACGGTTACCGGCACAGACGAGCCATCTTCGCAAAAAACCCTGGTCATACCGCACTTACGACCTATAAGACCTATTGACATCTGCCAATTCCTCTATCTTTTAATTCAACTTAATTTGAACATCCACGCCTGCGGCAAGATCCAGTTTCATCAATGCATCAACGGTCTTGTCGGTAGGCTCTACAATGTCCAGCAATCTTTTATAGGTTCTTAATTCGTATTGATCCCGGGCATCTTTATTGACATGCGGCGAGATCAAAATCGTGAACCGTTCTTTTTTAGTAGGCAACGGAATCGGCCCTTTGACTTGCGCACCGGTTCTTCTTGCAGTTTCTACTATTTCACCAGCCGATTGATCGATCAATTTGTGATCAAATGATTTCAAACGGATTCTGATTGTTTGATTTGACATTGTTTATTACTCGATAATAGAAGCCACAACGCCCGCACCAACGGTACGGCCGCCTTCGCGAATCGCAAACCGCAACCCTTCGTCCATCGCGATCGGCGAGATCAGGGTGATTTCGACGGCGATGTTGTCGCCCGGCATCACCATTTCGGTGCCTTCCGGCAGCTTGACCGCGCCGGTCACGTCGGTGGTCCGGAAATAGAACTGTGGCCGGTAGCCATCGAAGAAGGGGGTATGACGGCCGCCTTCTTCCTTCGATAACACGTAGATTTCCGCCTTGAACTGTTTGTGCGGCTTGATCGTGCCTTTTTGCGCCAACACCTGGCCGCGCTCCACATCATCGCGCTTGGTGCCGCGCAGCAGGATGCCGACGTTGTCGCCCGCCTGGCCTTGATCCAACAGCTTGCGGAACATTTCCACGCCGGTGCAGGTGGTGGTTTGGGTCGGACGGATGCCGACGATTTCCACTTCCTGACCGACCTTGATGATACCGCGCTCGACCCGGCCGGTGACGACCGTACCGCGACCCGAGATCGAGAACACGTCTTCGATCGGCATCAGGAAGGCACCGTCCACGGCGCGCTCCGGTAGCGGGATATAGCTATCCAGGGCGTCGACCAGTTTGATGATGGCGGGCACGCCCACTTCGCTTTGGTCGCCTTCCAGGGCCTTCAAGGCCGATCCGACGATGATCGGGGTGTCGTCGCCCGGGAATTCGTACAGGTCCAGCAGCTCGCGGATTTCCATTTCAACCAAGTCGATCAGCTCGGCATCGTCCACCATGTCCGCCTTGTTCAGGAACACCACGATGTAGGGCACGCCGACCTGGCGGGACAACAGGATGTGCTCGCGGGTTTGCGGCATTGGGCCGTCGGCCGCCGAGACCACCAGGATCGCGCCGTCCATCTGCGCCGCACCGGTAATCATGTTCTTCACGTAGTCCGCATGGCCCGGGCAGTCCACATGCGCATAGTGCCGGGCTGCCGATTGGTACTCCACGTGCGAGGTGGCGATCGTGATCCCCCGCGCCCGCTCTTCCGGCGCATTGTCGATCTGGTCGAACGCTTTGACTTCGCCGCCTTGCAGTTCCGCCATGACTTTGGTCAATGCCGCGGTCAAGGTCGTCTTGCCGTGGTCGACGTGTCCGATCGTGCCGACGTTTACGTGTGGCTTGCTACGGGAAAATTTCTCTTTGGCCATGTGTCAATACCCTATTCTTTTAATATTCAAAATAATGAAGATTTTTTAATAATCGCATCCGCAATACTTGCCGGCGCCTCAGTGTACTTTTCAAATTGCATCGTATATGTCGCCCGTCCCTGAGTCGCCGACCGTAAATCGGTCGCATAACCAAACATTTCGGCAAGCGGCACTTCACAGCTGATTGCCTTGCCTGACGGCGTATCTTCCATGCCATGGATCACACCGCGCCGCCGGTTGATATCGCCGACCACATCGCCCATATAATCTTCGGGCGTGATCACTTCCACTTTCATGATCGGCTCAAGCAAGACCGGATCCGCCTTTCTCGCGCCTTCACGGAAACACATCGAACCGGCGATTTTAAACGCCATTTCGCTCGAATCGACATCGTGGTAGGAACCGTCAAACAAGGTCACCTTGACATCAAGAACCGGGTAGCCGGCCAACACACCACTTTTCAATTGCTCCTGCACGCCTTTATCGACCGCAGGAATGTATTCTTTCGGGACTATGCCACCGACAATGCCGTTCACGAACTGATAACCTTCACCCGGCTCCTGCGGCTCGATTCGCAGCCAGACATGACCGTATTGACCGCGCCCTCCGGACTGCCTGACGAACTTGCCTTCCTGCTCGACCCTTTTCCGTATCGTTTCGCGATAGGCCACTTGCGGCGCGCCGACATTCGCTTCAACATTAAACTCTCTGCGCATCCGGTCGACGATAATTTCCAGATGCAGCTCACCCATTCCCGAAATGATGATCTGCCCCGTTTCCTCATCCGTTCTGACGCGGAAGGAAGGATCCTCCTGGGCAAGTTTGCCGAGCGCAATGCCCATCTTTTCCTGGTCGGCCTTTGTTCTCGGTTCTACCGCCACGGAAATGACCGGCTCAGGGAAATCCATCCGCTCCAGCACGATTTTATGATCCTGATCGCACAAAGTGTCGCCAGTCGTAACATCTTTTAAGCCGATCGCAGCGGCAATGTCGCCCGCACGAACTTCCTTGATTTCTTCGCGGCTGTTCGCATGCATCTGCACCAACCGACCAATCCGTTCTCTGCGTCTTTTAACCGAGTTATAGACACTGTCGCCGGAATTCAGCACCCCGGAATACACTCTAAAAAACGTCAAAGCGCCGACAAAGGGGTCGGTCGCGATTTTGAAAGCCAAGGCGGCAAATGGAGCCTCATCGCTCGAGGGTCGCTCCGCTTCGGTTTCTTCGTCTTCCAGATGACCTTTAATTGCCACCACATCGGTTGGCGCCGGAAGGTATTCGATTACCGCATCCAGCATGGCCTGCACGCCTTTATTTTTAAAGGCGGATCCACAGAACGCCGGCATCAGCTTATTGGCTATCGTCTGCTGACGGATGCCCTGCTTGATTTCCTCATTCGTGAGCGTTTCTTCGAGCAGATACTTTTCCAGCAACTCTTCGCTGGCTTCGGCAGCGGCCTCGACCATATGCTCGCGCCACGTTTTACACTCTTCCAGCATATCGGGCGGGATGTCCCTCTCTTGGAAGGTCATCCCCATATTGCCTTCGTCCCAGTAGATCGCCTTCATCTTGATCAGATCGACCACGCCTTCGAAGCGGTCTTCAGCGCCGATCGGCAGTTGCATGGGCACAGCCAGACCTCCCAGCCTCGACTTGATCTGTTCGATCACCCGCAAGAAATTCGCTCCCGAGCGATCCATTTTGTTAACGAATACCAAGCGGGGGACATGATATTTATTCGCCTGTCGCCAAACCGTCTCCGACTGAGGCTCGACCCCGCCTACCGCACAAAAAACCGCACAGGCTCCGTCCAAAACCCTGAGCGAACGTTCGACCTCAATCGTGAAATCGACATGGCCAGGCGTATCAATAATATTGATACGGTGCTGCGGATACTGCTTTTTCATTCCGGACCAAAAGCAGGTCGTCGCCGCAGAGGTGATCGTAATCCCCCGCTCCTGCTCCTGCGCCATCCAGTCCATCGTCGCAGCCCCGTCATGCACCTCGCCTATCTTATGCGATACGCCGGTGTAATAGAGAATCCGTTCGGTAACCGTGGTTTTCCCTGCATCAATGTGAGCCATGATACCGATATTACGGTATCGCTCTATCGGAGTCTTGCGAGCCACGGCTAAATTACGATCTGCAGTAATCGATTACCAACGATAATGCGAGAATGCCTTGTTCGCTTCCGCCATGCGGTGCGTATCTTCCCGCTTCTTCGCTGCAGCGCCGCGGTTTTCGTAGGCATCCAGCAATTCGCCCGCCAATTTGGCCGGCATGTTCTTTTCATTTCTTTTACGCGACGCGTCGATCAACCAGCGCATCGCCAATGCCACGCGGCGAGAGGGGCGTACTTCGACAGGCACCTGATAGGTCGCACCACCCACGCGGCGCGATTTCACTTCTACGCGGGGCTGTACATTTTCAAGCGCCTTAGACAAAACTTCCAGAGGTTCGCCATGGCCTTTGCTTTCGATCACATCCAGAGCGCCGTAAACGATGCCTTCCGCAATGGATTTCTTGCCGCTTTCCATGATCATGTTCATGAACTTGCTCAGCATCACGCTGCCGTAACGCGGATCCGGAATGATTTCTCTTTTGGTAGCAACTCTTCTTCTAGACATAGCTTATCAACCTGTTATTTGCCTTTTGGCCGTTTGGTTCCGTACTTGGAGCGACCGCATTTTCTGTTATTGACGCCAGAAGTATCGAGACTGCCGCGCACGACGTGATAACGCACACCTGGCAAGTCCTTGACCCGGCCACCTCTAATCAAAACCACGGAGTGCTCTTGCAAGTTGTGGCCTTCGCCGCCGATGTAGCTACTGACTTCAGCGCCGTTGGTCAACCTAACCCGAGCCACTTTACGCAGCGCCGAATTCGGTTTCTTAGGTGTAGTGGTATAAACACGCGTGCAAACCCCCCGACGCTGCGGACAGGCTTCCAATGCAGGAACATTGGTTTTTTCGATTTTCTTGGCACGTGGCTTACGGACCAATTGGTTGATCGTGGCCATTTTTCTAATTACTCCGATATCAATTAACTGCCAGATTATAAAAAAATAACCGCCTGGCTTTAGCGGGCCGGCGGTTATCGGTTTTTTCGACCTGACCAATCACGTTAGTTCATGTTAGCCGTTTATGATACTGACAAAGTTTAGCCAGGTCAAGACGAATTTACATTAAAATGTAATTTAACTCGGTACTTACAGATTCAGCGCCTGTTTGAGAGCCTCTTCCACATCGCTCGCATCGACTGCCGATGCCGCTTCGGATTCGACTACCTGGTACTGGGCAGCACGATTCTTTCGATTTTCGTGATAAGCCAGACCGGTTCCGGCCGGAATCAACCGACCCACGATCACGTTTTCTTTCAAACCTTGCAGACTGTCGCTCAAACCGCGAACCGCCGCATCGGTCAATACGCGCGTCGTTTCCTGGAACGAGGCGGCCGAAATGAACGATTCGGTTGCCAATGAAGCCTTAGTGATGCCCAACAAGACCGGCTCGAAACTAGCCGGAATCTTGCCTTCGGTTTCCATCCGATCATTCTCTTCACGTAGCGCGGCACGCTCGACTTGATCGCCTTTCAGGAAGGAGGTATCACCGGAAGCGGTAATCTCGACTTTTCTCAGCATCTGGCGAATGATGGCTTCGATGTGTTTGTCGTTGATTTTTACCCCTTGCAGACGGTAAACGTCCTGAATTTCCTTGACCAGATAATTCGCCAGCTCTTCAACACCGCGCAGACGCAGAATGTCGTGCGGGGTCAATTCGCCTTCGGCGATCGTTTCACCCTTTTCGACATATTCGCCCTCGAATACGGTGATATGGCGCCACTTCGGAATCAGGGTTTCCACCTGTTCGCCGGCCGCATCGGTAATGATCACGCGCTGTTTGCCTTTGGTTTCCTTGCCGAAAGACACGGTTCCGCTCGTTTCGGCCAGGATCGCCGGATCCTTGGTCTTGCGGGCCTCGAACAAGTCCGCAACGCGCGGCAGACCGCCGGTAATGTCACGGGTTTTCGAAGATTCCTGCGGAATTCTGGCCAACACGTCGCCGACCTTCACCTCACCGCCGTCTTTGATGCCGACGATCGCGCCGGCCGGCAGAAAGTACTGCGCGGGAATTTCGGTTCCCGGCAAGAAGATCGCTTCGTCGGCGGCACCGATCAGCTTAACCATCGGACGCAATTCCTTGCCCGCACTGCCGCGCTGCTTCGGATCGGTAACCACCAACGAGCTCAGACCGGTCACTTCGTCCGAGATTTTTTGAACGGTGACACCTTCGTTGAAATGCTCCAGTTTGACGACACCGTCTACTTCGGTAATGACCGGGTGCGTATGCGGATCCCAGGTGACGATGATGTCGCCCGTGTTCACGCGGCCGCCTTCCTGCACCGACAGCACCGAACCGTAGGGAATCTTGTAGCGCTCCCGCTCACGGCCGTAATCGTCGACCACGCCGACTTCACCCGAGCGAGAAACCGCCACTAGATTGCCCTCGCGATTCAAGACCGATTTCAGGTTGCTCAAACGGACCGTACCGGACGATTTGACCTGTACGTTGCTGATCGCCGCCGACCGGGAAGCCGCACCGCCGATGTGGAAAGTCCGCATCGTCAACTGCGTACCGGGTTCGCCGATCGACTGCGCCGCGATCACGCCGACCGCTTCGCCGATATTGACCAGATGGCCGCGGCCCAGGTCGCGTCCGTAGCAGGCCGCGCAGACGCCATAACGGCTTTCGCAGGTAATGATCGAACGCACCAGTACCTGGTCGATGCTCTGCTCTTCGAGCACGCTGACCCAATATTCGTTCAACAGCGTACCGGCCGGAACGACAACTTTTTCGCCGCTCGCCTCCATCACGTCTTTTGCCGCGACACGACCCAGCACACGCTCGGACAGCGGTTCCACCACATCGCCACCTTCGATGATCGGCATCATGATCAAACCGTTTTCGGTACCGCAATCCTCACCGGTAATGACCAGATCCTGAGCCACATCGACCAGCCGCCGGGTCAGGTAACCCGAATTCGCGGTTTTCAGCGCGGTATCGGCCAGACCCTTCCGGGCACCGTGAGTCGAGATGAAGTATTGCAATACGTCCAGACCTTCACGGAAGTTTGCGGTGATCGGTGTTTCGATGATCGAACCGTCCGGCTTCGCCATCAACCCCCGCATCCCCGCCAGCTGGCGAATCTGCGCCGCGGAACCCCGGGCGCCCGATTCGGCCATCATGAAGATCGAATTGAACGATTTCTGCTTGACCATTTCGCCATCGGCATTCATCACGCTCTCTTCGCCGAGACCGTCCATCATCACCTTCGCGACCTGATCGTTCGCATGGGACCAGATGTCGACAACCTTGTTATAGCGCTCGCCGTCGGTCACCAAACCGGATGCGTACTGGCTTTGAATCTCGCTGACTTCCGCTTCGGCAGACGTGATGATATCGACTTTCTTTGCCGGAATCGCCATGTCTTCGACGCCGAACGACACGCCGGCGATCGTCGCGTAACGGAAACCGAGATACATCAGCTGGTCCGCCAGGATAACCGTATCCTTGTTGCCGAGGTAGCGGTAGCAGTAGTTGATCAGGCGCGAGATGTTCTTTTTGGTCATGTCGCAGTTGACCAATTCGAACGGCATCAGCTCGGGCACGATGTCCCAGATCAGTGCGCGGCCGACCGTGGTTTCGACGCGATGAGTCTTTTCGATGATCTCTCCGTTTTCGGCTTTGGTTCTTTCAGTGATCCGCAGTTGAATCTTCGACTGCAGTTCCACCGTTTTTTCCATCAGTGCTTTTTGTACTTCACCGACACTGACGAAGATGCCGCCTTCGCCTTTCGCATTGACTTTTTGCCGGCTGATGTAATACAGCCCCAACACCACGTCCTGAGACGGATTGATGACCGGCTCGCCGTTCGCGGGCGAGAGGATATTGTTGGTCGCCATCATCAGCGTTCTGGCTTCGAGCTGCGCTTCGAGCGACAGCGGGATGTGCACCGCCATCTGGTCGCCGTCGAAATCCGCGTTGAACGCACTACATACCAAAGGATGCAGCTGAATCGCCTTACCTTCGATCAGAATCGGCTCGAACGCCTGAATACCCAGACGGTGCAGAGTCGGCGCACGGTTCAGCAGGATCGGATGCTCGCGGATCACTTCCTCTAAAATATCCCACACCTCGGCGCCTTCGCGCTCGACCATCTTCTTGGCCGCCTTGATCGTGGTCGCATGGCCGCGGAACTGCAGCTTGCTGAAAATAAAAGGTTTGAACAATTCCAGCGCCATTTTTTTCGGCAGACCGCACTGATGCAGGCGCAAGGTCGGACCGACCACGATTACCGACCGGCCGGAATAGTCGACCCGCTTCCCGAGCAGGTTTTGCCGGAAACGCCCCTGCTTGCCCTTGATCATGTCGGCCAGGGATTTCAAAGGACGCCGGTTGGTGCCGGTAATCGCCCGGCCGCGGCGGCCGTTATCGAGCAAGGCATCGACCGATTCCTGCAGCATCCGCTTTTCGTTGCGCACGATGATGTCCGGCGCATTCAGATCCAGTAGGCGGTTCAAACGGTTGTTCCGGTTGATCACGCGGCGGTACAGATCGTTCAGATCGGATGTCGCGAAACGGCCTCCGTCGAGCGGCACCAAGGGGCGCAGCTCCGGCGGCAATACCGGCAGCACTTTCAGGATCATCCATTCCGGCCGGTTGCGTGAACTCAGCAGGGAATCGATCACCTTGAGGCGCTTCGAATATTTCTTGATCTTGGTCTCGGAATTGGTCGAATTGATTTCCTCGCGCAACACATTGACCTCTTCCTTCAGGTCGATTGCCTTGAGCAAGTCGTAAATCGCCTCGGCGCCCATTTTCGCAACGAAATCGTCACCGTGCAGCTCGACCGCGTCGAGATATTCGTCGTCGGTCAACAATTGACCCTTGTTCAACGGCGTCAAGCCCGGATCCAACACCACGAAGGATTCGAAATACAGGACGCGCTCGATCTCGCGGAGCGTCATGTCGAGCAGCAGCGCAATCCGCGACGGCAGCGATTTCAGGAACCAGATGTGCGCAACAGGACTTGCCAGCTCGATGTGACCCATCCGCTCGCGGCGGACTTTCGACAGCGTGACTTCGACGCCGCATTTCTCGCAGATGACGCCACGGTGCTTCAGGCGCTTGTATTTCCCGCACAAACATTCGTAGTCGCTGACCGGTCCGAAGATCTTCGCGCAGAACAGGCCGTCGCGCTCCGGCTTGAAGGTGCGGTAGTTGATCGTTTCAGGTTTTTTGACTTCTCCATAGGACCAGGCACGGATCATGTCGGGAGATGCCAAGCCAATCCGGATACCGTCGAAATCTTCGGCCCGGCCTTGACGCTTCAAAAAATTCATTAAATCTTTCAAGAGTTTATCCTCTTTAAATTTAAATAAGTCCCGGACGCAGGGTTCCGGGACAGGCTACCGGTTATATGCCAAGCTGGCGTTTAATCGCGTTCCAATTCGATATTGACCGCCAATGAACGGATTTCCTTGATCAATACGTTGAACGAT
Source organism: Methylomicrobium agile (assembly GCF_000733855.1). Classification (NCBI taxonomy): domain Bacteria; kingdom Pseudomonadati; phylum Pseudomonadota; class Gammaproteobacteria; order Methylococcales; family Methylococcaceae; genus Methylomicrobium; species Methylomicrobium agile. The sequence continues at coordinate 740,037 of NZ_JPOJ01000001.1, forward strand.
TCCGGCATGCCGGCATCCATCTTGTGGTCGCCGTCGACGATATTCTTGTACATCCGGGTCCGGCCGGTCACGTCGTCGGACTTGACCGTCAGCATTTCCTGCAAGGTATAAGCCGCGCCGTAAGCTTCGAGTGCCCAGACTTCCATTTCCCCGAAACGCTGGCCGCCGAACTGGGCTTTGCCGCCCAGCGGCTGTTGCGTAACCAGGCTGTAGGGACCGGTCGATCTCGCATGCATCTTGTCGTCGACCAGGTGGTTCAGTTTCAGCATGTACATGTAGCCGACTGTGACTTCGCGCTCGAACGCTTCCCCTGTCAGGCCGTCGTACAACACGGTCTGCCCGTGTTCCGGCAGATCCGCCAGCCTGAGCATGGTACGAATGTCTTCCTCGGTCGCACCGTCGAAGACCGGCGTCGCCATCGGCACGCCGCCGACCAGATTTTGCGCCAATTCCAGGATCTCTTTATCCGAGAAGGAGCCCAGATTTTCTTTCCGGCCGCTCGAATTATAAATCTTGTCCAGATACTCGCGAATCTCGTTGATCTTGGCTCTCGCTTCGAGCATCTTGCCGATCTTGATGCCAAGCCCTTTCGCGGCCCAGCCCAAGTGGGTTTCGAGCACCTGGCCGACGTTCATCCGCGACGGTACGCCGAGAGGGTTCAACACGATGTCGACCGGATTGCCGTCGGCGGTATAAGGCATATCCTCGACCGGACGAATCATCGAGATAACCCCTTTGTTTCCGTGCCGGCCCGCCATCTTGTCGCCCGGCTGGATGCGCCGCTTGACCGCCAGATACACCTTGACCATTTTCAATACACCGGGCGGCAGATCGTCGCCCATCGTGATTTTCCTGCGCTTGTTTTCGAATTTTTCATCGAATGCCTTGCGCTGCTGCTCGATTTGTTCGGCTGCCGCTTCGATCTGCACGTTGATGTCTTCGTCTTTCATCCGGATCTTCAGCCAGTCCGAATGTTTCAATCCGGCCAGATAATCCGCGGTCACTTCGCTGCCGGCCTTCAAATGCCCAGGGCCCGATTGAGCGAGCTTGCCGGTAATCGCCTTGGCGATCCGCGCATAGATGTCGCCTTCCAGAATTTTCAGCTGGTCATCCAAGTCCTTCCGGTAACGCTTGATTTCGGCGTCTTCGATCTCCAGCGCACGCTTGTCTTTCTTGACGCCGTCGCGGGTAAAGACTTGCACGTCGATCACGGTGCCTTCGATGCTGCTCGGCACACGCAACGAGGTATCCTTCACATCCGCCGCCTTCTCGCCGAAAATCGCGCGCAGCAATTTTTCTTCCGGCGTCAGTTGGGTTTCACCCTTCGGCGTCACTTTACCGACCAGAATGTCGCCCGGCTTCACTTCGGCGCCGACATAGACGATTCCGGATTCATCTAATTTTGACAACGCTTCTTCACTGACGTTCGGAATATCGGCAGTAATTTCTTCAGGGCTGTGCTTGGTATCGCGTGCGACACAGGTCTTTTCTTCGATGTGAATCGTGGTGAAGCGATCCTCCTTCACGACACGTTCGGAAACCAGGATCGAATCTTCGAAGTTATAGCCATTCCACGGCATGAACGCGACCAGCATGTTCTGGCCAAGCGCCAATTCGCCCAAATCGGTCGACGGACCGTCAGCCAGGATGTCTCCTTTTTTGACGATGTCCCCCGGTTTGACCAGCGGCTTCTGGTTGATGCAGGTATTCTGGTTCGAGCGCGTATATTTGGTCAGATTGTAAATATCGACACCCGGCGCACCGGTTTCGGTTTCGGTGTCGTTCACACGCACCACGATTCTGGCCGCATCGATCGCTTCGATGCTGCCGCCGCGCGTCGCCACCACCGCAACACCGGAGTCTTTCGCGACGGTCCGTTCCATGCCGGTGCCGACCAGCGGTTTTTCCGCGCGCAACGTCGGCACGGCCTGGCGCTGCATGTTCGATCCCATTAACGCGCGGTTCGCGTCGTCGTGTTCGAGGAACGGAATGATCGAGGCCGCGACCGAAACGATCTGTTTCGAGGACACGTCCATATACTGCACGGTGTCGGACATCGCCAGCGTAAATTCGTCCTTGTGACGGCAGGATACCAAACCTTCGATCAGCTTGCCGTTTTCGTCGACCGGAACACTCGCCTGCGCGATCACGTATTCGCCTTCCTCGATCGCGGACAGATAGTCGACCTGGTCGGTGACCTTGCCGTCCACCACCTTACGGTAAGGCGTTTCCAGGAAGCCATATTCGTTGGTCCGGGCATAGACCGACAACGAGTTGATCAACCCGATATTCGGACCTTCCGGCGTTTCGATCGGACAAACCCGGCCGTAGTGCGTGGTATGCACGTCGCGCACCTCGAAACCCGCACGCTCGCGCGCCAGACCGCCGGGACCCAGCGCCGATACCCGGCGCTTGTGGGTCACCTGCGACAGCGGATTGTTCTGATCCATAAACTGCGACAGCTGGCTCGATCCGAAGAATTCCTTGACCGCCGCCGAAACCGGTTTCGCATTGATGATTTCCTGCGGCATCAGGCCTTCGGAATCAGCCAGGGTCAAGCGTTCCTTGACCGCGCGCTCGACGCGCACCAAGCCGACGCGGAACTGGTTCTCGATCATTTCGCCGACCGACCGCACGCGCCGGTTGCCCAAATGGTCGATGTCGTCGACATTGCCGTTGCCGTTCCGGATATCGATCAGTTCTTTCAGGACATCGATGATGTCTTCCTTGCTCAGCGTGCCGGGACCGGTGATTTCGGTCCGGCCCAGACGGCGGTTGAATTTCATCCGGCCGACTGTCGACAAATCGTAGCGTTCGTCGGTAAAAAACAGATTCTGGAACAGGTTTTCAGCCGATTCTTTGGTCGGCGGCTCGCCGGGACGCATCATCCGGTAAATTTCGACCAATGCCTCCATCTGGTTGGTCGTAACGTCCAGGCGCATTGCGTTCGAAATATACGGACCTCTGTCCAGGTCATTCACGAACAAGGTGTCGATCTCGCTGATGCCGTGCTCGATGAAGCGCTCAATCGCGGCCAGCGTCAGCTCGTCGTTGACGCTGGCCAGCAATTCACCGGTCGAGTGGTCGATAATATTGCTGGCAAGAATCTTGCCGACCAGATAGTCTTTCGGTACCGCAACTTGAGTCAGCCCCGCCGCCAGCATCTGGCGGATATGCTTGCTGGTGATGCGGCGGCCTTCTTCGACGATCACCTGGTCGCCGTGCCTGATATCGAATGCCGCGATTTCGCCGCGCATTCTTTCAGGCACGACATGGAACAGCACCTGATCGGCGCTGATCGTAAATTTGTTCGTTTCGAAGAAGATCTTGATGATCTCTTCGTTATCCATACCCAGCGCTCTGAGCAGAATCGTCGCCGGGATTTTTCGACGGCGGTCGATACGCACGTACACGCAATCCTTGTGGTCGAACTCGAAGTCCAGCCAGGAGCCGCGGTAAGGAATGATGCGCGCGTTGAATAACAGCTTTCCGGACGAGTGGGTTTTACCCTTGTCGTGATCGAAGAACACGCCGGGCGAACGGTGTAATTGCGAAACGATGACTCGCTCGGTGCCGTTGATCACAAACGTCCCGTTTTCGGTCATTAAAGGAAGTTCGCCCATGTAAACTTCCTGTTCACGAATGTCCTTGACCACTTTAGCGGTTGCAGGCGCATCTTTGTCGTAAATAACCAGCCGGACCAATACTCTCAGAGGCGCCGCAAAGGTCGCGCCGCGCTGTTGGCATTCGCGGACATCGAATACAGGCTCGCCCAAGCGATAGCTGACATATTCCAGCACGGCATAGCCGGAATGGCTTTCAATCGGAAATACGCTCGAAAAAGCGGCATGGAGGCCGATATTGGCGCGTTTTTGAGGAGAAGCGCCCGATTGCAGGAAACTGGCGTATGAATTAATCTGGGTGGCTAAGAGATATGGCACGTCAAGTACTTCGGTACTTTTGCCAAAATTGTTACGGATACGCTTTTTTTCGGTAAAAGAGTAGGACATATCGATTCCAAACCTTTTCGTCATAGACTGTTTTTACTGTTTTTCGACTGGAAACAGTAAAAGGCCGGTGGTAATTCTACCACCAGCCGTACTCATTTGGCTTGCGCCGGATTTTGATCAAATGCAATTATTTGATTTCGACGGTTGCGCCTGCATCGAGCAATTGCTTCTTGAATTCTTCGGCTTCGGCTTTCGATACGCCTTCCTTCAAAGTAGTCGGTACGCCTTCTACCGCGTCTTTTGCTTCCTTCAGGCCCAAACCGGTGATACTGCGAACCGCTTTAATGACGCCAACTTTATTCTCGCCGAAACCAGTCAAGATGACATCGAATTCGGTTTGCTCTTCAACCGCTGCCGCGGCACCGCCTGCCGCCGGAGCTGCTGCCACTGCAACCGCTGCGGTCACACCGAATTTTTCTTCCATCGCTGAAATCAAATCAACGATTTCCATCACGGTCATGTTCGCAACCGCATCCAGGATGTCTTCTTTTGTTACTGCCATCTTAATATACCTCTAAAAATTTGTGTAAACGGGTGAATTCAAGCTTATGCCGCTTCTTTCTGGTCTCTGATCGCCGCCAAGGTACGTGCCAGTTTGCTGACCGGCCCTTTCATGACCGACATCAGCATCGCGATGCCTTGTTCGCGGTTCGGCAAGCTCGCCAAACGCGCCAGCTCGGACGGGCCATAGGCCTGACCGCCGATCGCCACGACTTTAGTGATTAACTTGTCATGCGTTCTGGCAAATTCGTGAATCAATCGCCCTGCCGAACCTGGATCTTCCATCGAAAATGCCAACAATAACGGACCGACAAGCCCGGATTGCATGCATTCGAATTCGGTTCCGGCGACTGCGCGTCTTGCCAGGGTGTTCTTGACCACTCGCAAATATACGCCCGTCTCTCTCGCGGTCTTACGCAATTCGGTCAGTTCCGTTACGGTCAGACCACGATATTCTGCAGCGATGGCAGAATGAGCTTTAACGGCATATTCAGCGACTTCTTCGACAACAGCTTTTTTGCCGTCTAAATTGAGTGCCACAGCCTACCTCCGGTAAGTTGCTGGATTAAGTTGCCCAGCGTGATAAAACGCATCCGTTGGGATGCACCTCACGGACCCTTTCCCCAATATGTTTAGGTTCCAGCTTCCGTCTGCGCAGGAAATTAAGTTGTTGTAACACCTGCGGTCTTTGACGGTTGCCGCTGTTACCGGCAACCCAAAGTTTATCCAGCCTCTAGATCGAAAGACTGTTTTGGTCCAGCCACAGGCCGGGACCCATCGTTGATGATAAGGTAATTTTTTTGATGTAAATGCCCTTGGATGTTGCAGGCTTGGCTTTCTTCAGGTCAGCCAGCAACGCTTCCAGGTTGCCCTGAATCGCAGCCGCATCGAAGCCGATCTTGCCGAGCGTACAATGAATGATACCGGCTTTGTCCGTACGGTAACGGACCTGACCGGATTTGGCATTTCTGACCGCGGTCGCCACATCGGGCGTCACGGTGCCGACTTTCGGATTCGGCATCAAGCCGCGCGGCCCCAGGATTTGACCGAGCTGACCGACGACACGCATTGCATCGGGGGATGCGATCACCACGTCAAAGTTCAATTCGCCTCTCTTGACCTGATCGCCCAGATCGTCCATGCCGACGATATCGGCACCTGCCGCTCTGGCTGCATCGGCGTTCGGGCCTTGCGCAAACACCGCAACACGTACGGTCTTACCGGTACCGTTAGGCAGAACGGTCGCCCCTCTGACGTTTTGGTCGGATTTACGCGGATCGACGCCCAGATTTACGCTGACATCGATCGATTCGCTGAATTTCGCGGTACCCAGCTCTTTCAACAGCGCAACCGCATCGGTAACCGAATATTGCTTGGTTCTTTCGACCTTGCTTCTGATTAATTTCGCTTTTTTAGATAACTTGGCCATTACAAACCCTCCACATTCAAGCCCATGCTGCGCGCGCTGCCGGCAATCGTTTTCACAGCCGCTTCCAGATCCGCCGCATTCAAATCTTCCATTTTGGTCTTGGCAATTTCTTCCAACTGTGCACGGGTGACGGTACCGACCTTCTTGGTGTTCGGGTTGCTGCTGCCGCTCTTGATGCCGCTGGCTTTCTTCAGCAAAATCGTGGCCGGAGGGGTTTTAGTGATGAAGGTGAAACTGCGGTCGCTGTAAACAGTGATGACAACAGGTAACGGCAGACCTTTTTCGACATCTTGAGTCTTGGCGTTGAATGCCTTGCAGAACTCCATGATGTTGACACCGCGCTGACCCAATGCCGGGCCAACCGGCGGACTCGGATTCGCCTCACCTGCTTTGACTTGCAGTTTGATGTATGCTGTAATTTTTTTAGCCATTGTTACTCCAAATTGGGTGCAAACGCATTTCTGCTCCCCCCAGACATGAAAATCCCCGTCTTATGCAGACAGGGATTCAGATAACGACAAATTGCGGTTTCTCAGCTTTTTTCGACCTGATTGAAACTCAGTTCAACTGATGTTGACCGTCCAAAGATCAAAACAGACAATTTCAATTTGCTTTTTTCGTAGTTGACTTCTTCGACGACCCCATTGAAATCCTTGAATGGCCCATCGATGATCCGGATCACCTCGCCGACTTCGAACAAAACTTTCGGCCTCGGTTTATTAATCCCTTCCTCAACCCGGTTCAAAATCGACATCGCTTCTTTTTCGGAGATCGGCGCCGGTCTGTCCGAGGTGCCTCCGATGAACCCCAATACTCTCGGCACATCGCGCACTAAATGCCAAGTCTCGTCGGTCAGCTCCATCTGTACGAGAACATAGCCGGGAAAAAACTTTCTTTCGCTCTTCCGCTGCTGCCCCAAGCGCATTTCGACGATCTCTTCGGTGGGCACTAGAATCTTGCCGAAATATTGCTCAAGCCCCTCTCTTTTGATTCTTTCTTCGAGCGCTTGCTTTACTTTACTTTCGTAATTTGAGTAAGCATGCACCACATACCATCGCAATGCCATTCGATTACCCGCCTTGACCCGTTAAAAGACGCACACCCCAAAAAAGAAACATATCCAGCAACCAAAGAATCAATGCCACGACCGTCACCATCGCAAACACCAGCAGGGTAGTACGGGTCGTTTCATCTTTCGTTGGCCAAACGACTTTTCTGACTTCGATTTTCGATTCCTGTATAAAAGACCACACCGACCTTCCCAATCCGGTCGTAAACATCAAACCCAGAACCGTGCCGATGACCACGATCAAGCCAAGCACCCGGTAAATCAGCTGCACCTGTTCCGAAAAATAATAGAATGCAGCGACACCGCCGACCACCAATACCACGGAAAAAACTTGCTTAACAATATCCAGTATCGATGTCTGAGCTTCGGCTTGTGTATTCATATTCTTAAAGTCAGCAAAATGCTTTCAGGCTATTCGTAATGGCAGGCCAGGAGGGTCTCGAACCCCCAACCTGCGGTTTTGGAGACCGCTGCTCTACCAATTGAGCTACTGACCTATTACGAAAACCTACAGAACTGCGAATTTTAACTTAATCGTAATTATTATTCAATAATGCTGGCCACAACGCCCGCACCGACGGTACGGCCGCCTTCGCGAATCGCAAACCGCAACCCTTCGTCCATCGCGATCGGCGAGATCAGGGTGATTTCGACGGCGATGTTGTCGCCCGGCATCACCATTTCGGTGCCTTCCGGCAGCTTGACCGCACCGGTCACGTCGGTGGTCCGGAAATAGAACTGTGGCCGGTAGCCATCGAAGAAGGGGGTATGACGACCGCCTTCTTCCTTCGATAACACGTAGATTTCCGCCTTGAACTGTTTGTGCGGCTTGATCGTGCCTTTTTGCGCCAGCACCTGGCCGCGCTCCACGTCATCGCGCTTGGTGCCGCGCAGCAGGATGCCGACGTTGTCGCCCGCCTGGCCTTGATCCAACAGCTTGCGGAACATTTCCACGCCGGTGCAGGTGGTGGTTTGGGTCGGACGGATGCCGACGATTTCCACTTCCTGACCGACCTTGATGATACCGCGCTCGACCCGGCCGGTGACGACCGTACCGCGACCCGAGATCGAGAACACGTCTTCGATCGGCATCAGGAAGGCACCGTCCACGGCGCGCTCCGGTAGCGGGATATAGCTATCCAGGGCGTCGACCAGTTTGATGATGGCGGGCACGCCTACTTCGCTTTGGTCGCCTTCCAGGGCCTTCAAGGCCGATCCGACGATGATCGGGGTGTCGTCGCCCGGGAATTCGTACAGGTCCAGCAGCTCGCGGATTTCCATTTCAACCAAGTCGATCAGCTCGGCATCGTCCACCATGTCCGCCTTGTTCAGGAACACCACGATGTAGGGCACGCCGACCTGGCGGGACAACAGGATGTGCTCGCGGGTTTGCGGCATTGGGCCGTCGGCCGCCGAGACCACCAGGATCGCGCCGTCCATCTGCGCCGCACCGGTAATCATGTTCTTCACGTAGTCCGCATGGCCCGGGCAGTCCACATGCGCATAGTGCCGGGCTGCCGATTGGTACTCCACGTGCGAGGTGGCGATCGTGATCCCCCGCGCCCGCTCTTCCGGCGCATTGTCGATCTGGTCGAACGCTTTGACTTCGCCGCCTTGCAGTTCCGCCATGACTTTGGTCAATGCCGCGGTCAAGGTCGTCTTGCCGTGGTCGACGTGTCCGATCGTGCCGACGTTTACGTGTGGCTTGCTACGGGAAAATTTCTCTTTGGCCATGTGAATAAACCTTGTAAAAACATTCAAATTTCTGGAGCCCATAACCGGATTTGAACCGGTGACCTCTTCCTTACCAAGGAAGTGCTCTACCTACTGAGCTATATGGGCGGTGTCTCAGAATTTTTTTGGAGCGGGTGATGGGAATCGAACCCACGTGATCAGCTTGGAAGGCTGGAGTTCTACCATTGAACTACACCCGCATACTTCAAAAAAGTTGGTGGAGAGGGGAGGATTCGAACCTCCGAAGGCAGAGCCGGCAGATTTACAGTCTGATCCCTTTGGCCGCTCGGGAACCTCTCCGATAACGAGTTAGTCGTTTATTATCTTTTATTAAAAATCTTTTGTCAACAAAAGATTTAGCAAATGATTTTAAAATTCCAGTTCCTAGGCATTGATTTTGTTCATTACCGCATCGATTTCGCCTACCACCATCTGAGGAACGAAACTCAATCCGGTTTTGATTACACCATCCAGCAAATCCGCTTCCTGCCTGGAAGGCACAGACAAAACAAAATCCGCCACCGCTTTTCCGACTGGCGGACGACCTATCCCCAACCTTAAACGGTAAAAATCCTTTGTATCTAAATGAGCAATAATGTCGCGCAGGCCGTTGTGCCCGGCATGCCCGCCATCTTTTTTCAACCTGACGACGCCCGGATTGAAATCGAGCTCATCATGCACAACCAGCATTTGCTCCGGCGGAAGCTTATAGTACTTCACCAGCGCCGCGACTGACTGCCCACTGCGATTCATAAAAGTCGCGGGTTTCAATAACAGGAGTTTTTCACCTCCTATCCTACACTCGGCAAACTCACCCAAAAATCGCGGGGCCTGCGCAAATGCGGAACCTAAATCGCGTGCAAGACAATCTACAAATAAAAACCCGGCGTTGTGCCGGGTCTTTTCATATTGCCGACCGGGGTTTCCCAAACCAACAATAAGCTTTATCACCCTTACTTAAGCAGCCGACTCGTCCTGACCCGTTTTACCCGGCATCATCGATACCACCGGCAAATCGTGTTCCGGACCTTGCACCAACGCGACGATTTCAATACCGGCAGGCAACACCAGATCCGATAAATGAATCGAAGCACCAATATCCAGATTCGCCAGATCGACCTCGATAAATTCGGGCAATGCACCCGGCAAACAGGACACCTCTACATCAACCAGAGAATGGGCCGCAACGCCGCCCTTCTTACCGCCAACCGAAGTACTTTCATTGACGAAATGCAATGGCACATGCACTTTAATGGCTTCCGACATACTAACCCGCATGAAGTCGAGATGCATGATTTGAAACTTTGCCGGATTGCGCTGAACGCCCTTCAAAACCGCTTTTTCGGTTTTGCCATCAATCGTGACGTCGAGAATATGAGAATAAACCGCTTCGTGCTCAAGATGTTTAATCACTTCGTTATGATTCAAAACCAGCATTTGCGGCTCTTGATGACCACCGTATATCACAGCCGGAACATTACCTTGGCGGCGCGTACCTCTTGCCGCGTTTTTTCCTGACCGCCCACGAGCCTGAGCAACAAATTCGAATACGTTAGACATTTTATCTCTTAACCCCGCGCCTCAAAGCGCAAAACTTTATTTGTATCAATCGACATATAAAGAACTGACCGATTCGCCGACGGCAATACGCCGGATGGTTTCAGCAAGCATCTCAGCCACACTGAGCTGCCTAATCCTTCCCAGCGCCTCAGCCTCCGGGCGCAGCGGAATTGTATCAGTCACCACCAACTCATCCAGCACCGAGCGCTCTATATTCGAGATGGCCGCTCCCGATAAAACGGCATGCGTACAGTAAGCCACCACCTTGAGCGCCCCGTGATCTTTTAGCGCCTTTGCCGCATGACATAAGGTACCCGCCGTATCGACAAGATCATCAATCAGAACGCAGCTACGACCTTCGACGTCGCCGATGATATGCATCACTTCCGACACATTCGCCTTCGGACGACGCTTATCGATAATCGCAAGATCGGCATCATCCAATCTTTTGGCTAACGCACGAGCCCTTACCACTCCCCCGACATCGGGCGACACCACCATCAGCCTGTGATATTTCTGCCGCCACACATCACCCAACAGAATCGGAGACGCATACACATTATCGACAGGAATATCAAAAAAACCTTGAATCTGATCCGCGTGCAGATCGACGGTCAACAACCGATGCGCCCCGGCCTGCTCGATCATCTTCGCCACAAGCTTGGCCGTAATCGGCACTCTCGCCGAACGGGTGCGCCGGTCTTGCCGGGCATAACCATAATAAGGGATCACCGCCGTAATCCGCGATGCCGACGCCCGCTTCAGCGCATCGATCATCACCAACAATTCCATCAAGTTGTCGTTGTTCGGCGAACAGGTCGGCTGGATCACGAAAACGTCCTTGCCCCGAACGTTTTCCCCAATTTCGACAGCCACCTCGCCATCGCTAAACCGACCCACACTCGCCAAACCGAGCCGCATATTGAGCTTCCTTACAATGCCTTCTGATAAAGCCAGATTGGCATTTCCGGAAAACACCATCATTGCGGCTTCATTCATTTTTTACTCCTAAAATGAACTCGACTTGATGCGGATAAAAATGGCTGGGCCGCAAGGATTCGAACCTTGGTATGCGGGGATCAAAACCCCGTGCCTTACCGCTTGGCGACGGCCCAATAATTCATGAAATATTCTCGACAGCCCTAAGCTTCGCATACAAAGGGGATTCATTAACCCCCTTGACCAAATAACACCGCCATTTAGCGGCGAGCGACCGATAGGCACTCTTTGCGGACTGCTCCGAATCAAACTGCGCAAAAACACAAGCCCCCGTCCCTGTCAGCCTGCCTTCGGCAAATTCGGATAAAACAACCAGAGCATCTTTTACTGCCTGGTAACGCCGCACCACCACATCAAGACAATCATTTTGATGTTGGCCGGCGATAAAGTCCGCTATTCTGATCGACTTACTATCTCTTGTCAAGTTTTTATCAGAAAAAATTTCTCCGGTATTCACATGGCAATCCGGACGAATCACGACCGTCCAGCATTCCGGCACCCGAATCGGCTCCAGCTTTTCGCCGACGCCCTCGCCCCAGGCCGCCTGCCCGAACACAAAGACCGGCACATCGGCGCCCAGGCTTAATCCGAGCCGCATTAACCGCTCGACCGACAACCCCAATCCCCACAAATAATTCAGTGCGACCAGCGTGGTAGCGGCATCGGAACTGCCACCGCCAAGCCCCCGCCCATCGGCAGGTTTTTTTCGACCTCGATCCCGACCCCCCGGCATACCCGGTCTCAGCTTTCAGCACCCGCGCGGCCCTGACGGTCAGATCATCCGCTTCCGCAACGCCTGGCAGCGTTTGATAAAGGCTGACCCGGTCTTCGTCGACCGGATGAAACCGGATCCAGTCGCACAAATCGATGAACTGAAAAACCGTTTGCAGCAAATGGTAGCCATCGGGACGGCGGCCGGTGATGCGCAACATCAGGTTCAGCTTGGCCGGCGCCGGCCACTTCTCGGTCCAGGCAGGCAGATTAACGCATTTTTCCATCATGGAGTGTCCATTCATTGATAATCAGTTTTAACTTGACCCGCTCATTCGCAACCGACATCTTGCGCGGCAAAAGCCAATCCCCGACCCGCTGCATCGCCTGAAATGCAATCGTCCAACCCGCCTGCCTGAAACCCTTGCCGGTCTCTTCGAAGTCCAGCTCGGGCTCCGGCACCCCCAAAACCCAATAACGCAACGAAGTCACCGGCACGAACATGCCCAGTCGTTGATTAATGAAACCTTCGGGATCGTCGGAAGACTCTACCTTGCCGTCGCCTTCGGCCACCGTCACCGTTTCGCCGGAGAGATGAATTTTCACCGCGCCCTGCCCCAATGGCCCCGACAAACTGATTCGCTCATCGTCGCGCCGGTGCGACCAAGCCAGGTCGGCAGTCCAGGAATCCTGCGCCCCCGTCAGCGCAACCCGCCCATCCAGCGCCCAGAGCTCTAGATGATAAAGCGCCTGATTTACCGTCTTGGAATAGGAAACTTCGGGCGGTGCGGCGGTGAAGAGCGAGCAGCCCGTTAACGGCGAGACTAAAGCCAGACACAGCAGCCATTGAGCGTTTTTCCGCACCGGGGCCGGTCCCTTCGGCCCGCTCCGGCCATCAAGATTGAATTCGATCTGCATCGTTTATATTTCGTCGGGCGCTTTATTCCGAGCGATTCAACACCCTTCGCCTGAAATCGAGCAGATACTCATCGTCCGGAGTTTCCTTGAAGGCCCTGTCGAACAACTTTTTCGCATCCTCCTTTCTGCCCAGCACCCAGAGCACCTCGGCAAGGTGAGCCGCGATTTCGTTTTCCTTCTGTTTGGCATAAGCCTGTTCCAGATACCTGAGCGCCTGCTCCGTCTTTCCCTGCTTGAACAGCAGCCAGCCGTAGCTGTCCAGAATGACCGGCTCATCAGGCTGCAATTTCAATGCCCGCAACAAATAGCCCTCGGCTTCGGACAGGCGCGAAGGAAAACTCAGCAAGGTATAGCCCAACGCATTCAGTGCTTCCGCATTATCGGGGTATTGCGCCAGAATTTTCTTCAGATCGGCCTCCAATACATCCAGCTTGCCGATGCGCTCGGCGACCAACGCACGAGTGTAAAGCAACTCTTTGCTGTCCGGCTGCTCGGCGAGCGCGGCGCTCAATTCGTCATAGGCATCCTGATAGCGTTTCTGCTGATTCAGCAACTCAGCCTTCATCAGCGTAATGCGGATTCTTTCTTTCGGATAACTGTCCTGCATCGTCTGCAGCCGCGAAATCGCCTCTTCGTACTGTTTGTCATGGACCAGCAGATTGATCGCCGCGACTCCCGCTTCGAAACTGAAAGGCTCTTCGCGAACCTGGTCGTACCAGTTCAGCGCTTTCTTGGTATTCTCGCGCTTTTCTTCCAGTTTGCCGAGATAGAACCGGGCCCGGTCCCTCCACTCGTCTTCGCCCAGCAATTTCTTCAGGATCTCTTCGGCCTCACTCTCGCGATCCATCTGGATATCCACCAGCGCCAGCGCCAGCCAACTCTCGAAATCCTTCGGATCCTTTTCGACCAGTTTTTGATAGACCCTTCCCGCCTCGTCGTATTCGCCGGTCTTGATCAGAAACTGCGTCAGCATCTTGCTGATTTTCTGGTTGTCCGGATATTTTCGATGCACGCCGCGCAAAAAATCCAGCGCTTTCGGCAAATCGCCCGACATGACCGCAATCTGCGCCCGAAAGGCCAAAGCCTTGTCCCAATCGGGCTGAAGCTTCAACGCCTGCTCGATCTTTTCTTCGGCAGCCTGCTGATTTTTCATCTGCATCGCGATGATCGACTGGAGATAGGGCACGGTCGCCTGACCGGGGCGTTTGGCCGACAATGCTTCCAAAGCGTCATAAATGACCCGCAGCTTGCCTTCGCTTTGCAGCGCGGACGCCAGTTCCAGTACTGAACTTTCGAAGCCCGCCGCATCGTTGTCCAGAATCACGGTCAGATGCTCCAGCGTTTTTTGCTGGTTGCCCACCTCAAGGCTGGACAATACCGCCAGCTTTCTCGCGGTAAGATTCTGCGGATCCTTCTTAAGCCATAACGCCAACGACTTGTTCAATTTTTTCGGATCTTTCAAGTACATTGCGATCATCGCGGCCCGCTCGGCAGGTTTCGGATCCTTGACCCGCTTGGCGGCTTCCATATAACCCTCATAGGCCAGATCATACTGGCCGCGCTGACCGGCGAGCTCCGCCGACATCAGCATGAATAGCACATCCTGGTCGATTTCCGTTTTCGCTTCTTTTTGTTTGGGGAGTTCTTTCTGGATGGACGGCTCGGCTGTCGGGACCGCCGGCGCTTGCTGTTTTTCTGGCGAGCCGGCGCAACCATTGAGTAAAATAGGAGTTAACACCGCAAACAATCTAAAAATTAACACAAAAACATCCTATAATTCGTTGACCTATGATTATAAGGAAAATCGGATGACTCACGCATCTAAATTTGTTCCGTCAAGCGCGAGCGGGATGCATCGGCCCCATCCACATAGACACACGGACGAACGCAAAGATCAATCCGGCAGCCGCCGTTTGAAATTATCAGTAAAACCATGACCCTTATTGCCGTAGGACTCAATTACAATACTGCGCCGCTTGCAATCCGCGAGCGCCTGGCCTTTCCTGCCGACATGCTGGATTCGGCCTTACAGGAATTGGGACGGATCAAGGAAATCAGCGAAGCGGCGATTCTGTCGACCTGCAACCGCACCGAGTTTTATTGCAAAACCGAGGAACCGAATCAGCAGATACTAATCGATTGGGTCGCCCATAGCCGAAATATCCGTCCCGACGATTTTGCGCCGTATCTCTATTGCCATACCGATACCCAACTGATCCGGCACATGTTCCGCGTCGCCAGCGGTTTAGATTCGATGATCCTCGGCGAGCCGCAGATTCTCGGGCAAATGAAATCCGCCTATCAGGCCGCGCTGGAAGCGGGCACGATCGGCAAACAGCTCGGCAAACTGTTTCAGTCGACTTTTGCGGCCGCCAAAAAAGTCCGCACCGATACCGCGATCGGCTCCAGCCCGGTTTCGGTCGCCTTTGCCGCCGTGCAGATGGCACAGCAGATCTTCGACAAGCTCAGCGATCAAACCGCGCTGCTGATCGGCGCCGGCGAAACGATCGAACTGACCGCCCGGCATCTGGCCCAGCAGGGCATCGGACGCCTGATCATCGCAAACCGGACGTATGATAAGGCGCATACCCTGGCAATGCAATTCAACGGCTTTGCGATCGCCTTGTCGGAATTGCCCGAGCATCTGGACGCAGCCGACATCGTGATTTCCTCGACCGCCAGCCAGTTGCCGATTCTCGGCAAGGGCCGCGTCGAAAGCGCGCTGAAGAAACGCAAACACAAGCCGATCTTCATGGTCGACCTGGCGGTTCCGCGCGACATCGAAGCGGAAGTCGAACAACTGAACGACGTCTATCTTTATACGGTCGACGATCTGAAAAACGTGATCGACCAGAACATGAACTCGCGCCGCCGTGCCGCCGAACAGGCGGAGGAAATCATCGACACCCAGGTCGGTCATTTTCTGGCCTGGCTGCGCGCCCAAGGGGCTCAAACGACGATCCAGGATTATCGGCGGCAGGCCGAGCAAATCAGAAACGAAACTTTGCAAAAAGCGTTCGCCATGTTAAAAAATGGCACCCCCCCCGAAGAAGCATTGAACCGTCTGGCCCATAGCTTGACCAACAAGCTGATTCACACGCCGAGCGCGCAAATCCGGGCCGCCGCCGAAAACGAAAGACACGACCTGGTCGCCGCGGCCCGCGAAATTCTGAAATTACAACATACTCAATGAAAGACTCCATCAAGCTCAAACTGGAAAATCTCAGCGAACGCCACGAAGAAATCGCCGCCCTCCTCTCCCAGTCCGAAGTCCAAAACAACCAAAAGCAACAGCGCTCGCTGAGCCAGGAATACGCCCAGATCGGCCCGCTGGTCGACTGTTACCGGCGCTATGTCGAGGCGCAGGACCGGCGCCTGTCCGCCCAGGAAATGGCCGGCGACAGCGACCCCGACATGCGCGAACTGGCCAAGGAGGAGTTCCGTGAGGCGGAAGCGCTGGTCGAATCCCTCGAACACGAACTGCAGATCCTGCTGCTGCCGAAAGATCCGAACGACAACCGCAATATCTTTCTCGAAATCCGCGCCGGCACCGGCGGCGACGAAGCGGCGATTTTTTCCGGCGACCTTTCCCGGATGTACCAGCGTTATGCCGAACGGAAAGGGTGGCAGACTGAAGTGATCAGCGAAAACCCCGGCGACCACGGCGGCTACAAGGAAATCATCCTGCGCGTCTCCGGCCGCGACGTTTATTCGCAATTGAAATTCGAATCCGGCACGCACCGGGTGCAGCGCGTTCCCGAGACCGAATCGCAGGGCCGCATCCATACTTCGGCCTGCACGGTCGCGATCATGCCCGAAGTCGATGAAGTCGACGCGATCGACATCAACCCGGCCGACCTGCGGGTCGACACCTACCGCGCCTCGGGCGCCGGCGGCCAGCACGTAAACCGAACCGAGTCCGCGATCCGGATTACCCACATTCCTTCCGGCATTGTGGTCGAATGCCAGGACGAGCGTTCGCAGCACAAAAACCGCGCCCGCGCGATGTCGCTGCTGTCGGCGCGCCTCTTGGCCGCGGAACAGGAAAAACAGAACTCCGAACAGGCCAGGTCGCGCAAGCTGCAGGTCGGCTCGGGCGACCGCTCGGAACGCATCCGGACCTACAATTACCCACAAGGCCGCCTGACCGACCACCGGATCAACCTGACGCTGTACAAACTCGACGACATCATGGAAGGCGGCCTCGAACAGGTGATACAGCCGTTGATCAACGAGCATCAGGCCGAGCTTTTGATCCAACTCGGCGAAGAATAACCCGGATGAGCACGATAACGACATTGCTGAGGAATGCCGTGTCCGAGTTGTCGGCTAGTTCCGATTCGGCCGCGCTCGACGCGGAAATCCTGCTCTGCCTTACGTTGGAGAAACCGCGCTCTTATCTGCGCGCCTGGCCCGACCGGAAGCCCGAGCCGCAGCAGATCCGGCAGTTTCAGGCGCTGCTGCGGCAGCGCCTACAGGGCACGCCGATCGCTTACCTGACCGGCCGCCGCGAATTCTGGTCGCGCGAATTCCGGGTCACGCCCGACGTGCTGATTCCGCGCCCCGAAACCGAGCGGCTGATCGAAATCAGCTTGAACCTGCTCCCGCAAGGCCGGCCCGCCAAAATCATCGATCTCGGCACCGGTTCCGGAATCATCGCGATCACGCTGGCCAAAGAATTGCCCCAAGCCGCAGTGACTGCAACCGATTTCAGTCAAGCGGCGCTGGAAATCGCGAAGTACAATGCCGAACAACACGATGCGGCTCAGATCCGTTTCCTGCACGGCAACTGGTTCGCTTCGGTGCCGCAGACAGCATTCGATCTGGTCATCAGCAATCCGCCTTATATTGCCGAAAACGATGTCCACCTCGGCCGGGGCGATGTGCGCTTCGAACCCAGAAGCGCCCTGACTGCGCCCAGCCAGGGCTTGGCCGACATTCGAACGATTGCGCGCGACGCCCGACGCTATCTCCGTCCCGGCGGCCATCTGTTGATCGAGCACGGCTACGACCAGGAAGCGGCCGTGCAAGCGATTTTCCGGGACGCGGGTTATGATCGGGTGCAAACCTATAAAGACCTGTCCGGCCAACCCCGGGCCTCCCATGGAAGAAATGGAGCAAGCTAAAGGCCCCAAGCCCCAAAGCCGAATCTGCAGCCATGATTATTTCGCCTTGAGCCTTTCACCTCAATCCCATGCACGAACCACAAGAAATCCCTATTCCCCGAAAACTCGCCCAGCAACTGCTCCATCTCGCGCAAATCTCGCCCGATGCCGAAATTTGCGGACTGGTCGGCGGCAAAGACGGCAACCCTCTAACCTGCTATCCGATCATGAATGTGGCGGAACATCCTGAGCGACGTTTTCTGCTCGACCCCAAACAGCAAATCGCCGCGATGGCGGCGATGCGCGACCAGGGTGAAGAACTGTTCGCGATCTACCATTCGCATCCGGCCGCCCCCGCCTTTCCCTCCGGAACCGATCTGGCACAGGCCGCCTATCCCGAAGCCCTGTATCTGATTATCTCGTTGAATATCCAAGGTATCCTGGAAATGCGCGGGTTTAGGATCGCCGCTCGAAAAGCGACCGAAATCATCTTGACGATGAGTGAAAACTGAAGGAAAAATGAAAACTCAAGCGGCCGAAAACCTATCGCAGCATGACCTCAACGAGAAATATGAAAAGCGGCAAATCCGCAATTTCTTTTCGAATCGAACCGGCGGAACATGCGTTGAAGTCGGCGCCAACGAACCGCTTTCCGTCTGTTCGCAATCGCTGCATCTGGAAAGGCAATTGAATTGGCGCTGCATTTTGATAGAGCCTAACCCCTTATTGGCGCAAAAAGCCCGCGCGCTCCGGCCAGACAGTCTCGTCTGCGAGGCGGCCTGTACCTCGCCCGAACACGTCGGCATGATGCAGCTCAATATTCCGCTGGACGCCGAGGGGCGGGAAATTACCGGCCATGCAGGCCTGGAAAAAAACGCCGACGAGCATTTTTATCACGCTCACAAAACGGTCGATGTAAGGGCCGACACGCTCGCCGACATTCTGCACGATCACGACATTACCGCGCTGGATTTCTTATCGATCGACGTCGAAGGCGCAGAGCTGGACGTACTCCTAGGCTTCGATTTCATGCAGTACCATCCCCGCTTGATCTTGCTGGAAGACAAGCATCTGTATCTGCAAAAACATCGACTATTGAAACAAAACGGTTACAAACTGGTACGCCGCCTGAACCGAAACTGCTGGTATATCCCTCAAGAGATCGATTCCCCTCCGGTACCGTTGCGCGACCGATTCAAGCTGTGGAAACGCATGTACATCAGCATCTGGTTTAAAAAGCTGCATTATGCTTGGCGCCACAAAACGCTGAAGCCCTTTAAAAGCCTTTAAGGATTTGGCCGATATTAACTTCCTGAAATGGGGGATAGACCTGCCAGGTTTTTAAAACCTGGCAGGTCTTGGGCAGGGGCGAATTCATTCTTCCGGTTAACACGCACCAAAGGCGAATGTATTCGCCCCTACTCGCGATATGAAAATGCCTCATCCTAGCTACGCCTAGTGCTGCGCCAGATCGAAATCAGCAGCCAGATCCCGCCGAGAAAGGCGAAGAGGTAACCGAAGAACCCCAGGACCGGCAGGCTCAAGAACGAACTTTCGCCCTTGACGGTGAAGATGATCGAAGTACCGATGATCAGCGCGGAGGTAACGATCCCCATCGTCAGCCGGCTAATCGCCACATCGATCTTATCCACATAAGGGCCGATGCCCTTGACATTGAAATCGACCTGGATCGCGCCCTTCCGGGAAGCCCTGAGCAACTGGTGCAACTCCTTCGGAAACGCGGCCAGCAGGTCGACGATGCCGACCAGATTGCGCCAGCCGCGTTTTGCGATCACCTCCGGCCGGTAGCGGTCCGCCATCAGTTGCTGCAGATAAGGCGCCGCGAACACCAACGTATTGAAATCCGGATCGAGATGCCGGCCGAAACCGTCGAGCGTGACATAGGCCTTGACCAGCAGCGCCAGATCGGGCGGCAGCGACAAGTTATGGTCCCGAAGGATCGCCAGGAGGTCGCCGATCATCATCTGCAGGCTCAAATCCTTCAGCGACCGGTTACTGTATTGATCGACGAACGCATCGATCTCGATCGCCAGCGCCTGCTCGTCGGTCTTGATCACCCCGGACCAATCCTCCAGGATTTCGACGACTTTTAGCGGCATCCGATTGACCATTCCGTATAAAAATACGATGACCTGTTCCCGGCGTTCTTCGGTCAGCCGTCCCACCATTCCGAAATCGATGAAGGCAAGCCGGTTGTCCGACAGATAAAACACATTGCCGGGATGAGGGTCGGCATGAAAAAAGCCGTCTTCCATGATCATTTTGAGCACGGCCCTGGCGCCGCGTTCGGCCAGGAGCTTCCGATCCAGGCCGGCCTGATCCAGTGCGCCCAGCTCGCGTCCCGGAATCCCCTGAATATACTCCTGCACGTTCAGCCGCTCGCCGGTCAGCTCCCAATAGATCGAGGCAATCTTGATGTGCTCATTCCCCGCCAGATTGTCGGCAACCCGTTCGACATTGCGCGCTTCCGCCGCAAAATCGAGCTCGGCCCTGAGCGACTGCGAGAACTGCCGGAATATCTCGCGCGGATGGTAGCGGCGCAGCTCCGGCACGTCGGACTCGATCACTTCGACGACCCGATTCAACAGCCGCAAGTCCGCCTCGATGATCCGGCGGATACCGGGGCGGCGGATTTTCAGGATCACCTGCGTGCCGTCCTGCAGCACCGCCCGATGCACCTGCGCCAGCGAGGCGGCCGCCAACGGCTCGCGCTCGATGCTCAGGAAAATGTCCTCGATATTGCCGCCGACGTCTTCCTGCAACTGCGGCACCAGGTCCTCGAACGGCAGCGAAGGCACCTTGTCCAGCAGCTTTTCGAATTCCGCGATATAGGCAGGCGGAAACAAATCCATTCGCGTCGCGAGAATCTGTCCCATCTTGATGAACGTCGGGCCGAGATCCTCCAGCACGCGCCGCACCCGCTGCGGCGTGTCGAGCGTCGCATATTCTTCGACGCTCTGCCAATGCAGGGTTTTGCCGAGACGCTCCAGGGCACTCCCGACTCCGAGCGAACGCACGATCCCGCCGAAGCCGTACCGGATCAGGACGGTCGCAACATCCTGGGCCCGGCTTAAATCCTTCGCCGCATTGATCAATTCCCATATCATGATGTCGTGTTCTTGCTCGCTATTTTCGTGTTTTTTCGGGGTCCAGTCTTTCCGCAATGCCGGCGAGAAAGCCGCCGGCAATCTTGGCCAGCGCCGAGGTCGTGGCCGAAGCGCCGGCCATCACCGCATGCTGGCCGCTAACTCTCAGGTTGTCCAGATTTTCCAGGACAACCCGGCTCTGCCTGCCGACCGCCGTTCCGTTTCGCCGGGCATGTTCGAGAAAATCCCGGGCGATTTTCGCGGCCGTTTCGTTGCCATGGCGCCCGACCGTCTCCAGCGTATCGAGAAATGTCGCTTCGAGATTTTTCAAATCGTCGACGGCTTGCCTGAAATCAAGGCTCGAAAATTCGTCGAGATTCCCTGCCGCCTCTTCGATCGCCAGCTTCGACGCTTCGGCAGTCTTGCTGAGCGTGTCGTCCAGCGCTTCGGTGGTTTGCTTGAAAGCCCGTTTGGCCGGATCGTAATGCGGGCTCATCCCGTCGCTCATGCCTTTCAATACCGCTTCCATCACATTTTTGATGTTGTCGATATCCAGGGTACGCTCGGTCAGGGCCTTCAGCGTGATCGCCCGCACCCGCTCGTAAATATCGACACCGGATTCGACCGTTTCGCGGACTTCTCTTTCAACTTGCTGCATCGTATCGTTCATGGCGTTTCTCTCCGCAAATCGCAAAATGGAAAATCGATGATCATTAGGAAGAATCCTTTCGGCTTAGGTTCCGCATCTCTGCCGGGCCTCAAACCCGGATACCCGGCGGCCGGCTGTAACCGTCCAGCAGATTCAAATAATTCGAACGCTCGAAAATACCGGGATTCATGCAGCGCTGCTTGCTCAACAGCCCTTTCGATTCACTCAGCGCCGCAAACTCATGGCGGGCAAGCCAGTCCCGCATGCCTTGCCCGATCGTGCCGAGATAAGCCGGGCCGCGCTCCAGCAGCACCGTGCAAATCTGGGTCGCATCGGCGCCGGCCAGGATCAGCTTCAGGGCATCTTCGGCCGTACGCACGCCGCTGGTCGTCGCCAGCGACAGCCCTACCTGGCCGTACAAGAGCGCAACCCAGCGCAGCGGCAATCGGCTGTCCGCGGAGCGCGACCATTGCAGCTCGGAAGTCACCTGCAAATTGTCCAGGTCGATATCGGGCTGGTAGAAACGGTTGAACAGCACGACGCCGTCCGCACCGGACAATTCGAGCCGTTTCACGAAATGCGCAAGGCCGGTGAAGTACGGCGACAGCTTCATCGCGATCGGCACCGACACCTGCCGGCGCAGTTCGGTCAGCAGTTCCAGATAACGCGCCTCGATCTCGAGGCCGGATTCGTCGATATCGGCGCTCAGGTAATACACATTCAGTTCGAGCGCATCGGCGCCGGCCTGCTGCAGCGCTTTGCCATGCACGATCCATCCGTCCAGCGATACCCCGTTCAGACTCGCAATCACCGGAATGCGCAGCGACCGTTTAAGCTTGGCCAACTGCTCCAGATATTGGTCGAGGCCGTGCCGGTAGCCGCTGTCGTCCGGCAAGAAGCTGTCCGCTTCGGGATGCCCGATGCTTTGATGGATCAAGAATCGGGCCGCGGTTTCTTCCTGCTGCCGCAGTTCTTCCTCGAACAAGGAATACATCACGATCGCACCGGCGCCGGCGTCTTCGAGCCTCAATGCCGAATCCAGGCTGCGGGTCAAAGGTGAAGCCGAGGCGACCAAGGGGCTGGTCAGCTTCAAGCCTAGATATTCGGTGCTCAAATCGATGCCGTTCATGATTTTTTCTCTCGGTGTTTCCTGGAATATCATACCTGCCGATTATAAAGACAAAAATCGTAGGGTGGGTTAGACGCGCATTGGCACGGCCTTTGAATGCCCATCGGTCTTTGCCGCACGTCGTAACCCACCGAAGGTGCCACAAATGGTGGGTTCGGCGCGCGGAAAGTTTTGTCGAATTCGGAAGACAAAAACAAAGCGCGCCGAACCCACCCTACATAATCGGCTCCGCTCAGTTTTTTTCTCCCGCTTTGGAGGGCTCGCCGTCCCGCCCTGCTTCGCTTTTCGCGAAAACCCTGTCCGCCAGTTCGCGGTAATGCCGGTAGCGCGCATTGACGTCCTGCTGCGATTGCTGCAAGAAGCGTTCCGACGCGTCCGGGTGCGTTCGGCTGAGCAGGCTGAAGCGCGCTTCGGTCAGCGCGTAATCCCGGAACGCCATCGACGGTTTCTGGCTATCGAGCTGCAACGGATTGCTTCCTTCCTGCGCCCGGCGCGGATCATAACGGAGCAATGGCCAATGCCCGCTGCGCACCGCCATGTCCTGCTGGCGGAGATTGTTCGACAGATCGACGCCGTGCGCGATGCAGGGGCTGTAGGCGATGATCAGCGCAGTGCCGGGATAGGATTCGGCTTCCAGGAAAGCGCGCAACGTTTGCGTATCCTTGGCGCCATAGGCGACCTGCGCCACATAGACCTGCTCGTAATCGATCGCGAGACGGGCCAGATCCTTCTTCGGAGTCGGCTTGCCGGCCGCCGCGAATTTCGCGACCGCGCCGCGCGGCGTCGCCTTCGAGGTCTGGCCGCCGGTATTCGAATAGACTTCGGTATCGAGCAGCAGAATGTTCACATCGCGGCCCGAGGCCAGCACATGGTCGAGGCCGCCGTAGCCGATGTCGTAGCCCCAGCCGTCGCCGCCGATGATCCAGACGCTGCGTTTGACCAAGGTATCGACGACGCCGAACAGGCGCACGGCCGCTTCACCGTTCAGCGTTTCCAGGCGTTTTTTCAAGACGGCAACGCGCTCGCGCTGCGCGTAGATGCCAGCTTCATCGCTTTGGTCGGCGTTCAGGATCGCATCGGCGAGTTCCGCACCGATTTCGCCGCGCAGGCCTTCCAGCAGTTCCTCCGCATATTCCTTCTGCTTGTCGATCGCTATCCGCATCCCGAGGCCGAATTCGGCGTTGTCCTCGAACAGCGAGTTCGCCCAGGCCGGCCCCCGGCCCTCCGCGTTCCGGCTCCACGGCGTGGTCGGCAGATTGCCGCCGTAAATCGACGAACAGCCGGTCGCATTCGCGACCACCATCCGGTCGCCGAACAGTTGCGTCGCCAGACGCAGATAAGGCGTTTCGCCACAGCCGGCGCAGGCGCTCGAAAACTCGAACAGAGGACGCAAATGCATCGCCTCCGGAATCTTGTTGTGATGCAGCGCGCCGCGCTCAAAATCCGGCAGGCTTTCGAAAAAGCGCCAGTTGATGGTTTCCTGTTCGCGCAGCGGCGGTTGCGGCCGCATATTCACCGCCTTGCGTTCCGGCAGCTTGGGGTCGCGTATCGGGCAAACGTCGACGCACAGGCTGCAGCCGGTGCAATCTTCCGGTGAGACTTGGTAGCTGACCAAGAGATTCTCGAACGCCTTGCTCTTGACCGGCACATACTTGAACGTCGGCGGCGCAGCCTTGACCCGTTCCGGCGCAAACACCTTGCTGCGGATCACGCTGTGCGGACAGACGAACACGCATTTGCCGCACTGGGTGCACAGATCGCTTTCCCAGACCGGCATTTCGAGCGCCAGGTTGCGTTTGTCCCAAATCGAGGTGGCGGTCGGAAAGGTACCGTCGGAGGACAGAAAGCTGACCGGCACCGCATCGCCCCGGCCCGCGATGATCTCGGCGGTCACATTGCGGATGAACGCGGGCGCATCGTCCGGTACCGGCGGCGGGATTTCGGTCTTGCTGTCGACTGCGCTTGGCACCTCGACACGGTGCAGATTCGCCAATGCCTCGTCGATCGCTTTAAGGTTCGCGTCGAGAATCCGTTGGCCGGCCTTCTGGTAGGTCTTGTGTACGGCCGCCTTGATCGCGGCGATCGCCTCTTCCTTCGGCAGAATTTCGACCAAAGCGAAAAAGCAGGCCTGCATCACCGTATTGATCAGCCTCTCGAGACCCGCGACTTCCGCGATCGCATACGCGTCGATCGCGTAAAAGCGGATCTTTTTCTCGATCATCGCGGCCTGCATCGAGCGCGGCAGCGACGACCACACCCGCTCGGGCGGCAGCGGCGAATTCAGCAGGAACACCGCCCCCGGCGCAGCCTTGTCGAGCATCCGGTAACGTGCCAGAAACACCGGCTGATGGCAGGCGACGAACCCGGCCTCGCCGTCGCCGATCAGATAGGTCGAGCGGATTTTCTCCGGGCCGAAACGCAGATGCGAAACGGTCACCGCACCGGATTTGCGCGAGTCGTAAACGAAATAGCCCTGCGCGTAACCTTGCGTCCTATCGCCGATGATCTTGATCGAATTTTTGTTGGCGCTGACCGTGCCGTCGCTGCCCAGGCCGTAGAACAGCGCATTGACCGCCCGCTTCGAGGCGTCGGTCCGAAAGCCCGCGTCCCAGGCCAGGCTGGTATGGTCGACGTCGTCATAAATCCCGATCGTAAACGGGCTTTTCGGCGCCGGATTGTCCAGTTCGTCGAATACGGCCTTGACCATGCCCGGCGTAAATTCTTTCGACGACAGCCCGTACCGTCCGCCGATCACTTTCGGCAGCGCGGCAAAGTACGGCGCGGCGCTCATCGCATCCTGCGCGAGCGCGGTCACCACGTCTTTATACAAGGGTTCGCCGTCCGCGCCGGCTTCTTTCGTGCGGTCGAGCACCGCGATCCGGCGCAGCGTCTTCGGCAGCGCGTCCAGCAGCGCCTCGGCGCTGAACGGCCGGAACAGGCGGACCTTCAGCACGCCGACCTTGTCGCCCCGGCCATTCAAATGTTCGACCGTTTCTTCGGCCGTCTCCGCACCCGAGCCGATCAAAACGATCGCCTTTTCGGCATCAGGCGCCCCCGCATAATCGAACAACCGGTAGCTGCGGCCGGTCAGTTCGGCGAACCGGTCCATCGTGTCCTGCACGATGCCAGGCATCGCCCGGTAATAAGGATTGACCGTCTCGCGCGCCTGGAAATAAATGTCCGGATTCTGCGTCGAACCGCGCAGCACCGGATGTTCGGGGGACAATGCCCGCTGCCGGTGCGCTTCCACCAGCCGGTCATCGAGCAGCGCGCGGATATGCGTCAGGTCGAGCGGCTCGATGCTGGCGATTTCGTGCGAAGTCCGGAAACCGTCGAAAAAATGCACGACCGGAATCCGCGCAGCCAAGGTCGCGGCTTGCGCGATCAGCGCAAAATCCTGCGCCTCCTGCACCGAATTGGAGGCCAGGAACCCAAAGCCGGTCGCTCTTGCGGCCATCACATCGCTGTGGTCGCCGAAGATCGACAGCGCCTGGCCGGCCAGCGACCGGGCCGCCACATGGAATACCGCCGGGGTCAGTTCCCCTGCGATCTTGTACATGTTCGGAATCATCAACAGCAGGCCCTGCGAGGCGGTGAACGTGGTCGCCAGCGCACCGGTCTGCAGCGCGCCGTGGATCGCGCCGGCCGCCCCTGCCTCGCTCTGCATCTCGATGATGCTCGGCACCGTGCCCCAAAGGTTCCTACGCCTGTCCGACGCCCACTTATCGGCCAATTCGCCCATCGGCGACGCCGGCGTGATCGGATAAATCGCAATCACTTCGCTGGTCATGTAAGCGACCGTGGCGGCGGCTTCGTTGCCGTCGATCGTGATTTTGCTCTGTTGCATGATCTCACCTCGTTAAAAAGGTTATGACTTGTAGGGATTGTACTCCTAAAACGATCCGGCTGCGCTGCCCGCAATCCGGGGCGCCTTCGCCTTTTCGAACCCGCCGTCAATGATGATAGAATTGCGGGCTTCTTTTTTTACTTCATCCGAACGCCGCATGACCACCGTCTCCAAACTGCCTGTCGAATCCCTGAAGCTGCACATCGACCTGAGCGGCGTCGATCTTGAAGGAACGTCATTGCCCGATGCGCCGATCCTCGGGCAGGAACGTGCGCAGTCGGCGCTCGAATTCGGCGTGGCGATGGCGCGTCCCGGCTACAACATTTACGTGATGGGCGAATTGGGGCTCGGCCGGCTGTCGATGATCACTCAGCATCTGCACGCGATTGCCGAAAAACAGTCCGCGCCGTCGTCGTATGCCTATGCGGATAACTTCCAGAATCCGCGCGAGCCGGTCGCAATCGAATTGCCGTCCGAATATGGCAGCGTCTTCAGTGCCGATATCGAACAATTGATCGACAATCTTCTGGCGACCTTCCCGGCGGCGTTCGAAAGTCCGACCTATCAGCAGAAAAAGACCGCGATCGAGCGCCAGTTCAATCAGTATTACAATAACGCAATCGAGAAAGTCGATCAAAAAGCGCTGGAGATGAGCATTGCGCTGTTCCGGGAAAGCGAACAGATTTCGTTCTCGCCGATTCGCGACGGCAAGGCGCTCGACGATGCCCAGTTTACGCAGTTGCCGCAGGCCGAGCGCGACCTCTTTCACAAACAGATCGAGGAGCTTGAAGAATATTTGAGCGACGTGCTGCTCGAACTGCCGCAGTGGCGTCGCTCGCTGGCCGACAAGATCAAACAGCTCGACAACGACACGATCAGCCAGGCCATCGAACCCTTGTTCGCCGAACTGAACGACAAGTACCAGAATATCGACGACGTGATCACCTACCTCGCCGAGATCGACAAGAACCTGCGCACCACGATTGCGGACTTCCTGATGCCGGGACGGACCGCCGATCCCCGCGAATTCGCGAACCGGCGGCAGGTGCTGCTCGAACTCTATGCGCCGAACATTCTGGTCGACAACAAGCTCGAACACGGCGCGCCGGTGATCCACGAGCCGCACCCAACTTATCAGAACGTGTTCGGGCGAATCGAATACTCCAGCGAACAGGGCACCCTGGTCACCAATTACCGGCGCATCTGCGCGGGCTCCCTACATCGGGCGAACGGCGGCTACCTGATCCTCGACGCGGAAAAACTGCTGACCCACCCGTTCGTCTGGGAAGGGTTGAAACGTGCGCTGCAAGCCGGCAGAATCGAAATCGAATCGCCCTATTCGGACCTCGGGATCAACACGATCACGCTGAAACCGGAAGTGATTCCGCTGAACGTGAAGGTGATCCTGGTCGGTTCCCGGGACCTTTATTACCTGCTCGAAGAACTCGACAGCGAATTCAACGCGATGTTCAAGATCCTCGCCGACTTCGACCATTACATTCCGCGCGATGCGGTATCGATGCAGCGGTTTGCGCAGTTGATGAACCGGCATGCGCAAGATTCGGGCGCGAAACCCTTGGCCCGAAGCGCGATCGAGGCGCTGATCGAACACAGTTGCCGGCTGGCCGAAGACCAGCATCGTTTTTCCGCGCGGATCACCGAATCACTCGACATCATCGGCGAAGCGAACCTGTTCTGTCTGCAGACAGGCGGCGACCGGATCGGTCGGGAGCAGATCGAAGAGGCGCTGGCCGCCCGCGAATTCCGCAACGGCCGTCTCGCTGAAATGATGCTCGAAGAAGTGCTCGACGGCACGATTCTGATCGATACCGAAGGCAGCGCGGTCGGCAAGATCAACGGCCTGACCGTGCTCGAAATCGGCGGCAGCAGCTTCGGCGCGCCGGCCCGGATCACCACGACGGTCTCTCCCGGCTCGCGCGGCATCGTCGACATCGAGCGCGAAGCGGAACTCGGCAAGGAAATCCATTCGAAAGGGGTACTGATTCTGACCGGCTACCTCGGCCATACCTACGCACAGCAGTTTCCGCTCGCGGTCTCGGCCAGCATCGCGATCGAGCAGTCCTACGGCGAAGTCGACGGCGACAGCGCCTCGCTGGCCGAACTGTGCTGCCTGATTTCGGCGCTGACCCGCATCCCGATCAAGCAATCGTTCACGGTGACCGGCTCGATCAATCAATACGGCGAAGTGCAGGCGGTCGGCGGCGTGAACGAAAAGATCGAAGGTTATTTCCGGCTGTGCAAGGCGCGCGGACTGGTCGGCCATCATGCGGTGATCATTCCGGCCGCGAACAAACGCAATCTGGTCCTGAAACAGGAAGTGATCGATGCGGTCGCGAAGGGGCAATTTTCGATTTATGCGGTCACCAGCGTCGACGAGACGCTCGAATTATTGACCGGGGAACCTGCGGGCACGGTCGATCACAACGGCAATTACCCGGAAAACAGCATCAACGCCAAGGCCATTTCCCGCTTGAAGGAAATCTCGGACATGGCGAACGAGGATGAGGAGAAATCCGAAGGCGCCTGACTGGGCCGCATCGGATGATCGCCGGAATCGGCAAACCGGCGGCTGGGCGCATTTCCGCCGCGGCTCAAGCTCAAGCCGCGGCGGAAGGGTAAACCCGGCACCGACTCAACGGTTTAAAGCTTCCTAACCGGCGTAGCGGTCATATACCATTTGCAGCATCTGAACTTCGCCCGGTTCAGGTTTGCACCAGCCGCTGATCTGGATGTCGCGCAGAATCGTTCTGCCTTGCTCGTCGTTTTCCATATCCTTCAAAATATCGGCCAGCAGCCTGCCTTCATCTTGCAGATGAGGGGCCACGCAAAAAAGATGGCAGGCGAAGTGAGTTTCGCTTTCGTCAAGCTTGCGGACATTGTTGCGGCTGAACGAAGAAAGCCCTTCGTACGATTTTTTCAGCATGAAAACCAGATCGCATTTTTTTCGAATCAGTGATTGAAGTACCTTGATTTCATTGCCGGCAAAATCGTAGGTAAATTTCGTCGAGTCGATACCGCTTTCGTCGCATAAAAACCGGCCCAGCAAATACACAAAGCTGTCCTTCGTCGCCGTGCCTACGCACACCCCATGATACTCGGGCAAGGTCCGCCGATCATCCACCCGGGTCAGCAGAACCACTTCGTCGACCTCCGCCATCGGACGCATCGCCGGCACGAAACCGTAACGTTTGATCATTGCGCAAGCTTCAAACGGTTTTGCGAACAACAGGTCGGTGTAGTCGCCGTCCAGATGCTCCGCCGACTGTTCGAAATGGATCGCTTTTTTCATGCGGCGCTGCAGATACGTATTGAGCAGATACCAACCGGTCAATTGGTGCCCCGACTGCAGGCTGGCCACGAAATTCAACTTGTCGTGCGCGGCATCCGGACTTTTCTGTCTGGCCTCGGCGTCCCGCGGCGCGGGAACGGCGGCCGCGGGCAAAGCGTCCGCGGCGGCGGAATGACCGTCTGACTTGACGAAGCGTCCAAGGCCGGTAATTTTGAACAACATGCTGATCATCCGGTCCAGGCTTTGCACCTCCACGCGGATTTTTTTCCGCTCCCATTCTTCGAACAATTTCAGCAACAGCGACAGGCCCATCGAATTGACCCGATCGACCTGGCTGAAGTCCAGCAACACATGCGCCTTCGACGGTATGGCGGTCAACGGCTCCAGCACCGGATTGGCATGCGCATCGATCGAACCGATGAAATTGTAACAATAGCGGTTGTCCTGCTCGGAAACGGGCTGGATGGAAAAACTGCTGATCATGCCGCTCATATCGATGCCCTCATTTGATAAGCCGATTCATACTCGCTGTGATAGAGAAACTGAAGGCCGGACTCCACGCCCATATCGACGCTGCCGTGCAAATCCCAAAGGGTCGTCACCTGGGTGCGTTTCTGCGGATGCACCCGGATCTGCAAATAATCCGACATCCGCCACATCATGTACAGACCGACGCCGCCGACGCCGGCTTCGACGCCTTCGGACATCGCGTGCGCCAGGTTTTTCAAAAACACGCCGGGCGTCAGGGTGCCCCAGTTGTCGGTGATCATCAAACCGAGGATGTCTTCGCTTACCGCAATGTCGATACGGACCTCTTCATGCGACGACAATTCACGGGATTCGCCCTTGACGTAATAAGCAACCCCTTTGCCGTCCCGCGGCGCGGCATAGAGGCTGTTTTCGGTCATCTCGTCCAGCACCATCATCAAGGCGTCCAATTGGTCTTTGGGAATATGTCCCTGATCTTTCAGCCAGGCATGAATCTCTTCCACGATAAATGATTTGTCGTCCGTATGGGTCAATTGAAAATGGCGATATTGCGCCCTGCCGGGCATCAACGCATACAAATCGTCGTCGGGCGATTCGTTGTGCTGGTTCAGCAAGTGGTTCCAGCCCAACTTTTTGCAAAAATCGTCGTGCCTGGGCAGGATCCGGCAAATGCCGTCCTGGCTGAAGCGCGGCAACAGGTCGGAATAATCCTGTTCGGCAAGGAATACCACATATTCCTTCGCAATCCGCGGGATCGGGTGGTCGCCCTGGCGATAAAAGTTTTCCGAAATGCGGATGATATCGCTGACTTCATTGCTGGCGGCGGTCTGCGCCACGCGGTCGCTGTGCGTCACGATCATCATCGTCACGTCGTCGGAATACAGCATGCTCCGGCAGTGCCGCCTCAACGCGTCCAGGATCCGATTGCGCAACTGCTCCGCGTCTTCGACATCGGTATTGGCGTTCAGAATCGCTTCGAGGCGGTCATAACCGAAAGGCTCCCCGCTGGGGGACTCTTCCTCGACCAGTCCGTCGGTATAGAGAAACAAGCGGTCTCCAACTTCCAGCGTCAATTCGAGCACGGACTCCTGATAGTCCGAATCGGCGCTCTTCCCCAACGGCAGACCGGATGCTTCCAGCATTTGCCAACTTTGGGCGCCGCGCTTCAATAAATACGGCAAAACATGGCCGGCATTCGCAAATGCCAGCTTGCCGGTGTGCGCATCCAGACTCAAACAAGCCATCGTCATCAGCAACGATTGCTGCGCCGTCGCGCGCATCGTATCGTTCAGCGAGTTGAGTATCTCGCTCGGACTGGTCACGCCTTCGTGGATCAAGGGATATATGCCCGCCTTCGCGGCGCCCACCATGGTGCCGGCCGCAACGCCGTGGCCGCTGACGTCGCCGACCATCAAAATGCTGTGGTGCCCGCTCACTTTATAGTAGTCGTAGTAATCGCCGCCGACTTCGCTCGAAGTCAGCATGTTCGCGACGCCCTGCAGACCGGGCAATTCGATAGTGGGCTGCGGCAGTATCGAACGCTGCAGGGTAGCGGCCAGATTGACCTCGCCTTGCAGCCGGGCGCTCAATTGCGCCAGTTCGGCATGAGCCTTTTGCACTTTTTTCTCGGCTTCCTTGCGCTCGGTGATGTCGATGCCGGTATTCAGAAACATCATCGGCATTCCGCTGGCGGAATTCTTGATCACGGTGGGATTCCAGACGACATGCAGATAATCGCCGGTACTGATCCGCATGCGCGTTTCGGTTGCTTCGGCAAATTCGACGGTCCCTGCCATCATGCCGGAAAACAGCGCGCGCAGTTCAGCTTGTTCCTCTGTGGGGATAAATTGGTCGAAAAAATCCTTGCCCTTCAGTTCGGTTTCCGGCCAGCCGGTATTTTCCTCGGCATGATGATTGAATAAAACGATTTTACCGTCCGCATCGAGGCCGATGATCAATGCCTGGGTCGTATGGATCACGTTATCGGCGAATGCCTTTTCCTGCCGCATTTTCAGCGCGCTTTCCTTCAGGCGCTGCACCATCGGCTGCAGCAGCAGCACGCCGACCAGTGCCAGGGACGCGAGCAGAATCGCAAACATCAGATGCTGTTTGTTGGCGGTACTGCCCAACATGAATTCGGTCTGGCGCTGATAAATCGAGCTGACTTTATTCATATCCTCCAACAGCAACGGCGATAGCGTAAACAATAATTTCTGCAGATCCGGATTGGAAGGGAGAAGCTCTTTCGCTGGAATTCTCTGTATTTTACGGGCCAGGGCGAGATAGTCCCTGACCAGATGATCGAGCGGCTTGCTTTTGTTGAAATAGATGAATTTGAGATCGGCCGGCAGATTCCCGGATACGCGCATCAGCCGGTCTCCTTCCCTGATGTAGCGGTCGCCGTCCCGCAGCGACATGTGCATCTGTTCCAGTTCGTTCAAACTGACGAGTATTTTTCCGTCCGGCTTGCGGTCCATGCCGTTCAGTCCGGCAAAGACTTTCTGGCTCAGCATCACGTTGATGTCCTGAACGACCTTGCCTTGTTCGGTGCTCATTTTCACGAGAAGCGCATTGCCTTCCTGGCTGCGAAGGTCGGTAATGAGAACGAAATAGGTAATGGTGGCTACGCCGGCCAGCACGAAAAGCACTGTCGCATATTGCTCCAGCATTCTCCCGACCAAACGTCGAAATAGATCTTGCATCGATGATCTCCTCTAATTTTTGCCTTGTCTCGGCTTATTGTTCTTATCAGGCCGGAATTTCAAGCGAATGGACTTCGGTTCGCCTTCGCCCGATCCGTACTACCTCGACCTTCCGATGACCCGCCGCACAGTAAAAAACCGTTCCGACGCTCACGTATCCGATAGTCCCGAATTCGGCCGAATGCGCGCCGATGGTTTCGAGCGCCTTCGATGACCGCCGCCAAGCTGGGTCAGCAAAAGGATTTTTCTCGGAAAAACCCAGCCTTTTGCTCGATTTTTTCCTTAACCCAAACTTAGCAGACATCAAATTTATGTCAACGCCGGGAAATCGCTGCCGAAAACAATGCTGTAAGTCCTGGAAATCGGCCTCTGCCGCTATGATTCAACAGATAGCGTCTGTATTTCTGCCTGACACCGGCTCTCCCGCGCCTTTGTCTAACGGCCGCCGATCCTTGCTTTTTATTAGTCGAAATAATGATTATTTTTCAAAAGCTTAATATAACAACAAAGAGAACACCGGTACGGCCTCGCTTGTTTTGCAAACCGCTCCGAATTCTTGGCGATTTTGTGACGGTATTGGCAAAAATAATGCCGTGACAAGCTATGAATGGATTATCGAGACGGCCGCTATGCGCTTTCCAGCTCAGGCATTGCATTTAGCGCCTAAAGAAACAGTCTTCATTCCGGACCGGCGCCGCCACGCGGTCAATCCGATTCGATCGCCGCACCGCAAGTAAACCGGCGGCGAGCAGCTCGGACTTGTCGGCACCGGCTGGCACGGTCCCCGGTCAAACAGTCGGACCTTTGACGGGATCAAGGAAGTCCGGCATCAAGAAAACCTACCAGCAGCAAACGGAGCACCTTTGCCGCCAAGGCAAAGACGCCACTGACTGAAAAATCCGTTTACGCGGACGAGCGTTCATTGCCCGTATTCGGCCACGATCGTATCGATACCGTTCTGGCGCAAGCGCGAACGGATCACGCCGACGCTGGCCATGCGCGTATAAGGACCCAGCGTCACCCTGTGCCAGGTCACGTTTCCGACCTTGGCCTTCTCGATCCGCGATTCGATCCCCATCAGAGCCAGTTTGGCGCGCAGGCGGTCGGCTTCCGCCGCGTCTTTATACGACCCCACCTGCAGAATATAGCGCGCCGCCTTGGCTTTGCCGACCCGCTCCTCGCGCATGCGCGTGTTGATCTCATGATCGGGCACGACGATCTCTTTTTTCGGCAGATAGGTGTAGAAGTCGAACTGAGGGCCTTTCGGCTCGGGCACCGCCTCGACCTTCAGCGTGCTTTTATCTTCCGGCTTAGCCGTCGGGCCGGATGCCGCGTTTTCGGTAACCGGCACATTGCCGGCCTGTAAAGGAGTCCCGTTTCGAGCTCCCTTGCTGGCCAGATAGAACAAAAAGACCACGAAGCCGATAATCAACGCGGTGATCAGCATCCAGCGCCACAACGCCAGGCCGTCTTTCTGCCTGGGCCTTCGGCTGCGGGCGGATTCGCGGGGGTCTTGAGCTCGGTATTTGTAATCTCTGGGCATGTTACATCGTTTCGGGCGAAGTGATCTTCAAGAGCCCCAAGCCGTTGGCGAGCACCTGCCTGACCGCGGCGATCAGGTTCAGGCGGGCGTTGCGCAGCGGCGCATCCTCGACCAGAAACGGGTGCGCGTTATAGTAAGCATGGAAATCGTTCGCCAGTTCGCGCAGGTACAGGATCAACTGGTGCGGCTCGTGCTGCAG
The DNA here is from genome assembly GCF_000733855.1 of Methylomicrobium agile. Classification (NCBI taxonomy): domain Bacteria; kingdom Pseudomonadati; phylum Pseudomonadota; class Gammaproteobacteria; order Methylococcales; family Methylococcaceae; genus Methylomicrobium; species Methylomicrobium agile. Next base: position 775,048 of record NZ_JPOJ01000001.1, read on the forward strand.
CGCGGCGCGTTCGAGTATCTCCGGATAACGCGACAGCCGGCCCACCAGATTCAGCTCGTGCTCTTCCTTCAACAAACCCAGGCTGTCCATCCCGAGCCCAAGGTCCCTGTCCAGCCCTTTTTCGTCGAGCTGCCGAAACACGCTGCACACCCGCGCATGGGCGTACTGCACGTAGAACACCGGGTTCTCGTTGGTTCGGGAGGTCGCCAGTTTCAGATCGAAATCCATATGCTGCTCGGAACGGCGCAGCACGTAGAAGAAGCGCGCCGCGTCCCTGCCGACTTCGTTGCGCAGTTGCCTGAGCGTCACGAACTCGCCGGAGCGGGTCGACATCTGCACCTTTTCTTCGCCGCGGTACAGGGTCGCGAACTGCACCAGCAGCACCTTCAGCTTGTCCGCGTCGGCGCCCAGCGCGGTCATCGCGGCCTTGACCCGCGGAATGTAGCCGTGATGGTCCGCGCCCCAGATATTGATGAGTTCTTCGAAGCCGCGGTCCAGCTTGTTCATGTGGTAGGCGATGTCGGACGCGAAATAGGTGTATTGGCCGTTTTCGCGCTGCACCACGCGGTCCTTTTCGTCGCCCAGCCGGCTCGATGCGAACCAGACCGCGCCGTCCTTTTCATAAAGATGGCCGCCGGCGCGCAGCCGGTCGAGCGCCTTCGCGACCGAATCGTCGGCCATCAGGCGGCGCTCGGAGAACCATTCCTGGTATTCGACGCCGAATTCCCGGAGATCGTCCCGGATGTCGTCCAGAATGTCGTTCAGGCCGGCCTGGAAAAAATGCTCGTAATGTGCGCCGCCGAGCAGCTTCTTGGCCCTGGCGATCAGCGCGTCGATATGGATTTCCTTGTCGCCGCCCTGCGCTTCGTCGGGCGGAATATCCTCGAACACCGCCTGAGCCGGAAAACGGAACGCATCGCCCGAAGCACGGTGAATGGCCGAGGAAATGTCGCGCACGTATTCGCCGCGGTAGCCGTTGCTGGGAAAATGTAGCACCTCGCCACAGTCTTCGAGATAGCGGAGCCAGAGGCTGGTCGCCAGAATATCCATCTGCCGGCCCGCGTCGTTGACGTAATATTCGCGGTGCACGTCGAAACCGGCCGCTTCGAGCAGGTCCGCGACAACCGAACCGTAGGCCGCGCCGCGCCCGTGCCCCACATGCAAGGGACCGGTCGGATTGGCCGAGACGAATTCGACCTGAACCCGTTTGCCTACTCCCGTCTTGCTTAATCCGAATTCACTGCCCCGGTCATGAATCGTCCTGATGGTGTCGTACTGTCCGTGCGGATCGATAAAAAAATTGATGAAGCCGGGGCCGGCAATTTCCACCTGGGTGACCGCATCGTCTTCCGGCAGCGCGGCGGCGATCTTCTCGGCCAACTGGCGGGAATTCGACTTGGCGGCTTTAGCCAGCACCAGCGCCAGGTTCGATGCAAAATCGCCGTGCGCCGGGTCCCGGCTGTGCTCGATGTTAATAGCCGGATCGGCATCCTGCGGCAATGTGCCGTCGTTTTTCAACGTATCGACGGCCTGGCGTAACAGTACCTCTAATTTTTTTTTCATTACGGGTAAAAACGGGTAAAAGAATCGGAAAATATCTACGCATTATCTATCAAAATTACCCGATTATCCATTCGGTCATGATCAGGCTTGCGGAGTCACGCGCTCTGGATTCGGCGGCGAATGCGGGCGGGCCGGCGACCCGTCGCCGCTTTGGAAGGGTTCCGGGGCTCAGCCCGTGGTCAAGATAGTGCAGTTTCGTACCCGTTTTCCCTGTTTTAGTGCAGCCTGTCGCATCGCTTCCAAAAAAAGGTTTGAAAAAAACCGGGAAAACGCCCGGCGCTTGCCTCATTTCTTCTAGAAAACACCCTATGGCACGGGATATGCTTGAACATTATCGACGCCTGTCGATTCACAGACGGCTACCGCTTTCGTGTCAACGGCCCCGAAAGATGGCGAACATTCAATCGCCATCGACAACGGCCCCCATCGAGGCAAAGCGATTCGGCAGCAGCAAGGGCCGACTTTCCCTGACGCTCGGAGGTTCTCTGCCGCCGAGGCAGGCACAGCCCCCGCGCCCAGGCTGCCGGTCAAACCGCGCAATACGGTGCAACGGCCCTGCCTGTCCCTCCTCGCGGATTTCCCGGAGGAGGGGCAGCTCTTTGAGCAGCAAGCCCTATTCCCATCAATACAAATCCACCGGATCGACATCGAGCGACCAGCGCAGATTTTTTTCCTTTTTGATTTTGTCGATTTCAGGCAGCAGGCGATCCAGCAATCGCTGCAACGCCTGGCGGTTCGCATCCTGCAGCAGCAGCTGGTAACGGTACGAACCGGCCCGCTTCGCCATCGGCGCGGCCACTGGCCCCAGCACCAGCGTTCCGCCGGTCTGCCCGGCGGCGGCCAGATTCTTCACTGCTTCCAGAAACGCCTTGGGTTTGAAGGGATCGCCCGCCTGAACCCGAAACAGCGCCTGATGACTGAACGGCGGCAGCGCGGCCGCCTTGCGCTCGGCCAATGCCTGCCTCGCGAAACCGTTGTAACCCTCGCGAATCAGCGTGGTCAACAACGGATGCCCGGGATGCCGGGTCTGCAGGATGACGGAACCGGGCTTGTCCGCCCTGCCGGCGCGCCCGATCACCTGGACGATCATCTGCGCGAGTCTTTCGGCGGCATGAAAATCGATGCTGTACAGACCGCTGTCGGTGTCGAGGATCGCGACCAGGGTCACATTCGGAAAATGATGGCCTTTCGCGAGCATCTGCGTGCCCAGGATGATGTCCGCCCGGCCTTCGTTGATCTGCTTCAGGTAGTTTTCGAGCGAGCCTTTGCGCTGCGTGGTGTCGCGGTCGAGCCGGACGACCGCTTTATCCGGAAACAGCCCGGGCAGGATTTGTTCGACCCGTTCGGTGCCGAGTCCGAGCGGCCTCAAGGTGCTGCCGGTGCACGAAAGGCAGCTTTTGACCAGCGGCTGTTCGGCATCGCAATGGTGGCAGCGCAGCTTTTGTTCGCGGAAATGGATCACCAGATTCGCATCGCAATGAGTGCAACGAGCAACCCAGCCGCAGTCGTGGCAGATCAGCCTCGGCGCGAAGCCGCGCCGGTTCAGAAACAACAGCACCTGTTCGCCCTTCTCCAACGTCTGCCGGATCTCCGCAAGTAACGGTTCGGAAATGCCTTCTTGCAGGGGCTTGTTGCGGATGTCGAGCAAGCGGACCGCAGGCGCCGCCGCGTTGCCGGCGCGGTTAGGCAGCCGCAGCAGGCGGTAGCGCCCCGCTTGCGCGTTATACAGGCTTTCCAGCGAGGGCGTCGCCGAGCCGAGCAACGCCGGCACATTGGCCAGTTTGGCGCGGACGATCGCGACATCGCGGGCCGAAAAACGAAAGCTTTCCTGCTGCTTGAAGGAGGCGTCATGCTCCTCGTCCAGAATGATCAGGCCGAGCCTCGGCAGCGGCGTAAACAGCGCCGAGCGCGTGCCGAGCAGAATCGCGCCGGAGCCCTGCTGCATCGATAGCCAGGCATGCTGGCGCTGGGCGTCGGTCAGTTTCGAGTGCGAGACTTCGATCTCGACCGCAAAACGCTGCCTAAAGCGGTTCTCGAGCTGCGGCGTCAGGGTGATTTCGGGCAGCAGCACCAGCACCTGCAGGCCGCGTTCGAGCACCTTCCCAATGATCTGCATGTACACTTCGGTTTTGCCGCTGCCGGTCACGCCTTCGAGCAGGAATACGCCGAAACGGTCAAGCCCCGCGCAAACCTCGGCGACGGCGGCCGTCTGCTCGGGGTTGCATACGACCGGATTGCCTTTGACCGGCGGCGATTCGGCAACGGCGAACGCTATCTCGGCATCATCAAGCTGCAACAGCGCTTTTGCCGCCAGTTGCTTCAGGGCGGGCCGCCAATTATCGACCGACGCCGCCAGTTCGGCCTCGGATAGACCGTCCGGGCACTGCCGGAATGCTTCCAGCAACAGCTTCTGCCTCGGTGCTCTCTGCAATAATCCCGGTTCGAACTCCCGGCCTTGGGCGGTCAGCACATACCGTGCCGGCCGCCCGAGCACGGCAGCCCTGCCCTGCCGAAGCCCCGAGGGAAACGCCGAAGCAAAAACTTCGCCGAGCGGATGATGATAGTAGCGCGCCGCCCAATGCAGGAGACGCAAATCGCCCGGCGACAGCAAAGGTTCCCGATCGAGCACGCCGGCTATGGGTTTCAGCCGGACTCCGCTCACTTCACTGCGCTCCTCCAGGCTGACCAGATAACCGGTCTTTTGAACCCTGCCGAACGGCACCGACAGGCGAAGGCCGGGCTTCAGCCGTTCCGTGGCGATTGTTTCCGGGATTTCGTAATCGAATAAACGGTACAGCGGCACATCGACCGCCACGCGGAGAATCGGCGCTGCCTTTTCCTGCAACTTTGCCATACAAATTGAAACGGGAATTAAAAATGACCGCTAAGTGGCTCTATCTTGAGAACAACTCGGAGTTACCCACAAAAGCTGTGGATAAGTCTGTGGAAAAATACTTTCCAATGACGCTTAATTGCGGTTTTTATTGTGGTTTTGTTAATTTGGCCAAAAATTGGCCTCGCAATATTTTTATCTTATATCAATAACTTAGAAAGATATAAAAAAGCGAAAGCCTTGATTTAAAAAAATATTAGGCCAATAAAAGCAGGCGCCGAAGCACAAGTTCAAACCGGTGCATAACTTGTCAAGCCCGGGAAGAAAATGCGCCGTTTTAGATAAAAACGGCCAACGAAAAACCGGCTTCCCCCTGTCGAATGCGGCGAATGCTCCGTTTTGCCGGAGCCTGGATGGGCTACGCCGCTGCCGCACTTAGAATGAGGCGATCGGAATCAGTCCCTCGAAGATTCCGATCCACGCGGCCTGGCGTTCCAGAACTGCAGCAGGCTCAGCGCGGCCAGCATCAAAAAGGCGACCAAGGTCCAGGCCGGCATGCTCAGCCCCCAGAAAGTCCAGTCGACTTTTGCGCAATCGCCCGTACCGCTCAGCATCAGCTTCAGCGTTTCGGTCAGCGGAAAATTGTTGAAGACGTATTCGAGTCCCGGGCCGCATTCGGGCACCTCTTCGGGCGGCAGATGCTGCAGCCAGACGTGCCGGACCGACACCGAGCCGCCGCCCAGTGCGGTCAGCGTTCCCAGAATCGCATAAACTTTGACGCCGGCGCTGCCCGGATTATGCAGTCCGGCAATCAGAAACACGATCCCGGTCAGCAAGATCCCGATACGCTGGGAAATACACAACGGGCACGGCTCCAGTCCGCCGACGAACTGAAAATAAGCGCCCATCGACAACAGAAAAACGCAGCCGAAGAATCCCAGAAAGAACCCTATGCGGGGAGTCAACCTTATCCGTTCCAGCCAATTTTTGTTCATTCAATACCCAAATCGTCATGCATGTAAAGCGAATCCGGCTAGAGCCAGATCATTTTGGCCGCCATGATCAGCAACAACAACGCGAAGTAGCGTTTCAGTTTTTGCGCCGGAACGATCCCGGCCAGCTTCGCGCCGATCGGCGCGGTGAGCACGCTGGTCAATACGATTCCGGCGAACGCAGGCAGATAAATATACCCCAAACTCCATTCGGGCAACAGCGGCGCCTTGAAGCCCAGCAGGATATAACCGGCGGTTCCGGCAATCGCGATCGGCAGCCCGCAGGCGCTGGACACCGCGACCGCATTCCGGATGGGAATCCGGAAATGCACCAGATACGGCACAGTCAGCGAGCCGCCCCCAATCCCGATAATGGCCGATAGACTGCCGGTCAACAAGGCCATCGCATGATCCTGAAGCCGCGAAGAAGGTTTCCCGCCGACGTTCGGCTTTCTTTGCAGCGCCAACTGCAACGAGACATACAACAGATAGATAACGAACACGATCCGCAATACCTCGCCCGAAATCCGGTCGGCAATCACCGTACCGAGTACCGCCCCCGCCATGATGCCGGGCACCAGACGCCAAACCTTGTCCCAGATCACCGCGCCGAGCCGATGGTGCGCGATCACCGATGCGATCGAGGTCAGGATGATCGTCGCCAATGAAGTCGCGACCGACATGATCATCACCTGCCCCGGGGCGAACCCTTGCGCCGCGAACAACATCGCCAGCACCGGCACCATGATCAGGCCGCCGCCGATGCCGAAAAGTCCCGCAAACAAGCCGGCCACGGCACCCAGCAGCATGGCGGCTGAAAATAAAACGCTCACTTTTTCTCCCGAACCCGTTGACGGCTATCGGCTGCCGCCGTTTCGCCGTCTATGGTATGCTAAGAAGCTTCATCAATAAAGTCATCACATATGGAAATTTATCTGGTCGGCGGCGCAGTGCGCGACAGTTTGCTGAAGCTTCCGGTCGAAGAACGCGATTGGGTCGTCATCGGCGAAACGAACGAGTCGATGATCCGCCGGGGATTTCGGCCGGTAGGCAAGGATTTTCCGGTGTTCCTGCATCCGGACAGCCACGAAGAATACGCGCTGGCCCGAACCGAGCGCAAAACCGCGCCCGGCTACAGGGGGTTTGCGGTGAACGCGGCGCCGGATGTCACCCTGGAGCAGGATTTGCTGCGCCGCGATCTGACGATCAATGCGATGGCGATGACCGCGGACGGCCGACTGGTCGACCCGTACGGCGGCCGCGCCGATCTTGAAAAGCGTATTTTGCGTCATGTATCTCCGGCTTTCGCGGAAGATCCGGTGCGCATTCTGCGGATTGCCCGCTTCGCGGCGCGCTATCAGCGCCTCGGCTTCACGGTCGCGCCGGAAACGCTCGCGCTGATGCGCAGGATGGTCGCGGCAGGCGAAGCCGACTTCCTGGTCCCCGAACGGGTCTGGGCCGAACTGGCGAAAGCCCTGAAAGAGCCCGGCCCGGCCGCCTTTTTCCGGACCCTCAGGGACTGCGGTGCGCTCGCGGCCGTGTTTCCGGAAATCGACCGCCTGTTCGGCGTGCCGCAGCCCGAGAAGCATCATCCCGAAATCGACACCGGCGTGCATACGCTGATGTGTCTGGAACAGGCCGCACGGCTGTCCGCTAAACCCGTCGTCCGGTTCGCCGCGCTGACGCATGACCTCGGCAAAGGGGTCACGCCGAAGGACAACTGGCCGCATCACTACGGGCACGAGCAGCGCGGGCTCGGCGTGCTGGAGACAATGTGCGCGCGCCTGCGCGTGCCGAACGCGTTCAAGGCGCTCGCACTGCAAGTCGCCAAATACCATACCCATTGCCATAAGGCGTTCGAACTGCGGCCGGGCACCCTGACCGATACGCTGGCCGCGCTAGGAGCATTCAAACCTCGCCATTCGCTCGACGATTTTTTAGCGGCGTGCGAAGCGGATGCCAGAGGCCGCAAGGGCTTTGAAGGGCGGCCCTACCCGCAAGCCGAATTCATGCGCGGCGCGGCGCGGGCCGGCGCCGAGGCGGATACCGCCTCCATACTGAACGGCGGCCTGAAGGGACCGGAGATCGGCGAAGCGGTCCGCCTGGCGCGCATTGCGGCGATCGGCGATTTTACCCGGCAACATCTTGCGGGCCGGGAGATAAAGGAAAAACCTTGAGCAAGGCGAGAGAATGGTTTCTCCGGTATCCGAGTCCATGATGTTGAAGAGCGTCTCGATCGGCTGGCCAACGGCCTCTTCAGCCGGTCAACTGTTCGGCAATCGGATTCATTCCGGTGATGGAACCCTGTCTGCCGGTCGTGATCAAGCCGTTGCCAATCGCCTGCAAAGTCACCGCCAACAACTGTTCGCGCTGCTTGAGCACTTTTAGGGTATGCTGTAGAACCTGATGGTTCTGTTCCAGAATGCGTCCAAGCCGCGTCAATTCACCCTCGCCGGACAACGGATTTTTAACCGAAGGATCGTTTTCCGAGATTTTTTTGACTGCAGCCGTTTTAAAAAATCCAGGACGGCCGCTTCGGTACGCTGGCGCATCAACCGCCCGCGTATTGTGGTAATCGAGCCCTACGACACCGGACAGCAAACCAATAAACGGCAAAAAACTGCTCAGCGGCAACCATATTTTGAGGCGGTAAGAACGGAAAGTCGTCCGGGTCATTCGATTGCCTCGACTTCATCCGGAATTGATTGTAGAGGGAAACAAAAAGCACTGCGCCCGATGCATCAGCAGGCAACATCGACACAGGCAAAGGCTTAGAAAAGTATGCATGGATTTCGGTATAGCTGGGGCACAAACTGATTCCGATAGACTCGCGGCCTATTCCTTATGAATTATAGTAAAATCTTCTTTTCTAACCAGCCGCTCTTTCGAAATGCCCTCTTTTGACATTGTTTCCGAATTCGATAAACAGGAAGCCCGTAACGCGGTGGATCAGGCCAACAAGGAAGTCTCGACCCGCTTCGACTTCAAAGGCACCCACTCCAGCTACGAACTGAACGACAATAAGCTCCTGATGACCTCCGGCTCGGAATTTCAACTGCAGCAAATGCTCGATATCGTACAGACCAAGCTGACCAAACGCGGCGTCGATATCGGCTGCCTGGACATTGCGGAACCTAAAGCGAGCGGCAAGGTCGTGCGCCAGGAAATCACGCTTAAACAGGGCATCGATCCGGCGCTGGCCAAAAAAATCGTCAAAATGATCAAGGACAAAAAATTGAAAGTGCAGGCCGCGATCCAGGGGGATCAGGTCCGCGTGACCGGCAAACAGCGCGACGATCTGCAGGAGGTGATTCAAATGCTGAAGCAGGAGAAGCTGGAGATGCCTCTGCAGTACATCAACTTCAGGGATTGATTTTCAATGGGTGAGTTCAACCGAAAATGGCTTTCCGGCCTAGCCTGCCAAGTTTTCAATGCCCGGCCGGCCTTTCGACAATAAGGCAGGTAGGGGTGGCCATGTCCCATCATCAGGACATACAAAAAAAGGGAGCCGAAGCTCCCTTTTTATTTTTTATTGCGTTTTGGCCTCGCCGGCGGACTGATTGATCTCGATATCCGCATCGGCTTCGAGCGTCGCCAGCATCGCATTGAAGTCGGCCTGTCCGAAAGCCCTGGCGATATTCTTGGTCGCCAGATCCATTTTCTTCTTGTCGTCCTCGCTCATCACGCCCGGCGCCACCTGGGTCAGGCTGGCCACGGCCTGCGAGCCGTCCGGCAGTTCGGCAACCAGAATCGTCGGCTTGCCTGCCTGAGGCTTCGCCGCTTTGAATACCGCCTCGCTGAGCGCGTCGGGTATCTCGGTCTTGCTGCGCGTATAGCCGGTCAGCGTTTTCACTTCGAGCTTCTCGTTCGCGGCCAGATTCGCCAGCGTCTCGCCGGAGCGCAATGCTTCCTTCAGTTTTTGCGCTTTTTCGAGGGCCTGCTTTTTGGCCTTCTCCGTCTGCAGTTGCGCGACGATGCCGGCTTTTACGCTGTCCAGCGCCTGGATCGCGGCCGGTTTATGATCGAGCTTGCGAAGCACGACCACATGCTCGGGGCTGACTTCGACCGGCGCGCTATTGTTGCCTTGCAGCACTTCATCGGAAAACGCCGCTTCGCGGATTTTCGGATTCGCGGCAATGCCGACGCCGGTCGCCTTGGTAAAGAAGTCGGTTTTATTCACCGTCAACCCCAGCGCCTTGGCGACCGCATCCAGATTATCCGGATTTTCGTAACTCATCTCGGCCAGTTTTTCGCCCGAATCGTAAAATACCGATTCGGCCTGCGCTTTCCGGTAAGCCTTCTCGACTTCGGCCTTCACTCTGTCGAACGGTTTCGTTTCTCCCGGCACCAGTTCGGTCACCTTGATCAGATGATAGCCGAACGACGATTTGACCGGCTCGGAGACTTCGCCCAGTTTAAGCTTGCCGACGGCCTCTTCGAACGCCTTTTCCATCGAGCCGGCATTGAACAGGCCCAAATCGCCGCCGTTCTTCGCGGTCAGCTTATCGTCGGATACTTCGGCGGCCAGTTTCGCGAAGTCTTTGTTCGCCAGTTCGGCTTTCGCTTTCTGCGCCTTGGCAAGCACGGCTTTTTCGTCGGTATCCTTATTGACCGCGAACAGGATATGGCTGATCTTGCGGCGTTCCGGCGTACTGTACTGATCCTTTTGCTCGGCGTAGTACGCTTTCAGCTTATCCTCGTTGACTTCGACCTTCTGCGAAATCGCATCCAGCGACAACTCCACGTAGGCGACCGAGATCTGCTCGGGCGTTTTAAACCGATCCTGATGCTGCTGGTAATAAGCGTTGATTTCTTCGTTGGAAGGCTGTTCGGTCAGCTTCGGCAACGCCACGGTGACATAGTCGAAATCGCGCTGCTGATTCTGAATCTTGAAAAAACTCTCGACATCGTAAGGCGTCGCAAAACCGGTATCGGAAACGCTTTCTTGCAGTTGCTCCATGATCAGCGCATTCTTGATTCTCGCCACGAATTCGTTCGAATTCATCCTTTGCGCACTCAAGAGCGATTTGTAGCGCTGCTCGTTAAATTTGCCGTCGACCTTGAAGTAATCGAGATTTTTGATGAAATCGCGCGCTTCCTGATCGGTCGCGACCAAACCTTTCGCATGCGCATATTGCAACAGGACCTCGTCCTTGATCAGCTTGTCGAGCGCCTGCGCTTTCAACGTCCGTTCGTCGATGCCCAGGCCGCGGAACTGCTGCGCATACTGCTCATAGGCCCGGTTTACGTCGTTCTGATAAAAATCTTTATCGCCTACCGAAGCTACCGGGGCAACTTTCCCGGCATCAACATAATTCTGGATGCCCCATAACGCAAACGGGATACCGATCGCCAGCAAGATGACCCATGCGAACGCGCCTTGCGTCTTTTCTCTGATTGTCGTCAGCATATGCTTTTTACCTTAAAGAAACCCTCGATTGAAGGCAAAACCCCATTGCCGTCAAGCCAATGACTGAAATTTTCCTCCTCCGGAAAGAGAAGGATCAATAAAGCGTCCCTGTATTCATTTCCTCTTTGCCCTTCCCTCGCGGAGGACCTTGACTTTATCGCAGTGCGGCAAAACCCGATTAAAAAAAAAGCCCCGGACCGAAAGGTACGGGGCTTTCTTGTTTTGGCGGAGCGGACGGGGCTCGAACCCGCGACCCCCGGCGTGACAGGCCGGTATTCTGACCAACTGAACTACCGCTCCAAAGTCTGGTGGGTGCTGAGGGGTTCGAACCCCCGACCCTCGCCTTGTAAGGGCGATGCTCTCCCAGCTGAGCTAAGCACCCGACTTAAAGATTGCCATTATACAGCATCTTTTAAAGATTTGCCAACCTTAAATGAAGGAATTTTTGCAGCCTTGATCGTAATTTCTTCTCCGGTCTGCGGATTACGGCCCTTGCGCTCGGGTCTTTCCTTCACGGAAAACGTGCCGAAACCGACCAGCGTGACCGAATCGCCGGCTTTCAGGGCTTCTTCCACGGCTTTGGTGAAGCCGTCCAGAGCGCGACCGGCGTCAGCCTTGGTCAAGCCGGAAGACTGTGCGATTGCGTCGATTAATTCCGATTTATTCATTATTGTTCCCCCTTAGGAAGTTCTATTCTATGTTCGTTCAGTAAAACCCGGTTCAATCCTTATGGGCGCGAAAACCACACAGGAAGCTACAGTTATATCAAGCGCGATTCCTTACTGTCAAGCCTGGAACGCTTGAAATAACTGCATTTCCGCGCTTTCGCCGCAAAAAGCGGCAAAGCTTAATGCGCGGTTACTCCCTGGTTTTTTACTTTCACGGAATCCAGGTCGGCCTTACTTTTTTCCTCGGCCTCGTCGCTCGCCGCGGGTGTCGGCAGATACTGCAAGGCAACCGCCAGCACTTCGTCGATCCAGTGCACCGGCTTAATATCCAGATTTTGTTTGATATTTTCCGGAATGTCCGCCAAATCTTTCGCATTATCGGCCGGAATCAGCACGGTAGTGATCCCCCCCCGGTGGGCGGCCAGCAGTTTTTCCTTCAGGCCGCCGATCGGCAGCACTTCGCCGCGCAGCGTAATTTCGCCGGTCATCGCCACGTTTGCGTGGACCGGGATTTTGGTCAGCGCGGAAATGATCGCCGTGCACATCCCGATGCCCGCGCTCGGGCCGTCTTTCGGAGTCGCCCCTTCCGGGACGTGAATATGGATGTCGTTTTTCTGGAACACGTCGTTGCCGATGCCGAAAGCCTTCGCACGGCTTCTGACCACGGTCATCGCCGCTTCGATCGACTCCTTCATCACTTCGCCGAGCTTACCGGTCGAAGAATGCTTGCCCTTACCTGGAATCACCGCGGTTTCGATCGTCAAAAGTTCGCCGCCGACTTCGGTCCAGGCCAGGCCGGTCACCTGTCCGATCTGATCCTGCTCTTCGGCCAAGCCGAAATCGAAACGCCGAACCCCCAGGAAGCTGTCCAGATTTTCCGACGTGACCTCCATCTTGCGTCCGGCCGGCTCCAGCAGCAGCGACTTGACCACTTTCCGGCAAACCTTCGAAATATCGCGCTCCAGACCCCGAACGCCCGCTTCGCGGGTGTAATAGCGGATCATGTCGCGCACGGCGGCCTCGCTGATCTCGATCTCGTGCACTTTCAGGCCGTTGTTCCGGATCTGTTTCGGAATCAGGTAACGCATCGCGATATTAATTTTTTCGTCCTCCGTATAGCCCGCCAGACGAATCACTTCCATCCGGTCCAACAGCGCCGGCGGAATGTTCATCGTATTCGCGGTCGCGACGAACATCACGTCGGACAGGTCGAAATCGACCTCCAGATAGTGGTCCGAAAACGTATGATTTTGCTCGGGGTCCAGCACCTCCAGCAAGGCCGAGGCCGGGTCGCCGCGAAAATCGGCCGCCATCTTGTCGATTTCGTCGAGCAGAAACATCGGGTTGCGTACCTTCACCTTGGCAAGATTCTGCAGGATCTTGCCCGGCATCGAGCCGATATAGGTGCGCCGGTGCCCGCGAATTTCGGCTTCGTCGCGCACCCCGCCCAAGGCCATGCGCACATACTTGCGGTTGGTCGCGCGCGCAATCGACTCGCCGAGCGAGGTCTTGCCGACGCCCGGAGGCCCCACCAGGCACAGGATCGGCCCTTTCAGCTGTTTGACGCGCTGCTGCACGGCCAGGTATTCGAGAATCCGTTCCTTGACCTTTTCGAGCCCGAAATGATCCTCTTCCAACACCTGCTCTGCGATTTTCAGATCGTTGCGGACTTTGGTCTTTTGCTTCCACGGCACGCTGACCATCCAGTCGATGTAGTTCCTGACCACGGTCGCTTCGGCCGACATCGGCGACATCAGCTTCAGCTTGTTCAACTCCGCCAGCGCCTTGGCCTTGGCTTCCTTGGGCATGCCGGCTTCTTCGATCTTGCGTTCGAGGTCCTCGACTTCGTTCGGCGCATTTTCGATTTCGCCCAGCTCCTTCTGAATCGCCTTCATCTGCTCGTTCAGGTAATATTCGCGCTGGTTCTTTTCCATCTGCTGCTTCACGCGCACACGGATGCGTTTTTCCATTTCGAGCAGATCGACTTCGCTTTCCATGTAAGTCATCAAACTTTCCAGGCGCTTGCCGATCTCCACCGTTTCGAGGATCGCCTGCTTCTCGTTGACCTTCAACGCCATGTGCGCGGCGATCGTATCGGCCAGGCGGCTCAGGTCGTCGATGCCGGCCAGCGCATTCAGCACTTCGGGCGGTATCTTGTTGTTCAGCTTGACGTACTGGTCGAACGAACTGATCGCGGTACGCTGCAGGACTTCCTGCTCCTGTTCGGACAGGACGAGTTGTTCTTCGATGGTGGCAACGGAGGCCGAAAAATAACTGCCGGTTTCCTTATACTTTAAAACCTGGCTGCGCTCGCTGCCTTCGACCAGCACCTTGACCGTGCCGTCGGGCAGTTTCAGCAACTGCAAAATATTGGCCAGCGTACCGACCCGGTAAAGGTCATCGAAATCGGGCTCGTCGACTTCCGCTTCGCGCTGGGCGACCAGCAGAATCTGCTTGTTTTCCTTCATCGCCGCGTCCAGCGCATCGATTGAACGCTCCCGGCCGACGAATAACGGAATCACCATGTGCGGATAAACCACCACATCGCGGAGCGGCAATACCGGCAGCAGCAATCGGGGTTGTTGTATGTCTAAATCTTTTTGCGTGTCCATTTCAGGAACCTTCGGCACTATTCTTTAGGAGTAAAAATTATGGGGACGCCTTGAAAAATAACAACCGTTCAAGAAAATTATTCCCCTCATTCAAAGTCTTAATTTGTGTTCTTTTTTTGACAATTTACCATATAACTCCGCTAATATCCGATCGAAAATTTTTTAAACCGCGAAATATCCTCTTCAAACCGGCTATGGAGACCCTCCGATGAAGTATTTGCCATTGCTCATTCTCTGCTTGTCGTTAACCGCCTGCTCCACCTTGCCGCCGGCCATTGAAAACCCGCCCGCGGTCGATATTTCGTATTCCCAAGCAACCGGCGATATTGCCCACTACCGGAAATATCCGGTGCGCTGGGGAGGGGTGATCATTGACGTGCTGAACGAGCAATCGTTCAGCCGGCTCCAGGTCATTGCCTATCCGCTGAACAGCTACGGGCGCCCGGTCCGGGACAAACCGCCGCAAGGACGTTTTTACATCTACAGCAATACGTTTCTCGATCCAGCGATCTATGAGAAAGATAAAGAGGTCACTGCGGCCGGAGTGCTGAAGGGCGACGAAGCGTTGATGGTTGGGAAAAAAAACCTCAGGCTGCCGGCGCTCCAGGCCACTACGCTGCATCTATGGCCCCAATACGAACGCATGCCTTATTATTACAACGGCGGCTTCGGCCCCGGCGGCTTCTATCCCTATCCGGGCTATTACGGGTATCCTTATTTCTGGGGCGGATACTACGGCTATTATCCCCGTTACTAGAGCATTTTCGCTTTGGGTCTATGGCCTTCGTAAGGAAAGCACGTCATTCCGGCAGAGCCTGCCCCGGTCAGGGATTGAGACGACTGCACTCGTAGGGTACGCTGTGCGTACCTTTCGACATTGAGGGTACGCACAGCGTACCCTACGAGGTTGGACTTAACGGCAGGGCACCCTTCAGACGGTAAGGACTTCCCTAAAAAACGATATGAAAATGCTCTAGCGGAACGCGAATCGGCCCCATCCTTTGACGGATGTCCTTGCGTCAGGGGCCGACGCATCCTTTTACGGCGAGAGCCGCGACAAGGGAGGAAAAGCCGTTGTCCAAGCGCGGGCAAATAATCGAGAAACGCTGCCTTACCGGATTCGGATCGGTGATCCTACGCTTCGATGACGCCGGTTCTGCTTCCCAAAACCGGCCGGCAGCCACTTAAATTTCGGATTTGAATTCGGTTTAAAGCGTATAATGCGGGAACCGATTCCATCGTCACCCCCATGTTGTTATCGAGTCATTCATTTTTACCGCTTTTGCTGGTCATTCTGCAATTTTTTGCCCCGCTGCTGCACGCGCATACCAGCCAGCCAGACCCGCAGTTCGGCCTGCACGTTCCGGGGCTTGAAGCTTACGGCGCACCCGCCGGCGGCGTGATCGCCGCTCAGCCCGAGTCAAGCTATGCGGACGCCGCGGACTGCATCGTTGCGGTCGATGACGGTTTCCGTGAAAAACAACCCGGCCTCTCCGGCAAGCCTTTTCCCGACGGCACCGGTCCGGCGCTTCTGCCCCGGCTTTTCTGCCCCGATGCCTCTCCCGCCGTATCCCGGACGGAATTTCCTCAGCCCCCGCTGCCCGCTTCGCGGCATCGTTCGCCTTCCCCCGCCGCTCCGCGCGCACCTCCGCTGGCCGCATAACGGCCTGTTCCATTCCTTAATCGGAAGTTTAAGTCGCCAGGTTTAGACGCTCGCCGCGCATTCGCGCGCGGTCGCGCGTCACTGCCTGCCTCATCCGGAGCGGCGCTGCCGCCGCATTGAGCATTGAACCTATGAATGCATTGAATCTTTATCCGTCCGGCCGCGCTGCCGCAGCTCTGGGCGCGGCTCTATTGTCTTTCGCTGCGCAGGCGGAAGATATCGCCCGGCCGCCGGAATTCCATCGGAACATTCAACCGACTATCGACCATTTCGATCCGATCGAAGTCGATCCCACCTTGAATCTGACCCAAGTGATCGACCTGACGCTGGAAAAATATCCCGACTCCGCCTGGCTCGCCGCGCAGGAAGCGGAAGCGGCGGCGATTCTGGAGCGCAGCAAAAGCTGGACATCCGGAGCCGCGCGGGCGGGACTGGCGTATCAGGAAGCGACCAGCGGCACGCTGCACTATATCGACGCGATCGTACAGGTGCCTTTGTGGAACCCCGGCCAGCGCGATGCGGAACGCAGCCTGGCCGACCGCGCGCAAGCAGACGCCGAATCGCAATCGAAGGCAGTCCGCCTGCGCGTCGCCGGCCTGATCCGCACCGCGCTTTGGGACATGGAACTGCAAAAAGTCCGCCATCAGCAGGCGCTGGCCGAAGTCGACACTTACGGGCAGTTATTCGACAAAATCCGGCGCCGGGTCGAGCTGGGCGATCTGCCTGAAGCCGACCTGCTGCTGGCGGAAACCGAACTCCTGCAAAAACGTTCGGCCCTGACCCTGGCCGAAGCGGAATTCATGCACGCGCGCAAACGCTACGCGACGATCACCCAGACTTCCCGCATTCCGGCCGAATTCAACGAAAATCTGGCGGAGCTGGGCGAGATTCAAAAAATCCATCCGGCCCTGGCGGCCTTGAACGGCCGGATCGAACGCAAGAAAGCCCAGATCGAAGCGTTGAGATTGACCGGCTCCGGCCAGCCGGATCTGACCGTAGGCATCAACAGCGACCGTCCGAGCGATCACGATCCGCGCAGTAACAATACCGAAAGCTTCAACATCGCCGTTTCGGTGCCCTTCGGCGGCAGTGCGCACCTGCAGCCGCAGATTGCCGCGCTGCAGGTCGAGGAATCCCGTCTGCTGGCCGATTATCAACAGCTTTATCGGGACCTGGAGTTGGCGCATCACGAAGCCGAACACAACCTCGAAGTGAACAAGGCGGAGCTGAAAATCGCCGAAGAAATGCGACAGGTCGCCGAAGCCCACATGCGGATGATGGAAATCAGCTTTTCGGCCGGTGAAATCGATTTGATGGATTTGCTGCGAGTCAAGGCCAGAACCCAGCAGGCGATTCTGAATGCGAAGGAACGCTCGGTGATCCTGCAGCGCGATATTGCGCTTTACAATCAGACGGTAGGAATGATGCCATGAAAAAGCGAATCGAGTACAAGGCGCACGATACAAGATACAAGGGTTTCGCATGCGCAAGCGAACTGGAACCTGAATATTTTTTCCGCGCCTCTTCATCAAAAAGCGCTCCGAACCATCGGCTTTATCCATATCTTCCGATCTGTAGGGTACGCTGTGCGTACCGTTTCCGCAGGGGCTTTGCTTGGCCGGAAAAAAGATACGCGCAGCGTACCCTACGCGGGCTGGTTTTCGCCTTGTGGCTTGCACCGTCCACGCTGTTTTTTTCCGCTTCGGCGCTGGCAGCCGAAAACAGCATCGCGATTGCCGCCGACCATCTAAAAAATCTGGGCGTCGTGCTCGGCAAACCGGAACCGGTCACACAAATCCCGCTGCTGACCGCCCCGGCCAAAGTCGTGGTGCCGCCTTCCGAGGACTATCTGGTCAGCGCATCCCAGTCCGGATTGATTACCCGGCTGCATGCCTCGATCGGCGAAACGGTCAACAAAGGCCAGGTGCTCGCGGAATTGAACAGCCCGGACCTATTGACGCTGCAGCGCGAATATCTGAAAGCGGAAAGCGCGCTACAACTCGGCTCATTGGTCTTCCGGCGCGATAAAAAGCTGTTCGAGGAAGGGGTGATTCCCGAACGCCGCTGGCAGGAAACCACCAGCCAGTATCGCGCCTTTGCGTCCGAAGCCAGCGAGCACCGGCAACTGCTCGAAATCGCCGGGATGACCGATGCCGAAATCGAGCGGCTGAAAAACACCCATCGCCTGAGCGGCCAACTGCAGGTACGGTCGCCGATCGCCGGCACCGTGATGGAACGCATGGCCGTTGCCGGCTCGCGCGTCGATGTGCTCGCCCCGCTGTACCGGATCGCCGATCTGAGCGAGCTCTGGCTCGAAATCAGCATTCCTCAGGAACGCGCGGCCGAAGTCAAAATCGGCGATAGCGTGGAGCTTGAAAATGCCGAACCGCAGAACGGCGCCGCCACGGCGAAAATCGGTCTGCTCAGCCAAAACGTGAATCCGGAGAATCAAACGGTGCTGGCCAGAGCCGTGATCGAGGGCAAACAGCCCGCGATTCGTCCGGGCCAGCGCATCAATATCCGGATCATCCAGACGGCGGAAAGGCCGGCTTACCGGGTGCCGAGCACCGCGATCGCCCAGCACGAAGGCCGCGCGTACCTGTTCATCCGGAGCGCCAGCGGCTTTGACGTCGCGCCGGTCGACGTGATCGGCAGGCAGGGCGAGTCTTCGATCGTCGCGGGCAATCTGGCCGGCACCGAAGAGATCGCGGTCAAAGGCGCGGTGGCGCTGAAAGCGAACTGGCTCGGACTCGGGAGCGGCGAATAATGGCGCGGCTGATTCAATTCGCACTAAGCCAACGCATCCTGATCCTGCTGTCGATGCTGCTGCTGGCGGGCGCCGGCTACCACGCGTTCACCCATATCCCGATCGACGCGTTTCCGGAAGTCTCGCCGACCCAGGTCAAGGTAATCGTGAAGGCACCCGGCATGACCCCCGAGGAGGTCGAGGCGCGCATCACCGCGCCGATCGAAATCGAACTGCTCGGCATCCCGCATCAGGTGATGCTGCGCTCGATCGCCAAATACGCGCTGACCGACATCACCGTCGATTTCAGCGAAGGCACCGACATTTACTGGGCGCGCCAACAGATCGCCGAACGCCTGAACACGCTGTGGAGCGACCTGCCGCCGGGCATCGAAGGCGGGATCGCGCCGATGACCACGCCGCTCGGCGAAATGTATATGTTTTCGATCGAAGGCGGCGATTTGAGCCTGATGGAACGGCGCGACCTGCTCGACTGGGTGATCCGGCCCGCGCTTCGGGCCGTGCCCGGCGTCGCGGACGTGAATTCGCTCGGCGGCCTGGTCAGAAGCTTCGAAGTGGTCCCCGACAATATCCGGCTGGCCGCGCGCGGCATCACGATCGACCAATTGACGCACGCGATCGAAGCCAATAACCGCAACGACGGGGCGGGAAGAATGGTCGACGGCGAGGAAGCCTTGATCGTGCGCGCCGAAGGCCGGATCAAAACGCTCGCCGACCTCGGCGGCATCGTGATCGATACCCTTAACGGCATCCCGATTACCGTCGGCGACGTCGCCGAGGTCAGGATCGGCGCCTTGACCCGCTACGGCGCGGTCAGCAAGAACGGTCAGGGCGAATCGGTCACCGGCCTGGTCTTGAGCCTGCGCGGCGCGAACGCCCGGCAGACGATCGCAGGAATCGAGGACAAATTGGCCGAGATCCGTCCCGGCTTTCCGCCCGGCGTCGACGTGAAGGTGTTCTACAACCGCGGCAATCTGGTCGACAAGGCGGTCGATACGGTGCTGCATGCGCTGTTCGAAGCGATCGCGCTGGTCGTGGTGCTGTTGATCGCATTTCTGGGCAACCTCAGAGCGGCGGTCACCGTGGCGCTGGCGTTGCCGATGGCGGCACTGTTCACTTTTATATTAATGAATGCGATGGGCATGTCGGCGAATCTGATGAGCCTCGGCGGCCTGGCGATCGCGATCGGGATGCTGGTCGATGCGGCCGTCGTGGTTGTCGAAAACATCATCACCCATCTCGCGCACACCGAGAAAGCCCGCCGCCTGCCGCGGCTGCATGTGATCTACCGCGCCGCGCGCGAAGTCGCCGCGCCGGTCACGTCGGGCATTCTGATCATCATCATCGTGTTCCTGCCGCTGTTGACGCTGCAAGGCCTCGAAGGCAAATTGTTCACCCCGGTCGCGCTGACCATCGTCTTCGCGCTGAGCGGCTCGCTGGTATTGTCGCTCAGCGCGATTCCGGTCGTCTCTTCGTTTCTGCTCAAGCGGGTCTCCCATGAAGAACCGTGGCTGCCGAGGCAGCTGTTGAAACTGTACCGGCCGAGGCTGGACTGGTGCCTGAACAACCCCAAGAAACTGTTCGGGGCGGCGGGGATTTTATTGGCGCTGACCGTGATCGTCTTTACCCGGATCGGCAGCACCTTCATGCCGACGATGGACGAGGGCGACATCATCGTGCAGCTCGAAAAACTGCCGTCGATCTCGCTGGAGCAGTCGGTCGCGCTGGACGGACAGGTGCAGAAAAACCTGCTGAAGAAAATCCCCGAAATCGACACGATCGTCTCCCGGGTCGGCTCGGACGAGCTCGGCCTGGACCCGATGGGTTTGAACGAAACCGACACGTTCCTCGTGCTGAAACCGAAAGCCGAATGGCGGATGCAAAGCAAGGACGAACTGATCGAGAAAATCCGCCAGGTCATGGCCGAAACGCCTGGCATTGCGTTCGGCTTTACCCAGCCGATCGAAATGCGCGTTTCCGAGATGCTGACCGGCACGCGCGGCGACGTGGCGGTCAAACTGTTCGGCAGCGACCTGAACGTCCTTGCCGAAAAGGCCGAACAGATCGGCGGGATTTTGCGCGGCATCGAAGGGTCTTCCGACGTGTTCGTCAAGCAGAACAGCGGAATGCAGTTCCTGCAGGTCAGGATCGACAAAGCGCGCGCGGGCCGGCTCGGCCTGGACAGCGACACGGTGGAAAAGCTGCTGCGCTCGCAAATCGAAGGGCTGAAGCTCGGCATCGTCCAGGAAGGCATCAAGCGCACCCCGCTGCTCCTGCGCGGCGACAGCAATACCGCCAATTTCGACAATCTGCAGATCGCGCTGCCGGGCGGCGGCCATGTGCCGATCGACGGCATCGCCGAACTCGAAAAAGTCGAAGGAGTGGTCGCGATCGGCCGGGAAAAAGGGCAACGCTTTACGGTCGTGCGCAGCAACGTGCAGGGCCGCGACCTGGTCAGCTTCGTCGACGAGGCCCGGCAAAAAGTCGGCGAACAGGTCAAACTGCCGACCGGCTATACGGTCGAATTCGGCGGCCAGTTCGAAAACCAGCAGCGCGCGGCCGCGACGTTGTCGGTCGTGGTGCCGGTCTCGCTGGGCCTGATCTTCCTGCTGCTGTTTTCGACCTTCGGCTCGGTGCGCCAGGCCGCGCTGGTGCTGTCGAACATCCCGCTGGCGATGATCGGCGGGGTATTCGGCCTGTGGATTTCCGGCGAATACCTGTCGGTGCCCGCCTCGGTCGGCTTCATCGCGCTGCTCGGCATTGCAGTGCTGAACGGCGTGGTGATGGTCAGCTATTTCAATCAACTCCTGGCGACCGGGATGGGACTTGCCGAGGTCGTGGTGATCGGCTCCGCCCGGCGCCTGCGGCCGGTGCTGATGACCGCCAGCATCGCGGCGTTCGGCCTGATCCCGTTGCTGTTCGCGACCGGGCCCGGTTCCGAAATCCAGCGCCCCCTGGCGATCGTGGTGATCGGCGGGCTGGTGTCGTCGACCTTCTTGACCCTGTTCCTGTTGCCGATCCTGTTCAAACGGTTCGGCCGCGCCCCGGAGAATGCATGAGCGACAAAGAATTTCTGGTGACTTTGAACGTGCCGATCGGCCTCGAAGAAGCGATCGTCGATTGCCTGTTGACCTTCGAATCCGAGCACGGCTTCAGCAGCTTTCCTGTGTATGCCCACGACCACCGCAACGAAGGGCTGTCGCTCGCCGAACAGGTTTTCGGGCGGCAAAAGCGGATACGGTTTCAGATGTATGTCGAGGAAGCCGTTTTGGCCGCGTTGCTGGCGCGGCTCAGGGAAGAGTTTGCCGGGGCCGGTATCCGCTATTGGGTGATGCCGGTCATCGATAACGGCCTTATCTGACCGGCATGCGTTTATGTTCGGCTCCGTACCGACATTGACTGCCGTCGAACCTAAAATTCGCCAACAACCCGATGGCTACGGAACAGGGCCGTAGGATGTGGTGAGGAACGAACCGCATCGTTCGCGATTGGCATCGTTCGTGATTGATGCGGTTCCTATCGTCACCGCATCCTACGACCCTACGGAACAGCAATTTTCAGCTCAACCCGCTGTTGGCGGCGGCTTCCGTTCGGGAGCATTTACAGGAGAAACGGCAATGCTTGAAACGATAGCGATCCTCTTGATCATACTCTGGCTGCTCGGCCTGGTATCTTCCTACACGCTGGGCGGATTCATTCACGTGCTGTTGGTCATCGCGGTGGTAGTGATCATACTGCGCATCATTCAGGGACGAAGCCCGGTATAGCGGATACCCAGCCCGTACGGCGCGACGGTATCCCGCCGTACGGATTCCGTATCTGTCATCGCACCGTTCCCGCACCTTTCCTCAATTCCGAAGCGTAACCGCCGACTCTTCCTGCGTCCGGACAAATGCGCAACCCTTGAGAATGCGCCAGCGAACGGGAGAACCGGGGGCAAAGGTGAAGACAAGCAAGCCTTGTTTTCGATCCGCCCGGAGCGGCATTTGGCTTAACGCAAATCGACTTACTGCGAAGCACTTACCTTGTAAAACTCTTTATACCATTCAACAAAATTTCTAATGCCGTCTTCCAGCAACGTATTGGGTCTATACCCCAAATCCTGAACCAGATCGGAAACATCCGCATAAGTTGCAGGCACATCCCCCGGCTGTAAAGGCAACATGATCTTGTCGGCTTTCTTACCCAAACATTTTTCCAGAGTTTCAATAAAAGTTAACAGATGTACAGGATGATGATTGCCGATGTTATATATCCGGTAAGGCGCGAGACTCGATCCCGGATCAGGGTTTTCTCCGCTCCAACCAGGATTGGGTTGCGCTGGCTTATCGATGACCCGGACGACGCCTTCGATGATATCGTCTATATAGGTAAAATCGCGCAGGTGATTGCCGTGATTGAATACGTTAATCGGTTTTTCCTCAAGGATATTGCGGGTAAACGTAAACAACGACATATCCGGTCGTCCCCAGGGGCCGTAAACCGTAAAAAATCGCAACCCGGTGGTGGGAAGATCGTAAAGATGGCTGTATGTATGGGCCATTAATTCGTTGGCTTTTTTACTGGCCGCATAAAGCGAAACCGGATGATCGACATTGTCATGAACGGAGAAAGGCATACGGAGATTGGCACCATACACCGAACTGGACGAAGCGTAAGCCAAATGCCCTACCGCATTATGTCTGCAGCCTTCCAGGATATTGAGGAATCCCGCTATATTGGAATCGATATAAGCATGCGGGTTAGTCAATGAATATCGGACGCCTGCTTGAGCCGCCAAATGCACGACCCTTTGGAATTTCTCTTCGGCAAAAAGTCTCTCAACCTCGCTTCTGTCGGCAATGTCAAGCTTGATGAACTTAAAACGATCGTAGTTTTTCAATCGCTCTAAACGCGCCAGCTTCAGATTGACATCATAATAATCGTTCAGATTATCTATGCCGACAATTTCATCGCCCCGTTCCAGCAATTTCATACTCAGCGCGGATCCGATAAATCCGGCAGCTCCGGTTACTAATAATTTCAAGATACCTTTCTCCTTTTTTCTTGTATATCGGGAAATGAAAATGCTTTGCGAAACACAATCCATTGATTATTTGCATGATAAACGGATATGGCTAACTCCAGAAGTTAGTTTTCGAGCTTAACCCTGAGCCAATTTAAACCGCTGAAAATCCACCAGCCTTTTAGACTCCACAATCTCATCATGCGGCAATAGCAGGTAAGCCCAGGGTTTAGCGCCCATTTCTGCGGCGTGATCCGAAGCATGTTGACACCAACGAGCCGCTGCCGCCGCTTTAGCCTGGACTTCTTGGGAATCGATGTCGCCTCGCGCTTTGGTTTCCACCATCAAGATTTGCGTTTCGGTTTCCGCGACAAAGTCGGGAATGTACTCAGACTGTTCGCCTCCCAGCTTGTAGTAGATTTGAAACTGGCCTTTGGCGGGTTTAAACCACTTTAGCGCGTCTCTTTCCAATAGGATGGCAAAGCGCCGCTCAGTGTCCGAGTCGAACTTTTGCAACGGATATAAACAGCGCTCGAATCCACCGAACAGCATTTGTTTGATGCGGCCGGTTTCCGTTACCGTTTCGCGATAATAATGCGCGGTAATCCCCAGGGATGGGATGAACGCCGCGTAATCGCCGGGAGCGATTGCGGCGCGGCCAGCGGCAGCCGTGTAATTACACGCTTTCAACTCGGTAAAGCCGCGACTGACTTTCACTTCGTATTCGGTGGCTTCCTCCCAGAAGTGCGCCATCATCTGGGCGTGGATTTCACGGGCAATCAAGCGCCGATCGCGATCCAGCACACTCTGCACCTCTGCTTCGGAAAGATAACCGGATAAGTGTTGCACCATCTGACCGGCAAGGTCATACAATAAATCGGCGTGGGTGAAGTAATCGATGTCGTCAAAATCCACCAGGGCGTGAACGATGTAATCCTCCAAACGCCGTTCAACCAAACCGATTTCCGCCGCCAGCGTGAATTGTTCGTTGGTGCGCAGCATTTGCCCGACTATTTCTCGTTCGCCGGGTTGCAGATGCAATTGCGCGACATCGAGTTTGAACGGATGGAAACCGGTCGCGACCTCTCCGTTCGGCACCACGGTAATGCGCGGAATATCGATGGTCTGCTGGACGACTACCTCGATCGTTTTCGCCACCACGTCCGCCAAATTGAAACCTTCCTCGGCAAGCCAACTGGACTGCACCGGCTTCAGCCGCTCGGCCACTTCCAGCAAGATTTTTTGTTGCACTTCCGGCTTGAGCAACGCCGCGCTGTTCGGCAGCAAATCCTCGCACTTACCTATGACACCCACCACCTCACGCACGGCTTGCAATTCGGGCTCACGGGTAAAAAGCGGCACTGGACTGGCATAACGGATGCCCGCGCCCATGGGGTTATCGTCGGAACTTGCCTGAGCGGCGACCGTCAGTGTCGCGCCCAACCCTAGTCGAGACATTGCGCCAGAAACGACTTGCACGCTGACTTTTTTATCGTCGCCGCTCGGAGCCTCCAGAATCAACTGTTTCAGTCGAATCGGCGAATCGCCGCGATTGGCCTCGTCGATAATCTCCTGAAACTTGTCATGCGCGACGATGTTCAGACGGTCCACCGCCGCCACGCCGGTACGCTTGCCGTACGGCAGACGCAGACCTCGCCCGATCGATTGCTCGATCAGCGTCCGCGCATTGGCTGCCCTGAGCGGCACGATGGTGTACAGATTGGTCACGTCCCAGCCTTCCTTGAGCATGTTCACGTGAATCACGATTTCGGTCGGCTCATCGACGCTTTCCACCGCCAACAACCGGGTAATCATCGCTTCCTCTTCGGCACCCGAGCGGCTGGAATCGACCTGAATCACCTTACCGCGATAACGGCCTTCGTAAAACGCATCGGACTCCAGCAGCGCCAAAAGCTGCGCGGCATGGGCGGTATCCCGTGCAATCGCCAACATGAACGGCTTAACGGCTTTTACCCCGTTTTCGCGGGCATAGGTCAACAACTCCACTTTAGTCGTTTCGTGCAAACGCACGCCATCTTCCAACTTGATCTTCTCCAATTCCTCCGGCGTATGCGCCTTGGCATCGAAATTACGTTGCGTGACCACCGCCGGTTCTTTCACAAAACCGTCTTCCATCGCCTGCGCCAGCGGGTAATCCATCACCACGTTTTTGAACGGCGCCGGCCCGCGCGTCGATTCCACAAACGGCGTCGCGGTCAATTCCAATCCGAATAAAGGCTTCAATTCGTTGATCGAACGCACGCCCGCGCTGGCGCGGTAGCGGTGCGACTCGTCCATCAGCAACACCAAATCGGGCAGATTCGCCAGATAGTTGAAATAACTGCCGCCCAACACTTCCTTCATGCGCTTGATGCGCGGATCCTTGCCGCCGCGCACCTCGGAATTGATTTTGGAAATGTTGAAAATATTGACGCGGATTTCGGCAAAAATATCGCGGGTAGCATCGAAACCCGCTTGGTCGTAATTGTCGCCAGTAATAACGCGGGGCGCGTTGATGGCGAAATCGCCAATGCCCTTGAACACGTACTTCGGCGTATTCGGGGTGAAATCGGCAATCAGCTTGTTGTAGATCGTCAGGTTAGGCGCCAGCACGAAGAAGTGATTGATGCCGTGCGCCAGATGCAGATAGGCGATAAACGCCCCCATCAAGCGGGTTTTACCCACGCCGGTCGCCAACGCAAAACACAGCGAAGGAAAGTCGCGCTCAAAATCCTCCAACGTAGGAAACAATGACTTCAAACTGGACAACACCGCTGGCAAGTCTTTTTCGTGCTGCAACAACTCCGGCGCCATTTCCAGCGAACGCGCCAAGCGCGACAAGGATTCGGCTTGCGGTGGACGCAGCGACAAGCGGCCGGTGACGGCATTTAAAACGCGTGCATTCATTGGTATCGATCCTTCAACAAAATCAGTTGCCGCAATAAATCAGGTACATCGTCTTGAATAATGCTCCACTCAGACATACAACGCTTCCTTTTCAATATACGGGCGCAATTCCGCCCGTAATGCCTTTTCGGTAACCAGATCAACCGGACTGCCCAAGACATCCTCCAAATAAAACTGCACGCCGAAATAGCGAGCGGAGGTGGCCGGCCCGTCAAACTCGACCAGTATATCGACATCGCTATCCGCTCCGCGCCGCGTTCCGTACCGTGGAGCCGAAAAGCGCCAAACGGGTCACGCCGAAGCGCTCGGCCAAGGCCGGCTTGCTTTGCGTCAAGAGAAACAGTGCTTGATTGCGGTTCATGCGACAACGGGGACGTCAGGTTTTTCGTCTTTGGGTTTACGATGTGTTTGAAACTGAAAATCCGACACGTCGACCGGATGCGGCCGTTTGCTCAGATGCAGTATTTCTATGCCGACCACCTCGCCGTTGTTGTCGTAATCCATAATCACGCCGGGCGCTACTTCTTCCGATTCGATAACGTCGCTGTCCACCAATTGCAAATGCAAGGCATCTGCTGCTTCATCGATACTGAGTTTCATAATTTACCCCTCATGGCGCGGTCAAAAAATACGGTTATCACGCGGACCGGTTCAACGTGCGGATTGACAATGACACGTAGAACCCACCCTTCAAATTCGTCGATTTTACCGAGCCGGTGCTCCAATTCGGCGTCCAAGGCATCGGCTTCAATCAATTGCGGCCGTTCAAGCACGCGCTCCAACCATTCGAGCCGAATATTGCGGCGTTTATTCAAGCTTTCCTGCGCATGCACCGTCAATTCGTAATTCATGCGTCCCCGTCGAACAAGTCCAGGGCTATGTTGTCCTTTTGCCGTTCACGGCGCAATTGCTGGGCAGATAGGCGGATAATTTGATTATTCCGAACAACGACGATTCCCGTGTTCGTCTCCAAGGCAATTTCGCGCGCAAGCATGGTGGCACGTTTTAGCGCCTGAAGTGAAGCTCGTAAATCGGCGTCTTTGGCTGTATGCAAATCTTGCGGCATCATAAGTCATCATCCTCGGCAAAAAGACTGATTTGTCCCGAGCGTGGCGTTTTATCTTTTGTCTTATCCGGCTTTGCGCTTTCCGGCATGGGCTGCGAAACCGCCATCGGCAAATTCGCCACATTCAGGCTGTAATCGTCATGACCCCATTCGCAACGCGCCAACACCATCTTGGGGATTTTTTTCAGGGTCAGATTCGGCCAACGCTCATTGGCTTGCGCAGCAGTGACGTCCCGAAAGGCCGAACAGCACACCAGCAAGCTGTATTCGCCGCCCACCTCGTCGGCTAGTGCCTGAAACTGCTCGGCGGACAGGTTTTGCGTGGTGACGTAGATGAAATCGCGCTCGCTGGAATGGCCGTGCTGCCACCAGCGGCTTTCCGACGGCGCATAAGTAAAGCCTTCCAGCTTGCACAACGCTTCGGCCAGCATCGCCGCGTTGTAGTCGGGATTGACCACCGGATTGCCCCAGCGGTCGTTGACGATCAGGCTGGGCGCCAGTTTGTAATAACGGAAACCTCCGCCGCCCTGCCAGTTGACGGCTTTGCTGATACCACCTTGATCCTCTCCATCAATCACTTTTTGCAGGCGTGGGATGATGTGGGTATGGCAGTGCTCGCCCAGCTCGACCAAGATCCAGCGACGGCCCATTTTGTGGGCGACCGCGCCGGTCGTGCCGGAGCCGGCGAAAGAGTCGAGGACGAGATCGCCTTGCCTAGTTGAAAGCTCCAAAATACGTTGAATCAACCTTTCTGGCTTCGGTGTAGAAAATATTGCTTCTGAATTAAATTTAGCCACTTCGCGCTTCGCATCTTGGTTATCTCCAACTTCCGTGCGAAGCCAAACTGTCATGCTAACAATTCCCTCTTGTACCTCAGATAAAAATCTTTTGATCCGTGGAACATTATTCCCTGTCTCACCAAACCAAATTCGGTTATCAGCTCTTAACTCTTCAAAACGCTTAGGTGATGCTGCCCAACAACGTCCTTTTGTTGGCATTAACTTTCGCCCTGAGGGAGTAGTAATTTCAAAAATGTTTTCACTAAAACCTGTCTTTGCAAACTGTGCTCCACGCTGCCCACCGGTCAAACTAATCGTAAAATCTCCCGAAGTCCAAGGACCACGAGGATCATTGTCTGAATTGGAATATCTTGAATCAGCGTCTTCTGTTCTTGGCAAAAGATTCGGACGCCATGTTTCTTTATTCTTTGCATATACCAAAACATGATCATGGCTATCTGATAGCCAGACACTATTTGCTTGTGGTGAGAATTTTTTCTGCCAAACCACATTAGCAACAAAATTCCCCCGTCCAAACACCTCATCACACACCACCTTCAAATAATGGCATTCATTGTCGTCGATAGTAATCCACAACGAACCATCGTCCGCCAACAGCCGCCGGATGACTTCCAGCCGGTCGCGCATCAAGCCCAACCAGATCGAATGCTCCAGCCCGTCATCGTAATGGGTAAACGCGCTACCGGTGTTGTACGGCGGATCGATAAACACGCACTTCACCTTGCCGCTAAATTCCTGCTCCAGCGCCTTCAACGCCAGCAGGTTGTCGCCGAAAATCAGCCGGTTGTCGAAAATATCGTTATCCGTCAGCCGGTGCCTGGCGTGATACGACTTCTCCGGGTCTTCCAACAAAATGCGCGGCTCCAGCCGAGGCCGCTTGTCCTTGTCGATCCAGGTGAGTTCGAGTTTTTGTTTAGTCATCGTCATTTTCCGTGCGAATAAATTCGCACCTACCATTTTTTCTTGATTAGTGCGCTTTACAATGTAGGTGCGAATTTATTCGCACAAATTTCTATAACCATATCGCATCCCAATGCGGATAATCGCCGATATTTTCAACCAAGCCCGCCCGCAGCGGGTTGGCTACAATGTAACGCGCGATTGCCCGAACATCCTCTTCTTCACGTAACGCATGATCGTAAAAGGCTTTTTGCCATACCGCGCCTTGTCGATTTAAATAACCATTTACAAGATGCGCGGCGCGCGCTTTATAGGCTTTCATAATTTCCGAAAGCGTATGAGTTTCTCCCAACCGAAATAACCAATGCACATGATCCGACATGACCACCCAAGCCAGGGAGTCAACCGCGCCAGCGTCATGCAGATTGCGCATTTGAGCAATCGCCAATCGAGCGCAATGAAAATCGCGGAAATAGGCTGCTTCCCGTTCCGCCAAAACCGTGGTCACGAAATACGCGCGTGATGATTCGTTAAATCGGCCTTTACGCAAGTCATCATACGGCATGGTTGTTTTCTATCTGTGCGAATACCCATGAGGGCGCAAGTAAATTCGGACCTACCCGGAACCTTCGATACTTGGCGTGATACGACTTTTCCGCGTCTTCCAGCAAAATCCACGGCTCCAGTCGAGGCCGCTTGGCCTTGCCGATCCAAGTGAGTTCGAGTTTTTGTTTGCTCATGGCCTATGCGTATTCATACAGGAACAATCAACTGGATATGCCCCGCTGCCGCTTGCGCCAAGCGGTTGTCGCGCGTCCAGAACGAGTCGCAACCTTGCCCGATAGCCGCTGCCAGATGCAAAGCATCCGGCGTTTTTAGGCGCTGTGCCGCACGCAATTCGGTAGCGCGCCGATAGACGGCGTCGTCTAAAACCAGCCGGCGAGTCATCGGACTGGTAAACAAGCGGTCATATTGGTTCAACAAATCGTATTTGTTGTTGCGCATCGGTTCAACGCGGCACTCCAGCTCTGTCAATGCCGTGTGGCATAAGACGGCATTCGGCGTGGCGAGCAGTTGAGCGCGCAGCTTAAGCCGCACGTCCTCGCTGCCTTCCAGATAATAGATAAAAATGCAACTGTCCCAATATATACGGTTCATCGGCGTCAATCCCAGGACTCTCTTTCCTCATTAAGCATGTTGTCGATTTCAGTTTTGGTTTTTTCGGGCCAATTGCGTTGAGCGGTTAGATTGTCGAGCAATTGCAACAACCCGGATGAAGCTTCGCTAACCGCCTTAGGCGCCTCTTCATACAACACCAGCAACCTGGCTTTTTCGGCGGTAATTTCCGTCGGCAATTTGACGTGAATCTCGCCTTTAATAATCGTTGTTTCTAATTCGATGGCTTGCATAACGGCCTCCAGTGATAGCGGTTGTGTCATTTGCAAAACTCGGGCAGCGGGATGAGCGACTGAAGTTGCGGACGCTTGTCTTTGCCAATCCAGGTGAATTCGAGTTTTTGCTTACTCATTACATTATTCCTAACTCTGCTGTGCTAAGGCAGCCATCAGGCGTCCTTTCACCGTTCGACAATCAGTCTTATTTTCGAATACGCTACGCGCCTGCTTGTTCCACAGTATGCTTTGTACAGTATTCACAAGACGCCCACAAACAAGATCAACTTCGTATGAAATGGCTGTCAGCTTATTCTGAATTAGAGCTAACGTCGGCCCGTTTTGTAATTGTAGCCGGATGAAAATGACGTGCAGAATCAGCCAGACGCCGTGATTGAGAATCTCTCGTGCAGGGAGTGTCCCTGTTGGTAAGCCGGTAGGGTCACTCTCAACCCTGGCGCGTACCCGTACTTTCTCCAAGATTATTCGGCCAATTTGAACTGTTCGCCACATTTGTCTTGCGGTGAGTGAATCGGCAAAAAGCCGCTCGTAGGCCTGACGCAAGGGATCGGTAGCTGGTACCAATCCCTCCCGACCAAACAGCTTCTTTCTATCGGTCTTGGCTGCGACCACGTAGTCCTGCCAGTCGTTCGTGGTTACGGTGCAAGCCAGAAGCGGGGCGAGTTCACGTGCGCTGAAGCAGGTCGGCGATAACGGCGGATCGTCCGCTCCCTGTTTGACCAGATAGGTAATGCCGGCCATCTGCAAGGTTTGCTGCCAGATGGCCTGCCGCTCATCGAGCGCGGCAAAGTCTTCCAATTCTACCGCATTCTGGCGGTTACGCGATTGGGTAACACGATCACCAAAGCCGTCAGGCGCATTTTCAAGGCAAACGAATGTCGCCATGACGACTGCGGGATGCGCTTCGTAGTGAGCCAACGGCTCGCGGGCTATCGCACCAACCGTCTGCGCTCCGTTGATGATGGACAGGCCTCGAACGCGAAACCTGCCAGCCTGCCGATTTGGATCACGCGGATGCTGCTCCTGTATAGAATCGCAGAGGAAGGTGACCCCGTTATTGAAGTAGAAGAAGTGTTGCGCTTCTTGTCGCAGGGTCTCGCTCAGTCCAGTGTTGACGGTGGTCGTGCCCTTGAAACGGCGAATGTTCCGATCAACCAGATGCTCTTTATGCGCCGCCCAAAGTTCAGCGAGTCGCTTGGCATCCATGCGGCCATAGAACGACCGGTAGGGTTCCTGCGTGTAGCCGAAGTCTCTCAACTCGACTTCGGCTTCTATGGGCTGGGCCGAAATCCCGTCCAAATGCAGGTCGTGGAGCGTCGTGAGCCCATAGGCATGGCACCGAAGAAAACCCGGATTCGTACCATTGAACGCACGCTCTAAGTCGGCAAATATGTCGCGCCGGTCATCGGACACGGCCGTGCCGGAATAGGCAAGAACGACTTTGATTCTGCAGACACCACTGTTCAAAGCGTTGGTGATTACTGCCTGTCGGTTTTGCAGCGCGTTATTGAAACGATCCCAGCGCCCTTGCAAGAAGTCGGTTATACCATCGCGGAATTTCGATACGTCACCGAGTTCCGGCTCGCCGCTGCCTGAGTCTTTGTACTTGGATTGGACGAGCCAGATCGTTTGATCCGGCGCAACAAGTACCGAATCAATACCATGATCCTGACCGCCGTCGATGCTGGCTGCCACCGCTTCGTCCAAAGTAGCTCTAGCGCCTTCATGTAGAACGAATGCCGCGATTGCTTTAGACAGGAAGTTGCTGCGTCGAGACTCTGGAGTGTTTCCCGTTCCAGTGATTAGGGTCGAATAGTCTGCGTCAAGCTTTTGACGAAGCAGATCAAGTTCGAGTGGTCGAGCGAGAAAGGTTGCCATCAGATTAATTCCCACTCAATAGTGAACAAGATTTGTTCACTAACCTGTTGCTGAAGTTGTTGTTCCAACTGTCCGATCAAATCGTTACGCTGCGACTCGATCTCATCCTGGCGGTCGAACAATTCGCGGCGGAGCTTGTTACGCTTAGTTTCCAGTTCCCGCTGACGTTTTTGCCAATGCAGCTTTTCATCCAGTGTCGGCGCAGTCGCGGCAGTGCGGCGAATCTCTTTCACTTCTCTATCAATTTCCTTAATTTCCTGCTCCAGGCCGAGCTTCAGGTCGTCTGCCCAGGCATCCAGTTTTTCGACTTCTTGCTGAAAATAGCCCAGATTGCGTTGATTGATCTCGCGGAGCAGGTTTTGTTTGCGCGTTTCAAGGTCTTCGACTAGAACGATAGGTAATTGCACTTCACCTCCGCTCTCCCCAGTAAAGGAAGTAGAGGTCGCAGGAAAACGTAACAATTTTTCCGGATCGTCTTCGATCAATATGCGACTATCGGCTGTGCTGGCGGCAACGATTAGATGCTGTTCCTGGCTGCCCAAGGCTTCGACAGTGACGAGCTTAACCGCCAGCCACCCCACTTGACCGCGATAGGCCTTGAGCGTACTGACCTGAGTGCCATAAGCGTCGTAATCGAAAATCAGGCGGGCGTTGGGTAATACGCGGCTTTTGGCTTGATGCGTAACCCATTCGGCCAAGGGGTAGCCGATTCTATATAAATGAGCATCGCCGCTGCGTCGGGGCAATTCGTAACGCCCTAATTCAACGTTTTGCAATTGCTGATCAGGCAGACGAAGCAATCTAAAGCCGCTATCGTCGAATTCGGCGCAGCCACCCAGTTCAGCGCGGCTGATGTCGATCAGCATTTTCTCGTAGCGGCTACGGGTAGCGACGCTGTCTTCGGCGCGGACGCGTAGTTTTTCCTGCACCTCTTCGTCGAAGTTTTCCAGTAACAGTTGGCGAGTTTTGACCATCGCTTCGTTGATCTCGTTGGATAGATCGTTTTGCAATTGCTGGAAGCTGGTCTGGATGGTTTCCGGGTCGCGGCAGTTCTGGTAAATCTCGGCGATGCGACGCTCGAAATCCACCCCGGAACCAATCGCCCCGAGTACTTCGTCGCTGGCGCCGAACACGCCTTCAAAGAGTTGAAATTTCTGCGCCAAGAGTTCGTAAACGCGAGCATCCGCTTCGTTGCTGCGATCCACGAAGTTGACGACCACGACATCGAATTTTTGGCCGTAGCGATGACAGCGGCCAATGCGCTGCTCGATGCGCTGCGGATTCCAAGGCAAATCGTAATTGATCACCAAGGAACAGAATTGCAGGTTAATCCCTTCGGCTCCGGCTTCGGTGGCGATCATGATGGTGCCGTTTTCTTTGAACTGCTCGACCAATGCGGCACGGGTATCGGCGGTTTTGGAACCGGTCACCCGATCCGTACCCTGGTGCCGTTGCAACCATTCTTTGTAAATAGCTTGCGCCCGAGCATCGCTGTTGGCGCCGTTAAAAAGCACGATGCCTGCACCGTATTCGGTTTCGGCCAATAGTGAAAGCAGGTATTCCTGAGTGCGTTTGGACTCGGTAAAGATAATGGCTTTCTTCGGCGCGCCCAGCCGTTCCAATTCCGCAAAAGCGCGTTCGAGCGCGGTTAAGAGTGCCTTGCCTTTGGCGTTGTCGCGAATGCTGGTGGCCAACTTTTTGAATTGACGCAGTTCCGCTATCTCTTCGGCAATCGCGGCTTGCTCGTCGGCATTTTGCTTATCGTCCGTGACGGCAGACTCATCCCATTCATCGGCGGTTTCGTCCAAAGACTCGTAATCTTCGTCCAAGGCTTCGGCGAGGTTAGGCACTTCTTGAATCGGCTCTATCAGGCCTTGCAAGCGATTCGCCATCGTTTCCAGGGCACCGGCAATCGCATGGGTAGACGAAGCCAATAATTTCCATAACACCAAAGAGATCAACTGACGTTGACCGTCCGGCAAAGCCTTGAGATTGGGGCGACGCAGATAATCGGCCACCCGTGCCGACAGTTCTTTTTCTTCGGTGGACGGCGTAAATTCCTGGACAATGGCGCGTCTTGCGGTGTACGAGACATAGGGTTGTACCTGCCGTCGTAAGGTACGCTTGCAGACGGGGGCAAGGCGCGCTCGAAGACCGGCGAATGCGGTATCTCGGCTTTGGCTGCTGAATTGCGCCCTGAAACTGTCGAGATCTCCGAATACCCGATCATCGATGATGCTAACCAAGCCGTACAGTTCCAGTAAGGAGTTCTGCAATGGCGTTGCAGTTAATAGCACTTTGGAATGAACGCGCTCCAAGGCTTCCTTAAGCGTTCTGGCGATTACGTTACTGGGCTTGTAGACATTGCGTAGCCGGTGTGCCTCGTCCAGAACGACCAAGTCCCAATGAATCGCTTGAACATCATTCGCTTTGGCTTTGGCGAATTGGTATGAACAGATGACCGGTCCATCGTCGTATTGAAACGGATTGCGGCGCTCTTGTTTACGGATGGCGTTGTAGTTCTTCGCTTCTAAAATCAGACCTTGCAGGCCGAATTTGTCTTGCAACTCTTGATGCCATTGCTTGCGCAGATTGGCGGGAACGGTAATCAGAATGCGACGGCGGCGCTCGGCCCAATGCTGAGAAATCACCAAACCCGCTTCGATTGTTTTACCAAGGCCGACTTCATCGGCCAGGATCACGCCACGAGAGAGTGGGTTTCTACAGGCAAACAAAGCAGCCTCGACCTGATGCGGGTTAAGGTCTACTTGCGCATCGACCAACGTGGAAGCTAACGATTCGACCGTATCGCCTGCCGCGCGACGGGTTAGCAACCAGGCGTAATACTGAGTTTGGTAAGGCGTGAGCATTTTTTGTAGTGCTATCAACAAAGAATCCCTAAAATTTATTGATGCTGACTTCCGTTGTAATCGGAAAACGAGTCATTAGATTACAGTGCCCTCATGTATTTACCCTTTTGGCAGTTTATGCAGCCAGTTCCAAATGGCAGAACTAAGGTTGAATGTTGAAATTTCCGGTCTTAAAGTAGCTGCTAGACCATCTTTCTTTCTACAAAGCAACAGGCGGCGAACTCAACAAACGTGGAACTTCATTGGTCGTCTACAAGTAACGCGAGCTGGTGATTAATTTTAGCCTCTTTTGCACTTCCCGGCACTATCCAACAGAACAGCATGCAACGGAGGAAGGCTGACTGTATTTGGCCGTAGTGATTGATTTCTTTTCCCGGCAGGTGATGGGCTGGTCCATGGCAGAGCATAGGCGGACTCAGCGGGTGAATGACACCTATTGATGGCCCTTTGGAAGCGAAAGCCAGAGAAGGGGCTGATGTAACATACCGATCGCGGCAGCTAATATGCGTCGGAAAGTCATCGAGCGCTGTTAACGCTGCATGACATCCGGCAGAGCATGAACCGTAAGGGCAATTGCTGGGATTATGCAGTTTCGGAAAGCTTCTTTCACAGCCTAAAAACCGAGCTGATACAAGATAGGTCAAACCCAATCGGAGGCTAAACAGATGGTGTTTGAATATATCGAGGGTTTTACAACCGCGAGCGACTTCATTCCGCCAACGGTTATCTGTCGCCTGTGAACTATGAATTACAGCAAAAAGCTGCTTGACCGTCTGTCCGGAAAAGTGTTGACACATCACGTTCGACCGGTGCTTATGGGCGGTGAATGTTGCGTTTGAAGACCGACAGGATTTATTAGGCCACAAATCGAGCCGAATCACGGATCATTATTCGTCAGCCGAATTGGAAAATCTGATTGCTGCGGTGAAAAAGGTCTGCGTCGGCGTGTCACGCAAAATTCACGCAACGAAATCGCAGGGCAATAAAAAAGGGAATCAATGAAGTTGTAGTTCATTGATTCCCTTATTAATTTATGGAGCTGGCGATGGGACTCGAACCCGCGACCGGCTGATTACAAATTTGAAGGCCTGCTATTTTCTGCTGATTGCTTAACCTTAACAAACCTTTACAAACCAATACGTTCAGCCTATCATAGCCTTAACGGTGCTACACCAAATTTACCGAAATTTGACCGAGAGCGTAGCACCAGCGTAGCACCAGAAATTGACGCAAAGGCAGGCATGACAACACATTTCGACTTCACCAAGCCAAAACTTGAAGCACTGAGAGAGCCAAAACCCGGCGGACGAATCGTTTACCACGATACCCACAAGAACGCAGCCGGGTTACAGCTTAGGCACTCGGGCAATACAAAGACGTTCTTCATTCAAAAACGCGTAGACGGCAAGCCGGAGCGCGTCACTATCGGCAAGTTCCCCGATATGTCCATCGAGAATGCCAGAAAGGAAGCGGCGCGGCTGAGCGCGTTAATCGCGCAGAAGATTAACCCCAACACCGACGCCAGAGCCTTAAAGACCGAAACCACCCTGCAAGAGTTGTTCGACGAATTTCTCAAACACCGACGCAATAAGCGCGGCGCGTTCCTGTCCGAGAAAACCAAGCGCAGCTACCGTTACGACTTCGGTCTGTACCTGGAGAAATGGGGTAAGCGCCAACTGTCGCAGTTCAAGGATACCGACTTCGGCAAATTACATGCGGCGATCGGCAAGGAGCATCCCACAACAGCGAACCGCGTGATTGCAATGGCGTCGAGTCTGTTCGGCTATGCCGTCGAGCGCAAGCTGTTCAAAGGTGCGAACCCGGCGCACGGGATCAAGAAGTTTCCCGAAACCAAGCGAGATCGTTTTTTACAGCACGATGAATTACCCGCATTTTTCAAGGCGCTGGCCGAGGAACCGAACGACACCCTACGCGATTATTTTCTGTTGTCTCTGCTGACCGGAGCGCGGCGCTCCAATGTGCAGGAAATGGAGTGGAGCCAGATCAATCTGGCGCGGGCCGAATGGCGCATCCCGACCACTAAGAACGGCGAGCCTCAGACCGTCACCCTATCCCCGGAAGCCGTGGAAATCCTGCGTAATCGGCAAGGCTGTCATGCAGTTTGGGTGTTCCCCGGCACCGGCGCAACCGGGCATATCGTCGAACCCAAGAAGGCATGGCGGCGCGTGCTGGATCGGGCGGGCATTGATAATCTACGGATCCACGACTTGCGGCGCACGCTGGGGAGTTGGCAAGCTAAAACCGGCGCATCCCTGGCGATTGTCGGCAAGAGTCTTAACCACAAGTCGCCATCGACCACGGCCATTTATGCGCGGCTGGACCTTGATCCGGTCCGGGAGTCGGTCGAACGAGCTACCGGCGCAATGCTGGCGGCCGGCGGCTTGAAAGAAGCGGGCGAGATTATTCCCATTAACAAGAGGAAACAAGCAAAATGAGCATCGACTATCACGACATCATCACCATCGAACCAGGAAAGCGCAGCGGCAAGCCTTGCATCCGGGGCTTACGGATTACCGTGGACGACATTCTGGACTGTTTTGCGGCCGGCATGACCGAAGAGGAAGTGCTGGACGATTACGACTATTTGACCCGCGACGACATCCGGGCTTGTTTCGCGTATGCGGCCGACCGCGAACGCCATACGCGGGTAATCAAGGGATGAGGCTGCTTTTTGACGAAAACCTGTCCCCCAAAATGGTGGGCGGATTAAGCGATGTTTTTCCCAGTTCCGCCCATGTGGACCGGATCGGCTTGGGCGGCGGTTCCGATGATGAAGTATGGCGCTACGCCAAGGAAAACGATTTCGTGATTATCAGCAAAGACGCCGACTTTTACGAACAAAGCATGTTGCGCGGGCATCCGCCCAAAGTGATATGGATACGCCGCGGTAACTGCACCAATCGACAATTGCAGTTGATCCTGAGAAACAAGGCAAGCGTTATTGCCGAGCTTTGCGAAGCTGACGACGTTTCATTGCTCAGGATCGACTGACCCCATTTAACCGGATAGCACGGCCATGCGACAAGGCGGATTCATCACCCGCTTTCCGGTTAACCCTTCGTGATGATTCACTGTGATGGAGTGAAATGACTTACACCAGATTTTCCCACGATGGCTATGAGGGGTTGTACCCTCATGAACTGATTGCGATAGTTGGCTATATGGAACGACGCGACGCCAGCGAATTGGAGCGCATTATCCGAGAGCCGCCGAAGTCGCCTTACAGCGTGAAGTCACAAGGAATGAGGGACTTTATAGCCGATGTGATTGCAGGCAAGAAAACACGCCCCAGAAAGAAACCATCAACCGAACGCCGCGATTTTGAAATAGCCCTGGCGATTGATGACTTGATGTTCTATGAAGGCTATAACCTAACATCAAGCTGGGACAAAGACGGCGCGGCGGCCATTGTTGCAGAAAGATTTGGTCTTGAAGGCAAAGACCCGGAGGGGACGGCAGTTAAAGCATACCAAAGGTTCCAGCATATAGTGAAAACGCCTAAGCCGTAATCTGGAAAATGTGAAGTCACATCTTCCATGACTCACCGAAAAATATTCCCATAATACCGTAGCTATACCGCGCCATATCGGAGCGGCTCTATCAATATGAGATTCTATGGCTACCCAACAATTATTCCCCCCGAAACAAGCCGCCGATTATCTCGGTGTCAAAGTTTCAACACTTGAGGTGTGGCGTTCGACCAAGCGCTATAACATCCCCTATGTGAAGGTCGGCAGATTGGTGAAATATCGCCAGTCAGATCTTGATGCTTTTTTGGAGTCGCGGACTGTCGGCGCGGATTCCGCCGCGTAATGAACCCCGAACCTACCACCATAGGCCGGGGTTTTGCGCATCCATGCCGCCAAGAATGAACGAGTGTGATTTTATCACACTGGCGGCGATGACGCGACCCGGCGAAACAGGATTTTGCCAATGATTGAAAAACTCACTTCACGACTCGATGGAGTCAAATGCACCGGCCAAGGCCGTTATACCGCGAAATGCCCGGCGCACCCTGATAAATCGCCATCCCTGGTCGCGACAGAGAAAGAAGGCCGCGTGTTGCTGCATTGCTTCGCCGGCTGTGAACCGGCCGACGTATTGGCCGCTGTCGGGCTGACGTTTGCTGACCTTTACCCTGGGAAGCCGACCTACAGCAAAGGCCGCAGAACCGCCCAGTTCAATCCATATGACGTTTTGAAGTGTCTGGCCCGTGAAGCTGGAATCGTGACCCTGGCGGCGGCTCAAATTTCAACCGGCCACCCGCTGACCACGGCCGACGCTGAACGCGTACGGCTGGCTCATGAACGGCTGCGTGATGCAGCGCAACTGATGGGGGTTCGGTTATGAGCACTGAATACGTTTCGAGTGCTGAAGAATACTTGGGCCAAACGCCAGACGGGCCCCTTCCAGATGATTACGGCATGAATCGCGTCAACGCGCATAACGCCAAAATTGCACGGCGCATTGCACGGCGGAAAAAGTCCGACACTATCGACACTATCAGCACTGGCGCGGTTTCCAGCGACACTGCTTCGACACTGGAATCGACATTCGACGAAAAAAATGCTGATGGCGAGGGGCTAAAAGACAGTCTTCTCTCGAAACAAGTGGCTGCAAAATTGCGGACCGAGCTTGCCTTGGACGAAATAACCGGCGACTGGTTTCGATGCATCAAGGGCATTTGGAAGCCAATCGCGAAAATCAGGGCGACCAAAACGATTAACAGCACCCTGCATAAGTTTCTGATCGAGGGTTTCAGCATGAGCAAGCTGAACGCCGTCGAAGGCTTCCTAAAGCTCTATCTCGCGGTAGATGCGTGGGAATCCGACAAGGCGCTGTTGCCGATGCAGAACGGCGTTTTAGACACAAAAACCATGGCGCTTACGCCTTATTCGGCAGCCCACCGATTCAACTGGCAGTTGCCGTATGCTTACGATCCAGAGGCAAAAATCAAGGTTATCCGTCAATGGCTTAATGATGCAACCAGCGGCGACGCTGAAATCATCAACACAATCCGCGCATTCTTCAAAATCACTCTGGTTGGCGGCGAGGTGCAGAAATTCCTTGAAATCATTGGGCCGGGCGGCACTGGCAAAAGCACATTGATCCGGCTGCTGATTCTGTTGATTGGCGAGGCAAATCATTCGGCCACCGATCTTAAAAACCTGGAGCAGAACCGATTCGAGCCGGCAACGCTGTACTGTAAACACCTGGCTGTTATCAGCGATTCGAGCCGGTACGGAGGCGAAGTCAGCGTATTGAAGGCCATCACCGGCGGCGATCCGGTACGGCACGAGCGCAAGAACCAACAGCAGAGCGGATCATTCGTTTACGGGGGCACTGTGGTGATTGCTTCAAATGAGGCTATCCAATCGACCGACTACAGCAGCGGCCTTGCTCGACGTCGGTTGCCTATCTCTTTTGTGCGCAAAATCACGGACGAGGACAAAGCCAAGTGGCGGCCTTACGGCGGCATCGAAAAGGCGATGCAGGCCGAATTGCCGGGGCTTTTGAATTGGGTGCTGTCAATGCCTGATGCTGAAGTGGCCGACCGCCTCAGCACGATCAACGGCGGCCTGAGCAAAGCGCAGCGGGAGCACCTGGTAGAAACCAATAAGCTGGCGGCTTGGATTGACGATAACCTGGTTCTGAAAGAGGGCCACATCCACTATGTCGGGGGCAGTCCCAATGCCCTGAAAGATCAATACGCTATCGAGCGTGAATACGGCGAAAAACTCTACCCGAATTATTGTCGTTGGTGTGTTGAAAACGGATTTCAAGCCATTGCGGTTCAACGTTTCACGAACAACCTGCTCGACATTGCCGAACATTGCAAGTTGCCGGTCAAGCCCCTCACGCGCGATGCCAATGGACGGCGAATATCCGGCTTTAAGATCAGAACCCTTGGTGATGGCGCAATCGCAACACCGATCACAAAAACTCTATTGAGTGCCGATGAATGTCGAAGCAATGTCGATACCACTACCCCTAAAACCCTTGAAAATGCTGATAGTGTCGAAGATGTCGATAAAACCTTGCCTGATGATACGGAGGCGTTTTAATGACCGCCTTACAACGCATCAAACGTGCCGGGTTCGAGGTTTCGTTATCCGGCGATACCTTTACGGTCAGTCCGGCATCGAGGCTGACCCCTGAACAACGGGAGTTTTTGAAGGCGCACAAAGCCGAGATCGTCAAAGAGCTATCGGCCATCGGTGCGCCTGCGCCGGCGACCGACGGCCGCCACCACTGCCGCGAGTGTCTTCACTTCGCGAGCTACCACGCCCACGGCGGCGGTGCTGGCATATGCAATGCTGAGGTTATGCCGTACGGCGCTTGTCATTGGGCCGATACCGTCCACCAGTGCGGCAAATACCTATCGAGCGCCAGCGATACCAAGCTGGTGCAGGCACCGTCCACCGACCCGCTACTGGTCGAAGTCTGGACGCCCAGCGGCACACCGATGACGATCCGAGCCGACAATGCCGGACATGCCGAGTGGTTACGCAAGATGAACCCGAAACCCGAGAGTCCGGCACCGAAGCCCGATCCTGCACCAAGAGGCCAAACGATCAGCGAAGCCGCCCACAACGCCCAAGGCCGCTATTTCAAATTCCTGGCGACCTGGCCGGACGGCAGGCAGTGTTATTTGTGCGCCATGCCACGCCAGACCTTAAGCGAAGTCCGGGCACAGTATCCGACCGCCACGCATATTGAACCCATATTGAACGAGGATTACACCGATGACGAAATTTAACCGACAATTCATTCCCGAATACCAAAACAAATTGAGCCGCGACTTTGAAAGCCGGCAGATTTTGAAAGTCTGCTACGGATGCGGCAAAGGATTCAGCAAACGCCAAGGCCGCGCTAAGGCCGCACTTGTCGCCAATGCACCCGGCCGCTACGTTTGCGCCAAATGCGCGGCCAATCCGCCAAAGAGCATTCAACGGCTCGACTTGAACGAGGACCGCCCATGATTGACGCATTGATTACCGGCAAGCTGATCCGTGATCCGGCATTGAAGACCGGGCCGTCCGGAAAACCTTACTGCAATTTTCTTCTGTCGGTTCCGACCGGCGACGGCGAGCCGGTTGTTGTATCCGGTATCGCTTTTGCCGACGTAGCCGAGCGGATTGGCAGGCTTGGGAAAGGTGACGCGCTGAGCGTGGCCGGAAGCCTGAAGCCGTCCCAGTGGACCGACAAGACCACCGGCGAAACGAAGCACGGCCTTAACGTTACGGTATCGGCTGCATTGTCGGCTTATGACGTGAAGAAGCGGCGCGGCAGTGCCGACGGCACCGAGAGCAGCCGACCACCGCAAGCCCCACCGGATTACAGAGGGTATTCGGCTTAAAGCTAAAGAGTTTATCGCTGAATGTTGGGCCGAGGCCCAGAATAATGAAAAACCAAGAAGATTCGCAAGTGAAGTTGCAAAAATCATCAGAGCCGAATACCGTCGTCGATTTGCCTCCGCCTGATATCGACTACGGCATCATCACCTCGGGCCTTTGCCCGACCCCTGAAGACCAGGCGTTTTTCGATAAAGACGTCGCAGGTCAACCTCCGTCTGCAGACTAATTTTTTATTTTCACTCTGCGAAAATTATTTTTATTTTTCGTTTCGTTTTATCCCTCTTCATTTCGTTTCATTTCCATTTATCTCGCTTTTTCCCTTTCATTTATCTCGTCTCTGTTCATAAAGCGATCCAATAGACTTTTGAGAAATGAACAGCGTTTAATTATAAATCCCTGGTTTAGAATGTCGAAAAACGCACACTGAACCCGGTTTAGGAGGTTAGAAAATGGCAAACGAGTATCCTGTAGAGATTGACGGCACCACCGGCGAAGTCGAGCCCATACCCCCGCAGCGCGGCCAGCGTTACCGCTGCAAGCTGGACACACTGCAAGATGTGCGCCGCGAAATGGCTAAAGTCTATCGTGAGGCGAGGTCTGAAGTGATTAACCCGGCGACCGCCAGCAAGCTCGTTTGGTGTTTGCAAGCGGTCGGCAAAGTGATCGAGGGCAGCGATTTAGAAAAGCGCGTAGAAGCCCTGGAGGCCAAGCAATGAGCCTCAAGACAAGACTGGAAAAACTGGAGCAGCAACAACCGGCCAGCACTCCTAAGAAGTGGGAGCTGATCGGCGTTTTGAACGGCGAGACAGAGGCGCAAGCCATCAAACGATGGAAAGCGAATAACCCAGACAAGACCGAGCCGGAGAACATTATCTTTTTGGTTCCGTTTGGATATGAGAGGAGCGAAGCCGCATGAGCATTAAAACGAGACTGAACAAATTGGAAACCACGGCCAAGACGCTGCCCGATGTCTGGCTGAAAATCATCACCGAGGCGGGCGACACTGCCGACGTGATCGAGCGATTGAAGGGCGAAGCCGTCGAGCAATGGAAGCAGGCCAATCCTGACAAGGCCCCGCCGAGAGAATTTAACTGGATACAGATAGTGATCGTCGACCCACCACCGCGTTCTCTGCACTGACCACCAGAGCCGGGGCAACCCGGCTTTTTTGTGTCTGGCGTTTTCGTGACCGCCACCCCGGTGCTGCTGTAACAGCCCGCACACCGCGCCAGCACTGGCGTTGTGCAGGATCCGCGCTTACGGTCATGTGCTACTTTCAGGAAACAACACACAAAGCAATAATCATGCCCGTCTGTAATGCACGGTTGTCGCTGCTTTCAGAGAGTTGGCACGAAATCATGCTAGTGAATTGATTGTGCGCCAAATGGGAAACAATTGCCGAATCACCGCACCGGCAAGGTGAGGTTATGGTGAGGGTTTTGCCCTACCACACGGCGAGTTCGGGAAGTGGCTGGAGGGGAATTGTCGGGTAAAGGAGAGACAGGCGCGTCGGTATATGAAGCTGGCAAATGAAATGCCGGAATTACTT
Source organism: Methylomicrobium agile (assembly GCF_000733855.1). Classification (NCBI taxonomy): domain Bacteria; kingdom Pseudomonadati; phylum Pseudomonadota; class Gammaproteobacteria; order Methylococcales; family Methylococcaceae; genus Methylomicrobium; species Methylomicrobium agile. The sequence continues at coordinate 819,322 of NZ_JPOJ01000001.1, forward strand.
GAGGCAAATACGTCGAGCTCGACGCATTTGGGCATAGACGCAGCCCTCGCCTACCTCGCAGCCCCGGATGACGTAGCGGCCTGGCGGAACAACGGCAAGGTTTTGGCAAGGGTTCCGTCCTGGTGGATCGGGAGCGGCGACGAATCCGCAAGTGTTGCGTGTGTGTGAAGGCGGCATTTTTGTGCCCGAGCTTAACCAAGACCGTAGCACCAGCGTAGCACCGGAAATAAAAAAGGGCTTAGACTTTCATCTAAACCCTTGATTTATCTGGAGCTGGCGATGGGACTCGAACCCGCGACCGGCTGATTACAAATCAGCTGCTCTACCAACTGAGCTACGCCAGCGAAGAATTGCGCATTATACAGAATAATCTTATTTTGACCAACATTTTTGAACGACTCAAATAGAGCCTGGAAAAACGGACCATCTCCGGCCGTACGTTGATCCGAAGCTCACGGCCGATATTTTCATTTTACGCTTTTCACTACGCGTTTGTTGAAGGCCACAGATTTTCTGGTTTTTCCGGTCAAACCGGCTTCAATGCCAGTATGTTTGGTCCTAAAGCGCTGTACCTTTTCCGGCGCGATGCCGGTGCCTTTGGGCTGGAAGGAGGGGACAAGGTGGTGCTTGCCGTTGCCGATCAGGTCGCTGCGGCCCATTTCCTTCAGCGCTTCGCGAAGCAGCGGCCAGTTGTTCGGGTCGTGGTAGCGCAGGAAGGCTTTGTGCAGACGGCGCTGCTTGACGCTTTTCGGGATGTAAATCTTGTCGGCGTTGCGGCCGATCTTGTGCAGCGTGTCGAGGCCGGAATGGTACATCGCGGTCGCGATCGCCATCGGCGACGGCAGAAAAGCCTGCACCTGGTCGGCCCGAAAGCCGTGTTTTTTCAGCCACAACGCCAGATTCAGCATGTCCCGGTCGGTCGTACCGGGGTGCGCAGCGATGAAATACGGGATCAGGTATTGCTCCTTGCCGGCTTCTTTCGAATATTTGTCGAACATCTCCTTGAAGCGGTCGTAAGTGCCGATGCCGGGTTTCATCATTTTGGACAACGGTCCTTGCTCGGTATGTTCGGGCGCGATTTTCAGATAGCCGCCGACATGGTGGGTGACCAGCTCCTTCACGTATTCAGGGGAAGTCACCGCCAAGTCGTAGCGCAGGCCCGAAGCAATGAAGATCTTCTTGATGCCGGGCAAGGCGCGCGCCCTTCGGTACAGCTTGATCAGCGGCGTGTGGTCGGTGTTCAGGTTCGGGCAGATGCCGGGAAACACGCAGGACGGTTTCCGGCAGGCCGCTTCGATTTTCGGGTCTTTACAGGCGAGCCGGTACATATTCGCGGTCGGGCCGCCCAGGTCGGAGATGTGGCCGGTGAAAGCGGGCGAAGTATCGCGGATCGCTTCGATTTCGCGGATGATCGAATCCTCGGAGCGGCTCTGGATGATCCGGCCTTCGTGTTCGGTAATCGAACAGAACGAGCAGCCGCCGAAGCAGCCGCGCATGATGTTGACCGAATGCTGGATCATTTCGAACGCCGGAATGTTCGCGTTGCCGTAAGTCCTATGCGGCAGGCGCGAATACGGCAGGCCGAAGACGCCGTCCATTTCCTTCGTGGTCAACGGGATCGGCGGCGGATTGATCCAGACCTGGCGCTGACCGTGCTGCTGGATCAATGGACGCGCATTGCCCGGATTCGTTTCGCCGTGCATGACCCGTGAGGCATGCGCGTACAGCACCGGATCGTCCTTCACATCTTCATAGGCGGGCAGCCGGATCACGGTGTTCGCGCGCCGGTTTCTGAGCAGCGTTTTGTCGAATTGAACCACGTTCTCGCCGGGAACGGTTTCAGCCGGCTTCGCATCGCAGGCCGGCTGCTCCTGGTACGGATTCTGCGGCGACATTACGACGCCCGGCTTGTCGACTTCGGTCGAGTCTTTCACCGCGAAGCCTTCCGGAATCTCTTTCACGAAATACGCGGTGCCGCGAATGCCGGTAATCTCGGAGAGCGCTTCGCCGCGCGCCAGCCGGTGCGCGATTTCGACGATCTGGCGTTCGGCATTGCCGTAAACAAGCAAATCGGCCTTCGAGTCGAGCAGGATCGATTTCTTGACCGTATCGGACCAGTAATCGTAATGGGCAATCCGGCGCAGGCTCGCTTCAATCCCGCCGATGATGATCGGCACCTCCTTAAATGCCTCGCGGCAGCGGTGAGAGTAGACGCTGACCGCGCGGTCGGGCCGCTTGCCCGCCGCGCCGTCCGGCGTGTAGGCGTCGTTCGAACGGATTTTTTTGTCGGAGGTGTAACGGTTCACCATCGAATCCATGTTGCCGCCGGTCACCCCGAAAAACAGATTCGGACGGCCGAGCTTCCGAAAGTCGTCGGCCGAAGTCCAGTCGGGCTGCGAAATGATTCCGACTCGGAAGCCCTGCGCTTCGAGCACCCGCCCGATCAGCGCCATCCCGAAACTCGGGTGATCGATATAGGCGTCGCCGGTCACCAGGATGATGTCGCAGCTGTCCCAGCCGAGCGCCTCCATTTCCTGGCGGCTCATCGGCAGCGCCGGCGCCGGGCCGAAGCGGTGCGCCCAGAATTTGCGGTAGCCGAACAGATAAGGCGCGGCGGGTAACACGGAATGGATCATTTGATGACTCGGTTGATGACGCGGGGATTGGATTTGACGAGCGTTCTCAGGAAACTCGAAAATTCGATACGGTAAAGCGGTTCGAGCGCTTCGGCCCGGCTGCGCAGCGCCTTCAGCGAATACGCAGGCGACCCTTTGTTGAAGGCCAGCGCGATAATATTGTCGTGTTCGTTGACCGGCAGAAACAGCACGCGTTCCTCGAACGCTTCGTTCAGCCAGTCGCAATACGCCTCGAACAGATCCTTGTCGGTGTTCCACAGGTTCACGACCAACAGGCCATCATCCTTCAGCAAGGTCCGGCAGGCGTCGAAAAACGCGATGCTCGACAGCGACGGCGACATGCCGTCGTGATCGAAAATATCGACGAATAAAAGATCGAAATAGCCGCTTGAAGTTTCGGCTCGGCGGCGCACATAATCGCCGCCGTCACCGAGAATCACCTTCAGCCGCGCATCGAGCGGCAACCCGAAATGGCTGCGCGCGACTCTGACTACGTCTTTCCGGTATTCGACCGCGACTAACCGGCAATCGGGAAAATGATATAATAAATGCCGGGCCAGCGAGCCGCCCCCCAGGCCCAAAAGTAAACCCTGCTCCGGCGCATCTTTAAACAGCATCCAGCTATTCATCGCGCGCAGATAGGCGAGTTCCAGTTTTTCCGGATCGTCGATGCGCAGGCTGCTTTGTGTTGCGGAGGAACCGAAGTGCAGCGACCTGACGCCGTTGTGTTCGACCACTTCGATGACGCCGTCGTCATCGTGGCTTTGATAAATCAGCCGGCCTTTGACTTTGTAAATGTCTTTGCTGCAAGTTTCCAACATAAGTGGGGCGCATTATACCTTAAGATGCTTTTTAACCTGTTGAATTTATTGTTCTCGCCGGCAAAATTACCGCCGCGCCCCCGCTTGAAAATACGCGTACTGCCCTAATATCGGCCTGGAACGAGCCGGCCCTGCGGCGCGTCAACAAGCGATTATTTTTTCTTTTAACTACCCGAGAGTCGATCATGAAACCGCTCCTTCTTCTCGTTTTATTGTCATCCTCATTTGCCGTCCTTGCCAACGACCCGAAAAACGAATGGCACAATACCACCTTGTCGGACGCCACGATCAAGAAAATCCAGGAGTCCCGCTTCGAATACAAAAAATGCGTGGACAGCGAAATGCAGAAGCCCGAGTACCGGTCCGCCGACGTGCGCACCGGCGCCGAACAGATCGTCAAGCAGTGCGAACCGGTACTGGGCAAGATGCGCACCGTCTACGCGGAAGAGAAAGTGCCCGACACCATCATCGACCGCCACATGAAACAACTGCGGCTGCAAACCACTCGAACAGTCATTCAAAACCTGATGTTTGCGGCAGCCGCCCGCGAAGCCGGCCAAACGAAATAAGGAGTCTTCATGAATATGCAATATGCGATCGATTTATCGCTTAGGCCGACCACGTTCGACTTCTGGCACGTCTGTCTGGCCAGCGCGGTGCTCGTGTTGGCGCTGATTCTGATCATCGTGCTGCTGTCGATGGTGATCGGCATGGCCCGTTGCCGGAAAAAGCGGGCCGCAGCAGCCGTGGCGCCGGCCGCGCCTGCACCTGCGCCCGAACCGGTCGTGAAGGTCGTCGAGAAAATCGTCGAAGTCGAAAAAATCGTGCCCGGCCCCGCGCCGGAACCGGTCATCCTGAAGGAAGCGACGCCCGACGCGGCGCTGCAGCTGCTGGGCCTTTTGCAGCAGCAGGCGCGCTTCATCGACTTCATCAAGGAAGACCTGTCCGGCTTCAACGACGCGGACATCGGCGTCGCGGCCCGCGTCGTACACGAAGGCTGCAACAAGGTAATCAACGAGCACTTCTCCCTGGCGCCGGTGCGCAGCGAACAGGAAGGCGGCAAGATCACCCTGCCGAAAGGCTTCGACGCGGCCAGCGTGCGGCTGACCGGCAAGGTGACCGGCGAGGCGCCGTTCACCGGCACGCTGGTGCACAAAGGCTGGCAGGTCACCCAGGTCCGGCTGCCGAAACTGACGCAAGGCTATAATGCCGCAATCGTCGCCCCGGCGGAGGTGGAATTATGAGCGAAGCCAATCCGTCCGTTGAAGCAGGCTCCCGTTTCTCCGTCGGCATCGACCTCGGCACGACCCATTGCGTGCTGTCCTATGCCGATTTGAACAGAGCCGAAGAAGACGACTTTTCGCCGGAGGTCCTCGACATTCCCCAACTGGTTTCGCCCGGCGCGGTCGAAGACAAGCCGCAGCTCCCTTCGTTTCTGTACCAGGCGCATGAAGCGGAACTGGCGGAAGGCTCGACCGCCCTGCCCTGGTCGGCGAAACCGGACTATCTGGTCGGCGAGATCGCCCGGACGCTCGGCAGCAAGACCCCGATCCGGCTGGTCGCCAGCGCGAAGAGCTGGCTCTGCCACGCGGGCGTCGACTGCAAATCGCCGATTCTGCCGAGCGACGCGCCCGAGGAAGTCGAGCGCGTATCGCCGTTCGATGCGACTACCGCCTACCTGCGGCATATGTATGACGCCTGGCGCAACCTGCATCCCGATGCTCCGCTCGAACGGCAGGATCTGGTGATCACGGTGCCGGCCTCGTTCGATCCGGCCGCGCGCGAATTGACCGTCGAAGCGGCCCGCGCGGTTGGCCTCGGCCAGGCGATCCTGCTCGAAGAACCGCAAGCGGCACTGTACAGTTGGATCGAACAAAGCCGCGGCGACTGGCGCAATCATGCAAAGGCGGGCGACATCATTCTGGTCGTCGACATCGGCGGCGGCACCACCGACCTGTCGCTGATCGCGGTGACCGACAACGAAGGCAACCTCGAACTGACCCGCGTCGCGGTCGGCGATCATATCCTGCTCGGCGGCGACAACATGGACCTGGCGCTCGCGTACACGGTCAAGGCCAAACTCGAAAAAGACGGGCGCCGGCTCGAACCCTGGCAGATCCAGTCGCTGACGCACAGCTGCCGCGAGGCGAAGGAAAAAATCTTCAACGATCCGTCATTGGAGGAACTGCCGATCGTGGTCGCGAACCGCGGTTCGTCCTTGATCGGCGGCACCTTACGCACCGAGCTGACGCGCACCGAAGTCAACCAGGTGCTGGTCGAAGGCTTCATGCCGAAAGTCAATGCTTCCGACCGGCCGATCGCGCGGCCGCGCACCGGTCTTCGGACCGTCGGCCTGCCGTATGCGCAGGATGCGGCGATCACCCGCCATCTGGCCGCTTTCCTCGCCAAACAGCAGGGCGCGACGAGCGATCTGAAAGACGTCAATCTACCCGAGCATGCGACTTTTCTGCATCCGACCGCGGTGCTGTTCAACGGCGGCGTGCTGAAAGCCGAGCCGTTGGCCGAGCGCCTGGTCGAGGTACTGAATGCGTGGCTGCAGGCGGAAGGCGCGCCCGAAGCACAGCTGTTGCCCGGCGCCGATCTGGATCTGGCCGTCGCGCGCGGCGCCTCGTACTACGGCGTGGTTCGCAAAGGTAAAGGCGTCCGGATCAAGGGCGGCACCGCAGCCTCGTATTATGTCGGCGTCGAAAGCGCGATGCCCGCCGTGCCCGGCCTGCCGCCGGAACTGCAGGCCTTGTGCATCGCTCCGTTCGGAATGGAAGAAGGCACGCAGGAAGAGCTGCCCGAGGACGAGTTCGGGCTGGTCGTCGGCGAACCGGTACGCTTCCGCTTCTTCGCCTCGAACTCGCGCCGCGACGACCAGGTCGGCGACCGCCTGACCTATTGGGCCGACGAGGAGCTGACCGAACTCGACGAGATCGAAGTCACGCTGCCGCCGGAAAACCGCCGCCCCGGCGAAGTCGTGCCGGTGCATCTCGCCTCGGCGGTCACCGAGGTCGGCACGCTCGAACTGCACGCCGTTTCGCAGAAGGACAGCGGCCGATGGAAAATCGAGTTCGACGTCAGGGCCGGCGAAAGCTGAGCTATTCAAAGCGGGGGGGTACGTTGCGCGTACCTTTTGAAAGGTTCGATTCAAGCGAATTTTTTGAAAACGATACGCGCAGCGTACCCTACTTACTTCTATGTACCAACTCAGCTTTTACGTCCCCGAATCGCATCTCGAAGCCGTCAAAGAAGCCCTGTTTGCCCAAGGCGCGGGCCGGCATAGCGATTACGATCGATGCTGCTGGCAGGTACGGGGCGAAGGCCAGTTCCGGCCTCTGGCCGGCAGCCGGCCGTACATGGGAAAGCCGGATACCACGGAAGAAGTGGTCGAGTATAAGGTCGAAATGATCTGTCAGGATGATTTGATCAAAGCAGCCATCCGAACTTTGCTGGCCGTCCACCCCTACGAGGAACCGGCTTATCGGGCCTATAAGATTCTGACTGCCGAAGATTTATAAGAGTGAATTTAATCAGGAGCAACGAGGTCTATCGGCCAGTAGTACGCTGAATAAAACTCGGCAGTCATATCATTCGGTCATTCATCGCTTCAATCATCGCGGGGTAAAGCGATGTCTTCAAATATCACCATTTTGAAATGGCTTCTGGCCTTGGTTCTGATTTTTGGAGGATTCGTCCTCCATAAGATCTTCGGCGTGTTGGCCAGCGACCTCTCCGACAAGGAATATGTCTGGCTATTGAAACTGATCTCGGAGTTCGGCCTGTTCACCTCGGTCGTCATCTCGGTCGGTTTTTTCCATCACTGGATCATCGCCACCGAACAGCGCCGGGAAACCGAGCAGATGTTTCAGAAAGTACTGACCCGCTATATCGACGGCACCGTGATCAACGCCACCAAGCGCGGCTTTGTCGGGATCACCAACAAGGAGCTCGATTTTTCGGAGATCATGCATGGGCTCTACCACGGCGATTATGTGTACTGGCTGATCACCTTCGATCCGCGCTACAAGCATCACTGCCGCGAACTCGAACACGCGATCCGCAAGGGCGTGCATTTCAGGATGATGATTTTGAAGGATTGCCCCATTTCGGAATTGTGCGCGGGCGAGATCATCGACTACGGCGTCGAAGAGTTCCGCCAATACAACCGCCTGTTTTTATCCTCGCTCGAAGACATCGCCGGACGCATCGACAGCCGTACCGAAGGTTCGCTCGGCGTTTTCGTGTACGACACGCTGCCGAGCATCCCATTGTTCATCATTCTCCGCAGCGCCTCGAAAATGATGGAAGTCTACAACAGCTTTTATCTTGCGGAGCCGGTCGGAAGAATGCCTTACCTGCATTGGCAGACCGAATTGAAGGCAAAGTCGGAGTATTCTTTCGAATCGGCCAACTGGAACATGCCCGACCTGTTCGAAGATTATTTCAAGCGGCGCTGGCGCATGGAGTGCGCCAAACTCCGCCAGGCCGAGAAAAACCACACGTCCTACCCCGATTTTCTCTATGCGCCGGTTTCGGCGAAGAAAAAATGCACACAGCTCGCGGGTAACGGTAGAAACCTGATTCGGTCGAATGGCGGCGCTTCCAATCAGACCGGGGTATGACGCCGAAAACAAGACACCTTAAGCGACTGAACTTTTAACGGACCACCCTATCGCACAATCGAGTGCGGAAAGCTGGAGGAATCAAATCATGTTTTATCGAACACTGTCCGAATTGCCCGAAAACGTGCGGGAACACTTGCCGAAGCATGCCTGCGAGATTTACATGAAAGCCTTCAATAGCGCCTGGGAGCAGTACGATAAACCCGAGGAGAGACGGAGTAACGCTTCGCGCGAGGAAACCGCCCATAAAGTCGCCTGGGCCGAGGTCAAGAAGGACTACCAAAAAGACGATCGAACCGGAAACTGGAAAAAGAAAGAGTAAGAGCTGAACTTTCAAAGGCAAACCAGTCAAAAAAATACGAATATGCAAAAAATTGTTGCATTTTGAGGGGAGTTAATCGAAGAGGCCGTTTTTCTCGACTCAAAGTCTAACAACGGTGCTTCATAACCGATAGCGTATATTCATCGATCATTGACTTTTTTACTCGCACTAAGAGGAGGTCCATCATGAACTGGGATCAAGTACAAGGCAACTGGAAACAAGTCAAAGGGAGCTTCAAATCCGCATGGGGCCGGCTCACCGATGACGAACTGGAAGAAATCAACGGCGAGCGCGAGAAACTGGTGGGAAAGATTCAAGAGCGCTACGGCATGGCCAAGGATGAAGCCGAACGCGAAGTGGAACGGCGGGTCGAAACCTTCAAAATGTAAAGAATAACATTCAGCCCGTGCATCCGGAAATGACCTTATTTCGAATGCAGGGCTGATTTTTCTGCTATTTGCTTGCGGCATCATCACCGGCGAATGGGTAGGCTGCTTCAGCCTGTTCAAACCTGAAATGTATCTATGCCGTTTTTCCGAAATCCTAACTTCCTTCCCGGAAATTATTTCAACCCACTCCCTACACCGGAGTGAACAGAGCGTACTTGTATCCTCTGGGTACTCTGCAACCGTGCGAGGGATTCCCAGGGGATACGAACCCGCTTTATTCGTTATCTCCCCTTGGAATTTATTTCAGCGCGGCCGTTATTCCTTTTTCAAGCTTAGCCCGGGCGGAAACATTACGTTTTTTGGCGCGCGAAACGGCCCGGAGAACGCCTCCTGCCAGCACGGCGCCCTTCATAAAAGGGTGCAGCTTTGCCCGCTGAGATAGGCTATTTTCGAAAACGAAGCGATCTTCCCTTCCGTGCTGCCGCAATTCCGAATAGGCTTCGTATCAGCCGTCAGGACTTTTATCCTGCACCTTTTTCTACCCGAATTTTGCCTCGAATCGATCACCGATTCGTCGATTTTCTCTATGGAATGCTCTATCGAAGAACGAATAGCAAGAGGAAGAGGAAGAGGAAGAGGAAGAGGAAGAGGAAGAGGAAGAGGAAGAGGAAGAGGAAGAGGAGTATATGACGGATACGGCTGACGAAATCAACGGTCCAATTCAAAAATCCAGTGTATGGCTGAAGATAGAAGGCGTATCATGCGAGCTTGTCAATAGCTCATGGAACAAACTTTGAGGAATCGGCTTAAGATACTCGACAGACCAGACTCTCTTAGAAAATGAGTCCCGACCGAGTCAAGGTGGGGTGAACGATGGGGCTCGAACCCACGACAACCGGAATCACAATCCAGTGCTCTACCAACTGAGCTACGCTCACCATTATAGGGAAAAACCGACATCAAGAAATGGCGCGCTTGGCAGGACTCGAACCTGCGACCCTCGGCTTAGAAGGCCGATGCTCTATCCGGCTGAGCTACAAGCGCTAATGGTCGGGGTAGAGGGATTTGAACCCCCGACATCCTGCTCCCAAAGCAGGCGCGCTACCAGGCTGCGCTATACCCCGTGTGTCTTCCTTATCTGGCTTGTGACTTTCTCAGCCACCCTTGAAGAGTTGACTATGGTAACGATATATCGAGTCGCCGTCAAATATTTTTTTGTTTTGATCAAATTATCTTAACGGTCCGCAGCGATGCAAGATACATTCATCTGCCTGCAGTATTATATTCTGATTTGTAATCCTCTTCCAGTAGCGAGTGAAGACGGTTGCCGCAACAGGAATTTATTGAGCAGGCAATCATCAAATAGTAGCATCCGCATACGCTTGCAAGTCATAATAAAGGTTTCTGCCAGCACAACAGTGAACGGGATTTGACGTTTTGGAGAAGAAGCTATGAGAGGGTGCCGATTGTTTTGCGTGTACGCAATGCCGTTGATTTTTTGCGTTTTCACTGAGGCGGCCGTTGCCGAAGGAAATAAAACCATGAATCTGAAACTTGAATCTCCGGACTTCGCGCACATGGGCGAAATTCCGAAACGCTACACTTGCGACGGCGACGATAGTGCGCCGCCATTGAACTGGTCGAATCTACCGGCCGGCGCTCAGAGCTTGGCTCTGATCGTCGACGACCCCGATGCGCCCGACCCGGCCGCCCCCAAACTCATCTGGGTGCATTGGGTGCTTTACAATATCCCGGCCTCCTCCACAGGTCTGGCCGCCGGGGCGGAAAAGCTGCCGCCCGGCGCCCTGCAAGGGTTGAATGACTGGAAACGGGCCGACTACGGCGGTCCCTGTCCGCCGATCGGCCGGCATCGTTATTTCTTCAAGCTCTATGCGCTGGATACCGTACTGCCCGATCTTGACGGCCCTGACAAAAGCCAGCTTGAAGAAGCAATGTCCGGACATGTAATCGGGCAGGCCGAGCTGATCGGCACTTACCGGCATTGAAACCGGACCACGGCCAAGCGCAACCGCAGGCGAGCAACAAACCGCACAGCGGCGGAGGCACAATCAGGCTGATCGCCAGCATTGCCACAAGCGGGCGCACCCTTTAGGACGATTCTCACCATCACTCCTTTTGCAGCGGACAAGTTGGCATCAGATCCTGAAGACCCGCCTTCACCGCAGACCCAAACATTAACCTCTGCCGCCTGATCGATATTTAATCATTCTAACGCGGCCTCAAGCAGAGCAAGCGGTTGCGTGAATTATAAACGCGCAATGAACAACTTTATCCACAGGTTCTGTGGATTGGTCTTTCAAGATATTATGTGCGCTGCACAGAGTCCCGTTGCCTTTAGCCTTTATTTCATCCGCCAGGAAACGCATGACCGATCTGGAACATTCCAAGCTGCCGGGCATCGCGCTGGTACTTGGTCTGCTGATCGGACTCGAACGCGGCTGGCGCGAACTCGACGAAGGTATGCGCATCACAGGGCTTCGCGCCTACGGCCTGATCAGTCTTTTGGGCGGATTAAGCGCACTGCTGGCCAGACAAGCCGGCCCCCTGCCGATCGGTGTCGTCTTCATAGCGCTGACGCTGATCCTACTGGCCACCTACAGCAAAAATCAAAACAAATTCGAAGATATCGGGATTACCAGCGAGACCGCCTCGATGCTTACCTTCATCCTGGGGGCGCGGGCATGTCTTGCGGGCGGCATCATCGGCGGTCGTGGCGACGCTGCTGCTCGGCTTCAGGCCGCTGCTGCACGGCTGGGTCAGTAAACTTGACCAAAGAGAACTCGAAGCCACACTGAAACTGCTGCTGATCTCGGTCGTGATGCTGTCGGTTCTGCCCGATCAAGGTTACGGCCCCTGGCAAATGTTCAATCCCTACCCTGTCTGGTGGCTGGTGGTATTGATTGCGGGCATTTCGTATCTGGGCTATTTTGCGATCAAGATAACGGGCCACCGGCTCGGGCCGGTCGTGACCGGCGCCTTCGGCGGCCTGGTTTCGTCAACCGCGGTCGCGATCAATCCGGCGCGCATCGCGAAACACGACGACACCCTGCGCAACACGCTGGCGACGGGAACTTTAACCGCCTGCGCGACCATGTTCGCCCGCACCCTGCTCCTGGCGTTCATCATGAATTCGGCGTTGTTCCGCCAGCTTCTGGTTTCCCTGTCGGCGATGAGCGCCTTCACCTAATCTGGCGGCGCTGCCGCTTTGGTTGAATACCCAACCGAAGCGGGACGGCTCGGGCGACATACCGCTTGAAAATCCTTTCCAACTCGGCATGGCGCTGAAGTTCGGCGCTTTCCTCTCCGTCATCATGCTGCTGTCGAAGTTTCTGCAAATCCAGTTCGGCAATGCGGGCGCGTACGCTCTGGCCGGCATGTCAGGAGTGGTCGATGTCGACCCGATCACCCTGTCAATGGCGCAGATGCACAAACAGGGCCTGGAAATCGCGGTCGCCGCACAGGCGGTTTTTATTACAGTAGCGGTCAACTCGGGTTTCAAGGGACTGCTGATCGGCGGGCGGGCGCTGGGTTTCAGGGTAGCCGGCCCGCTGGCCGCTTCGATCCTGGCCGGATGGGTTCTGAATTGACCGCCGCCCCGGAATCTGGCGATTTTTCCCGCCGGCCGGCAATCCGCATGTCAAAGTCAGCCAATATAGGTGTACAATAAAAAGTTTTCTACAAACTCGATCTGCGCGGTTTCCTACGACTGCGCCCGAACGTTAAAACTTCGACTATGGCTACAGAATCCCGTTATATCCAGCTCATGGACACGACCTTGCGCGACGGCGAACAGACGCAGGGCGTTTCGTTCACGCCGGCGGAAAAAATCAATATTGCGAAGGCGCTCCTGCAATGGCTGCGCGTGGACCGGATCGAAGTGGCTTCGGCCCGGGTTTCGCAGGGTGAGAAAGAGGCGGTGGCCAGCATCAACGCATGGGCCCGCCAGGAAGGCTTTGCCGGCCGCGTCGAGGTCTTGGGCTTCGTCGATCATACGCGCAGCGTGAACTGGATTCTGGAAACCGGCGGCAGCGTGATCAACCTGCTGACCAAAGGCAGCGAAAAGCACTGCCGCGAGCAGCTCGGCAAAACGCTCGAACAACATACCCAGGACATTCGGCAAACGATCGACTATGCGCTGCAGAAGGGCCTGAAGGTCAACGTGTATCTGGAAGACTGGTCGAACGGTTACCAGAACAGCCCGGATTACGTATTCGGCCTGATGGATAACCTGAAGGATGCCGGCATCAGCCATTTCATGCTGCCGGATACGCTCGGCGTGATGGCGCCGGACGAAGTGGTCGCGAGCATCGGTGACATGTGCCGCCGCTATCCGATGCTGCGATTCGATTTTCACCCGCACAACGATTACGGCCTTGCCACCGCCAATGTGATGGCCGCGGTGCGCGCCGGCGTCAGCTCGGTACATTGCACGGTCAACTGTCTCGGCGAACGGGCCGGCAACGCCTCGCTCGCGGAAGTCGCGGTCGTGCTGCGCGACAAGATGGCAATGGAACTGTCGATCGACGAAACCCATATCGTCCGGATCAGCCAGATGGTCGAAAACTTTTCCGGCAAGCGCATTGCCGCGAATGCACCGGTCATCGGCTCCGACGTGTTCACGCAGACCGCCGGCATCCATGCCGACGGCGACCACAAGGGCGGGCTGTACAAGACGCGCCTGAGTCCCGAACGTTTCTCGCGCACGCGCAGTTATGCGCTAGGCAAGATGAGCGGCAAAGCGTCGCTGAAGAAAAACCTGGAGCTTCTGGAAGTCGACCTGTCCGAGGAAAATCAGAAAAAGGTACTGGCCCGTATCGTGCAGCTCGGCGATTCGAAGCAAACGATCACGACCGAAGACCTACCGTTCATCATCGCCGACGTGCTCGAAAGCAAGAGCTACGAGCATATCCGCCTGCTCAACTGTTCGATTACGAGCGGCCTCCATCTCGAATCGACCGCAAGCCTCCGGGTCGAAGTCAACGGCGAGAAACATCAGACTTCCGGTTCAGGAAACGGCGGCTTCGATGCGTTCATCGACGCGCTAGACAAAGTATTGAAACTGCACGACTACACCCTGCCCGCCTTGGCCGATTACGAAGTCCGGATACCGAAAGGAGGCCATACCGATGCGCTGACCGAATGCGTCATCACCTGGAATTGCGGCAACGAGCTGCGCAAAACGCGCGGCGTGCATGCGAACCAAGTATTCGCCGGCGTGATGGCGACGCTGAAGATCATCAACATGCAGTTGCACGAACTGAAGGCGAGTCAGGTCTGATTCGGATTGATTGCGTGCCGGACGAAACCGGATCGGAATGCAGATCGGGGTAGGCAGAAAGCTGCCGCTCTGCAAGAGACGTATAGGTAGGTCGGGTTAGGCGCTAGCCGTAACCCGACATTTGGAAGCCGGAGTGGCGCTGAGTTACTCTATGTGGGCACACCCGGCCGGTAAGAATCATTAGTTAGGGTAAACCACTTTCGGCTCGAAGCTGGCCGCCGGATATTTCGGGTCGAACTCGGTTTGCTTGGCAGCGGCTTGCGCCTGTCCGGGGCATTTGACCGATTCGGAAGCACTGCCGCTCGATGCGGCGGCGGCCGCGTCCTTATCGATAAAGACGACTTTCGGCTGGAAGTTGGCGGCCGGGTATGGGTCGTCGCTGGCGGCTGACGCGCTAAATGAGCCGAACGCAAACCCCGCGGCCAAAAGTCCCAGAATGACTGTTTTTTTCATGATGATGTGTCTCCGATGATAAATGAGGGATAGCTCTGTTGGTTTCAAAGCCCGATAGCTTCTAGTATCGGGCAAATCGCAGCAATTGGCAACCCCGATTTGGCGCAACCGGAAGCCGGCGCCGAATCGCTACAGAAGTTGTTTTATATGGGGCGCGCCGTCCAGAAGCCGGCGCCGGAACGCTTCGATTTCGTTTTCATCCTGCCTCAAATGCCGCTCGATCGGCACCCGAATATCCCCTATCACCGACATCGGCGAAGGCGACAGAAAAATCAGCCGGTCGGCCAGCGCAATCGCCTCGCGCAAATCATGGGTAACGAACAGCACCGTATGCGGACGCTTCCGCCAAAGATCCAGCAGCAATTCCCGGACCTGCCGCGCAGTCGGCGGATCGAGCGACACGAACGGTTCGTCCATCAAGAGCAGCTCGGGATCGATCGCGAATGCGCGGATGATCGCGACCCGCCGGCTCATCCCCAGCGACAGGCGTTCCGGATAGACGTGCTGGAAGCGGGTCAACCGCATCGCTTCGAGCAGAAAATCGACCGTATTGCCGGCGGATGATTCCTGCAGGACCAGCTCGATATTCTGCCTGACCGTGCGCCAGGGCAACAGGCGCGGATTCTGAAAGATATAACCGATCTTCGGCAGCGCCTGCTGGCGGCCGATCCGGATCTCGCCCCGGTAATCCCGATCAAGGCCGGCGACGATGTTCAGCAGGGTTGTCTTGCCGCAGCCGGACGGTCCGACCAGACAAACGAATTCGCCCGAATGTAGCGTCAGATGGAAATCTTGGATCGCCGCATGCGCCGCCGCCTGCCCTACCGCAGGAAAAACTTTCTCCCGGATGTCGATCCGAATATCGGTCACCGCCGCCACCTTTGCGATTTTTTATCCAGCGGCTTCAGAATCGTATATTCGATCCCCTGAATCACGATCACGAATGCGATCGAGTAAGCCAGGATGCTCGCCACATCGAACAACTGAAAATACAGATGCAGTTGAAAGCCGACGCCGTTGTTGCGGCCCAGCAGCTCGACGATCAATATGATTTTCCAAATCAGGGCCAGGCCGGAGCGGGTCGCGCTCATCAGGAACGGATGCAACTGCGGCCAGATCACATGCTGCAGCGTGTTCAGCCGGCTCATACGGTAGCAGCGCGCCATGTCCAGCAAGTCCTGATCGAGCGCACGGGCGCCTTCGCGGACCGTCACGACTACATTCGGCAGCTTGTTGATCACGACCGCCAATATCGCCGAGGCTTCGTTCAGCCCGAACCAGACGTAGCACAGAATGATCGTGACCAGCGCAGGAATGTTCAGGAAGATCACCAGCCAGTTGTCGAAGAAGGCGTCCAGTTTTTTGAGGCGCCCGAGCGCGAGCCCGATCGCGGAACCCAGCAGCATGGCGATCGTAAAGCTGACGATCAGTCGGACCAGCGTAGCGCCCAAATGATAAGTCAGTTGTCCGGAAATCAATTCCAGCCAGAACACACCCAGCACCATCAGCGGCGAAGGCAACAGCGTACTGTCCAGCGAGAATGCGAGGCCCTGCCATATCGCGAGGAAAGCCGCCAGTGACAGGACCGGAAAAAATTTCTGCAATCTGTTCAAGATGCGCCGGATCAGTCGAGGGTCCAAAACGTGCCGGGCTGCAACGCGGCGGCCTCGCCGGTCAACCGGTTGCCGCTCAGCTCGCGCAACAGCAAATAGATCCGTTCCGCCGTCTGTTGTCCGGCTTTTCCGCCCGCCTGCACGATGCCGCTGCAATAGCGCTGCCTGAGCTTGTCCTGGGTGGCCTGGTCATTCGCTTTCAGCATGGGGATCACGTTCCGCCAGGCTTCGTCCTCCGTGCATAACTGTTTTTTAGCGTTTTCCGCCGCGTGCAGAAAATCGTTCACGGCCTGCTTATGAGCGTTAGCCCATCCCTGTTTGAACACATAGCCGATGTTGGCCACCGGCTCCGTAATACCGAGCCCTTGCAGGATCCCCTTGCCGTCGATGATTTGCCGGTAACCCCGGGCTTCCAGCCGCGCCGCAAAATGCCAATAATTCAGCGCCGCGTCGATACGCCCGAGTTTCAGTTGCTCGTTGATCAAAGGCGGCGCGCCGAAGATTTTTTCGACGCTCGCCTCCAGGTCGACCCCTTCTTTTTTCGCCAGCGCCTTCAGCAGCAGCCAGTTTTTATCCAACTCGCCGCCCGCGATGCCGAGGCGTTTGCCTTTCAGGTCGGCGATCGACTTGATCGGGCTGTCGCCGGGAACGATCAGCGCGCCGGAGGTGGTCGAATACGGATAGAACGTCAAATCGGCGCCCGAGGCGCGCATTCTGGACACCCAAATCCAGTCCGAAACGATCATGTCGACCGCGCCGGACTGCAGGGCGATTTTGCCGGCCTCGGCGTTCGCGAGCGGCTGCGTCGCTACCGTAAAACCGCGCGCGGCTTTTTGCGGGTCATGTTCCAGCACCGACAACTCCCAGCCTGACGTACCGGCAGCTTGGACGCCGATACGGATCGGAACTTGATCGCCCGCGCTGCCGGCACTGGAAATCGACAACAGCGCACCCAAAAAGATGTGATTCAGTTTGTTCATGAACATAACATTATAATTTGTCGGGTTGATATTCTATTCCTTCCGGAACGGGGCCTCTAGCCAAGCTGGAATGGCGAATCGAACAGAATTACTGTTCGACCGTCACGAAGCCCATTTTCGCGATGCCTGCATGCTGCACCGCGGCCATCGCTTCGGCAACTTTGCCGTAATTGACGGCCTGGTCCGCATAGAGGTGGACGGCGATTTCCGGATCGCGGGCCAGTTCTTCTTTCAACGCCGCTTCGAGCGCTGCCGTATCGGCGAGCGGTTTTTTATTCAGCGTCAGCACCCCGTGCGCGTCGATGCCGAGCTGCAGCGGCTGATCCTTCACATCCGCGGTGGTCTGCGCGGTTTTCGGCAGGTTCACCTTGACCGACTGAGTCAACAGCGGAGCGGTGACCAACAAGATAATCACCAGCACCAGCATCACATCCACCAGCGGCGTTACGTTGATCTCGCTAACCGCGTCCTGATCGTCCGATTGCGCTTTAAAAGCCATGTCATTGCCTCGCGTGCGCGTCCGAATTGAACGCAATGTGCAGAAAGCCGTCGGCGAAGTTTTCCAGGCCGACCCGGTGTTGCTTCGCGCGCTTCACGAAATAGTTATAGGCCAGCACCGCCGGCACCGCGACCGCAATCCCGATCGCGGTCGCAATCAGCGCGTCGCCGATCGGGCCGGCCACCACGTCGAGACTCGCCGAACCGCTCTTGCTGATGTCCTGCAACGCATTCATGATCCCGAGCACGGTCCCGAACAGACCCACGAACGGCGCGGTGCTGCCGATGCTGGCGAGCATGGTGAGGCCGCTTTCCATCGTCCGCAGTTCATGCTGGGTCTGGATGCGCAGGGCCTGTTCAAGCAAGGCTTCCGGCTCGCCGCGGTATTTCAATGCCGCTCCGCCGGTCTCTTTCAAGTCGGTCAGCCAGACGAAGCCCCGTTGTGCGATGTTCGCCTTGGGGCCGCGGATGAGTGGGGCCGGCAGGTTTTCGGCCGCCTCCAGATTCGACGCTTCCCAGAAGGCGTCCAGGTAGCGCCGGTTATCGCGGCTGTTCCGGCTGAACTGCCAAGCCTTGAATACGATGATCGTCCAGGTGATCACCGAGAACAGCAGTAAAGTGTAGAGTGTGCCGTCAACGATCAGCGACGGGGCAATTTGCGGGGGCATCAACTTCTCCAGAGTTAGTCGTTCAATTTGAATTGGATCGGCACGGTCACCGCGCTGGCAATCGGCGCATCGCCGCGTTTGGCCGGAATGAAGGTCCACTGCCGGACCGCCTCGACCGCCGCCTCATCGAGCAATTCGTGGCCGCTGCTCTGCTGCACCGCAACGGCGGCGCTGTGGCCGTCGGCGGTGACCTGGACGCGCAGCAGCACTTTGCCCTGCCAGCCGCGGCTTTTGGCCAGGCGCGGATACTCGGGCTTCGGATTGGATTTGTAATTGGCCCGATAGTTCGCTTCGGTAAAGGGTTCCGCCTTCGGCTGTGCCGGAGACGCGGCCGGAACCGGGAGCTGAGGCCGCGCCTCCGTCGAGGCCGGGGCGGAGGCCGCGGTTTCCGCTTTCGCGGCCGACGTGGGTTCGGGCGGCGCGGCCGGCACCGGTCTGGGCGCCGGTGCGGGAACGGCCGGTTTGCGTACTGTGGGCGGCTTCTTCGGCGGTGCGGGCGCTTTCTTCGGCTTGACCGGTTCGGGCTCGGGTTTAGGCTGGACGACCGGCGGTGCGGGCCGTGCCGCTTGCGGCGCCGGGGCGGTCAGCAGTTCCACCGCCATCACCAACGGCTCGGCCGGCGTTTCCGGCACCGGCGCGCACTGCAGGTAAGCGATCAACACCCCATGCGCCAGCAGCACCCCCAGAAATATAAAGATCAATTGCCGATGCAGAGAATCGCCGTTTACCGAACCGCCATCCGGGGATAGACGCGCCGATTCGCTGGGGCTCTCGCCCGGAGCGTTTTCCCGGATTTTAAAAAACTGCATGAAGGTAGTCAGACCGAGCAAATAAAAAGGGCTATTTTAATAGCCCCGGCAGGGATTTACCAATCGGCAGAGGCTTGCCCGGCATTTCGGAACTGCGTACATATCGGCTTTAACCGTCAAAGCGAAAGATGATAAAATCCCGAATTCCTATCGTTCCCCTATCGATTGCCGCGCAACCGCGGCGCATCCAACATTACATCATGTCTTTTCCACACCGTTCATCACGACATTTATCGACACTGGCCGCCCTGTTACTGACTGCCTGCGCGGAAACCCGCCAGATTGCGGTAGGCGGGCCCGAAATGACCACTCAGCCTTTGGAGCCGCTGGCCGGATTTCAAGCGATCGACGGCGACGATTACTACGTTCGGCTGGTTTCCGAATTCTCCGGTCAGGGCGACAATTTTCTGAAAGGCGGCTGTTCCGACCTCGCGCCCTACCAAAAAGGCGATCTGTCGGCCGCCCTGGTTTACCGTGTCCGGAACGATACGATCAAATTTCAGGGTGAAGCCTCCGGCTTTCTGTACCAGGCCACGACCGGCAAGTGCAACTTCAGGTTCGACGCCAAAAAACTTTATCTGACGCCCTGGCTGCGCCTGGATACCGGCAACCAGACACAACTGGATTACGACTTCTATACCAATGCGAACAGCGACCTGGACGTGTCGAGCCTGGTCGGCGACGTGAATGCGGCAAGCGGCATTCTGGCCTTGACCGGCGCGGGGCTCGGCGTCGCGATCATGGGACAGATGGCCGGGCAATGGGTACAAGCCAATCAACAGGCTGCCCCCGTACAGGATCAATCTTCCGCGAAGCAGAGTTCGGAATCGCACTCGCTGCCGGCACTGACCGCCTACGCCGGTAAAACCGGCAAACTGAATCAGGCCGTATTCGACATTTTCGAGATCGACGAAGGCGGGCTTAACCCGTTCAAAGTCGAAACCAGAACGCTGGGCAAACTGAAGGTTTATCCCGAAATCGCGCCGACGCTGCTCCTGCGCGCCGGGTCCGGTGGCGTGCCCGATGCCCGCGACATGTCCTTCGAAGAACTGAGCCGGTCGACGATCAAATCCGCATCGGGCGACATCAGCTTGGCACAATTGCTCGACCAGTCGCAGCCGCTCGACAAACCCAACCTGAAGCCGGACTGGAAAAATTACACGGAGGCGGAAAACAACTGCCGAAAGCTGAAACTGACCATGAAGGCGCTGGGCTTCAACAAGTTCGACCGCAACGCGCTGCTGTATTATTTCCTCGCCAACAGCGGCGACTGGAAAAACTACAACACCGACCGGCGCCGGGCGACGGACAGCGAGCTCCGCCCGAGAGCGATCGCCGAGTACCGCACAAAGAATTTCGGCGTCTGTCTGGCTGAAGACGATTATGCGGTCATGAAAACGATGGGCCTGGCGGTCAATACGCGGGCCGACTGGGATCAGCTCGATGCCACGAGCCTCCAGCAGGAACGGCTGTTCTCGCCCCTACAATCGATCGAGCGGCAATTGCTGGCGGTGCTGCGGAATACGTCGGCCGCCGAAATGGAACGGCAACTGTATCCGCTATTGATGACCGGCGACAAGGTGAACGGCAAGGTCTTGCTGCAAAACCATCTGGGCGATTTCGGACTGGAAAGACTGTTGAATCCGCCGGCGACGGCCGTTCCCGCCGCGCCTGCGCCGATCGATACCTCCCTTCCGCCGGCGCCTCCCGCACCCCAGGCCGCACTTCCCGTTTCGCCGATTCCCGGCGAGGGGATTCAGGTCAGCGCGGCACAACTGACCCAAGTATTTCAAAGCCTGAAAATCGGCGAATTGAGCTGTGCGCGTCCGGCGCCGGGGCTACAAGGCAAAGGCATCGGCATTCTGCTCTTCACGACCCGCGAAGGCAGTCCGAGAGCCAAAGGCGGCGCGCTGGAATTCGAATTCGCGGACGGCAAAATCAGCCGGATCGCTTTTCAGCTACCGACCTTCCGCGACTTTGAACAGGACATTGCCGACCGCCCCGAAGTCGGCGGCTGCAGAATCGATCCGGCCTGGCTGACGAAACTGCACTAATAAGACAAAACCGGCGGCCCGCTGGGCCGCCTTCCGGCTAAGGCTCGGAAATACGCATTTCGCCCTGATCCTGGGCGATTTTGAAATTCCGGAGAATGTTCATCCCGAGCAGCGGCTGGCTCAGGTTCGGAACGATCATGCCTTCCGCATCCTTGACCAGAAAATGTCCGAACCGGAGTTCCGGGATCACCGCCGTGCAAACCTCGGCCCTGCCGTTCGCCGTGTCCATCACAGCCTTTGCTTTGCAGACGATGCCGGCCGCCGAGGCCTCGTCGCGGGGCAGCGACACGACCGAAGCGCCGGTATCGATCACAAAAACCAGCGGTTTACCGTTGATCGCGCCGTCGACAAAATAATGCCCGCTGCCGTGCTGCGTCAATAGCAACGGGGCAGGCGTTTCAGGCGCTTTTGAAGGAGGGATTTTGCCGGTCTGAAAGGAAGAGAGGGCTTCGGTCTTCGCTGCGCAAGGCGTTTTTTGATACAGCAGACGGCCTTCCGGGTTTTTGCATTTATAAATCTGCGCGGCAAAGGATGGCTGCATGGCCAATGCCGTCAAAAACACACCGACGAAAAACTGGATAATTGGTTTGCGCACAACGCCCCCGATCGAATCTGTCTGCTGCGGCGTACGGTATTGTCGCCGAACTTATCAGACACTATAGACGATACCGGAGGATATTGCTGTTTTGGGGCCAGGAGATCCGCTGCCGACGCATTTTCGATGCATCGAAGCATGCAATATTCTTCCCTCGAACGATGCTTCGTCCGAAAGGCAATAAAAAAGGGCTCAGGTTTTCACCTGAGCCCTTGAATTCGTGGTGGCGATGGGTGGGATCGAACCACCGGCCTTGGGGTTATGAATCCCACGCTCTAACCGGCTGAGCTACATCGCCTTCTTGCTAGCTTCAATAGAAGCGGAATTATAAATAGGGTATAGTCCTTTGTCAAACGTTGAATCGAAAATGCATCACGTCGCCATCCTTGACGATGTAGTCCTTACCTTCGAGTCGCCATTTGCCGGCGTCTTTCGCCCCCTGCTCGCCCTTGTAGGCAATAAAATCTTCGTAGGCGATCACTTCGGCGCGGATGAAGCCGCGCTCGAAATCGGTGTGAATCACGCCGGCCGCTTGCGGGGCGGTCGCACCGATCGGGATGGTCCAGGCGCGGACTTCCTTCACGCCGGCGGTAAAATAGGTCGCTAGGTTCAATAATTTGTAGCCGGCGCGGACCACCCGGTTCAGGCCCGGCTCTTCGAGCCCCAGATCGTCCAGAAACTCCTGCTTTTCTTCGTCTTCGAGCTGGGCGATTTCGGCTTCGATCGCCGCGCAGATCGGCACGACCGTCGCGCCTTCCTTCGCGGCAAACGCCTGCACCGCATCGAGCAGCGGATTGTTCTCGAAGCCATCGTCCTGCACGTTCGCGATGTACATGGTCGGCTTGATCGTCAACAGGCACAGTTCCTTGACCCAGGCTTTTTCGTCGTCTGACAACCCCATCGCGCGCGCAGGCTGTCCTGCATCCAGATGCTGATAGATTTTTTCGAGCACCTCTTTCTTGGCCAGTTCGTCCTTGTTGCCTGACTTGGAGGCTTTGGCAGCCCGCGTCAGCGCTTTCTCGACGGTCGCCATGTCGGCCAGCGCCAGTTCGGTATTGATCACTTCGATGTCGGAAACCGGATCGACCTTGCCTGCAACGTGCACGACGTTCTCATCGTGGAAGCAGCGCACGACATGCGCGATCGCATCGGTTTCGCGGATATTGCCGAGAAACTGGTTGCCGAGCCCCTCCCCTTTCGAGGCGCCGGCGACCAGGCCCGCGATATCGACGAATTCGATCGTGGTCGGCAGCACGCGTTCGGGCTTCACGATCTCCGCCAGTTTGTCCATCCGTCCGTCCGGCACCGGCACGACGCCGACGTTCGGGTCGATCGTACAGAAAGGGTAGTTTTCGGCCGCGATCTTGGCCCGGGTCAACGCGTTAAACAGAGTCGATTTGCCGACGTTCGGCAGCCCGACGATTCCACAATACAATGCCATAGGTTGCTATTTTTCGAATCGGAGAGGGTATTTAAGGGCGGCAATTATACAGCAAACGGTTATTCAGGCGGCCGAGATTTTCAGCTTCACGGTCAAGCGGCGGAATTCGGCATCGGGCATCGCATCCTTTACGATCAGCAGCGCTTTCTTGCGGGTCGAGCGCGGCTCGTAGTGCAGCCAGATCGCAAACGGCGTCAGGACGGATGACGGAAGTATCGCCACCGGTTCGTCATCGATGGCCCAACCCGAACCCTCCAGATAGCCGATCGCGACTTGACGGCTTCCTGCCTCTCTCGCCGCAAAGTAAAAATGCACGGGAAGCACGAGGCTCAGCAAGAGTTTTCCGGGCCAGGGCAAGGCGCTGATCAGGCAGGCGATCATCGCCAGGCCATGCCCGGCCGATAAGGCATACTGCAACCGGCGGGACGGCCCGACCGCAAACCGGGCGGGATGAAGGGCATGAGGGTAAGGCACGACTGAACTCCTGAAGATTCGGCCCGGAATGAATGATTGCACAAAAAATGGAAACGACTTGGATCATAGGATTATATACGGCAATGACTGTTCGCGGATTAGGGTGAGCCATTATCTAAGAATTTGGCCGATATTAACTTCCTAGTATGAGGGACAGACCTGCCAGGTTTTTAAAACCTGGCAGGTCTTGGGCCGATAAGTTATTTGGAGCCAAATCCTAAGGAACTTCATATTGCAGCCGGGTCCCTAATAAAACGATTCTTATAGATTTATAAGAAGAGCGCTATGTGAATTTATACAGTAAATAAGGGAGGCGTTATGGCAAGAGCAAATCCTATTCAAGTGCAAGAGTGCTTATCCGGCATGGATTACCCTGCCGATAAAGAAGAGATTATCAACCATGCCAAAGATCAGGGCGCGAATGAGGATGTGATGCAGGCACTCCAACGGTTGCCGGAACAAGATTACAGGACCGCTGCCGACGTGAGCCGGGCTATCGGTCAAATTCAATAACTTTTTGAGCCATTGGTACTCATTGATATACAGCATTTTAGATCGAGCTCAGCTTCGGTCTAAGGTGCTGTTTTTTTTACGGCGGAAATAAAACAGGCCCAGGCAAAGCTACTTCGGCGTAATTCCACATTTTTGCCCAGCCCATCATATACGCAAGTGTTCAATCCCCTCTTTGAAAAAGAGGGGTTAGGGGAGATTTTTTAGATAAATCCCCCTCGATCCCCCTTTTTCAAAGGGGGAGGTGTTTTTGGCGAAACCCTCCTTTTTCAAAGGAAGAGGGGGACACTTACTCTATATTCAAAACCTTTCTTATTAAGAATTACACCTGACGCCAATATATAAACTGGCGTTAATAAAGGGCAGGCCGTTAAAAAGATCGACCTAAGCTCGCTGACGTACATACGGGGAAATGATTACTAATAGAATAAGGAACGAGAATAATATTCAGGAGGTACTGTATGGCCATATCAGAAGAGACCCGGAAAACCCATGATACTCCCTCGAAATGCGCCAACCCTGCCTGCAGTTGCAACGTCTCTCCCGACCGGAAATACTGCAGCGAGCAGTGCGCCGGCATGGCTACCATGGATAGCTGCGACTGCGGCCATCTCGAATGCGAAGCTTACACGGAGCAGGAGCGATGAAAGGCAACGTCAGCGATTTTCTCGTGCGGCGCTTGTCCGAATGGGGCGTCAAACGCATTTACGGTTATCCGGGCGACGGCATCAACGGCGTATTCGGTGCGCTGAACCGGGCCTCCGGCCTGATCGATTATATCCAGGTGCGGCACGAGGAAATGGCCGCCTTCATGGCCTGCGCGCACGCCAAATTCACCGGCGAAGTCGGCGTCTGCATCGCCACCTCGGGGCCCGGCGCGATCCATTTGTTGAACGGCTTGTACGACGCCAAACTCGATCATCAGCCCGTAGTCGCGATCGTGGGGCAACAGAAACGCGAATCGCTGGGCGGCAACTACCAGCAGGAAGTCGATCTGATTTCGCTGTTCAAAGATGTCGCCCATGAATATGTTCACATGGTCACCACGCCGTCGCAAATGCGCCATATCGTCGATCGCGCCATGCGCATCGCGCAAGTCGAACGCAACGTCTGCTGCATCATTATTCCCAACGACGTTCAGGAAATGGATGCCGAAAAGCCGCCGCGCGAACACGGCAGCGTGTTTTCCGGCGTCGGTTACCAACTGCCGCGCACCGTGCCGCAAGCCGAAGAACTCCAGCGTGCGGCCGACATTTTGAATGCCGGCGAAAAAGTCGCGATGCTGATCGGGGCCGGCGCGCTGCGGGCAGCGCCTGAGGTTTTGGAAGCGGCCGACCTGCTGGGCGCGGGCATTGCCAAGGCACTCCTAGGCAAGGCCGCCGTACCCGACGATCTTCCCTTCGTAACCGGCTCCATCGGGCTGTTGGGCACCCGGCCCAGCTACGAGATGATGACCGATTGCGACACGCTGCTGATGGTCGGTTCGAGCTTCCCCTATTCCGAATTCCTGCCCGAAGAAGACCAGGCGCGCGGCGTGCAGATCGATATCAACGGCCGGATGACCAGCCTGCGCTACCCGATGGAGGTGAACCTGATCGGCGACAGCGCGGAAACCCTGCGCTTGCTGATTCCGCTCCTCAAACGCAAAGATGACCGCAGCTGGCGCGAAAGGATCGAAAAGAACGTCGCAAACTGGTGGGAAACCCTGGCGGACCGCGCCATGGAATCGGCCGATCCGATCAATCCGCAGCGGGTGTTCTGGGAGCTGTCGCCGCGCCTCCCCGATCACTGCATACTGACTTGCGATTCGGGTTCGGCGGCCAATTGGTATGCGCGCGACCTAAAAATCCGCACCGGCATGATGGCGTCGCTGTCAGGCGGCCTGGCGACGATGGGCTGCGGCGTGCCGTATGCGATCGCGGCCAAGTTCGCCCATCCCGACCGCGCCGTCATCGCGCTGGTCGGCGACGGCGCGATGCAGATGCTGGGCATGAACGAACTGATCACGATCGGCAAATACTGGCAGCGCTGGAGCGATCCCCGTTTAATCGTACTGGTTCTCAACAACCGCGACCTGAACCAGGTGACCTGGGAGCAGCGCGCCATGGCCGGCGATCCGAAATTCGAAGCCTCGCAAGATGTGCCCGATTTCCCTTATGCGCGCTTTGCCGAACTGGCCGGCCTGCAGGGAATTCGCGTCGACCGGCCGGACCAGCTGGCCGACGCCTGGGAGCGCGCGCTCGGCGCCGAACGGCCGGTCGTGCTGGAGGCCACTGTCGATCCCGACGTGCCGCCTTTGCCGCCGCACATCACCTTCAAGCAGGCGAAAGCCTACGCTTCGGCGATCCTGCAGGGCGACCCGGATTCCGTCGATGTGATCAAGGCTTCGATGAAGCAGATCTTTTGAGCGAAGATAATGCACGCGGCAAGCCGCCCCAACTTCAATGGCCCACCCATCGCCGGCCTGCGGGGGTCGGCCTTCCTGATTCCGACCGCTTCGCCGGAATCCGACGGCACGTTCGCCTGGGAAGCGACCACGCTGGTGCTGGTCGAAGCCCGTGCAGCCGGCAAGACCGGCATCGGTTTCAGTTATGCCGATACGTCGACGGCCAAACTGATCAACGACACGCTGGCCGGCCGGGTGGTCGGCTGCGATGCGCTGGCGGTCGAGTATTGCCGGAACGCCATGACGGCAGCCATCCGCAATCTGGGCCGGCCGGGCATCTGTGCGATGGCGATTGCCGCCCGATAACGCACTGTGGGACTTGAAGGCGCGGCTTCTCGATTTGCCCTTGGTTTCGATGGGGACAGGTGAGAACGGGCATCCCCGTGTACGGCAGCGGCGGCTTTACCTCCTATTCGATCGAGGCACTGCAGGCCCAGTTATCCGGCTGGGTCGAACAAGGCATCCGGCGCGTCAAAATGAAAATCGGCCGCGAACCGAAAGAGGACGTGTACCGCGTCGCCGCCGCACGCGAGGCGATCGGGCCGGACGCGGAGCTTTTCGTCGACGCCAACGGCGCCTATTCGCGCAAACAGGCTCTGGCGATGGCGCAGGCCTTTGCCGAAGCGGGCGTGTCCTGGTTCGAAGAACCCGTTCCGAGCGACGATCTGGAAGGGTTGCGGATGCTCCGCGACCGGGCGCCGCCGGACATGGACATCAGCGCCGGGGAATACGGCTACGACTGCGCGTATTTCCGCCGCATGCTGGAAGCCGGCGCCGTCGATGTGCTGCAGGCCGACGCGACCCGCTGCGCGGGCATGACCGGTTTCCGGCAGGCGGCTGTTCTGTGCCGCGCTTTCAATCTTCCGCTTTCCAGCCATTGTGCGCCGTCGATGCATGCCCATGCCTGCTGCGCGGAGGCGCCGGTACGGCATCTGGAATTTTTTTACGACCATGTGCGCATCGAAAAAATGCTGTTCGACGGCGCGCTCGAACCGGTGAACGGGGAGTTGAGGCCCGACCTGTCCCGGCCGGGTTCGGGACTGGGGTTCAAGCATGCCGATGCCATGCCTTATGCGATTTAAGCCATGACGATCGCCAAGCCGGATGCACAGGCCCTTGCCACGAAGCTGCGCCGAACACTCCAGGGCGAAGTGCGCTTCAACGACGGCAGCCGCGCGCTTTACGCCACCGACACCTCGAATTACTGCCAAGTGCCGATCGGAGTCGTCATACCTACATCGGTCGACGACATCGTCGCCACCGTCGCTGCCTGCCGCCGTTACAACGCGCCGGTGGTTTCGTCGCGGCCGGGATATCGCCGCAGCGCCGCCTGCCGCGTTTTGCGCCGGAAACTTTCCGGCACTGGTTCAACGCGCGCGCGTCCGGCCATCCCGGCCAGCCGGACGTGATGCTCTGGCCGGATACGTTCAACAATCATTTTCATCCCGAAACCGCCAAGGCCGCTGTCGCGGCGCTGGAAGCGGCGGGTTTTCGGGTGCGCATCCCCGGGCGGCGTCTTTGCTGCGGACGGCCTTTGTACGATTTCGGGATGCTGGACCAGGCCAGGCACCGGCTGCGGCAGATTCTTGCCGAGCTGCGTCCCGCCATCGAAGACGGTATTCCGCTGGTCGGTCTGGAACCCGCCTGCGTAGCGGTTTTCCGCGACGAACTGGTGAATTTCTTTCCCGACGATGAGCTGGCGCGACGGTTGAGCCGGCAAACCTATTTCTTCAGCGAATTCTAGATGCAGAAGGCGCCGGAATTCACTTTTCCGAAGCTGGAGAAAAAAGCCCTTTTGCACGGGCATTGCCATCAGAAAGCACTTGCGGACATCGCCGCCGAAAAGGCCCTGCTCGACAAGCTCGGGCTGGACGTGCGGGTGCTCGACTCGGGATGCTGCGGCATGGCCGGCTCGTTCGGCTTCGAACGGGACAAAGCCGGCGTGGCGGCGCAAATCGGCGAGCTGGTGCTGTTGCCGGCGGTGCGCCAGGCCGAACCGGACACGCTTTTGCCGAGGAAGGCGCCTGCATCGGGCTGATCGGACGCGATCCGGACCGTCTCGAACAGGCAGCCGAAGAAGTGCGGCGCCTGGGCGGAACGGCGGCGGTGTGTCCGGCCGACGTCGCCGACGCGGCGCTGGTCGAAGCGGCGGCGGCCGGCGTGGAAGCGGCATTCGGGCGTATCGACGTCTGGATCAACAATGCAATGGCCACGATCTATTCGCCGTTCCACGAGATTTCCCCGGAGGATTACAAGCGGGCCACCGAGGTGACCTATCTGGGCGCCGTCTACGGCACGATGGCGGCGCTTCGGCGCATGCGGCCCCGGAACGAAGGATTGATCCTGCAGGTCGGTTCGGCGCTGGCTTACCGGGCGATTCCGCTGCAGGCGCCTTACTGCGGCGCCAAATTCGCGATCCGCGGCTTTACCGACGCCCTGCGCTGCGAACTGCGGCACGACCGCAGCCGGGTCAGAGTGACGATGGTGCATTTGCCCGCGCTCAATACGCCGCAATTCGACTGGGGTAAAAACCGTCTGCCGATGCGGCCGCAGCCGGTGCCGCCCATTTTCCAGCCGGAAATGGCGGCCAGGGCCATCTGCTGGGCCAGCCGCCACTACCGACGCGAAGTCTATGTCGGTTTACCGACCATCAAAGCCATCTGGACGAACAAGTTCGTTCCCGGTCTGGCCGACCGCTATCTGGTGCGTACCGGCTATGCCGCCCAGCAAAGCCGACAGCCGGCCGAAGCCACGGATCCCGACAACCTGTGGCAGCCCGTGGCAGGCAACTTTGCGGCCCGCGGCCGCTTCAGCGGGCGAGCCGAAGACGGCACCCTGCAACTGTGGGCAAGCCTTTACCGCGGCCCGCTTGCCGCAGGCTTGCTGGCGGTGGCGGGACAGGCGCGATAAATCCGCCTTGAGGGAACTTTGAATAAATCCAATTATCTCCCTCCCCTTTGGGCATAAGTACCCGTTGAACGTACTTGGCACAGAGCAATGCAAGAGCGATTACCGGGAGCGTAGGAGGGGTAGAGGCGCCAGCCGAAACCCATCGATCGAAGCCCATCGCAATAACCATACCGTACACCGGTTGATGGGTTTCGCTTCGCTCTACCCATCCTACTTCCATGTTTGGCAAGGCGAGAAGTTGTGTATCGAGGCTCGTCCGTACCGGCACTAAAATCCATCCACAATCAAAGGAGGTCATCGCCATGAATATCGGCCACAAGCGCTGGATCGTCGCCGACGGTTACATTCCGGCGGGCAGCACCGGCAGAGGACGGGAGTTGGTCAGCCACGATGCGCTGTGCATTCTGAACTGCGGCCACCGGGACGCGCGAATCGAGATCAAGCTTTACTTTTCGGACCGCAAGCCCGCCGGCCCGTACCGCTTTACGGTCGAGGCGGAGCGTACCCGGCATCTGCGCTTCAACGACTTCGCCGATCCCGAGCCCGTACCGCACAATACCGATTACGCCAGCGTCATCGAAGCGGGCGCGCCGGTCATCGTCCAGCATACGCGCCTCGATTCCCGGCAGCCGGCGCTGGCCCTAATGACTACGATCGCTTACCCGGCGTGATGCGATGAATTGCCCATCGGCCGAGGATAACCGGAATGCGAATCGCGGACCGCTCGCGCGTGATCGCCTGCATGAGAGCATCGAGTCAGAACCGAGCCTTCGCTGCCGTATTTCGATGGACGCTTCGCCGTGGTGCACTTCCGGCATGAACGCGTCACTGAGGCCGAGGTCTGTGCCGCGGTATGCTTGCCGGGTGTCAAACGCCATAATCTGCAAAAATTAGGACTTGATCGATAACTGCAAAAAATGAGTCCGAATAAAATTTCCCCTGGATAGACAAGCTTCGCTCCCATCTATCTGTCACTTGCTATCGTTATTCGATTGACTTGATTTAAAGCATAAAACCGCCGTGACCTGTAGAGCGGATGCCGACAGGCGTCCCCCCAAAAATCGGAAGACATAGCAAATTTAACATCAGGCGGAACCCGGCAAGCCGGTTCCGCCTTACAGATTTAATCGGCATGGCGTTTTCATCTTTCTCCGCATCGGAAAAGGACATACAATCCATTTTTGGGAAAAGGAGTTGCGGAACCATGCATAAATGCCTCCCTGCGATCGCCTGCTGGTTGTTGGCGTGGCTTCCTGCCGGAGGATCATGCAGAGAGGCGACGGTCGTGTCCATACCGGCGGGAGAATGCACGCTCAGCCTCGAAGCGGACGAGGAATGGCGCACCCTGCGTCTGCGCACGCACCATCCGCGTTATCGGCCCTGCACTGTCGACCGGCAAACGGTCCTCGCACTTCTCGACGCAGCATTCGCCAAAACCGAACCGCCCGCGCTGCAAGGCGGATACGCGTCCTTGTCTCTCGGCCGGTTGATCGATTATCCCTGGCTGTCGCAGTATCTGGCCGAAACCGCCTACCGGGACCCGCGCTGGAACCGGAAAACAGGCCGGCCGGTCAAGGCGGAAATCAACGCTTATACGGCCCGCCTGCTCGATAACCGGGACCTGCTGAAGCCGATTGAGACCGGACTCGCCAAACACGGCTACCGCATCACCGGCGTCTCGGTCGAAAAAGTGCTGGTCGGCCACGCTTCCGACCTGCCCGGCTCCGCACCGACACGGCTCGCCGGCCGAATTCCCTTCGATGCGCAGGTCTGGCTACAGTTGCGGGAACTATCGCATCGATAGACCTTCAAGACTTGATCGTCTTTTCCTCGCCGGCCAACAGCCGCTGAATATTGCTTTTATGCCGCCACAGCAGCACTACTGTCATCAGCGCCACCGCTACGACCAGCATCGGATTGCCGACGATGAACCAGGCATAGGCCGGCGCCAGTACCGCCGCGGTCAGCGCGGACAGGGACGAAATTTTGCCGACCTTGTACATCAGCAGCCACGTCGCGACGAAAGCGAGGCCCAACACCCAGGAAAAGCCGAACAGCACGCCGATCGTGGTCGCAACGCCCTTGCCGCCTTTAAACCCGAAAAAGATCGGGTAAAGATGTCCTATGAAAGCCGCAAGGCCGGTTGCGGCGAGCAGTCCGGCCGGCACGCCGAGCAGATGGGCGGCGTAAACCGGAATCAATCCTTTCAGCAAATCGCCCGACAAGGTAGCGGCCGCCGCCTTTTTGCCGCCGATCCGCATCACGTTGGTCGCTCCCGGATTGCCGGAGCCCTGCTCGCGCGGATCGGGCAGGCCCATCAGCCGGCAAATGATAATCGCACTGGAGACCGAGCCTATCAGATAGGCCGCAGGAACAAACAACCACTCAATCATATACACCTTTCGTCAATCAAAACTTGTAAGCCGGGGGCAATTCCCCGATACTTAGCGCTTTTAAAAAAGCGCTCATCATAACCGGAAAATTACCATGGACATCATTTTTTTAGGCGGGCTGGAGATCAAAACGATCATCGGCATTTACGACTGGGAACGGGAAACGAAACAAAGCGTGGTGCTCGATATCGAAATGGGCTTCGACATCGGAAAAGCCGCCGAAACCGACGACATCCAGTACGCGCTCGACTACAAAAAAGTCTCCAAGCGGATCATCGGCTTCGTCGAGGAGAGCCAGTTTTTTCTGGTCGAGAAGCTCGCGGTGGAAATCGTCAAAATCATCCAGAACGAATTTCAGGTACCTTGGGTCAAACTGACGTTGAACAAGAAAGGCGCGATCAGCGGCGCCAGCGATGTCGGCATCATAATCGAACGAGGGGATCGCAGGCAGTGACCAGAGGCTATATCAGCATCGGCAGCAACATCGAAAAGGAAAGAAATATCCACAGCGCATTGCGCGAGCTGTCCCTGCTTTTTGGCGGATTGGTGGTTTCGAGCACATACGAAACCGAACCCGTCGGCTTCGACGGAGCTACCTTCCACAACCTGGTCGTCGGCTTCGACTCCGACCTGAACGTCAAAACGATCGCGAAACAGCTCCGGCAGATAGAGCTGGATCACGGCCGCACGCGCGGATGCAAAAAATTTTCATCGCGAACCCTCGATTTGGATCTGATCCTGTTCGGCGACCTGATCCTCAACGACGACGGCCTGCAGATTCCGCGCGACGAAATCGAACGCTATGCGTTCGTTCTGGAACCGCTTGCCGAAATCGCCGGCGATTTGCGGCATCCGGTCAGCGGCATCCGTTACCGCGATCTATGGGAGCGCTTCGACAAGGACGGTTTCGCGCAAAAACGGGTCAAACGGGGCTGGTCGTCAATAGAATAAGGTGCGCCCGCCATCGATGGTCAGTATCTGGCCGGTCATGTAATCGGCATCCCGGACCAGAAACGAAACCGCTTTCGCGATATCGTCCGGCTCGCCGCTTCGTTTCAGGGCCACGCGCTGCAGAATCTCCTGCTTGTGCGGGTCTGACAGATCGTGCTCAGGCCAGATGATGGCGCCGGGCGCCACGCCGTTGACGCGGACCTCCGGCCCCATTTCCTTGGCCAGAACACGGGTCATCGCCGCGAGCCCCGCCTTTGCGAGGCTGTACACCGAGAAATCGGGCAAGCCGCGTTCGGCATGAATGTCGACGATATTCACGACGCATCCCTGCCTGGCCTTCAGGGTATCCCGCAAAGCCTGAGCTAAAAAAAACGGCGCTTTCAGGTTGCTGCCGAGAAGGTCGTCCCATTGCGCTTCGGAAACCTCGCCGAAAGGCGTCGCATAAAATGCCGAGGCATTATTGATCAGAACGTCGATGCCTCCGCCGATTTCCAGCGCAGTTCCGGCAAGCCGTTCCCGCTGATCCTTGTCCAGCAGATCGGCCTGCAGCGCGCTGGCCGAAGCCGGCCGCAGCCGGTTCAATTCGCCGCACAGTTCAAGCGCTTCCCGTTCCGACGACTTATAATGCACGATCACATGACAGCCTTCCCGGTGTAGCCGCCGCGCGCAGGCGGCGCCGATCCGTTTGGCCGCGCCGGTTATCAGTACGTTTTTTTGCATCGATCCTACTCCGCCATGAAAATCCTTCCACTTTTTCTTCCGTTGCTGATTGCGCTGACCGCCTGCGGCAAGTCCTCCGCCTCGCTGAGCAAGTTGCCGAATCAGGGGATCATTCTCGCTTTCGGCGACAGCCTGACCTACGACACCGGCGCTTCACCCCGGCGCGATTATCCGAGCGTCTTGGCCGGACTGACGGCGCGGCAAGTGGTCAATGCTCGGGAGCCTTATGAACCTTGGCTTCAGGCAAACGATCAACGCTCACATCCCGGCACCATAACTGCGTAATCACCGGCCCGCTCATCGCCGGATCGGCGCTGGTCCAAAACCGGTCGGAGCCGGGCTCATTCGCCTCATTCAGCAAACCATGCGCTTCGAGACGCCGGCAAAGCTGGCGGGCGACCGCTTCGGACGAATCGATCACTGCGACATCCGGTCCGGCAATTTCCTGAATCAAGGCGCGGAGGAAAGGATAATGGGTGCAGCCGAGCACCAGCGTATCGGCGCCTCTGGCCAATAGCGGCGCCAGATAGCGTTCGAGCAGGCTACGCGTCTTTTCACCGGCCAGATCGCCCGCCTCGACCTGCTCGACGAGACCCGGGCAGGCTTGCGGCAGGATTTCGGCTTCGGCACCGTAACGCTCGAACAGCTTGACGAAATTGTGGCTGGCCAGCGTCCGGCTGGTGGCGAGCACGCCGACCACGCCGGTTCGGGTTTGCGCGGCGGCCGGCTTGATCGCCGGTTCCATCGCCACGATCGGCAGCGTGAAACGAGTCCTCAGCGAGGCCACCGCCGCCCCGGTCGCGGTATTGCAGGCGACCACGATCGCTTTCGCGCCGCGGTCGAGCAAAAACCGGCTGATCGCGAACGACCGCTTTTCGATGAACGCCTGGGGCTTGTCGCCGTACGGCGCATGGCCGGAATCGGCGACATAAATCAGGTTTTCGGCGAGTAATTGACGCCGGATCTCGCTCAGCACCGACAGCCCGCCGACGCCGGAATCGAAGACGCCGACCGGATCGGCATTCGAACGCAAAACCGCCAAGATCCTATAAACCGAACAATTCGCGCATTTTCTGGCCCGGGCTGTCCGCGCGCATGAACGCTTCGCCGACCAGAAACGCATAAATGCCGTTATCGAGCATCAGCTTCACGTCGTCGGGCATATGGATGCCGCTTTCGGTAATCACTAGGCGGTCTTCGGGAATTTGCGCCTTCAAATCCAGCGTCGTCTGCAGCGTCGTTTCGAAGGTGCGCAGGTTCCGGTTGTTGATCCCGATCAGTTTGGTGTCGAGCTGCAGCGCGCGGTGCAGTTCCTCCTCGTTATGCACTTCGACCAGCACGTCCATGCCCAGCCTGGCGGCCAGTTCGGCCAGCTCGCGCATTTGGCCGTCTTCGAGCGCGGCGGCGATCAGCAGGATGCAGTCCGCGCCTAAAGCGCGCGCTTCATAGACCTGGTACGGGTCGATCATGAAGTCCTTGCGCAAGACCGGCAACGGGCAACGCTCGCGGACCAGTTGCAGGTACACCTCGGAGCCCTGGAAATACTCCTTGTCGGTCAGCACGGACAGGCAGGTCGCGCCGTTCATCGCGTAATCCTGACCGATCATGACCGGCTGGAAGTCTTCCCGGATCACGCCCTTGCTCGGCGAAGCCTTCTTGATTTCGGCGATGATCGCCGGTTTTTTCATCAGGACCCGGCCCAGCAGCGCCTGATAGAATCCGCGCGGTTTTTCGACGCTCTCGGCGAAACTTTCAAGGTCGACGATCGGCGTGCGCACCTTGCGGCGGCTGACTTCTTCGGCTTTGGTATCGAGGATTTTTTTCAGGATGTCGGGCGTATCGGTCATAGCGTCAATGGAGTGTTCATAGAGTTTGAATAAGCAATCAGGGCATCCAGCTTCGCGCGCGCGGCGCCGCTGGCGATCAGCGCATCGGCTCTGGCAATGCCGGCTTCGAGCGAAGAGGTAAGATTCGCCGCATAGATCGCGGCGCCGGCGTTCAGCACCACGATGTCGCGCGCGGGGCCGGGCCGGTTATCGAGCACGGCTTTCATCATTGCAAGGCTCGATTCGGCGTCGTCGATCGCCAGTTCCGCCAAACTTGCGCGCTGCAGGCCGAATTGCTCGGGCGTGACCGTATAGGTCGCGATAGCGCCGTCTTTCAGTTCGGCCACGTTCGTGGGTGCGGCGATGCTGATTTCATCGAGTCCGTCGTCCGCGTTCACGACCAGTACGTGTCGGCTGCCGAGTTTTCTCGATACTTTCGCCAAGGGCTCGACCCATTCCTTCGCAAACACGCCGATCAATTGGTGCGGCGCGCCGGCCGGGTTGGACAACGGACCGAGCAGATTGAACAAAGTCCTGACGCCCATTTCGCGGCGAGCGTTGCGGGTATGCTTCATCGCGCCGTGCAGTTTTTGCGCGAATAAAAAGCCGACGCCGAGCTGATCGACGCAATCGGCAACCTGCTCGGGGCTCAGATCCAGATTCACGCCGGCGGCCTCCAGCACGTCCGCACTGCCGGAACGGCTCGACACCGAACGGTTGCCGTGCTTGGCGACTTTCGCGCCCGCCGCCGCGACCACGAACGCACAGGTGGTCGAGATATTGAACGTGTTCGCGCCGTCGCCGCCGGTGCCGCAGGTATCGATCAGGTGCTCGCCGGTAACCGGCACCTGGCTCGCCAGTTCGCGCATCACTTCGGCCGCCGCGGCGATTTCGTCGATCGTCTCGCCTTTGCAGCGCAGCGCGATCAAAAAGCCGCCGATCTGCGCGTCGGTCGCCTGGCCGCCCATGATCCGGAGCATCACCCGGCGCATCTCGTCGTGCGTCAGATTCTGTTTATCGAGCAGTTTTTGCAGGGCTTGTTGGATTTGCATCAGCGGGTTTGCTTAATGAGCCAGGCTTGTAGGGTATGCTGTGCATACCGTTTTCGATGTTATCCGGCGTACCGTCAAGGCATTCGGAATGGTACGCGCAGCGTACCCTACATTTTATCGTTCCAGGAAATTCCGCAACAGGTCATGCCCGTGCTCGGTCAGGATCGACTCGGGATGGAACTGCACGCCTTCGATATCGAGCGTTTTGTGGCGGACGCCCATGATTTCGTCGAGTTTGCCGGCTTCGCCCCGGGTCCAGGCGGTGACTTCGAGGCAATCGGGCAAGGTTGCTTGTTCGATCACCAGCGAATGGTAACGGGTCGCGGTGAAGGGGTTTTTCAGCCCTTTGAACACGCCGACGTTGTGGTGGTAGACCTCGGAGGTCTTGCCGTGCATGATCGCTTTGGCGTGGATGATGTTGCCGCCGAACGCGTAGCCAATGCTTTGATGGCCGAGGCAAACGCCGAGGATCGGATAGCGGCCGGCGAATTTCATGATCGCTTCGACCGAAACGCCGGCTTCCCGCGGGGTGCAGGGGCCCGGTGAAATGACGATCTTATCGGGCGACAGGCGCTCGATGTCATCGACCGTGACCTGGTCGTTGCGCACGACCGTTACGTCCGCGCCCAGCTCGCCGAAATATTGCACCAGGTTGTAGGTGAACGAATCGTAATTGTCGATCATCACCAATTTGATTGCGCTCATGCTCCTTCTCCTTCGAGTCCGGCTTCGGCCATGCCGACCGCACGGAAGATCGCACGGCCCTTGTTCATCGTTTCGTCCCATTCGTTGCGCGGGATCGAGTCGTAGACGATCCCGGCACCGACCTGGATGTGCAGCGTGTTGTCCTTGATCACCGCCGTGCGGATTGCGATCGCGGTGTCGAGGTTGCCGGACCAGGCGATATAGCCGACCGCGCCCGAGTAAACCCCGCGCTTGACCGGTTCCAGTTCGTCGATGATTTCCATCGCGCGGATTTTCGGCGCGCCGCTGACGGTACCGGCCGGAAAGGTCGCGGCAAGTACGTCGAACGCATTCTTGCCCGGTTTCAGCCGGCCGATCACGTTCGAGACGATATGCATCACGTGCGAATAACGTTCGACGATCATCTTGTCGGTCAACTGCACGCTGCCTATTTCGGCGACGCGGCCGGTATCGTTGCGGCCGAGGTCGATCAGCATCAGATGTTCGGCGATTTCTTTCGGATCGGCCAGCAGTTCCTTTTCGAGCGCCAGATCCAGTTCCTGGGTAGCGCCGCGGCGGCGAGTACCCGCGATCGGACGGACCGTCACGATGTTGTCTTCGAGGCGGACCAGGATTTCCGGCGACGAGCCGACGATATGGAAGTCGCCGAGGTTCAGGAAGAACATGTACGGCGACGGGTTCAGGCAGCGCAAGGCCCGGTACAGGTTCAACGGCGCGGCGGCATACGGGATCGACAGCCGCTGCGACAGCACCACCTGCATGATGTCGCCATCGGTGATGTATTCCTTCGCCTTGCAGACCGCCTCCTCGAAACCGTGCTGGGTGAAACCGGAGACGAAATCGGATTCGTTGACCTTGCGAGGTGCCGTATGCCGTGCCGGCTTGGCCTGCACTTCGCGCAGCTTGATCGACCATTCATGCAGGCGCTGCTGCGCCCGCTCGTAAGCCCGGTCTTCGGCCGGGTCCGCATGCGTCAACAGCAGCAGTTTGCCGGACAGGTTATCGAACACCAGCATTTCCTCAGACACCATCAGCACGATGTCCGGATTGCCGAGTGGATCGGGCTTGCCGTGGCCGGCGAGCCGCGGTTCGATATACGAAATCGTCTCGTAGCCGAAATAGCCGACCAGGCCGCCGTTGAAACGCGGCAGCTCGTCGATGTCGGGCACCTTGAAGCGCGCCTTGAATTGTTCGATCCAGAGCAGCGGATTGTCGAGCACGGCCGTTTCGACGATCTCGCCGTTTTTTTCCAGGTTGATCCGGTTGCCGATCACCTTCACGATCGTTTTGCAGGGCAGCCCGATGATCGAATAGCGTCCCCACTGTTCGCCGCCATGCACCGATTCGAATAGATAGGAATAAGCGCCGTCGGCCAACTTCAGGTACGCGCTGAGTGGCGTATCCAGATCGGCCAGCACTTCCCGGCCGACCGGGATGCGGTTATAGCCCTGGCGGGCGTATTGATTGAATTGTTCCGGGGTCATTCTGTTTCTTCAAACTGCGCCTTGCGCAATGAGTAAACCCGTAGGTCGGGTTAGCGAAGCGTAACCCGACATTGGCAACACATCATGTTGGGTTACGCTTCGCTAACCCAACCTACGGAAACTAACAATTATTTACCGGCTTTCGCGAGCTCGGCACGCATGTCGTCGATGATCTTCTTGTAATCCGGCTTGCCGAAAATCGCGGAACCCGCGACAAAAGTGTCGGCGCCCGCTTCCTTGATGGCGCGGATGTTGGCGCCGTTGACGCCGCCATCGATTTCGAGGCGGATGTTCAAGCCGCTGTCGTCGATCTTCTTGCGCACTTCGCGCAGCTTGGGCAGCGCGGACGGAATGAACGACTGGCCGCCGAAACCCGGATTGACCGACATCAACAGGATCATGTCCAACTTGTCCATTACGTAGTCCAGATAATGCAGCGGCGTACCCGGATTGAATACCAGACCCGCCTTGCAGCCGCTGTCCTTGATCAGTTGCAGGGTGCGGTCGATGTGTACGGAAGCTTCCGGATGGAAGGTGATGATGCTGGCGCCGGCTTTCGCGAAATCGGGAATGATCCGGTCGACCGGCTCGATCATCAGGTGCACGTCGATCGGGGCGGTCACGCCGTGTTTTCTGAGCGCCTCGCAAACCAGAGGACCGATGGTCAGGTTCGGGACGAAATGGTTGTCCATCACGTCAAAATGCACAATGTCGGCCCCGGCGGCCAGAACGTTATCCACTTCCTCGCCCAATTTGGCGAAATTGGCGGACAGAATGGAAGGCGCGATCCAGTTTTCGTTCATTATCGTCTCCTCGCGGTTAATCTCGTTAAAACGATC
The DNA here is from genome assembly GCF_000733855.1 of Methylomicrobium agile. Taxonomy (NCBI): domain Bacteria; kingdom Pseudomonadati; phylum Pseudomonadota; class Gammaproteobacteria; order Methylococcales; family Methylococcaceae; genus Methylomicrobium; species Methylomicrobium agile. Next base: position 858,838 of record NZ_JPOJ01000001.1, read on the forward strand.
CATTATAACTTTTTTTTTACGGCTAGGCTTCGATATACAATGACCGTTTGCAATGTGATGAAAAATTTCCACGATGAAACTGGTTACCTTTACGCACGCTCAATCCACCCGCGTCGGCGCCGTCGTTGACGATACCGTCGTCGACAGCCTCGGCAGTCCCGCCATTCCGCCGCGGATGATCGATTTTCTGGCCTCGGGCAGCGAAGCACTCGCGGCAATGCAGGCGCTGATCGACAGCGGCAGCCACCGTATCCCGCTCCGGGATGTCAAGCTCGAAGCGCCGGTGCCAAGGCCCGGCAAATATCTCGCGATCAGCCTGAATTATGCGGACCATATCGCCGAAACCGGCAAGGACCGGCCCGAATATCCGAGCTTCTTCACCAAGCAAAGCACCTGCGTGATTGGAACCGGAGCGGCGATTCAGCGCCCGCGAGTATCGGACAAGCTCGATTACGAAGGCGAGCTGGCGTTCGTGATCGGCCGGCGCTGCCACCATGTGCCGGTCGAAAAAGCCCGCGAAGTGATTGCGGGATTCACGATCGCGAACGACGTGTCGGTGCGCGATTGGCAGGCGCGCTCGCCGACGATGATGATCGGCAAGTCGTTCGATACGGCGGGGCCTTTGGGTCCGTGGATCGTCACTGCGGACGAAATCCCCGACCCCCACAACCTGGAGCTGAAAACCCGGGTCGACGAAGAGTTGCGGCAAAACGCGAATACCGGCGAGATGCTGTTCAACTGTTATGAGATGGTCGCCTATCTGTCCGAGGCGATGACGCTGGAGCCGGGCGATGTGATCAGTACCGGCACGCCGGCCGGCGTCGGCGTCAAAATGTACCCGCGCGGTTATTTGAAGCCGGGGCAAACGGTCAGAATCGAAATCGAAGGGATCGGGACGCTGGTCAACCCGGTCGTGATGGAGCCGTGAAGTTTCTTTTCTTGTTGGACGGCGCGCCCGCCGGCGCCGAGCCGCCCGGTTTGTGGGCTGCCGATTTATCGGCTTTTCTTCGCGGATAAGGGAACAGTACCGTCACCTTCAAACCGTCCAGTTCCGACACGCCGAGGCTGAATTCGGCGCCGTGAATCGCGACAATCCGCTGCGCGATCGAGAAGCCGAGCCCGGTACCCTGCGCGACGCTGGCGGTCTCGGCCAAGCGGTGGAAACGCTTGAGCGACTTTTCGTAGGCGTCCGGCTTGATACCCGGCCCCGAATCCTCGACGCGCAATTCCACATGCTTTTCCTTATCGGTCAGATAGATCCGGATGCTGCCGTATTCGGGCGTATATTTGATCGCATTGTCGACGATATTGCGGATCAGGATATTGATCAAGGGCGGATTGCCGATGATTTCGGCGGAAGATTTCTCGATGAACTCGACGTCGATCGATTTTCTGTAGGCGTCGTGTTCCAGGTCCGTGATCACCTGGATAACCTCCGAAGCCAGTTTCACGCCGGTTTTTTCGAGGAATTCGGGACCGGAATCGATCCGCGAGAAGGTCAGCAACTGCTTGACCATATAGCTCATCCGGTTGACCGCCTGCTCTATCCTTTTCAAAGCCTGGCGCTGGATCTGCTCGTCCTGCGTTTTCAGCGCCACCTGCACCTGCGTCAGGAGCCCCGCCAGCGGCGTTCTCAGTTCGTGCGAAGCGTCGGCGGTAAAGCGGCGCTCATGCTCGAAGGCTCGCTCAAGCTGAGCGAAGAGACTATTCAGCGCATTCACCATCGGCACCAGTTCGTTCGGCAGGTTGTCGACCGACAAGGGCTTGAGGTAGCTGATTTCGCGCTGCGCCAGCGCTTTTTGCAATTGGTTCATCGGCGCCAGCGCATTGCCGATGATAAACCATACCACCAGCGCCAGCACGGGCATTCCGACCAGAAACTGGATAACCAACTGTTCGGAGATTTCGTCGGTCAATTGCTGGCGGATCGCCTCCTGCTGGCCGACATGGATCACATAATCGCCCGTCTTGTTCGACACGCTGAAGACATGCCACAGGCTACCCTCGCTTTGCACTTCGCTGAACCCCTGTTTGGCGACGGTAAGCGGAATCTGGGGCGCGCTCTCGGAGCGCAGCAGGAGCCCCTTATCTTTGGACCACAACTGAAAGGCGACTTTTCTTTCGTATTTCAGGCGAAGCGCACCGTCTTTCAGAGAATCGTTGAAAACATGCCATACCATTTCATCCTGTTCGGCTTCTTTCAGGCCGTCTTCCAGCAAGTCCGGCTTTTTACCGGAGCCCAACAGCACGCCCTTTTCTTCGGACCAGAGCTGATAGGCCAGTTTTCTTTTATACGTTTCGGTAAAAGGGCTCTTTTCCCCTCCCCGCTCCAGCCGTCCCTGCTTCCAGTAATCGGGCAATGAACCGTCCAGCAGCAGGCTGTCCACAAAAGCCAGCAGGACTTTACCCGACTGGACCAGCTCCGCATCGAACAGTTTGGCAACCTCGTCGCGGGTCGCTTTATAGCTCGAGTAGGCGGTAACGCCCCAGACTACCATCGTCGCCGACAGCAACGATACCAGCAGGAGTTGCCGTAGGGAATAGTTCATCAGCCTTCTTCGGCGTCGATAATGTAGCCAACCCCCCTGACCGTCCGAATCAAGGAGGGATCGAGTTTCTTCCGGAGATAATGAATATGCACTTCGACCGTATTGCTTTCGATGTCGGAATCCCATGAATACAAACTTTCTTCGAGGCGCGCCCGGGAAACGACGCGGCCGATGTTGCCCATCAGAAAACTCAGGATTTCGAATTTTTTTTGCGAAAGGTCGACTCTTTCATTGTTATAAGTCACGATGTGGCCGGCCGGATCCAGCACCAGCCCTTTATGCTCGATGGTCGGCGTACTGCGCCCTTCGTGCCGTCTGGCCAGGGCACGCAAACGGGCGCAGACTTCGGTCAGGTCGAACGGTTTGATCACGAAGTCGTCCGCGCCGCTGTCGAGTCCCGACACTCTATCGGGAATCGTGTCGCGGGCGGTCAATACCATCACCGGCGTCTCGTCCTTGCGGCTGCGCAGATCGCGCAGCAGGTCCATGCCGTCCATGTCCGGCAACCCCAAATCCAGCACGATCAACTCGTAAAGGTTATTTTTCAGCGCTTCTTCGGCAAGCTTGCCGGTAGTGAACCAGTCGACCGCATAGCCTTCCATTTTCAGGCCGGTCGCCAGTCCTTCTCCGAGGATCTCGTCATCCTCAACTAACAAAAGTCTCATGCAATTTCTCTATCTCATTGTATATAAAGCGCGCCATCTTAATTGCTGGCTCGCCAACCCGCCGGCTTACGGCTGCGGCGGCACATAACCTTCCGGCATCTCGTTGTTGCCTTCGAACAAAAACTTGTCCCGCTCCTGCGCCAAAAAAGCCTTGGCTTTCGGGTCGTAGCTCGCCAGACGGTATTCGTTGATCAGCATCGTCTGCTTGGCGATCCATTGCTGCCACGCCTGTTTCGATATATTTTCATAGATCTCCTGCCCTTTGGGACCCGGAAACGGCGGCTCGTCGAAGCCCTCCAGTTCCATTCCCAATTTTGCGCATTTAATCAGTCTTGCCATGTTTGTCCTCGTGGTTTTGATATTGTTTCAACAATAGGTTGATCGGTGTGGGCAGACCCAGCCTGGCAATCGCTTCAAGCGGATGCCAGATCGGCGATCCGGTTTCGCCGACACCGCCGGTGATGCCGTCGGTCAGAATCACCAGCGGCGTAAAATCCAGGTGAAAATGCGAAAAGGTATGACGCCGCCTGTCCATCGCATACCGCCCGACGACCGGTATATGGCGATCCAGGCACCAGCCTAGGGCCTGATCGGGATTCTCGAACTCGGGTAGACACCACAACCCGCCCCAAATTCCGGCCGGCGGGCGTTTTTCGAGAAAAACCTGCCGGTGCCTATCGGTGAGCAACAAAAAAGTCCGCTGTTTGACCGGCAAAGCCTTGGCCGGTTTGGGCGCTGGAAAATCGTTCACCCGTCCTGTCCCGAACGCCAGACAGTCTGCATTGACAGGACACGCGCCGCAGGAAGGGCGGCTGCGCGTACAGACCGTCGCACCCAGATCCATGATCGCTTGCGTATAATCCGCCGCCCGCTGTTCGGGAGTCAATGCCCGGCTGAGCTCCCATAAGCGCCGGTTCACTTTCGCTTCGCCGGGCCAGCCCGGTACGGCCCGGTAACGGGCCAGCACCCGCCGGACATTGCCGTCCAGAATCGGATGGCTGCGGCCGTAGGCGATGCTCATGATCGCGCCGGCGGTCGACAGGCCGATTCCGGGCAATTGCTGAAGTTCTTCCAGCGTATCGGGAAAGCTCCCCTGCCCGGCGATAATCAGCGCCGCCTTATGCAGATTGCGGGCCCGCGCATAGTAGCCCAAGCCGGACCAATGGCGTAATACCTCGTCAATGCTCGCATTCGCCAGCGCTTCGACGCTCGGGAATCGGTCCACGAACGCATTGAAATAGGGAATGACGGTAGCCACCTGAGTCTGCTGGAGCATCGTCTCGGAAATCCACACCCGATAGGGCGATTTGTCCTGCTGCCAGGGCAGATCTTTGCGGCCATGCCGATCGAACCAGGCAAGCACGCGCTCGTTAAACGTCGAATCGTTCACGCGGATCATCTGCAACTAGAACAATCGGTCCAGTAAATCACCGACACCGGGGCCTAGCTTCTTATCCAGTTTATCTTTCAATTTGTCTATCTTATCCGTGTTTTTGTCGAGGAATTTCTCGATTTTGGCCTTGTTCTTCTCGGTGAGCAAGGCTTTCATATCCAGCCGATAGCGGGGGTCTTCCAGCGTTCCGGACATATTCACCACGATCGGCGTGCTGTGGAATTTTTCCGGTTCCGTCGCCGTCGTCGCCTGCGCCTTGACGAGGTGCGTGACGAAACGGTAATCCGCCAGCCCGGTATCGACATTCGTAAAACCGCTGCCGGTCATCCGGAACAAGGGCGCCTTGACCAGCAGATCGTCGCTCCGCAGGATGCTGCCGGCCAGCGAGTCCGAGCCCGATATCTCGGAAAACTTCAATCCACCGCCGTAGCCTGCCGGCAGCGGCGCCTGATTGAGCAAACCGATGCCCTGATTGATGATTTTCAGGAATTTCACATCGCTGATCGCGCCATCCTTGAGCCCGAAGGCCAGCTTCCCTTTCAGTCCCTGTCTGATCTGTTTCAAATCCTTTCCTCGCCCCTGCAAAGCCGCCGAACCGGTCAGCACACCGCTCATGCCGATTTTACTCCCGATAAGCTTAAGAATGGCTTCAATATCGGCTTGATCGATCTTTTCAGTCAAGGCCACCGCCGTATCGCCGCCTTTTGCATCGAGATCGACGCCGCCCGAATAGCGGCCCCCATAAAATCGGCCGATGCCTTGCCGGGTTTGGACGCTCCCTTCCCGCGCATTCAACTGCAAATGCAGGTCGTCGGCGACAATATCGTTCACTTTCAGGTGCTGCAAATGCAGCTCGCCTTGCGCATTGAGTTTCCTCAGCCGCTCCGCCGGCAGCTTCGCAAGCGCCGCTGCAATCGCCGCGGACGGGCTGACCAGCTTGTTTTTTTCGCATCCGGCGGCAGATAGCGCCCGACATCGAGCGTATCGCCGGTCAAATTAAAACGGATCGACGGCGCCTTCCAGCCTTCGAGATGCGCCTCGCCTTGCAGCAGCGTATCGTCCAGGCGGCCGCGAAACGCATCGATAGCCAGCGTATCTTTCGCTGCGCGCAGGTTGAAGCCGGCCTGCAAGCGCGTAAACGCACGCGCATCCTGAAATTTCGGCACCGCGATGTCGAAGCGCCGCAACACTTCGCGCGGGTTGAACTCCGCCACTTCTATGCCGGCCTGGATGTCGGGATCGCTCCATAGATTGGCGCCGCTCAGGCTGGATTCGACGGACACGCCATTCGACTCGACATGCAGTTTGGGAGCCTGGAGTTTTTGCGCGTCTTTTTCGAAAATAATTTCCGGCGCGGTCAACCTGGCCGCCAGCGTTTTACCCGGCCGAGCCTTCGCCTCCCGAGTCAAGATCAACTCGGCGCCGGCGAGATTCACGGCAGCCGGATTCTGCCTGAGCATCGCGCGGCTGTGCAAAGCGATCCGGTTCCGATAGCCGGATTCCGGTTCCAAGATCGAGAAATTCAGCGCCACCTCGGTAAATTGATCCCAGTTGAAAGCCCCGACATCCAGATTGATCCCGTCGATCTCCATCCGTCTGCCGGCCTGCCGATCGTCCCAGACAATTTTCGAATCTTTCATCGAGGCGCCGCCGATCGTAAAGAGCCGCAGCCCCGCGTCCTTTTGAGACGGCGCTGTCGCCGCCGGAGGAGCCATGCCGGGAGAAGGAACGGCTGCATTCGCGCCGTTTTTGGGCTCTTCAAGACTCCAATTATTGAGGCCCGCCTCGGTACGGATCAGATGCAGCCGTAAACCTTGCAGGCCGACACGGTCGATTTCAACCCGCTTTTGCAATAGCAGCGGCAACAATTTGACCCGAGCTTCTCCCCGCTCGATGCTCAGAAAATCCGTTTCCGGAAACGCCTGACCGTTTTTGATCCGGACTCCCTCGATCGACAACCCCGGCGAAGGAAAAACCGACAACTGTAAATCGCCGCCAAATTCGACTTCGCGTCCGGTTTTTTCCCTCACCGCCTCGGCTATCAGAGGCTTGAACTGATTCGAATCGACAATAAACGGCAGGACCGCGATCGCGAGCAATAACGCCAATATGCCCAAAATCACGGCAAACACTTTCTGCGTTTCCCTCATAATTCTCACCTTGCGATAAAATGATGCCGTAAAGGCCGAATATGGAATATGATTAGCGCCTGATCGCTGCGTTCCGGACCGACCGGCCGCAGCCTAGCAAAATAACAACTCAAAAAGGTGAGACGATGTTATACCTCGCAAAATTCGCCGGCGTGGCAATTCTGGTCTGGTTTTATTTAACCGCGAAAGAAAGAGGGCAGCCGACGGTGCAATGGGCTGTAATAGGATTGGTCGGCTACTGGCTGACTTGGTGGCTGGTCAAACTGTCGGTGCTGCACCCGCTCGGCGACATGCTGACCAAAAGCCCGACCTCACTTTTTCTGGTAACTCAGATTCCGGCCATCGCCGGCATCATCGTAAGCATTTTCGTTCGCAAGAAGCTGATCGCGAATGCCTCGAAAGAATCGGCGCAGGGCAACGATAACTGATCCTGCGGCCCGTCCGCCAAGGGCGCATTACAGCGATGCAATGCGCCCGAAAACAACTGCCTTTATGACAGCCCTTCAAAAGTTATTATAACTTTTCGGAATTTTTTTCCAGATATTCCGCAACCCCTGCAGGGCTTGCATTCATACCGGTATCGCCTTTGTTCCAGCCGGCCGGGCAAACTTCGCCATGCTCTTCGTGGAATTGCAGCGCATCGACCATACGGATCAATTCGTCCATGTTGCGGCCCAGCGGCAAATCGTTGACCACTTGATGACGCACGACGCCGTTTTTGTCGATCAGGAAGGAACCGCGGTAAGCCACACCAACTCCTTCCGCTTCGACATCATAATCTTTGCAGATATTGTGAGCGATATCGGCCGCCATCGTGTAACGGACCGGACCGATGCCGCCTTTGCCGACCGGCGTATTGCGCCAGGCATTATGAGTAAAATGCGAGTCGATGGAAACGGCAATCACTTCCACATTACGGCTTTTGAATTCGTCGATGCGGTGATCTAGCGCGATCAATTCGCTGGGGCAAACGAACGTAAAATCCAGGGGATAGAAGACGATAACGGCATACTTGCCGCGAGTAGCTTCGGAAAAGTTGAAGGAATCAACGATTTGACCATCGCCTAACACGGCGGGAACGGTGAAATCCGGTGCTTGTTTACCAACTAGAACGCTCATCGTTTTTTCTCCAAATAGTTATGAAAAGCAAAGAGTTACCATATCAAGTTCAGCCACGCTAGCGTGGAATCCCTGCATTCTACACCAAAACGGTCGGAATTAATTATTTTTTCGAATCTTAAGGCCTTCATAAATTTGTCATTTTTTTCTTGCATTTGTCAGAACTTTAGGCATAATTTGTAATCATTGGATTACAAATATAGCGGCTGTACTCTTTCAATTATTAAAACTGAAGCCGCTACGTTTATAGGCAACCTAGCTTTACCGCTATTAGACTGATGTCGTTTTTGTGAGGGGTCACTTCCATGGCAAAAAATAAACACATTACCGAACCGGACGTATTCGGTTATCAAGTACGTATTGTCCGCCGCGGCAAAGAAAGCAGCCGGTATTTTTCCCATAAATTATGGGGAAACAAAGCCAAGTCCTTGCAGGCCGCCATTCTCTGGCGCGATCAGATGTTGGTCGTGCTGAAAGGCAGCAAGACCCGTTTTTTAAAGCCGCCGAAGAATAAAACCACAACCGGTGTCACCGGCGTCTCGAAGACGATCAAATACGATCATCGTAAGGATAAAAGCTACCTGTGCTATACCGTATTCTGGGTTCACAACGGCAAATCGAAAAATAAGACCTTCCAGGTCGGCAATATTGCGAAAATTACCGCGGACGACGAACTGCACGCTTTCCGTACCGCCCGCCTATTCAGAAGCTGCTACGAATACGCGATTGATAACGATCTGGAATTCGACGAAAGCAAATTTGCGGGCTGGAAGAAAAAACGACTCTACGAGGAAGAATCGCTGCGCGTTGTAGCCTAAAGCCGATCTCCCAGCGGGTTGCGCCGGATCAATTTCGCCGCCCAAACTTCCGGTCGGCTACCATCGCAACCCCTTATCCAACCCCGAAGGAGCCGCAGGCGGAAGGCTTCTTCCGAGCAGATAGGAGCTTCATGCCCGAATTCTGGCTCTCCGTCCAATCTCTGATCGAACGCTTACTGATTGATTCCGCCGCGTTACATCTCTTCGAACCGGCTCCTGCCAAGTATCGGCGGGCTGGATGCCCGCTCTCGCATCTTCCTTGCGCCCCTCCGGCCAGCCGTTTTTCACGGTTCTCGTCATATCCGTAACAATTCAGGTACCAGCGCACACAATGCCCGTCTCATTACCCAACAGGTTAGCTATGCGCCATCAATTCGTTCGTTTTTTGCTGGGAGGCCGGAGGACTGACATTATCTATCGTGCACCGAAAATGGCCTTCGCGTATTCGCCTCATAGACCGAGCTTGACGAAGCATATCCTTTAACCGCTCGTTTACAGAATGATTCTTTACCGGTCTTGTTTCGGGAAAAACCGAAAAACAAGCCCGGCCGAACGTCCGAATCCGATCTCATTCGATTTGTATAGGGTGTTTCGGCATTCGAGACGGTTTCAATACGCCTCAACCGAACTTTATCCGTAACAGATTCATATTATAATACGCAAATCTTCGCGGCGGCTTTGTCAAAGTTTCGCCATCCATTTTACTTTTTCAGCCAATATGAATACCCCGGCAAAACTCTTTACCGCTATCGTTGTTTCGCTGTTGAGCGCATGCGCGACCCAACCTACCCCGCAGCCGGATACCGCCGCCAAAGCAACCGAACCTAAACCGCAGGTTCGGCAAGAGGAACTGCCGCCCGATTATAATCCTTACATCGACCCTCCATTGACGATTATCAAAGACGGTAAATCGCTGAATTTAGTCAGAATCATGGACGGCGGGATCTGCAAAAACGAGCTGCAGGGAGCCAGTGGTTCATTCTTGGTTTATGCGGACCCGCACGACATCGACCGCATTAAGCAGGAAAAGCCGAAAGAAATTTTCCAAGATTTTGAAACCAAAATACAAAATCTCTCTACCGACATTTTGCAACAGGCGATCGATCAGACCAATTTGACGGACGACCCGTTTTCCCTGGACGATGACGTGATGCAGGAAAAACTGACCGAACAATTAACAAAAAACTTCCATAAAGCTGCAGCCGGTCCCCTCTCGGCTTTTATTCGCGAGACGACGTTAACGATCGAGGTTACGCCCTTTCCTCCTTCGCTCACTTTTTATCAGAAAGGCTGCGATATGAGCCGTTTCACTCAGTGAACACTGCCGAAAAACCAATCCGTCGACTTTTTCGGCCATTTACTGCGGAACGTTAACGCGACACGGGTCATTAATCCGCTACTGTCTCACCGAGCGATTCCCGACGGACGGCTCCCTCTGCATTTTTTTCGATTTGTGCAAGCCTTTCGATATACACATTACGGTAAATACGCTGAGGCTGCCTAACAAATTGATGACTACCATTGATTTCTTGAACATGACCATGTCCTTCTATCGGATAATTTCAACATAATGTTTTGCGTTGTACGCTGTAAATTTCTGTGGCGACAAGCTCTAAGTCTCTTGTATTTACTAAACAATGATTTTTGTGAAAAGTTTCACGTAATTCTTCTTTTTCACCGTCGGCAATTCATATTTCATATGAATCAATCGTTTGCCTACCGATAACGCATCTTTGCCGAACTCCCCCGACATTCCCGACCACCAGCGTCCAATATAATTCTCCGGTAGAGATGGCAAATGGTTTACAATCCTCCTGTCATCCAGTAGGCAGGAGGTTGATCATGGGCTGGCGCGAACGCAAACACGAAGAAACTTATTCAGATAACGAAGTGGAAGAGCGGCTGAAGGAAGAATTGCCGCATTGGTATCTCGAAAATGGCTGGATACGCCGCAAATACAAAACCAGCGGCTGGAAAGGCACGCTGATGGTAGTCAACACGGTCGGCCATCTGGCGGAAGCCGCTTTTCATCACCCTGATTTGACCGTTTCCTATGCTTTCGTGATCGTCAAGTTGATGAATCATGCCGCCAAAGGCATTACGAATAAAGACTTTGAGCTGGCACACAAGATAGAAGAAGTGGTGATGTGGCAGCCGGGCAAGGAAGGCGGCGCTTTGGAAGGAACACCGGACGATCCCCGCTTCAAATACATTAAATACGACTGATCGGCGCGAGCCGCGCTTTTTGGAAGGATACGCTACAGGCTTGCGGCGCGCCGCAAGCCTGTAACTTCCGGAACCCGTTACAGCGAGTTAACCGAATTCAGATCCATGAAGGCCTGCTGCAGGCGACTGACCATGCCGAGCTCGCCTTCCCGCTGCCACACACGCGGATCGTAGTATTTCTTGTTTGGCTTGTCGTCGCCTTCGGGGTTGCCGATCTGGCCTTGCAGGTAACCTTCATTTTTCTTGTAGAAATTCATGATGGCCTCCCATGTTGCCCATTGGGTGTCGGTATCGATGTTCATCTTCACGACGCCGTAGCTGATCGATTCCGCAATTTCTTCCGGAGTAGAGCCCGAACCGCCGTGGAAAACGAAATTCAGGGTTTTGGCCGGCAAGCCGAATTTCTCCGACACATATTTTTGCGAATTGTCCAAAATTTTCGGAGTCAGTTTGACGTTACCCGGCTTGTAAACGCCGTGTACGTTGCCGAACGAAGCCGCGATAGTGAAGCGGGGACTGATCTTGCTCAGATGCTCATAGGCATAAGCCACGTCTTCGGGCTGCGTATAAAGCTGGGAATGATCCACGTCGGAATTATCCACGCCATCTTCCTCGCCGCCGGTTACGCCCAGCTCGATTTCCAGCGTCATATCCATTTTGGACATGCGCTTCAGGTATTCGCCGCAAATCTCGATGTTTTCTTTCAGGCTTTCTTCGGAAAGGTCCAGCATGTGCGAGCTGAACAGAGGCTTTCCGGTTTCCGCGAAACGTTTCTCGCCGGCATCCAGCAGTCCGTCAATCCACGGCAGCAGTTTTTTTGCCGCATGGTCGGTGTGCAGAATAACCGGCACACCGTAATATTCGGCCATCAGATGCACGTGCTGGGCACCGGAAATGGCGCCCAGAATCGCGGTTTTCTGGCCTTCCAGCTTCAGACCTTTGCCGGCCACGAAAGATGCGCCGCCGTTCGAGAACTGGATGATTACCACTGATTTGGCTTTCGCCGCGCCTTCCAGCACGGCATTGATCGAATCGGTATTGATCACATTGACTGCCGGCAGCGCCATGTTATTTTCTTTGCAGATCGCAAACACTCTCTGCACATCTTCTCCGGTCACAACGCCGGGTTTAACTACATCTAAAATTTTTTTCGACATAATGAATTGTTAACAATGGTTAAGCTGAGGTGCAAAAGCATCCTGCCACATTTTTATCGGACAAAAGAAACCGGCACCGGACTTGCCGATGCCGGGAACTTCAGCGACTTACGCTTCGACGGCTTCCGGTTGATTTTCCAACTCGGCCAGACGCTTGGCCAACAGCTCTTCCAGAGATTCCAGAGCTTTTTCAAAACCGATGATGCCTTCGGACAGCTTGTCTGTCGCCATGCGGTTTTCTTCATGCATGCGGTCGAATGTCGCGCGGTCCATCGTAATTTTTTCGATCGCCATGCCGACGGATTTCGCAGGATCCAGCTTGCGCGGCAGCTCGCCTTCGGTCGATTGCAGCTCGGCCAATAAAGACGGCGCGATGGTCAACAGATCACAACCCGCCAGTTCGGTAATCTCACCAATGTTACGGAAGCTCGCGCCCATAACTTCGGTCTTGTAGCCGAATTTCTTGTAATAATTATAGACCGAGGTCACGGAAACGACACCCGGGTCTTCTGCCGGCGCATAAGAATCGCGGCCGGTATCTTTCTTATACCAGTCGAGGATGCGTCCGACGAACGGAGAAATCAGCGTGATGCCGTTTTCGGCACAGGCAATCGCCTGATGCAGGCCGAACAGCAACGTCAAGTTGCAGTGAATGCCTTCTTTTTCCAGGACTGCCGCCGCCTGAATGCCTTCCCAGGTTGAAGCGATCTTGATCAGTACGCGTTCTTTGGAAACGCCGGCCGCCTCATACTGAGCAATGATTTCTCGGCCTTTTGCGATAGTCGCTTCAGTGTCGTAGGACAGACGCGCATCGACTTCGGTTGAAACCCGGCCCGGAATGATTTCGAGAATTTTCAATCCGAATGAAACCGCCAGGCGGTCAAACGCCAAGTTAGCCACTTCAGCCGGGGTCGCGCCGCGCCCCAGCGTATTGCGCGCACCTTTCAAAGTATCGTCGACGATACTTTGATATTGAGGCATTTGGGCCGCCGCGGTGATCAGCGAAGGATTGGTCGTCGCATCGCGCGGCTTGAAGGTTTCGATCGCCTGAATGTCCCCGGTGTCGGCGACGACTACGGTCATTTCCCTGAGTTGTTCCAATAAGTTCTTAGCCATAATGTGCACCTTAAATGAATAATTATAATTAAAAAACAAATGCCTTCCCAATATTATCACAACTCGTATTTGTACGAAACTACTGAATGATTCAATTCTGAAGGCGGTTTTTGGCGCCAATTCATCTACAAGATAGACAAACGCAATATATTGAAAGGATCTAGGGGGGTTGCGGCGCTTTACCAGTCGACTCCATGGCAGAGATCGATTGACGGGAAGGCGGAATAATGAATAGCCCAAGCGACATGCACCGCAATAGCCCTATCGACTTATCGCGCCGTAAAAGCCCGATGATATGTTTTAAAGACAAACTCTGAAAAAGTTAGTTCTAGCTTCCCACTTGCCCGAACCAAACTTCGACCATGGTGACCAGCGGACCGGAAGCATGAGCCTGTGGTCCAAACGAACACAAGCTCAAATATCCGCTTGCCGAATCAGGCGGTTTGCTGAAGGTACTTTTCAACGCCCGTGGGCTTTTTACCTGCTTTTTTCGCCGGAGCCTGATGCTCGCTGATATATTTCGAAACCCGGGTAGCCTTCGCTTTTTTAGTTGTGACGGCATCATCTTCGACCGCTTCCGCCGCAGGAATGAACTCGCCTTCCAAGCATCTCTCGGCCGGTACGAAGACAGGATCAGGACCCTCATGGTCCGCCGTGTTCTGACGGCTCAGGTATTTAGCGACTCCCGTCAACACAAATTCTTGAGGAACGGATTGCTGCGATACGACGGTATTGCCATTGACGATCGGCGCCTGTCTGGAAAGGTATCTTGTCACACCGCTGGTTTTAGCCGATGCGCTTGGAATCGATATTCTCTGCCTGATCAGATATTTGGCAACGCCTGAAAACACAGGTTTGGTTTTTGCAAGCTGCGCCTGCGCTTCCAGATATTTGGCAACGCCGCTGACAGCCGGCTTCGGCTTATAATAGACCCGGCTTTTTGCCAGATATTTGGCGACGCCGCTCTGGCGTGGCTTCAGGCTATCCCGAACGACTTGCTGAGCGATGTACTTGGCAACTTTGCTGACCGGCGGTTTTTGGCTCTCAATTTCGGCCTGTTGCTGAAAATACCGTCCGACGCCGGTTTCCGTAGGTACTTCCGGAGCCTCTACAGGTTGCGGGTCTTCCACAACGGCTTCCGGTTGAGCCGCCGTTGCCGCGGCTTTTTCGGCCGCAATACGCGCTTCCTCTTCCCGATAGCGCTCGATCAGCTTCTGCGCATCGAGCCTTCTTTGCAGCAAATCCTGTTCGGCTTGGTATTTCGCAACGCCGGTCAATGCGGCAAGTTTCGCTTCGGCAATTTCCTGACGGGTGATGTACCGGCCGACCGTAGTACGCTTCGGCAGATATTGGGTCTGGATGATTTGTTTCGCGACATATTTCGCAACACCGCTGGCGGGCATATGGCTGTCGAAACGCGCCAGATATTTGCTGACGCCGGTGACGCGCACCTCTTCCCGCCCTTTGATCGCCTGCACCACCAAGTATTTGCCGACACCGGTAGCCGGCTGTGATTTATTTTTTTTCACATACCGCGCTACACCGGACTCCGGAGGCCGGGCGCTCAGATAGCGAGCGACACCGGTACTGGCCGCAACGACCGGCATGTTCTCGGCCGCTCCGGAAGATTGTTCGTAAACATCACCGGAGTGAGCCAATGATTGCTGTTTTCTTGTTTCTGTTTTGGATCGCTTACCGAAGGGATACAATCCCTCGACCAAGCTGATCAAGTAAGCCTGATCCATCCATTACCCCCGGTCGCGCAGATATTTTTCGACACGGGAAACCGGCTTTGATGGCGTACTTTCGGAAGCCTTCTGACTTTCAACCCCCGTCGATGGAGCGGCTGCGGCAGCGGATTTGACTTGTTTTTCCAGGTATCTGGAGACGCCGGTTCCGGCTTTGCGGTTCAGATATTTCGCTACGCCGGTCGCACCGCCTGCAGCCGGACGCGCCGAACCATTCGGCGCATGGCCTTCAGGCTGCGCTTGCTTCTTGAAAAAGACCACTCCGACGAACGCCAGTACTGCCAAACCGATCAAATAAATGAAGTTGGACTCTTCTTTTTTGGCTTCGGCCGCAGGCTTCGCTTCGACCGCAGGTTTGGCTTCTTCCGCCGCAGCGATTGCCGGAGCTGCCGGCTGGCTTACCGCAGCAGGCGCGCTTTCTTCGACAGCTACATTCCTCGGTCTGCCGGCAGGCGCGGCATCGGCTGCAGCAGGTTTGTAGTCAGAGTCCGAATAGACGACCTTCGGCTGGAAGTCAGATGCCGGATATTGTGAGTCCGCCGCTTTGGACACCGCCGGAGCGGATGCCGCCTGATGCTTGTATTCGGGATCCTGATAAATCACCTTCGGCTGAAAATCGGAAGCAGGATATTGAGAATCCGCTCCGGCAACAGAGCTGGCCAACAGTAAAGCCGCAAAAGCACCGTTCGTTATATTTATAATTTTCACGTTGTTCACCCTAATAAGTCGTAGTATGTGGATCGGGATCCTGAACGCAGGGATTATGCCTCCGCCCGCGCCCAAGATCTCGTCAACCGACGGGATGACAGGGCCATCCCGTCTTTTTTCAATCAAAGTACAGCTTCCACGTTTTTGACTACGTTTTCAACAGTGAAGCCAAACTCCTTGAAAAGTTGTCCGGCCGGCGCCGATTCACCGAAGTGATCGATACCGACGATCTTGCCGTTGCAGCCGACATATTTCCACCAGAACTCGGTTACGCCGGCTTCGACGGCAACCCGCTTGGTAACGGCCGACGGCAATACCGATTCACGGTATTCCGCATCCTGCGCATCGAAAACGTTGGTGGACGGCATCGAAACGACACGGATCTTCTTATCTTTCGCGCCGAGTTCTTCCGCCGCTTTCACTGCCAATTCGATCTCGGAACCCGTCGCGATGATGATCGCGTCCGGCAGCCCTTCGCAGTCTTTCAACACATAACCGCCGCGGGCAATCAATTTGATCTGCTCTTCGCTGCGCGGAATATGCGGCAGGTTCTGCCGCGAGAACACCAGCGTCGAGGGGCCTTCTTTACGCTCGATCGCTGCACGCCAGCAAACGGCTGTTTCGACTGCGTCGCAAGGCCGCCAAACGTGCATTCTCGGAATCATCCGCAAAGTTGCGGTTTGCTCGATCGGTTGGTGCGTCGGACCGTCTTCGCCCAGACCGATAGAGTCATGAGTGAAAACGAAGATCGAACGGATCTTCATCAACGCCGCCATCCGCAATGCATTACGCGCATATTCGGAGAACATCAGGAAGGTTGCGCCAAACGGGATCAGACCGCCGTGCAGGGTAATGCCGTTCATGATCGCGGCCATCCCGAATTCGCGTACACCGTAGTTCACATAGTTCGCATCCGGCTTGCTCGCGCGCATCGGTTTATGACCCTTCCATTCGGTCATGTTCGAGCAACCGAGGTCGGCCGAACCGCCGAAAATTTCCGGCAGCAATTTGGCATAGCCTTCGATCGATGCCAGAGACGACAGACGGGTCGCGGTAGTTTTCGCTTCGGCGTTGACGGCAGCGACAAAGCTGTCCGCATCCGCTTGCCAATTGGCAGGCAGATCGCCGTTCATCCGGCGTTCGAAATCGACCGCCAGTTCAGGATGCGCCGCTTTGTAAGCCGCAAACGCCTCATGCCAGGCTATCTCCGCAGCACCGCCTTTCGCCTTTGCATCCCAGCCTGCATAAACATCCGCAGGCACTTCGAACGCGTCGTGATCCCAGCCCAGAGCCGCTTTGGTCAGATTGATTTCTTCCTGACCCAATGGCGCGCCGTGGCAGGCATGAGTGCCGGCCTTGTTCGGCGCTCCGAAACCAATCGTGGTCTTGCAGCAGATCAGCGTCGGCTTGTCGGTCATCGCTTTCGCAAACTCGATCGCTTTATTGATCGATTCCGCGTCATGGCCGTCGACATCCGGAATGACATGCCAGCCGTAGGCTTCGAAACGTTTCGGAGTGTTGTCGGTGAACCAGCCTTCGACGTGGCCGTCGATCGAGATGCCGTTGTCATCCCAGAACGCGATCAGGTTGCCAAGGCCCAGCGTGCCCGCCAGCGAGCAAGCTTCATGCGAGATGCCTTCCATCAAGCAGCCGTCGCCCAGAAACACATAAGTCTTGTGGTCGACGATTTTATGATCGTCCTTATTGAAATGCGCGGCCAGAGCTTTTTCGGCAATCGCCATGCCCACCGCATTGGTGATGCCTTGTCCCAAAGGACCGGTCGTCGTTTCAACGCCAGGCGCATAGCCGTATTCCGGGTGGCCTGGTGTTCTCGAGTGCAATTGACGGAACTGTTTCAGATCTTCGATCGACAAATCGTAACCGGTCAGGTGCAGCAGGGAATAAATCAGCATGGAGCCGTGGCCGTTCGACAACACGAAACGGTCGCGGTTTGGCCATTTCGGATTGGCCGGGTTGTGGCGCATATGATCGTTCCACAAAACCTCGGCAATATCCGCCATACCCATCGGGGCGCCGGGATGACCCGAATTTGCTTTTTGAACCGCATCCATGCTCAAAGCGCGAATGGCGTTAGCTAAAACACGGCGCGAAGCCATAGTCTTCTCCTTCGTTGGTATAATGATGTTGAGTTAATCAGCCTATTCAGCGTCACTTGATTGGGTCGCCAAACGCATGAGAAAAGAACGGGCAGCCTGGGCCGCCCGTTCTTGGTTTTCGCTATTCCAGGTTAGCGTGCCTTTCTCTCATGACTTCTTCCGGGATACCCTTCTCATGGATGATATGAGAAATGGTGGCTTCCAGAAAAAACAGGGTGGACAGTTCGAAAACGGTACCCATCGGCATGCCGACCACTTTGCCGTATTGTTCAGCCTGGCCGATTTGGAAAACCGCATCGGCCATGTCGCCTATCGTCGAGCTGCTCTTTGCCGAAATCAACACAATGTCCGCGCCGACTTTTTTCGCGCTTTTCGTGAAGGCTATCAACTGCTCGGTTTCGCCCGAGCCTGAAATGATAATCAACAGGTCGCCGCTTTTGATGCTGGGCGTGACAATCTCGCCCACAACACTGACATCGTAACCGGCGTGCACCAGCCGCATCGCAAAAAAATTGCCGACGAGCTTGGAACGACCGGCGCCTGAAACAAATATACGCTTGGCATTATCAAGCATCCGGGTCAGGCGCTGATCGTGGGAAGAATCGGTCGCCGACAGAATGCCCGAAATTTTGTCTATGATGAGTTGCTGATGCATCGTTATACAGCTTCAACCAATTCGCGGATTTCGCGCGCTGCGTCAGCTGGGGATGGAGCGCCGTAGATGGCAGCGCCAACAACGATGATGTTCGCACCGGCTCTGACAACGTCTTGAACGGTCGAAGCCTTGATGCCGCCTGCGACGGAAATTCTAACGTTCAAACCCAATCTGGCGATGTCGTTCAGGTCGCCGAACGGAGTGTGGCCGGCCGCTTGTGCGTCCAGACCGGTGTGTACACCCATGATGTGAGCGCCGGCTTCCGCGCAAGCGCGTGCGCAAGCCACTTTGTCTTCAACGTTGATCAGGTCGATTTGTGCTTCGGCGCCGTGTGCGTTGGCCGCTTTGATAACGCCTTTGCAGGTAGCCAGACCGGATACGCCCAGCACGGTGCAGATGTCGGCGCCGGCCGCATAGAAAGGGGTCGCTTCGTATTCGCCGGCGTCCATCGTTTTCAGGTCGACCAGCAACAGTTTATCCGGGAATCTGGCGCGCAGGTCCTTAACCAGATTGACACCGTTGTGTTTGATGCAAGGCGTGCCGATTTCGAAAATGTCGACATGAGGCGCGACGGTTTCCGCCAACTGGATGGTTGCGTTGTAGTCCAGAGAGTCCAAAGCGATTTGAATTAATGGTTTTGCCATGTTATTGCTCCAATGGTTTGTTATTGTAATAGGTGGGTTACCTGTTAATGCGAACGCTACTGTAAATTAGAAAGGGGAGTCATGTCAATGATCCTTGCCGAATACAGCCGCGGCCTTTTGGGCTGGTTTGAAAACCAGCCTGTACGTGGATCATTTGTCCTTAAAATTTGGCAATTTTACTCGACTTTGCTGTAGTTGTCTTCTCAATCCCGGCACGATCCAGGGCGATCGCGCTATGTCAAAAACAGCGGCTTTTCGCCCTCTTTTCCCTTCGAGAGAGGGTTAGAGTGAGGGGATTCAAATGGCTTATCTACATTCCGCCATCCTTTTCCCTCTAACAAAATAGGAAAAACAGGATTTTTTAGAAGGAAAAAGTCCTTTTAATCCCCTCCCTTCTCACTCCACCCTCTCCCGGAGAAAGAGGGATTTCACGCACCAAACCGGCATAGTGCGATTGCTCTGTTGCACGATCTCTAACCAGTTCTTTTGTTTCTTTTTTCCTCGGGCAAGCATCTTTCAACGCCTCGTAACGTTTTGCCCAGGCCCGGTTGACGATGGCCGCATTCTGCTTGGCTTGCTTCCAGCAAACGGACTGGACAAGCGCCTGAAGTTTATGCCAAGCTGTTGCGCTCGGCTTGAATACCCTATCTCCACCTTAAAATTATAAAATAGGGCGAGCGGACGATCCTTGATTCTAACCATTACTCCGGCACACCCCAGCATAAGGGGAGCAGCGCAGCAGATCGTCAACACCGCGAACACCTGCGAGTTATTCATGAAGAGAAATAACAATGGAACCTTTTAATAACATCCGCGCGATGATCATCGACATGGACGGCGTGCTCTGGCACGGCTCCGTTCCCCAGCCCGGATTGTGCGCGTTTTTCGAAACTCTGCGCGATCTCGACATCCGCTTCATCCTGGCGACCAACAACGCCAGCCAGACGCAGGATCAATATGTCACGAAACTTGCCGGCATGGGCGTCGCCGTTTCGAAGAATCAAGTACTCACCTCCGGCATGGCGACCGCCCTGCACCTCGCCGAACTCCATGACCCGGCTTCGACCCGCGTGTTCGTGGTCGGCGAAGACGGCGCCCTGGAGCCGTTGCGCGAGCAGGGATTTACCCTGACCGGCCTTTACGAGCTGCCCACGCCCAAGACCCCTGATGCGCAAGGCGCGGACATCGTCGTCTGCGGCAAGGACTCGACCCTGACCTGGGCCAAGCTGGCGACTGCGACGCTAAACATACGGGCCGGCGCCAAATTCGTCGGCACCAACGGCGACACGACGCTGCCGACCGAGTACGGAACCACGCACGGCAACGGCGCGATTCTGGCCGCACTGACCGCCGCGACCGGCGTCTCGCCGACGATCATCGGCAAACCCGAACCGATCATGTACCGCCAGGCGATGAAACTTTTGGGTTCCGATCCGGCCGAAACGATTGCGATCGGCGACCGCCTGGAAACCGACATCCTCGGTGCGGTGCGCACCGGCATCCGCAGCCTGATGGTGCTGAGCGGCATTTCGAGCGAAGAAGACCTTCGCGCTTCCGATTATCGGCCGACTTGGCTGATGCCCGACATCATCGCCGCCACCGAAGCCTTGCGCCGCCAAGCCACTCTACAGCCGGAGCCACACTCATGAAAAAATTCATCAACGTCCCCGACAGCCTGCTCGAAGACAGCCTGAAAGGCTTTGCGAAAGCCCATGCGGATATCGTCGAACTGAACCTCCAGCCGCACTTCATCAAACGCCTGCAGCCGGCCAAGCCCGGTAAAGTCGTACTGATTTCCGGCGGCGGCTCCGGCCACGAACCGCTGCATAGCGGCTTTGTCGGCCTCGGCATGCTCGATGCGGTCTGCCCCGGACAAATCTTCACCTCGCCGACGCCGGATCAGATGCTGGCCGCAGCGCAGGCGGTCGACCAAGGCGCCGGCGTGCTCTTCATCGTGAAGAATTATGCCGGCGACGTGATGAATTTCGAAATCGCGGCCGAAATGTTCGAAGCGCCGAACGCCACCGTATTGGTCAACGACGACGTGTCCCTGCCCAAGACGCACAGCATCGGACGGCGCGGAGTGGCTGGCACGCTGATCGTCGAAAAAATGGTCGGCGCCGCCGCCGAAGCGGGCGCCGATCTGGCCGCCTGCAAAGCGCTGGGCGACCGGGTCAATGAGGCCACCGCCTCGATCGGCGTCGCACTGACCAGCTGCACGGTGCCCGCGCTCGGCAAGCCGACTTTCGAGCTTGGCGAGAACGAAATGGAAATGGGCGTAGGCATCCACGGCGAGCGCGGACGCGAGACGGTTCCGTTACAAAGCGCCAGCGAAATCGTCGAACAGTTGGCGCACGCGATCGACGAGGAACTGAATCCGCAACCCGGCCAGTCCGTGCTGCTGCATGTGAACGGCTTCGGCGGCACGCCCCTGATCGAACTGCATCTGCTTTATCAACTGGCCGCCCAGCACTGGGAGAAACGCGGCCTGAAGATCGCCCGCTCCCTGGTCGGCAATTTTACCACCTCGCTGGACATGGCCGGCGCTTCGCTGACGTTGACAATGCTGGACGAGGAACTGATCCGACTCTGGGACGCGCCGGTCAATACCGCCGCGTTACGTTGGGGCTGCTGAAGACGCAAGCGCTTCCGCAATCGCCGAAATCATCAACTGCGCGGTTTTCGCGCCCGCGTCGAGATGGCCGAGCGTACGCTCGCCGAGAAAAGAAGCCCGGCCTTTGGTCGCGAGCATGTTGCGGGTCGCCTCGACGCCAGCTTCGGCGGTCCTGACGATCTCGGCCAGCGACTCCTTCAATCCTTCGGAGGCAGCGGCCGATTTTTGCAGGCTTTGCGCGGCCGGAATCAGTACATCGAGCATCGTTTTTTCGCCCGCATCCGCCCTGCCCCGCAGCTTGACCGACTCGACGCCCTGCGCGAATGCGTCTGCAAAGCGCTGCCGGTCGACCGGTTTGTCCCGCAGCGATTTGCTCATCGCCACGAACAAGGTCCCGTACAGCGAACCGGAAGCCCCGCCAACCGTCGACATCAGGGTCATCCCGATTTTCTGCAATGCCCCTACCCAATCCGTCTGCGCGATTTCCGCGCTCTGCGCCTGCAGCGCATGGATGCCGCGCTGCAAATTGACCACATGATCGCCGTCGCCGATCGCTTGGTCGAGTTGGGTCACTTCCTCGGCATTTTTTTCGATCGTATCGGCGACCGCCTGGATCAGACGGGGCAAAATTTCGGGACTGACATTCATTCTAACCTCCATGAAACAAGATTTTCTCGTGCTACCGTCCCTATGCTGCGCTTGCAAAACGACTTCGGTTGCGCAACGGCTCGAAATCGGCAGGGGGACGGCTACGGTTTTCGATTAGAATAACGCTCATTTTGTTGCGCTGTCCACTCCAAGCACCGATGAAAAAACCGCTGATTGACGTCGATGTCCTCTGTATCGGCCATGCCTCCTACGACCTGGTATTCTCGGTCGACCACCACCCGGCCGCGGACGAAAAAACCTTTGCGGACGGCTTTATCGACTGCGGCGGAGGGCCGGCCGCGAACGCGGCGGTGATGGTCGCAAACCTGGGCTTGAAAGCCGCTTTCGCCGGCTACCTCGGCGCGGATGTCTACGGCGACAAGCACCTGCAGGAACTGCACGACCACGGCGTCGATACCCGCCTGGTCGTGCGCGGCGCCGTCCCCACGCCGATCTCGACGGTGCTCGTCAAACCGGACGGCAAGCGCGCGCTGATCAACTATAAAATCGGTACCCATCCCCTACCCGCCGATGCGCTGGATTTCAGCGGCATCCGGCCGCAAGTGGTACTGTTCGACGGCCACGAGCCCCGCGTTTCCGTCCCCTATTGCCGGGAACTGCGCGGCCTGCAAATTCCGACCGTACTCGATGCAGGCTCTCTGCACGAAGGCACGCAGGCACTGATGACCCTGGTCGATTACCTGGTCTGTTCGGAAAAATTCGCCCTACAGGCCGTAGGATCGGTCGAACTTGCGCTGGGCCGATTGGCTGATATCGCTCCGAACGTCGTAATCACGCTCGGCGAAAAAGGCCTCTCCTGGCGCCGCGGCGCCGCGCAGGGCTTCATGCCCGCCTTCAAAGTCGCCGATGTCGATTCGACAGGGGCCGGCGATGCGTTTCACGGCGCCTTCGCGGCGGCCGTCGCGCAACGGATGGATTGGGAAGATGTGCTGCGTTACGCCAGCGCGGCCGGCGCGCTGTGCTGTACGAAGATGGGCGCCCGCCCCGGCCTGCCGACACGGGCCGAGCATAGCCGCCTGCTCGCTCAACACACTGACCCGGCGTAGGGTACGCTGTGCGTACCTTTTTTGAAGCAAGAATATTGGTTGTTGCTTTGAATTCAGGTACGCGTAGCGTACCCTACGACACCTAACCGTTTTTACCATTCAATTCTCTTCATCATCAGAAAACCCACTACATCATGAAAACAAGAGACAGACGTCAGGGCCTGATCGTCGTCAATACCGGCGAGGGCAAAGGCAAATCGTCCAGCGCGTTTGGAATGGCGTTCCGCGCCGCCGGCTGGGGCATGAAAGTCTGCGTGATCCAGTTCATCAAAGGCCAGTGGCAAACCGGCGAGCAAAAAGCCGCCCGGCGTTTCGACAATATCGAATGGCATGCACTCGGCGACGGCTTTACCTGGGACACCAAAAATCCCGAACAGGACATCAAGACCAGCCGCGAAATCTGGGAGTTGGGCAAACGGAAAATCCTGTCCGAAGCGTTCGATGTGGTCGTTCTGGACGAGATCAATTACTGCTGCGGCTATGGCTGGATCAGCGGCCGGGAAATCGCCGAATTCATCGAACGGCACCGGCCGCGCTGGATGCACCTGATTTTGACCGGCCGCAACGCGCCGCCCGAAGTGATTGCGATCGCGGACACGGTCACCGAAATGACCCAGGTCAAACACGCCTTTGAAAAAGGGATCAAGGCGGAACAAGGAATAGAATTCTAGGCCTTGTTTTTCGGGATCCGGCACTTTGCATTGCCGGAAAAGCGCAATTCGCTTAGAATTCGTAGGGAAGTTAACCGGGCGACCGGGCCAAGCCTAACAGGGATAATTCATCAATAACAAATCAGAGGTGCCAAATGAGTGAAGAGACCGAAGAAAAAATGAGCGACGCTACCAAGCTGATGTGGGCCGTGATCGGCGTCTTTGTCATCGGTTTTGTCGTCGTTGCGGTCAGCAAGCAGGAATCGCCGCAGCAAGTCGAAGCGCAGTCGATGCTCAGAAACTATGTCGCGATCCAGCAAATGGCCAACCAGAAATGTCCGGCCGCGATTCTGAAAGAAACCGGCGAAGAAGTGTTCTTTCCCGCCGAAGATCCTCAAACCGACAAGGAAACCTATATCACCCTGAAATGGAAGGGCGAAAAGAAATTCAAGGAAGCCTCCTGCACTCTGCACGGTTCGCTGGGCGGCATTTCCGAACTGGTCATCGACGGCAAGACCCTCATCAAAAAACAAATCTAAACGGCCGTTTCGGTTCCGGAAGCCATGTTAAATATGGCTTCCGCTTCATTCCCGCCAGTTAAGCTTCCAACCGTTGTATTATCCCATTGTGTTTCTCGAAGGGGTAGGCAACCCAAGGTAACCGCTCGTATTTCATTATCCCGGTTTAGGAAGCCGATGACGTTCGTTCGACCGGGCACATCGGCCGGGAGACGCAAAGTTTCGTCCTGGCCTGCCCAGCATAAAGCCCAACAGGAGCGGGAACTAAAGCCGCTTTCGTCAAGGGAGAAGACATCCCGTTCACGCGCCGCTTCGCGCGCGATACCGAAACAATAAATACTGAAACTGATCCCTGTCATTCGATTACTCGCTCGAATACCGAATAAAAAACTTTATCGAATAAAGCTTACTCGGCAGCACGACTTTAACGATTCCGCCTTCCCATACGGAACGATTTTTTCCTTCCCATACGGATAGTTATTCTATCCATTCCTTATCATTAATCCTTCTTTTTTACGCGTTTACAATTATTTTTTTTACTGTAAAGTAAGATACACTGATAATTAACGAATATATTAACTAAATTTCTCAAATTAAAACAAAGATTTTCATATCGTTTTTAAACCGCTTTATTCAAGAAAAAATGATGCAGACTCATTCTCTGCTGTTTTAAACGTACTTATATTCAATAATTTCAACCCTATGCGAGGTAGAAAAAATGGCTTCCAGAAATCCCAAAGTCACCAAGGACGACGCTTCGGTAGAGCTAGAACCAACTCCGGGTCAAGAAGGGTTTGAGCAAGAGCGGGTCCTGTCCGTCTATCAAGAAGATCCGGAAATGAACTTCGACCGCGAAGCCAGAATTGCCCAGCTGGCTTATTACAAAGCGGAACAAAGAGGATTCGAGCCGGGGCATGAATTGGAAGACTGGTACTCTGCAGAACGGGAAATTAATATTCCGCAAGGATAGCCGATCAATATCGGAATAAAATAAAAAACTCGCCTTCAAGTAAAATAATTAATCTGCGAACAATGATTATTTTATCACCAAAATTAGTGACATCAGAATGAATAGAAATATGACATCCTTATCTTTCATCACGATTTACTATTTTATTAAAAAGACTCAAGCGCCATTCATTGCATTCGAATTACCTCTCGAATGAAACAATACCGTTAAATTAATATAAATCTCGTCTTTCCGGCAGTACGGAAATAAGAAAGGCTGCGTTAGCTTAACGGTATTAAAGATTTTTCGAATACAACAAACTCGGTCATCTTAATGACGAACTGTCGATTAAGCGCCTTAAATCCATATTCCACTTCGCCGCCGCTGGCTGGCAGAGAGGCTATTTTATTATGCTTGCATATGACTCCAATCCACAACAGAATTCCCTGCTCAATGCGCTGCCCCGGCATACCCAGGAGCGGCTGTCGCCGATGCTGGAACTGATCCAGATCAAACAGGGCCAGGTGCTTTACGAGTTGAACCATCCGCTCTTTTATGTGTATTTTCCCACCACTTCCGTTATTTCCCTGCTGAATCTGCTGGAGAACGGCACTTCCGCCGAAATTGCCGGCGTCGGCAACGAAGGCATGCTGGGCGTATCCCTGTTCATGAGCGGCGAATCGATGCATAACCTGGCGGTCGTGCAAAGCGCCGGCCATGCCTATCGCCTGAAAGGCAGCATCCTCCGGCAGGAGCTCAACCGTTCGGGCGGCCGCCGCGACGGCATGCTGCAAAAATTATTGCTGCACTATACCCAGGCTCTGTTTACCCAGACCGCGCAGACTGCGGTCTGCAACCGGCATCATTCGATAGAACAGCAACTGTGCCGCTATCTGCTCTCGACTCTCGACCGGCTCCCGTCGAAAGAACTGGCGATGACCCAGGAACTGATCGCGAACATGCTCGGCGTCAGGCGCGAAGGGATTACCGAAGCCGCCGGCAAACTTCAGAAAAAAGGCCTGATCAACTACAGCCGCGGCCATATCACCATCATCGACAGGCCAGGGCTGGAGAACCAGGCCTGCGAATGCTACAAAATAGTGAAACAGGAATTCAAGCGCTTATTGACTCACTATTACCCGCAAGTTTCCTCCGATTTTATCTCGCCTCCCCGCACCCTCCATAAAGTCATGCCGGCCCGTTATATTCATAAATAAATGACCGCAACGGCCTGCTCCTTTGAATGGGCTATTCCACGGTGACCGATTTCGCAAGATTTCTCGGCTGATCGATATCGGTGCCTTTCAAAGCCGCGACATGATAAGACAACAGCTGCAAAGGGATATTGTAAACGGCGGGCGAGAGATGGTTTTCGACCTGCGGCACCTTGATAATCTTGAAGTTGCCGGCCTCAACCGCCGATGCGAGCCGTTCATCGATGAACACGATCAGTTGCCCGTCCCGGGCGCTCACCTCCTCCATATTGGCTTTCAGTTTTTCGAGCATGTGGTCGTTCGGCGCGACCGTAACGACCGGCATCCCCGCATCGATCAGCGCCAGGGGGCCATGTTTCAGCTCGCCCGCCGGATAGGCCTCGGCATGGATATAGGAGATTTCCTTCAGCTTCAGCGCTCCCTCCAGCGCGATCGGGTAATGGCTTCCCCGGCCTAAAAACAACGCATGATGTTTCTCGGTGAACTGTCTCGCCAAATTTTTGATTTCGTCATTCAGCTGCAGAACTTTTTCGATTTCGGCCGGCAGATTGAACAATTCGGCGGTAATTTGGCGTTCGAGCGCCTCGGACAGTCCGAACCGCCTTCCAAGCGCGATGACCAGCAACATCGATACGGTCAGCTGCGAAGTAAAGGCTTTGGTCGAGGCTACCCCGATTTCGGGACCCGCCCGGGTCATCAATACCGCGTCGGCCTCTCTGACCAGCGAGCTTTCGGGCACATTGCAGATCGCCAGCGAATATTTCGCCCCCCGTTTTTTGGCTTCCTGGAGCGCTGCCAGCGTGTCCGCAGTTTCGCCGGATTGCGAAATGGCGACGGCCAGGGTGTCCGGGCCCAGTATCGGCTCCCGGTAACGAAACTCGCTGGCGATTTCGACGCTGCAGGGGATCCGGGCCAGTCTTTCAAGCCAGTAGCGGGCAATCAGGCCGGCATGGTAACTGGTGCCGCAGGCCACGATCTGCACGGCCCTGACGGCATCGAAGATTTCGGCGGCACGGCGTCCGAAAGCGCTTTCCTGCAGCCGGTTATCCACGAATCGACCTTGCAGCGTACGCGCGACGGCAAAAGACTGCTCGAAAATCTCCTTCAGCATGAAATGGCGGTATTCGCCTTTTTCGATCGAGTCGGCCGTTAACAGGCTTTCCTTTACCGGACGTACCGCTTTCCGGCCATTCCTGTCGAAAACCGTTACGCCGCTCTGACGAATCGCCGCAATATCGCCGTTTTCCAGAAAGATGAAGCGTTGCGTGACCGGGAGCAAAGCGGCCACATCGGAGGCGATGAAATATTCGCCGGCCCCGACCCCGATAACCAGGGGGCTGCCTTGCCGACAGGCGACCAGAAGACCCGGCTCGTCGTTGCTCATGATGCCCAGGGCATAAGTTCCCTCGAATTTGGGGATGGACCGCTTGACGGCATTCAAGAGCCCGTCCGTATGGCGCAAGGCGTCGAAAATCTCGTTCACGATCACTTCAGTATCGGTTTCCGAAGCGAACACATAGCCGTTTTTCAGCTGCTGCTCCTGCAGTTGCCGGTAATTTTCGATAATGCCGTTATGCACGACGGCGATCTTGTTCCGGCAAATATGCGGATGCGCATTCTCGGAACTCGGTTTGCCGTGGGTGGCCCAGCGGGTATGCGCGATGCCGGTACAACCGGAAATCGGATCTTCATCCAGGAGATCCTGAAGATTCTTGACTTTACCCTGCATGCGCTTACAGCATATCCCCTGCTCGCCGATAACGGCCAAACCGGCCGAATCATAACCCCGGTATTCCAGCTTTTTTAGTCCGTCCATTAAAATGGGGACTAAATTACTTTTAACTACACCGCCTACAATTCCACACATCCGTACCCTCCTTTCTGGTGCATAGGCGGATCGCCTATCGGCATCCGCCCTACTTTGGAAGCCGCGTAGTAAGGCGGAACGCGCCAGCGGTTCCGCCGGAGAACGACGACTCACCGGCAGGTCGCCTGCCGGCATCTACTTTTGCCTATCGGTCCCTCTTACCTGGCACCCTGCGAATTTCTCATCTTATGTTTAACGGCATTGCCGGCCCGTATCCCGGAAACCTGTGCTGAATATTACATGATTTGCATAAACGAATAAGCTGATTCGACAACAGGTTACCTGTCGGTACCTGTGATTTTCCGGACGATTGCCGGTTTCCGCCGTACCCGCGATTCGTTAAAAAATACCGCCATTCCGGCATAGGCACAGGACACAAAAGAAATGCCGAAACCAGCCGCCTCGCTGGCAAGTCCGATCATATCCCTATGAACTGGATCCGGATCCACCCCTCAATTGCCCTAACTTCCGCATCCCTACAGATTCCTAAAAATTCCCCTTGTGCCCTGTGCCTATGCAAGTATGACGGTAAATCGAATGACGGGAGTTTTCCTACAGCAAGCTTTTACTGCAATGCGATAGATTAAGTATCTTATTCTCTTTTTTATAGACTAATTATTTATTTCAATGTAATCGGTACGCTAACGCACATAATCACATCCAACCCGATTTTGCGAAATAAAATTCTTCCGCTTCATAATCATCGAAATATTCTTTATCGGAAAGACGATTGGCCGAACCGATAACGGAATATCGATCTATTGAATAACTTTTTTCATGGCCAGGCTTTTGGGTTCTTTTAAAATTCTGACTTATCTCCAACGTGCCGTGGCCTTTCAGATAGCCCACCATTCTAGGATGGGCGTGTTTTTCAGATCCGCTACAATACCTTTTATTAGGGTCGTTAAACACGTTGCCTTCTACAATAAAAATACTTTTTTGCTTAGCAGACTCATTTAAAAAATGCCCCAAATATCTTCTCAAATTCCCCCCGATGAATACTACTTTCATTCTTCTTTTCGGGACCCAGACCAGTTGGTAGCCGCCATGCACGCGCCCGGGGATATTTCTATATCGATTCATAGCATTCCTTTATATTGAAGTTCCGCGCGCCTGTATAAACAAACGGAACAAAAAAGAATCATTTTTGCAACGCATTCCTGAATCCTTGAGGGATAAAGTAGCGTTAGCGTTACAGGAAATCGGTGCGGTTCCGCACATACGCGATTAATTTCTGCACAGCCCCCGGCATGAAACGGCAAAAGCAGCTCCGTAGGGTACGCTGTGCGTACCTTTTATCTACAGTTGCCCCACTCCGCGGTTCGTGGACGCGGGACGTGGGAACTATGGGGAACGTTATGATTGACCCCATCCTAAAGAGCTGAACCTTTCCTGCGGCCGTTTTTCAAACAAGGATGGGGTTTTTTGGAGAGAATCAATGCCATCCCTAAACAAAAATTCATACTCGGCCATCCCTTTCGTTATTTTCGGCATTATTCTGATCACTGCGCTCTTTTTGAAATACTTCGAACCCCGCTTGCCGGAAGTTTTGCAGAAATGGGCGGAGCATATGTCGATCGCGCTGATCGTTGCGGTGATCATAGGATTGACGTATGAATATACTTCGCATCTGTTCCGGGAAGAGATTCTGAAAAATCTTCTGCACGAGAGCCAGGAACAGGTTTACCAGGCATTGAAGGCCTACAGCGTACTGACTCCGGATGAAGTTTTTCATTTGTTAAAGGAAATCGCCAGCCAGATTAATCAAACACCCACGCTTTTTTATCCGGCCCGCCCGGAGGGAAATGAATATACGTTTACCGAGAGCCTCGAGTTTTTCGATACGCTCGTCAAAATGCGCCCGAAGGAAACTGTGAAGATACTCGGCACCTGGATAGAACCGAAAAGCCACAAGAACTTGAAGTATCTTGCCAGCGATTTCATCGGCAAATATCAGCTTTCCGAAATTGCCGAGGAACTTCGACGGCAGGCCGAACCGATCCTGCATGCGGGCGATCTGACGGACGACAATCGGGGATGGGTGCTGAACTACATCTGGGCTTATTCGCGTTGCGAGAAGCCGATCTATAAGCTTCTCGGGGAAATCATGCGCGCCACCACGGATCACGAAATAGAAAAATGGATCCTTTTTCTTCCGGTTCAGATGCCGTCCCTCGAATTTGCCAATATGATCAACACTTATCTCGAACGGGAAGCGCCGATCGCCGAAGATAACCTGTTATTGGTCATTCAAGCGGTCGCCTCGCTGCACCGCGCGCAGGTCGCCGACGGCATCGCGATGCTGAAAAAGTTTCCGGACCGCTTCGGGCCTCACAATCAGGAAGATGTGGAGCGGATCTGGCGGAATTACGCGCTGGTGCCGGAAGAGTTGAAAAGCATTTTTTTGCCGGCGGATACGCCATCCAATCCTTAGATTCGCAAAGCCAGCCTTGCAACTCCTTAGCCTGTAGAGCGGATTCGCACCAGCAGTCCGCCTTGTGGGACATCGCGACCGATGGACTTCCTGCGTCAGCCCATCCTACCGTACTACGCGGGGTGTGGGGACGAGATGAAAATCAATACTCCCACCCACCCGACACCGAAAGCAGCGAGCCGGTGATGATTTCGGGGCTGTCGTAAATCAGCCAGGCGACCGTTTTGCCGATTTCCTCGGGCATCACCGGCCGGCCGTAAGGAATCTGCGCGGCCATCGCCTGCCGTTCCTCGGCGCCGATGTCCTGGTCTTCGGTCAGGCCGGGGCAGATCGCGTTGACCCGCACCTTGTCCGGCGCCAGCGCCGCCGCCAGGCTTTTGGTCAAGGCCGCGACGCCGGTTTTGGCGGACGAGTAACCGGCCGACATCGGCCAGGGCTTGATGTTGTCCACGCCGGAAAACGCGAAATTGACGATCTGCCCCCGGCTAAGCCGCAAGGCGTCCAGCGCGTAATGGCAGGTATGGAAACACGAGTTCAGATTCAGGTCGATGTCGGCCAGCCAGTCCTCGGGAGTAACTTCCAGAATGTTTTTGTAAACGTAGGGCCCGACCCCGTTGACCAGTCCGTCGAGCCGGCCGAAGCGCTCCAGCGCATGAGCGATCAGCGCCTTCGCGTTACCGGGCCGGGTCAGGTCGGTTTGACAGAAACTGTACTCGCCGCCCCGGGCATCCAGCCAGGCGGCCAGCACGTCGGCCTTTTGCCGGTTAGCGTGATAATGCAGCACCAGCTGCGCTCCGCGCTCGGCCAGCGCTTGGCAGACAGCCAGCCCGATGGCCGACGTGCTGCCTGTAATCAATAGCGTCTTCATCTTTTTACTCGCCAAAACAGCGTTTACTCACTCCGGCCAGAGAATCACCGCAGTCCGCAGCCGGTTCTTGCCGAAGCAGGACATCCGGTCGAAATCGTTGCGCGCGACCGGCACGAACTGGCAGTCCAGCTCGCTCCGGTGATCCTCATCGGGATCGGGATCGTGCATGTACAGGCAGGTCTCGTCATAGCCGCTCATCACTACCCAGTGCGGCGCTTTTTTCCGGTCCAGCTGATAGGTGCTGATCAGGATCACCGGAATCGCGCCGCTATTGAACGCCGCGATTAAATCGTTCTGAGTGACGTTCGCATAATGGATCGGAATGCCCTGCACTTCGGCATCGCGCTTGAACGAATTGTCGACCAGCTCCAGTATCTGTTTCTTCTCTTCGCTGCGCACGCCGTCGATGAACAGCGTCTCCAGCCGCCGGCTGATCCAGACTTCGACCCGGAAGCCGCGCCGCTTCGCCGCCAGCGCCAGGCCGATAGGATGACAGCCGCCGTGGCCGGAGGTCATGAAGATCGTCGTCGCCTCGCGCCACAGATTGATTTCTTCCTCGCGCGAAGGCTGATACGCGTCGTTCAGCCCGTGCATCGCCATCATCAGGGAGGCGGGGCCGCAGGTAAACGGGGTCGTTTGCCGGAGCCAGGGCACGGGCTTATGCTGGAGGGTATCGTGATAATGGCGGATCGTTTTCTGGAAGCGGAGCGCGTCCCTGTGATCTTCGTAATAGTCCCGGTACAGGCCGAACTGCTGGAAGCCCAGCCTTTCGTAGAGGCGGATCGCGGGCGTATTGTCGACGCTGACTTCGAGCCTGAGGTACAGCCTGCCGCTGTCGAGCGCGGCCTGCTCGCCGGCCGCCATCAGCATTTTGGCGATCCCGGTACCTCGAAGCCGGCGGTTGACCGCCAGCGAATAGACCCGCGCCAGCCAAGTGCCGGGATGGTAGATGACCAGGATATAGCCCGCAACCCGGCGCTCGACCTCGGCAATCAAAAGCGCCCGATGCTCGGCCAGTATCCAGTGCCGGAAACTGCGCCGGCTCAAGCGGTCGGTTTCGAAACTGTCGTTTTCGAGCTTGACGAGGCCGTCGAGGTCGTCGAGATTGGCCGGCCGGATCAGGATCGCTTCGCTATTCATCCGCCTGCCATCCCGCCAAAGCCTGTGCGATTACCTGACGGGCACGAAACAGCACCATTTCGCGCCAGGCCCGGTCGGCGGGACAAAAATGCCGCAGCATCGCGGCGCTGTGCCGCCCGCGCACATCGATCGGCGCCGGCTCGCCCCATAATTGATGATCGCGCAGGAGCACCTCGAACAGCCGGTCGGTGCTGTAACTGCCGAACTCGAGCGTAACATAGCAGCTCTGCGCATTCATGATCTTGTGCCAGGCATAATCGAGCAGACCGGATTTCGGCACCGAACTGGACGTGCCGAGCAAAGGCAGGGTGACCGAATCGCCGTACAGGCGCACCGCCTCCGC
The DNA here is from genome assembly GCF_000733855.1 of Methylomicrobium agile. Classification (NCBI taxonomy): domain Bacteria; kingdom Pseudomonadati; phylum Pseudomonadota; class Gammaproteobacteria; order Methylococcales; family Methylococcaceae; genus Methylomicrobium; species Methylomicrobium agile. The sequence goes on from NZ_JPOJ01000001.1 coordinate 892,215, forward strand.
GGTGCCGGCGCTGCCCGGTTCGTGGTCGCAGATGATCTCGCCGTAGCCGTACGCGCCGAGGCCGGTATGCAGATCGATCACGCTCAGATCCCGCTCCGGAAGCGCATGGATGTCGAACAATCGCTCGATCACCTGCCGCCCGTGGCTGAGTCTGCCGCCACCGTAAAAAGGGCCTTTCGGATCGTGATACTGGCCGGCGCTAACGGCCTTTTCGAGCGCGATTCGGCCGTGGCGCCTTTCAAAATCGGCCAGCCATTTTCGCCTTTGTTCGGGATCGTCCAGAAACAGCGCCTCGCGCAATTCTCTGTAGCCGTCGTTTACGGGCAAAGGCTCCGAAAAATCGACGAAGTTGCGGTTCAGATCGATCCCGTCCGCATCGCAGCGCCGCCGCCAGGCATAGCCCCACGGAGTCAGCGCATGCACGGCCAATAACGCGGTGCGCGCCGGCAGCGCGATATCGCCTGCGGCCAGCATCTGCAAATGGTCGATCTGAATCGCACTGCCCGCATAACCTTCGATACCGTGCGTGCCGCCGAGCAGCACGATGACTCTGTCGGCTTGCGGCGGCCCGATCCAGACGCTGTCGGTAAACAAGGGCTCGCCCTCGGGACCGGCGCCGGCACATGGAAAAGCCCGATGCCCGGCATCCGGCAATCCGGACAGCAGCGCCAGCCAGCGCGCTCTGGCCGCGGCATAGCTTTCGGGAAAAACCTCCGTATTCAACGGCACGAACGGTAAACGGTAAGACATGCAATCCGCGGCGATTTTCAGTTTCGAGGGCGTTATCGTATCACGCCGCCTGCCGCCTTCCTACCCGAAGCCGGCCTCATGACTTAACGGAGCACGGACGATTATTTCCTGATCAGCGTCACCAGCCGGGATTCGTTGTCGATCATCAATTTATAGCGTCCGAGCGCGCTCATCCCCAACAGACTTTGATGGTTCAGCAGTTCGTCGTCCACGAAAGCGGCTTCCACGTTTTCGAGATGCTCCCCTTCTATCCTGACGCCCCGCAATTTGCCGACCTTTGCGTCCACGTTGCCGTTAGCGGTCTGCATGATTCTGGGCGCCAACGCAGTTTCATCCATGCCCAGCTTCGCGATCATCGAAGCCGGCAGCACCATCAGGTCCGCGCCGGTATCGACGATCATCTCGAGAGGCTCCCAATAGTCGCCGCGGCCCGAAACGGCAAGCGAAACGATAAAGTGCCCGCCTTCGAAGCGAGCCGGCAGCACGATCCGGCCGCTGTCGGTTTTCTGTTTTTTATTGATGATCACGACTTTTTCGATCTTTCCTTGGGTATCCCTCGTGATCGCGTGATTGTAGGAGGACAGGGCCTTTTCGAGCCGCTGTTCGAGGCTGCCGCGCGCCCGCGCCTTCGGTTCGTCGCCGATGTTGTCCAGGCCGACGATCTGAATATGCATTTGATTTTGCAGCGATTCGAGTTGGCCGTACAAGTCTTGGCCAGAGTCGGCTTCCTGCGCTTTGGCGTTCAGCGCGACGGCAACGCAAAGCGCGCAAGCCAGTTTTCTGATCGGATGGAGATAAAATGATCGGGTCATGGAAATGATCGAATGTATGTGAAAAAAAGACGGACGCCTTCCCTTACCGTATGCCCAACTGCCCCAGCAGCCGCATGATTTTTTCCTTACGCTGTCCTTCGGACAAGGTGCGCAGGTATTGCGTACGCAGGCTCTCCGGCAGTTTTTTCACCATGCCGGCCAGCACCGCTTCGATGTTGTAAGCCTCCGTCGAGGCCGCCAGAGAAACCGGCAGGCAATCCTCGGGTTCCACCTGCAGCGATTGCGCCACCGAATCCACCGCCTCCCGAATGCTTCGGGCCTTGACGTTGTCCGGATTGTCGACGTCATACGGCGGCTGCCATTCCCGAAAAGGCCGCAATTGATCGACATGCGTGACGACGGCCAGTACCGGCGGCATCCGCCGTTCCAGATGAGCGCCGTACCAGCTGCGCAATTCGCTCAAGAAACGGCCGTCGGCCTCGCGTCCGGCCTGCACGGCCGAACAGACCACAAGCACCAGATCGAAATCGCCGAGCTGCCAGCCGCTCTTGCGAAGCCGGAAACTTTCTTCGCCGTAGCCCGGACTGTCGTAAAGCAATACCTCGTCAATGTCCGGATGCCGGAGTTTGTAAACCCGCAATTCGTCGGCGACCGGCAGCACGTCGACGGTAGTCCTGAATTCGCCGAGCAACGTGTTGATCAGGCTGGATTTGCCGGCATTGACCTGGCCGGCAACCAATACCCGCAAGGGGCGTTGAGGCAAGGCGCTTTCTTCCGGTTCCGGGCCGGGCGCCGTCGGCGAAGGCGGCAGCAGATGGCCGCTGTAAAGCCCGATCGCATAATAGCCGATCTTTTTGACGATCGTCTGCAACAGCCAGCGCTCCAGCAGGCCTTTCGGGTAATCCGCAATCTTGCCGGTAAAAAAACGGCTCAACTCGGCAGGGATCGCGGTAAAAGGCGAAGCGCCCATCGCCAGCGTGCGGCGCAGAAAGTCGATCTGCCGAAATCTTTGCCGCCATTTCCAAAGCTGTAATCCTTCGCGAACCGTGATCAGGTGGCTGAACGGCACCTTTTCGTCCAGAAGCTCCCGCATATCCCGGCAGACCTGCTCGACGATGTACAGAATATTGCGTAGCGGCACGTCGAGCTCGGCATGCCCGGCTTCGGGACGGAAATGTGCCGCCGTTTCGGTGATGACCCGCCTCGCCAGACCGGCAAGCCGGGCCGTATCGGTCAAGGGATAGTCGGCAGGATTCAATTCCTTGGCCAAAGCGTCGATTTTGTCCCAGATTTCTTTCGCGGCTGGCGACCAGCGGTCGTCCGGATCGACGCCGGGCAACGCCGGCGGCATAGGCTCGTCCTGCTGCAATTTCCGGCTCAGCAGCCAGGCGATGCCGTAGAGCGACACCAGCACCGGCGCCGCCTGCAGCAGATAATGCTGTTGCCATAGCCAGACCACGCCGAGAACCGCCAGCGCCAGCCAGGGCAAAACCATCATCAGGAACAGAATGAGCAAGAGTATCGGCGTTTTCATCATTTTCATTCGGGCGCCTGCCGGCGCTTGACCGCATCACGCAGCAATTCGCCTCCGCGCATGAACTCCCGTTTGAACATCGCATTCAACGCTTCGGGACTCAGCGCTTCGCCTTGCTTCGTGTGACTGAAGTAAAAGCACAAAGTTTTACCCAACGCATAGCTGACCGCCGCGGTATACAGCCCCGCCATGCCGGCAACGACCGTCTGACCGTAATAGGGCACCAGTTTCAACAGCTCGCGTCCGCCCATGCCCGACAACACGCCGAGGCCGATCGCACCGATAATTTCGCTGACGCTCTGCCGGGTCAAGGGCAGGCCGTAAATGCTGGCGATGCTGTGGAACATCTTGCCCTGCAGAATGACGACGGCGCTCAAGCCGGCCGCCGGCAGCGGAATCGCCGCCGCGCAGCCGGTCAGAATCGCATAGCTGACGATATGCGGATGCGCCGCTTTCGAATACACATCGTTGATCCGGCCGATGTCCAACATGGCGCGGAGGCCAATCGGCAACGCCGCCTCGATCGCGGTCCAGAATGCGTCGATTCCGTAATCGGCCGGTTCATAGCCGTCCTCGGGGAACGTAAAATCGATCGGCACGAAGCGGGCGTTCAGGCCGGCCAAAACCTGCCGCTGCTTGAGCAGCGAAATGCGCAGGCCGGCTGGCACGGCGGGGCCGACCGCTTCGCTTGCGAAAGGATAAGGCTGCGGATGATTCGCTGCCCGGCCCGGATAACCTTCGTGCAGGGATGTTTGCGCGACGATCAGCGGCCAGTCCGGATGCGCCTTGCGAATCTTCCTGAGCGCGGAAACCAAAGTTTCCAGCTGATGATCCATCGCCTTCACGACCACGATCAGCAGATGCGCTTGGCGCTCGCACCAGGCCATGTCTTCACTGGGATCGTAGCCGGCTTCGGACAGGCCGCGCGTATCCAGAAAACGCAGCAGCGCCGATTCGCTGTCCGGATAGTCGAAGAACATCGCGGTCTTCGTGCAGGGCTTGAAACCGCTGCCGATCTCCGCGGCGGTCGAATGGGTCAGCGTCCGGACGATCGCGCTTTTGCCGCTCTGGGTTTTGCCCAGCAGCCAGAATACCGGCGTCGGCAGGCTGGCATGGATCGCTTTGATCGCCTGCTCGACCGCCGCGTCAACGCCGGGATTCAGGATTTTTGCCGTGTAATCCCGGCGCTCGGCAAACGGTTCGTTCGATTCGGGATTCCGTTTATTGCGGGACTTCCATTTGGAAAACAGGTCTGACAGTTTGGACATACGAGATATGCCGCTCTGAGCCAGAGCGGCATCGGAGAAGAAAGCGGCCGAAATCGGGCGATTCCGGCAGTTTATTGCCGTTTCCCGCATAGAGGGAAACGACGGAAGCACATTTTAAGCCTCGGCCTTTTCGCCGTAGTGCGATTCGATATAACGTTCGACGATCGCCTGGAACTCCTCGGCAATCCGGTCGCCTTTCAGCGTGACCGTTTTCTCGCCGTCTTCATAGACCGGCGCGACCGGAGACTCGCCGGTGCCGGGCAGGCTGATGCCGATGTTCGCGTTTTTGCTCTCGCCGGGGCCGTTCACCACGCAGCCCATCACCGCGACTTCCATTTCCTCGACGCCCGGATATTGGGTGCGCCAGACCGGCATCTGGTCGCGCAGGTAAGTCTGAATCTGCTGCGCCAGCTTCTGGAAATAATCGCTGGTGGTGCGGCCGCACCCCGGACAGGAAATCACCATCGGGGTGAACGAGCGGAAACCCATCGTCTGCAGGATCTCCTGCGCGACGATCACTTCCTGCGTTCTCGACGAACCGGGTTCCGGCGTCAAGGAAATCCGGATCGTATCGCCGATGCCCTGCTGCATCAGCACCGACAGCGCGGCCGATGACGAGACGATCCCTTTCGAGCCCATGCCCGCTTCGGTCAGGCCCAGGTGCAAGGCGTAATCGCAGCGGCTCGACAGATCCTGGTAAATGCTGATCAGGTCCTGTACGTTGCTGATCTTGCACGACAGGATGATCTTGTCCTTGCCCAGGCCGATTTCCTCGGCCTTCGCGGCGCTTTCGAGCGCGGACATCACGATCGCCTTGCGGGTGACCGCGGCCAGCGGCTCGGGATTGGGCAATGCCCGGTTCTCGTCGAGCAGGCGGGCCAGCACCGCCGGGTCCAGGCTGCCGCCGTTCACACCGATACGGACCGGTTTGTTGTACTGGCAGGCAAATTCGATCATCTGCTGAAACTGCGGATCGCGGGCCTTGCCCCGCCCCACGTTGCCTGGATTGATCCGGTATTTGTCGAGCGCGGCCGCACAATCCGGATATTTTTCGAGCAGGCGATGGCCGTTGAAATGGAAATCCCCGACGATCGGCACCGTATGCCCTTTTCTGTCCAGCCGGTCGCGAATCTCCGGAACCGCCTTCGCCGCTTCTTCGGTGTTGACGGTCACCCTGACCATTTCGGAACCCGCCTGCGCCAGCTCGATGATTTGGTTGACTGTCGCGGTCACGTCGGCCGTATCGGTATTGGTCATCGACTGCACGACGATCGGCGCGCCGCCGCCCACTTTGACATTGCCGACCGACACCTGATGGGTGATTTTTCTGAGACTGATGGACATAAATTAAACTTTCGTTATAAGGGATGGCTAATTCAAAATAGTGATCTATATTATACGCCTAGAGCGTGTCAAGGGCAGAGTGAAATCGTGAGGATCAATTATTTTTCTGACATCCATCTGGAATTCGGCGAGCTGGCAGGCCCGGACAACGACGCCGACCTGATCATCGCCGCCGGCGATATCGGCATTTGCGAGCAGGGCGTGGCTTGGCTGAAGAATTTGGGCAAACCGGTCATTTATGTGGCGGGCAACCATGAATTTTATACGCATGAATATCGCGAGGCGCTGTTGCTGATTCGCGAGCAATGCCAGGGATCGAATGTGCAATTTCTCGAAAACCGAAGCTTTATTTTCCGGCAGGTACGTTTTTTGGGATGCACGCTATGGGCCGATTTATATGCCGAAGGCGAGGAAAAAACCGAAAGCCTCAGGGAATCGCTGAACGATTTCAAGAAAATCCGCTTCGGCGGAAAAAGGCTGGATGCGGAAACGTTTACCCGGCTCCATCAACAATCGAGAGCATGGCTCGAAAACGAACTGGCGCAGCCGTTCGCGGGCAAGACGGTCGTGGTCACGCATCACGCGCCGTCGGAATGGAGCTGGAACGAAGCGCCGAACGCGGTCAAAAAGTTGGCCTATTGCAACGACCTGAAAGCGCTGATGCACCAATACGAGATCGCCGCCTGGTTTCACGGCCATACCCATAGCCAGGTCGATTATCGAATTGCGGGAACCCGAATCCTTTGCAATCCGCGCGGTTATACGGGTTACAAAGCGGCGGATGGGTTCGATTTGAACAAGACGGTGGATATCTAGACCGGCTTCAAGCCCCGGAGCAAACGGGATGTCTGGCGGCCCTGCAAAACGGCCTGCACGGTTCGGTCACCGGGGCAGCGAATCCGCTGCCCGACTATTTGCTCGCGATTCAGGCGGCCTGGATCAGCCGGAGCGATAAATCACGGGCCCTGCAGGCCGCACTCGATGCCTGGAACGCATTCCGTTCGGCAAGCGCGCTGGCGGAAATCCCCCTGGTCAAGGCCGCGATGGGCGCGCAGATCGCCGATTTTCCACCCTATGTCCGCCCGCCCTTTACCGCCGCCCCGGCCGAAGCCGCCGGCCGAATCCGGGCGGCCGTACTCGAGCGCCTTTCCGCCCTGCACACCCTCCTGAATGCCCCGTAAAAAATGCCCGCCGCGCCGCCGGCGCTCAAAAGCCCTCCCGACAGCGGCTTTCCCAACCTGAACTTCCCTGCTCCAGCCTCACTCTGAGAATTATGGAATCGGCCCTCGGAGAATGACCTGAATCCCGTGCTTCGGCAGCCTTCGGCGGAAAGGCGGAAGAACGCGAATATCGCCCGTTTCATCGAAGCGGTGCGGAACGGATATCGCGCCGAAGCGGACGATTATTCTTCGCTTTACCGAGGGTCCATCGACCACCCCGAAGCCTTTCGGGATTTGTTCTGGGATTTCTCAAAGATCGAGGCCGCCCAAGCGCTGCGGAATGACGGCATCGCTCCCGGCGACCGGCTGTTTTATTACACCGCCTGCGGCTAGAGCATTTTCATATCGCCTATAGGGAGATTAAGTCAAACCGTCATCTCGGCAGGGATTGCCGAGATCCAGACTGCAGGGATGCATTAAAGCTTGCCATCCCTGGCTTCTGGATTCGGCAACCGCTCCCTGCGTTGCTCTATCTCCTGCATCCATGCAGTCGTCCGGCAATCCCTGCCGGAATGACGCGTTTCCCCTCACTTTGTGGCATTGCTTATGACCGTACACCCAAAACGAAAATGCTCTAGCGCCACGCAAGTCACCGGATACCCAAAGGCAAAACAGGCAGCGACACTCCGCTGTTCCCTGCTACGCCATGAATTGCGCTTTATCGCGGTGCCCGCGCCGGCAAAAAAATTTCATGCTGGAGCTCGACTTTCAATGGAGGAAAAAAATGAAAATCAATAAAATATGGAAAATTCCACTGCTTTCTCTCGCCGTGGCCAGTATGGGAGACTTGCCCGTAAAGTCTCAAATACGGCATTATTATATTGCCGCCGAGGACAGTGTCTGGGATTTCGCGCCTTCCGGCCAGAATCTGGTGCATTGCCACGAGGCCGCGCCTTGCGCGATCCCTGAACCTTGGGCCGACAGTCATCGATTTCCGGCAACGCGCTACATCCGGTACACCGACGGCACCTTCGCAACCCCGATGCCTCAGCCCGAATGGCTGGGCATCCTGGGCCCGGTCATTCGGGCCGAAGTCGGCGACACCGTCATAGTCCATTTCTGCAATAAGGCGGAGGGCATCTACGGCATGCATCCTCATGGTCTTCGCTATACCAAGGAGAATGAAGGGGCGCATTTTTTCGGAGCCAACTCCGGAAGTTTGCCCGGCGCCGGGTCGGAGGTCATGCCCGGCCAATGTTTCGATTACAATTGGGTTGCCGACCAGGACAGCGGCCCGGCGGAGGGTGAACCAAGTTCCAAGGTATGGTGGTATCACTCGCACATCCATGAATCCGCCGAGACGAATAAAGGGCTGTTGGGCCCGATCATCGTCACCCGCAAGGGAATGGCCCGCCGCGACGGCAGCCCGATAGACGTGGATCGTGAATTCGTGACCGCTTTCTTCGTATTCGACAAGCTCGGCGGCGAGGAACCGGGACTGATGCACAGCATCAACGGCTATATCTTCGGAAACCTCAAAGGACTGGTGATGGAGAATGGGCAAAAGGTACGCTGGCATGTGCTGGGGATGGGCAATGAGGTCGATCTTCATACGCCGCACTGGCACGGCAAAACGCTCAAAACCGGGCGAGGCGGTGCCGAACAGCGCACCGACCTCGTGCAATTGCTTCCCGGCGGCATGGTGACCGCCGACATGGAAGCCGATAATCCGGGCGAATGGCTGTATCACTGCCACGTGGACGATCACATTGCGGCGGGGATGTTGACGACCTATCTGATCAAGGAACGAAACCGGGAATGATCGCAGGCCTGTACAAGGAATGCGCAACGAAGATTCGAGTATACTTTATGCACCGTAACGATCAAAGTGAGGAGATAAACCATGAAGTTCCTTGCCGTTCATCCCAGTCCCCTGATGTACACGCGGGTATTTTTGCGCCTCGAACCGTTGGGGCTGGAACTGGTCGCCGATACGGTCAGGCGCCTGGGCCACGAGGTTTATCTGATCGATCTGCAGGTCGAGACGCATCGCGATTTTGTGCGGGTATTGGACACCTGGCGACCCGACGTTGTCGCGTTCTCGCTGAATTATTTGGCGAACGTCCCGGAAGTGATCGATCTGGCGAAAGCCGCGAAAGACCGCTTGCCGGAAAGCTTCGTTTTTATCGGCGGCCACAGCGCTTCGTTTACCGCCGACGAACTCCTGGAACACGGCGAAGGTAAAATCGATGCGGTGCTCCGGGGCGAAGGCGAGTCCGGCGTACCTTTGTTATTGCAGGCGCTCGCGGAAGACCGGCAAAACCTCCATACGGTGCCGGGCGTCACGACGCTCGACGGGACGGGTCCGCAGCCTTCCTTCGTCCCCGGCCTGAACGACCTGAGCCCGGCGCGCGACCTGCTTCGCCAACGCCGGAAATATTTTCTCGGCATGCTCGACCCCTGCGCCTCGATCGAGTTTTCCCGCGGCTGCCCCTGGGATTGTTCTTTCTGCAGCGCCTGGACCTTTTACGGCCGCAGCTACCGGGTGATGCATCCGGACAAGGTCGTCGAAGAACTGCAGAAAGTCCGGGAGCCCGGCGTGTTCATCGTCGACGACGTGGCGTTCATTCAGGAAAAACTCGGCCTGGAAATCGGCGAAGCGATCGCGCGCAAAGGCATCAAGAAAGAGTATTACCTGGAAACCCGCGGCGACGTGCTGCTCCGCAACAAGGACGTGTTCAGGTTCTGGAAGCAGTTGGGGATGAAATACATGTTTCTCGGCGTCGAGGCGATCGACGAAGAGGGGCTGGAAAAATACCGGAAGCGCATCTCGCTAAGCAAGAATTTCGAAGCGCTCGAATTCGCCCGCTCGCTGGACATCATGGTCGCGATCAACATCATCGCCGATCCGGACTGGGATCACCGCCGCTTTCAAACGATCCGCGAATGGTGCATGGAAATTCCCGAAATCGTCAACATCAGCATCAATACGCCCTACCCCGGCACCGAAAGCTGGCTGACCGAATCGCGCCGGCTGAATACCCGCGACTACCGCTTGTTCGACATTCAGCATGCGGTATTGCCGACCCAAATGCCGCTGGAAGAATTTTACGCGGAACTGGTGAAAACGCAGAAAGTGCTGTTCACCAAACACATGGGCTGGACCGCGGTGCGCGATGCCTTGTCGACCGTCGCCGGCCAGCTGGTGCGCGGACAGACCAATTTCGTGCGCAGCATGTTCAAGTTCGACAGCGTCTTCAATCCCCAGCTGCAGCTGGCCGATCACCGCCTGCCGGTCCAATATCGGATGGCGCCGCCCCCGCCGTCCCGGCAGCGCGTCGACGCCAAATCGATTTACATTCACCAGCCGCTGGGGCGCCGCAGCCGGCAGCTCGACGATGCGAGCGAACGCTTCGTCGATGCCGGACGCAGCGGTTCGGTCCTATAACTCCGTTGGGTTACGGCTTAAGATGGCAGCAAAAAATCCTTCCCAAAAGGCTGCCCGATCGTTCCCCCGCGTTGCGTGCGTCCTAGTGTCGACAACGGAGTAGCAGTTGTAGGGTACGCCGTGCGTACCGTTTCCCTCGTGGTACGCACGGCGTACCCTACAACACCAGCATGACTCTACAAGTTTCCTAGCGCAGGCTCAGCTTAATGGCGCGGGATGAGGTCTTCGCTCCGAAAACCGAGTTTCCGGCCCTGGCCGAAATATGCTGGTATTTGGCGTAAGCGCGCGCGGCGGCGCTGCGCAGTTCCGCTTCGCTCGCCCGGCCCGCAAAACCGCGCGCGACCGCTTCGAGCACATAGGCTTCCGGCGCCATGAAGCTGAATGTGGTGACGACAGGCTGCGAACCTGCGGCCTGCACATGCGCCGAAAAATACTCGTCGCTCAGGCAGGCCAGCACCACGGCCTGTTTGTCGTGCTTCGAATGTTTCGGAAAATGTTCGGCGACGGGCCGGCTTGCTTCGTCCATCAGGCCGTCATGGCCGATGAATACGATCATTTCCCTCTGCGCGGAACTCGGCGGCGTCGCGGCCTCCCGCATGAAGTCCAGCATCGCCCGGTCGATCCGGCTGCCCCGGTAAGCGTCGGCGGTCACGGTCAGCCTGTCTTCCCAAGCGAACCGGCAGCGCTCCAGAATCGTATCGCTGACCGCGTTTTCACATCCCAATTGCCGCCAGCCCGGCGCCCTGCTCAAAAAGGTCTTCACGCCGTATGCCGCGCCCCAATAGAGATTGTGGCGGGTGTCGTTGCCGTTGCCGATTTTCGCGGGCACCGGTACGATCCCCTGCAAGACATTGTCGACCAGGGACACGATCACATGGATATGGGAGGACTGAGCGACGGCATGGGCAGGGAGCGCCGTAGAAAACAGCATGCCGATCAAATAAAGCAAGCGCGGGCCAATCATCATGGGGAAGAACTCGCCGGTAAGCGTTAAATTTAATCGTTAAATTTCAAAGGGTGACTCTGTTTCCGGACAAGCCGATGCGGCAGCCCCGCCCGCACCGGACGGGCTTCGAAAACAGTTCATACTCTGACTCGCTTCCGGCCGGAAGGTTCGTGCCGCTCACCAGCGATCGGCACCGGTTTCCGATTCGTCCGCGCCGCTTTTTACGCGCTCAACGGATAGCCGCCAGTTCCCGCCTTTGCGCATCCAGACCCTCCGAAAATGCGGCGCCCCATCCAGCATCTCGTTGCCGTAGCGAATGATAGCCTTCGGATGGCAGCCGAAATTGACCAGGAGCGTGGAGGGGTACGACTGCACGGATGCAGGAGGTACGAGCCCAAGGAAGGGCGAGGTAGATCGCGGCGGGAACGGGCGATCGAGGGCAATGCAGGAGCGATTACCGAGGAGTCGGGGGAGATTTTTTGAAATAAATCCCCCTCGATCCCCTTTTTTCAAAGGGGGAAGCTATTTTTGACGAGCTCCTTGCTCAATCCTTTACCCAGCCTTCCCGCAAGGTGACGGTCCGGTTGAACACCAGGTTGCCGTCCTTGCTGTCCTTGTCCATGCAGAAATAGCCGATCCGCTCGAACTGGAAGCGGCTTTCGGGCACCGCCGATGCCAGGCTCGCCTCGACCCGGCAGCCGGTCACGACTTGCAACGAATCCGGATTCAGCACATTCAGGAAGTTTTCTTCGTTGTCCGGCTGCGGCACGGTGAACAGGCGGTCGTACAGGCGTATTTCGGCCGGCAGCGAATGGGCTTCGGAGACCCAGTGGATCACGCCCTTAACCTTGCGGCCTTCCGGGTTCTTGCCGAGCGTATCGGGGTCGTAGCTGCAGCGCAGTTCGACGAGGTTGCCCTCCGCGTCCTTGACCACCTCGTCGCAGCGGATCACGTAGGAGCCGCGCAGGCGCACCTCGCCGCCCGACACCAAGCGCTTGTATTTCGGCGGCGGATTCTCGGAAAAATCGTCGCGTTCGATCAGCACCGTTCTCGCAAACGGGACGGTTCGCGAGCCGAGCTCCGGCCGCTGCGGATGATTGCTCAGCGTCAGATTTTCAACCTGTCCTTCCGGATAATTGGCGATCACGACGCGAAGCGGTTCGGCCACCGCCATCACCCGCAGCGAGTTTTGGTTCAGATCCTCGCGGATGCAGTGTTCGAGCACGCTCATCTCGATCCAGGAATCTTTTTTGGTCAGGCCGATCCGCTCGCAAAAATCGCGGATTGCGGCCGGCGTGACCCCGGCCCGGCGCAGCCCCGCGATTGTCGGCATGCGCGGATCGTCCCAACCCGAGACATGCTTTTCGGTGACCAGCTGATTCAGCTTGCGTTTGCTGACGATCGTATATTCGAGCTGCAAACGGGCGAACTCGATTTGCTGCGGCCGCCACGGCGTATTCAACTGCTCAAGCACCCAGTCGTACAAGGGACGATGGTCTTCGAATTCGAGCGTACACAAGGAATGCGTAATCCCTTCGATCGCGTCCGAAATGCAGTGCGTGTAATCGTACATCGGATACAGGCACCAGTCGTGGCCGGTGCGCTGGTGATGCACGCGGCGAATCCGGTAAATCGTCGGGTCGCGCATGTTGATGTTCGGCGAGGCCATGTCGATCTTCGCGCGCAGCACATATTGCCCGTCCGCATACAGGCCGTCGCGCATGCCCTGGAACAGGGCCAGATTTTCCTCGATCGAACGGTCTCGGTCCGGGCTGTTTTTGCCCGGCTCGGTCAAGGTGCCGCGGTTGGTCCGGATTTGTTCGGGCGTCGAACTGTCGACATAGGCATTGCCGTCCTTGATCAGCTGCACCGCATAATCGTAAAGCTGCCCGAAATAATCGGACGCATGGCGCAACTCGGACCACTCGAAGCCCAGCCAGCGCACGTCGCGCTTGATCGATTCGACATATTCCTCGCTTTCCTTTTCGGGATTGGTATCGTCGAAACGGAGATTGCAGGTGCCGTGATATTCGAGCGCCAGCCCGAAATTGAGGCAGATCGATTTGGCGTGGCCGATATGCAGATAACCGTTCGGCTCGGGCGGAAAGCGGGTGGCGACTTTGCCGTTGTGCTTGTTGGTCTTTAAATCGTGGTTGATGATATGGCGAATAAAGTTCGCCGGCGACGGATTTTCATTAATGGACATGAACGATTGGATTTAGGATTTTAGCTTCGGTTGCGCCGTGTAAGAAAGCGCCGATAAAAAGAATGCAATGAATCATTTATGCTACTTGATTTGAGAAATGCAGTAAAGCGAGAAAACCCCAAATCATTGAAGTGCAGGGAGCGGACACAGGCTGTTGCCAGAAATGACATGGTTGTCTACAAAGCCGGAACATCCGAAAGCATTAACTCCGGCGGAACTTGGCACAAGGTGTCATTTTCGTAAAGCGGCTTGGGCTTGCCGGTGAAATAACCTTGCGCATAATCGACCTGCAGACCGTTCAGGGTTTGCAGAATCACCTGGTTTTCGACAAATTCGGCGATCGTTTTCTTGCCGAGCATATGGCCGATATCGTTGATCGATTTCACCATCGCCAGATCGACCGAGTCGTGTTCGATATCTTTCACGAAAAAACCGTCGATCTTCAAAAAATCGACCGGCAGGTGCTTGAGATAAGCAAACGATGACAGGCCGCTGCCGAAATCGTCGAGCGAAAACTTACAGCCGTATTCCTTCAGGCGTCGCATGAAGTCGGTCGCCAGCGTCAGATTCGCGATTGCCGCGGTTTCGGTAATTTCAAAGCAGACCTTGGCCGGCGGCATCGCGGTTCTGACGAACTCGCTTTCGATAAATCCGAGCAGATGAGGATCGCTCAGGCTCGATCCCGAAAGGTTGATCGAGCACAGCGACAAATCTTCCAGCCGTTTGTGGTTTTCCGTAAAATAGTCGAATACGTTGCGGATCACCCACCGGTCGATCTTGGTGGCTAATTGGTAACGCTCCGCGGCCGGTAAAAACGCGTTGGCCGAAACCAAGTTGCAGTTTCTATCTTTCATCCGCAGCAGAATTTCGCAATGTTCGCCCTCTCCCATCCCGAGCGGCACGATATCCTGCGCATAAAGGCAAAAAAGATCCTGTTCGAGCGCATTATTGATCCGAACCGCCCAGTTCATTTCGCCGTGATGCTGCACCAACGCCTTGTCGTCCGCCCGATAAATATGCGTACGGTTTCTGCCGGCCTCCTTCGCCGCGAAACAGGCCATGTCCGCCTGTTTCATGTGAATATCGGAGCCGCCGTTGCGAATATCGACCATCACCAGCCCGATGCTGACGCCGATCCGGAAACTTTTGTCCTGCCAGAAGAACTGGAATTGCTCGACCGCTCGATGAATGTTGTCGGTCACCGCAACCGCCGATTCCAGCGGGCAACTTTCCATCAGTATCGCGAATTCGTCGCCGCCCAGCCGGGCCAATGTATCGTTGCGGCGGATCACCTGCGAGAACAGGCCGCTGATCTGCCGGAGCAGTTCGTCTCCGGCGGCGTGGCTGCAGGTATCGTTCACAATCTTGAATTGATCGAGATCGATATAGCACAGCGCATATTCGGCATTGGAATTGCGCGTCAATGCCATCACGCGTTCGAGCCGGCGATCGAATTCCTGCCGGTTGATCAATTGCGTCAGGGCATCGTGGCTCGCCTGATGGGCCAGTTTCTCGGTCAATTGCAGCGCTTCGGTGACGTCTTCCTGAATCGCGACAAAGTGCGTAATTTCGTCTTCCGAATTGATGACCGGCGCAATGGATTCCCGCGCCCAGTAAAGCTCTCCGGATTTTTTCTGGTTTCGCAATACGCCGCGCCAGACTTGCCCGGCAGAAACGGTATCCCATAAGGCTTTTTGACTGTCTGCCGACAATCCCGAACTGAATATTTTCGACGTCTTGCCGACCACTTCCGAAGTGGAATAGCCTGTCGTTTCGGTAATTTTGCGGTTCGTGTATTCGATAACGCCGTTCCGGTCGGTAATGAAGATAAAATTCGGACTGTTGTCCATCGCATGGTACAGCTTGCAAAGATCGTTCTCGACCAGTTTCCTTTCATGAATATTTCTGATTACGCCGAAAATTCTCGGCAGTTCTCGGACGTGGCTCCCGGACGTGTGGAATAAGTCGATCGAATAGGGATCGATGCCCATCGCGGTAATTTCTACATGCCTGAATTCGGATGCATTCCGGCACCGCAAGCGTAACTGGACCGTCATCGGGCTTCGGTCGAGGCCGACGCCCTTGAAAAGGGCGTCAGCTTTTTTCGAGTCTTCCTTGCAGACGAACTTCGAATAATGCTGTCCCGTCATTTCGGCCAGAGGCCATCCCAGAATCGTTTCCACGGCTTTATTCAGATAAGAAAAACTTCCGGCCTCGTTCATCAGAAAAATGATGTCCGGAGAATTTTCTACAAAGAACCGGTGCATTTGCTCCGAATGGTGCAACCGCTTCAGAATCTGCTGATTTTGATTTTGCAGACGGATGATTTTTTGCGCTTTCGCGACGGTATTTTTCAAAGCCTTGACTTCATAGGGTTTTTTAATGAAGTCGTGAACGAAACTGTAGAGCAGGGTTCGTCTCGCTTCCATAAAGCCCGCTTCGCCGCTGATCACGATCACCTGGGCGCTCAACTTCATACCGTCGACATGCTTCAACACATCGTAGCCGTGGCAATCGGGCATGTGCAGGTCCAGCAAGATCAGCTCCACCCGGTATTTGCCCAATATGTCGATGGCCTCCCGGCCGCTTTGCGCCACGATGACTTTGCAGCCCTCAAACTCGAAAATCTTGCGCAAACTGTCCCGAACGAGCTTTTCGTCATCAACGATCAATAATTCGATCCATTCTCCCTTTGCGCTCTCCGAATCGGCCGTATGAGATATTAGCGTTGAATCAAAAAGCATGGCGTTCACCGTTACAATTATCGGGCTTGTTTCAGAATGATTCGAGGAATATAAACGTAAAAAGCCGTGCCCGTCGCTGCCGAAGCGTCGCAGCGTATCATTCCTTTCAATTCATCGACCAGACTTTTGCAGATTGTCAGGCCGAGACCGGAATGGTCTTTTCCTTTTGTGCTCGTCACCGGCGAGTATAAACATTGCAAAATATCTTCGGGCAAACCCGGACCTTTATCCTCGATCTTGATCTCGACAAACTCCCCGGACCCGAAATAAATGCTGTCTTTGGTGGATACCGTTATTTTACCGTCCGAAGAAGAGGCTTCTGTCGCGTTTTTCAATAAATTGATCAATATTTGTTTCAGTTTGTTTTTGTTGATCGATAACGGAGGAATGGCGTGATCCAATTTAACTTCAACCTTTATTTCACGGACTGAAAACATGCCGGCTTGAAAAAGACCTTCCAAATCCGTCACCAGCAAGTTGATATCGGTCATACCGGGATCGTCCTCCGGGGCGTTTTCGAGACTTTGGGGTAAATGCAGAAGCAATTTACCGACTCTGTCTATCTCGTCCTGGATGATCCTGATTTCATGCGCGTTTTCGCCGCTTAACCGTTCCGAGAGCAAATACAGATAATTTTGAATGATGCTGAGCGGGTTGCTGACTTCATGCACCAGCTTTCTGGCATGCAGTTGGTAATTTTTCCGGATTTCTTCGGCTTTTTGCCGGTCGACCCTTTCGTTCGCGACGACATTCAGCAGCGCGTACGCCGCCTCCCTCGAAAAGAGCGTAATGAAATCGGCTTTTGATGCGAGCGCCTGCGTAGCGGATTTGCCGATCCCTGCCGCAATGACACCGACATGCCGCTCTCCAGCAAACAGCGGAATCAGCATCAGGCCGTCGGCCCCCAGCAACCGGCATATCTGGCGATCGACGAGGGATTTAAGATTCCGGGAACACGCATCGAACGAATGCAGGATGCGTCTTTGCAGCAGGCATTTGGCCAGCAGGCTGTGATCCGGAGAAAGGTTGATCGTGACCGATGGCCATAGAAAATCCTCTTCCGGAAAGCCGGTTACGCCGATCAAATCGTTCGTTTCGGCACGGAACAGAAAAAAAGCGGCAACCCGAAAACCGAACAATGCGCACAAATCCTTGTGCACGATGCCGACAAGCTGGGTCAGTTCGGAGTTTGCCTCCAACTGCTGCCGGACAAAGGATGACAGCATCAGCGATTTGATCCGCTCGCCCAGACTTTTTCGGGCGGATTCCCTTTGATGTACGGAAGTCCGGCATTCTATCCCCTTGCCTTCGGGAGCGTCCACCTTTATCCCGATATCGTCTGCCGACTGCCGGACCAAGCCGCCGACCTCTTCGACCATGTCGTCGATCAGCGGTCGATGGATTCCGAAAAGCTTTTCGGCCAAATCCAGGACTTCGAGCCTATTGGCGGAGTCCATGCTGGCGATACGCCCGGCAAGATTGACGATTTTCACCAATTGGCCGCTATCGGCAATGGCTTCGAACGGCTGATATTGATGCCATACCGCATCGGATATAAAAGACTGAAGATTCCAGCTTTCAATCAAAGCCCCTCCCACTTCATTGTGGCTGGCGCCGAACAATTGTTTTTCCAGTTCGCCTTCCTGACCGTCCAAATGCTGCTTCAGAAAATTCGAATAGTCCTTCGAAAAGCATTCCAGGAGAATCAACTGGCCAATTCTGTGCAGCAGCCCCGTTAAATAAGATTCGTCCGGGAAAGGGTAAGAAGTCAATTGCGCCAATCTGTGCCCCACATGCGCGCAGGTTAAGGAACGATACCAGATAAGCTCAAGAAAGTCTTGATTTATATGTGAGATTTCGGAAAAATACTGCTGAACCGAGCACGTAATCGCAATCGTTTTTACCGTAGAGATGCCTAACACGACAACGACTCTATTCAAATCCGTAATTTCCCCCCAACGGCGGTAAAAGGAGGAATTGGCGGCGGCAAGCACCTTTGAACTCAGGCTGGCATCCTGGCCTATAATGCCCGCCAGTTCGCCAATATTTACCTTACTGTTTTGGGTAGCCTTGATCAGGTCAAGCAATACTTTAGGAACGACCGGCAAATTATTGAGGTCAACCTTGGATAAAATTGACAGTACGGCATTGTCCATATTTTTTACGCCACCCGAGTTAATCCAGTATCGATATTCGACCTACCCCATCTTGCCGTGAAGCCATAGGGGTATGCGCAAGGAAGGAATTCTCATTTCAATAATGCGGAACTCAAAATTTCGTAATCGAAGGCAACAGGGCCAGAAAAAAGGACATTTTTTTCTGGTCCCGAATCAAATTACAATTCCGTTTCGGAAATAAGCGCGCAAAAGTATCTCTCGATGATGACGCCCTTATTAATTCCCTGAAAATAATTTCCCCCCGGATTCGGGCATTGATACACGGCCAGTTTCAGGGGCTCCGCAGAAGCATTATTGCCTCCATTCTCCTCAGCGAATGGCTATGGCGAAGCGGGAGCGGGAGACGTGCCGGCACAGCATCAACGGCAGGGATTTCGCACTCCACGGACAGAATCGGACCAATATATGACCGGCACCGGCGCAATCTCCGTTTAAGTTTAGCCTAATTTTGCTGACAGTATAGTTTTTAACTCGCGGCTATCCGATGGCTTTTGCAGCCGCGCGGCCATGACGGCTTGAGAGAGGTGGCGATACGGATTCATGTTTCCCGATTTATCGTTTTTATTCGGTTTGAATTGGGCGGGAATCATTCGATTTAAATCAAAAAAACTCAAATGTACGAATTTCAAGGGATTATCTGCCGCCACGGCCGGCTGCATTGGCCGACATAAGGATAATAGCCTGCCGGCTCGTCACAATAATACCAGTAGCCCGGCATCTGCCCATCAGGATAAGGCCTGACAGTCTGCCAACCCTCCGGGCAAACGGTCGCTTGCGGATAATAACTCCCGGAACTGGAACAGTAGGACCAATACCGGGCACCGTCAGCCGGATTTCTTGCGGGCGGTTGGATATAGACGGGAGGCGGCGGCGGAACCTGATAGACCGGGGGAGAATAATAAGGCGGATAAAAATAAGGCCGGTAATACGGCGGATATCCATACGGAAAACCGAAATAGAGACTGAAGCCCGGCGGCCGCCCCCAGACACCCCGATAAACGCGTCCGTAGGCGAACATTTCGCTGCTATTTACCGATAAAAGGATGAATACGCTTGTTGTAAAGAACCTGCTTAATTTCATCGGCCTCTCCTGATTCGCTCATACCGGCTTGGAGATCAGCGTCGGCTTCGTCCCCCGCCGCCTCTGAACGGACTCTGCGGTCTTGACAGAATCCCTCCGCCGCCCATGCCTCCGGCTCCTCCCCACCGACGGCCGCCGCCGTCCCAGCGTCCAGGCGTACTCCAACGGTTAGCGCCATCCCAGCGCCTGCCTCCGTCCCAATTCCAATATCGGCGGGTTCGCCAGTCATAGTAGTGGCGGTACGGCTGGTAAGGATAGGAATAATAGTAAGGCCGATAGCTGTAATAGGAATAAGGCCAATAACCGTAGCTGCCGTAATAGCTCACGCCGAAGGAAGGATAGTAAGAATCGTAGTAAGCACCGGCCGGCCCGTAATAATAGCAGCCTTGCAACAGGAGCATCCCTGACAGCCCGATCAATCTGAGATATCGTTTCATTTCAACTTTTCCTCAATCTAATCCGATGGACGACTCGTCGCCTGCCTGGGATGGGCCCGTGCGGCCGGATTTCATCGGGGCGGCGAGGCCGGCGCCTGGGTTCCGGGCGGTGGCGGCGGATAAAGCGCACCGCTCTCCGCCGGCCGGTCATCGGGGTATTCATCGATAAAGCTGCCGCTGACCGGCACCCGGTTGCCGTAAGCATACATGCACTGGATATAGCTCATGTCGTACCGTTGCTGAGCCTCATAGCCGGCCGCGCCAGCTGTTCCTGAACCCGCGATCGAACCGGCCAGCAAACCCGTTCCTGCGCCGATCGCCGCGCCTTCGCCCCCGCCCAGCGCCGCGCCTGCCGCGGCACCGACCGCCGAACCGGCCACCGCGGTTCCGACGCCGCTGCGCGTTGCGGTCTGCCCCGGCGTTACGCCGCCGGTTTGCGCATAAGCATATTGCCGGCATTGCATGTCGTCGGCGCGAAACTGTTCGAATGTCTTGTTTACGCCCGGCAGCACCAGCACGCTGGGTCCCGTCGGCAAAGTCGCGCAACCGGCTAACGCCAGCACTGATAGCACCGGCAAAGAGATCGATCTGATTCTATTCATTGAAATGTCTCCCCCCATTAGGACTATCGGTTTCCATGTCGGGATAAACTGTGTAATTAGATAAATACAGCGGGACCGGGTTCCTCAACGGCCGTGCTCGAACTTCCCCGCGATTGACCCGAACCCAGCCGTTCTTTTATCATGGACGGTCCGCACTCGCCAACAAAAATTGGCCCTCGCCTCCCCCACACTCCCGACCGATGGCTTTTAAATTAGCATACTCTTTCCAAAACCGCGCGCTGGACGTATTCCGGATCCGGCTGGCCAGGCAGCAGTCTCTGCTGCAGGCAATCCGCAGCGGACTTCCGAGCCCCTTGGCCGATCATGTTCTGCATTGCGTGGTTAATGAGAAAAAGCTGCTGCTTTATACCGATTCGGCCGCTTGGGCTTCGCAACTGCGCTTTCTGAAGCAGGAAATTTTACAATCCGCCCGCAATGCGCACGAGGGGGCGATCGATAAGCTGCAAATTCGCATTTTAGCCGATCAAATCAGCGAACATCCGCAACCCCGCAGAAAAGCGAATCTGCCTTCCTCCGAGAAAATCGCAATAATCAGTGATCAGGCGAAAACCATGGGAGACAGCCAATTAAGGCAAGCGCTGCAGCGGCTCGGCGCAACGCTTGCGAAACTGGCAGACGAATAAACAGGGAAAAATCAGGCTGCCGGACGAGGCGCTTCGGCGGAGCGCATGAAGGAAATCGGTGCCTCGCTTTCGTTTTCGAACGTGACCATTTCCCAGCCATCCCTGTCTTCCAGCAAAGTCCGGAGGAGCTGGTTGTTCAGGCCGTGGCCGGATTTATAGCCGGTGAACGTTCCGATCAGGCTGTGTCCGAGCAGATACAAGTCCCCGATGGCATCAAGGATCTTGTGCTTGACGAATTCGTCCGCATAGCGGAGACCGTCTTCATTCAAAATTTTCGCATCGTCGACGACGATCGCATTGTCCAGACTGCCGCCCAGCGCCAGATTGTTGCGCCGCAGCATGTCGATGTCTTTCATGAAACCGAAGGTTCTGGCGCGGCTGACTTCCTTGACGAAGGTAGTCGAAGAAAAGTCCATCGTCGCGGTCCGGAGATGTTCCGCAAAGGCCGGATGTTCGAAATCGATTGTAAAAGTCACCTTGAAGCCGTCGAACGGATCGAAAGCGGCCCATTTATCGCCGTCTTCGACCCGGACGCTCTTTTTGATCCGGATATATTGCTTCGGCACGTCCTGTTCCTGAATGCCCGCCGACTGCAGCAGAAACACGAACGGCCCGGCGCTGCCGTCCATGATCGGCACTTCGGACGCGCTGACATCGATCAGCGCGTTATCGATGCCGAGCCCCGCGAAAGCCGACAACAGGTGTTCGATCGTCGATATTTTAACGGTGCCGGCCACCAGCGTAGTCGACAGCACGGTTTCTCCGACATTGCTCGGTGAAGCCTGAATCGTGACCGGCTGATCCAGATCCACCCGGCGAAAGCGGATGCCGGTGTCCGGCTCGGCCGGATGCAGGGTCAAATAGACCTTCGCTCCGGTATGAAGACCGACGCCGGTGGCTCTGATCGAATTTTTCAAAGTGCGCTGTTTAATCATAAATGATCTGTAGAATTTAAAGCAGGGAACGGTCCATTTTATCATGTTCGGTCCGCAAAATCAGAAACCGCAGAGCCCCGCCCTGGGCTAGCGCTAAGCATAACCCGATAAAACGCCGTAGCGCCGGGCCGTTCGACTCGCCCGGCCTACGCGATTGTAGCCGATCAGTCGGCCTGGCGCCGCAGGAATGCCGGAATATCCAGATGCTCCAGATTGGTTTCCTTGCTGAAACGAGACTCGCGGCCCTCCGGTTTGTTGCGCATCACGGTCGGTTTGTCGAATTCGTTGTAATTGGCTTCGCCGACGGCCGCCCGCTGCATCAGTTTGACCGGCGCCTTGGCCGGCTGCCGCGATCCCATGCCGGTTGCGACGACCGTCACCTTCAGCTCGTCCCCAAGACTCGGATCGATCGCGGTGCCGATCTTGATAATCGCCTCTTCGGAAGCGAATTCATGCACAATTTGCCCGACTTCGTTAAATTCGGCAATGCCCATGTCGGCTGCGGTAATATTGACCAGAATCCCTTTCGCGCCCTGGAGATTGATATCTTCGAGCAACGGGCAGGCAATCGCTTTTTCGGCCGCTTCGCGGGCGCGCTGGTCACCGGTCGCGGAGCCGGTGCCCATGATGGCCGCCCCCATCCCCTTCATCACGGTGCGTACGTCGGCAAAGTCGACATTGATCATGCCCGGATGGACGATCAGTTCGGTGATGCCTTGCACCGCATCGAGCAATACCTGGTTCGCCGCCTTGAACGCATCGATCAGAGAAACGTTATGGCCCAGTACCGGCAGCAATTTCTGATTCGGGATCGTGATCAGGGAATCGACATATTTTTCAAGCTCCGCGATCCCTTGCTCCGCAATCGCCTGTTTCTTTTTGCCTTCGAACAGGAAAGGCTTGGTGACCACCGCGACGGTCAGAATGCCCATCTCGCGCGCCAGGGAAGCAATGACCGGAATCGCGCCGGTGCCGGTGCCGCCGCCCATCCCGGCGGTCAAAAACACCATATCGGCCCCTTCCAGCACTTCCTTGATGCGGTCGCGGTTTTCTTCGGCGGCCAGGCGGCCGACTTCGGGATTTGTGCCGGCGCCCAGTCCTTTGGTCAGTTCAACGCCCAATTGGATGATCGTGCCCATATTCAACTTTCTGAGCGCCTGCGCGTCGGTATTCGCGCAAATAAATTCGACACCCTCGATATGGCTGCTCACCATTTGGCTGACCGCATTGCCGCCGCCGCCCCCCACTCCGATGACCTTGATCACTGCCGACTCGGTGCATGTATCGATTAACTCGTACTTCATAAACCACCCCTACAATTCGTCTTCATTAAGTTAAAAATTACCTTGAAACCAATTCTTTATTTTCGCCCACCAGCTCGTTCCCTCATTTTCGATGTGCCTTCCGTAACTCTGGTGTTCCTTCCCGTAAATCAACAACCCAATGCCGGTCGAATAAATCGGATTTCTAACCACTTCCGGCAAGCCCATGACGTTTTGCGGAATGCCCATCCTCACCGGCATGTGAAAGATCTCCTCCGCCAGTTCGATCAAGCCAGTAACCTTCGAACTGCCGCCGGTCAACACGATGCCGGCCGCAATCAATTCTTCGTATCCGCTGCGCCGGAGTTCCGACTGCACCAGCATCAGCAATTCTTCGTAACGCGGCTCGATGATTTCCGCGAGGTTTTGCATCGAAATCTTGCGCGGCGCGCGGTCACCGATGCTGGGCACGTCGATCGTGCCTTCCACATTGGCGAGCTGGGTCAAGGCGCAGGCGTATTTGCGCTTGATCTCTTCCGCGTTTACGGTGGGCGTCCTGAGCGCGACGGCGATGTCGTTCGTCACCTGGTCCCCGGCAATCGGTATCACCGCGGTATGCTTGATCGCGCCGTCGACGAATACCGCAATGTCGGTGGTTCCGCCGCCGATATCGATCAGGCAGACGCCCAGCTCCTTTTCGTCCTCGGTCAGCACCGCATTGCACGAAGCCAGCTGTTCGAGCACGATATCGTCGACCTCGAGCCCGCAACGGCGAATACATTTGATGATGTTCTGCTGCGCGCTGACGCTACTGGTGACCATGTGCACTTTCGCTTCCAGGCGGATCCCGGACATCCCGATCGCTTCCTTGATGCCTTCCTGCTGGTCGATCAGGAACTCCTGCGGCAAAATGTGCAGGATTTTCTGGTCGGCAGGAATCGCGACCGCGCGCGCCGAATCGATGACCCGGTCGATGTCGTACTGGGTGACCTCCTTGTCCCGGATCGCGACGATCCCATGCGAATTCAGGCTTTTGATATGACTGCCGGCGATTCCCGCAAACACCGACTTGATCTGGCAGCCGGCCATCAGTTCCGCTTCTTCGATCGCGCGCTGAATCGAATTGACGGTCGACTCCAGGTTTACCACGACGCCTTTTTTCAACCCCCGCGAGGCGGTCTGGCCGACGCCGATCACCTCGATATTGCCTTCGCTGGTGATCTCTCCGACAATGGCAGCGACTTTGGTAGTGCCGATGTCCAGACCCACGATTAAATTACGCTCTGTTTTTTTTGCCATTTTTCCTGTTCTGTGTCGCTTTATTCGTAGTTTTACCACCCGTAGCCCTATCGCCGGCCGGCTTCGGATCAGCCAGTTTGCTCCAGTCGATCTCGGGCGCATCGGGTCGCCACGTCACCGCATAACCGTTCGGATAGCGCAGATCCGCGATCGCGATGGCATCCGCTTGTTCCGGCCCCAGAATCGGCAACGTTCTTAGAAAGCGCTGCAATTTCTTCAACTGATCTTCCCGCCCCAGCAGAATTTCCATCCCGGTCGCCAGCTTGATCCGCCATGCCCCCCGGTCATTGATCGCAAATTCGGTCAATATCAGCGCCTGGTCTTCCAGCGCGGTCGTAACGCCTTTCATGATTTCCAGCACTTTTTGTTCCTGGCGCTGCGGTCCCGATACTTTCGGCAACATCAGAAACTGGTCGACATTGCGCGGCGAAAAAATCCCCCCTTGCCCGGTAATCAGACTGTTTTCGCCCCAGCGCGCAAAAGCGGTTTTCTCGCCGATCCGGATGTCGATCGCATCCGGCCAGACCCGATTGACTTCCACGTTGTCCACCCAGGGCAGTTTCGCGACCGCATCATGCACCGCCTGCATGTCGGCCGCCAAAACCCCCCCTTGCACCAACGGCAACAGGGTATTTTTGATTTCGTCCTTGGTCAGGTACTGGAAAACGCCGCCGGTTCTAACGTATTTGACCGGCGTCATCTGCGAGCCGTAGGCCTTGATGCCGTAACCCAATCGCCAGAACAGGACGCCGATCACTCCCAGCGCGGCGAGGATTTTCCAGCTTGCACTCATTCGTTACCGTAACTGGTCGCCAAAATTCGCCACACCAGTTCGTCAAAATCCATGCCGGCCTGTCGCGCGGCCATCGGCACCAGGCTGTGATCGGTCATGCCCGGCACCGTATTGATCTCGATCAGTTGCGCCTGCCCGGCATGGTCGATAAACACATCGGCCCGCGCCCATCCTTTTACGCCCAGCACTTGGCCGGCGCTGACCGCGAGCGCCTGCAACGCGTTTTCCTCGGCTTCGTTGAGGCCGCAAGGACAATGGTATTGGGTCGTGTTCGCGTGGTATTTGGCATCGTAATCGTAGAACGTGTGCGGCGTTTCCAGGCGAATCACCGGCAGCGCTTCGCCGTTCAGAATACCGACCGTGTATTCCTGTCCTGTTACCCAAGCTTCCGCATAGACATCGCATTGATACGAAGCGGCCAGCCGGTAAGCCGCAATCAACTCTTCACGGTTGCGCGCCTTGCTCATGCCGATGCTGGAGCCCTCCTGCGCCGGCTTTACGATCACCGGGAAACCCAGTTGTTCGATGCAGCAATCGATATCGCTTTCGTCCTTCAGCAAGGTCCAGGGCGGCGTGGGTAAACCGTAGCCGCGCCAGCACAGCTTCGTGCGCAGCTTGTCCATGCTCAGCGCCGACGCCAGCACGCCGCTGCCCGTATAAGGGATCCGCATCGCTTCGAGAATGCCCTGCAGCACGCCGTCCTCGCCGCCGCGGCCGTGAATGATGTTGAAGACCCGGTCGACCGCGACGCCCTGCAAAGCTTCGATCGGACTCCCGGTCACATCGATCGCGACCGCGTCGACGCCCCGGCGTTTCAATGCTTCATAAACTGCCGCGCCGCTTCTCAGTGAAACCGGCCGTTCCGCGGCGGTTCCGCCCATCAACACGGCGACCCGCCCAAATTGTTCCGGATTGTTATGCACTCAATGCCTCACTCGTTTCGCCGACCGTGCAGACCTCGGTCTGCAGGTCGATACCATAATTGTTCTTGACGGTTTGCCGGACATGGGCGATCAGCGCCTCGATATCGGCCGCCCTCGCATGGCCCCGGTTCACGATAAAATTCGCATGTTTTTCGGAAACACAGGCGCCGCCGATCGCATGGCCTTTCAAACCGGACCGCTCGATCAGTCTCGCCGCATGGTCGCCCGGCGGATTTTTGAACACCGAACCGCAACTCGGCTGGCTGGTCGGCTGCGTCTTGCCGCGCCGGTCCAGCAGTTCCCTGATCTTTTGCTGGCTGGCTTCGGTATCGCCCTCGGGTAATCGCAAAAGTGCCGAGATAAACCATTCCTTCCCGGCATCGAATCCCTTCACCGACCGGTAACCGATCCGGAATTCCTCTTTTCCCCGCACGGAAATTTCCCCGTCCGCGGACAGCATCTCGACGCTTTGCACGATCTCCCAGGTTTCGCCGCCGAAGGCCCCCGCATTCATTCTCAACGCGCCGCCCATCGTTCCCGGAATGCCGGCCAAAAACTCGGCGCCGCACAGCCCCCGCTCCCCGCAAAAGCGCGCCACGTGCGCGCACGGCACGCCGGCTTCGACATACACCCTTCCGTCGGCCAGGCGCTCCATTGCCTTCAAGCGGCCCTTGGTATTGATCACGGTGCCCCGGATACCGCCGTCCCGGACCAGCAGGTTACTGCCGAGACCGATCCAGAACACCGGCTCTTCGGGCGGCAAATGCCGGATGAAGTCGATCAGGTCCTGCCGGTCGAAAGGGACGTACATCCGTTCGGCGGGACCGCCCACGCGCCAGCTCGTATGTTTCGCGAGCGGCTCGTTTTCGAGCAGACGGCCTTTCATGCTCTCGATGTCCGGATTCAGCATGCGGCCAAGGCATCCTGCAACATGGCCGGCAGCTGCGTCGCGATCTGGCCGACATTGCCTGCGCCCATCGTCATGATCACATCGTCCGGCTTCACGACACTCGAAAGCACCTCCGGCAATTCTTCCCAGTTCTCGACAAATATCGGATCGACCTTGCCCCGGTTCCGTATCGCCCGGCTCAGCGCCCGGCCGTCCGCGCCGCGAATGGGGGCTTCGCCGGCCGCATACACGTCCAGCAGGACCAGCACGTCGACCGTCGACAGCACATGCACGAAATCTTCGAACAGATCCCGCGTCCGGGTATAGCGGTGCGGCTGGAAGACCAGCACCGAACGGCGTTCCGGCCAAGCCTGACGCAGCGCTTCGAGCGTCGCGGCGATTTCGCGCGGATGGTGTCCGTAATCGTCGACCAGGGTCAGCCTGCCCTCCGGCAATTCGATATCGCCCATCATCTGGAAGCGCCGGCCGACGCCCTTGAACGCGCGCAAGCTGGAGACGATCGCCTGATCGTCCACGCCCAGGCGGGTTGCGATGCCGATGGCGGCCAGCGAATTGAGCATGTTATGCCAGCCGGGCAGATTCAAAGTGACTTCGAGCGGCGGAAAATCCCCGCGCCGAAGTACGGTAAAGGCCGTATGCATACCCTGCTGCATGATGTTCACCGCGCGCACGTCCGCTTCTTCATGCACGCCGTAAGTCGTGACCGGCTTCGAAATCGACGGCAGAATTTCACACACGCCTTCGTCATCCATGCACAACACCGCCATCCCGTAAAACGGCAGGTGGTGCAGGAATTCGATGAAAGTATCCTTCAGCCGCTGATAGCTGCCCTGATAGGTTGCCATATGGTCCTGATCGATATTGGTCACGATCGCCATCATCGGCTGCAAGTACAGGAAAGAGGCATCGCTTTCGTCGGCCTCGGCGACCAGGTAATTGCCCAGTCCCAATTTCGCATTCGTGCCGGCGCTGTTCAAGCGGCCGCCGATCACGAAAGTCGGATCGAGTCCGCCCTCGGCCAGCATGCTCGCGACCAGACTGGTCGTGGTCGTCTTGCCGTGCGTGCCGGCCACCGCGATCCCGAAGCGGAAGCGCATCAGCTCGGCCAGCATCTCCGCGCGCGGAATCACCGGAATCCGCTCCAGATACGCCTGATCGACTTCCTCGTTCGTCCGGTCGACCGCACTCGAAACGACCACGACATCGGCTTCGGCAACATTCTCCCGGCGGTGCCCGAGGGCCACCTCCACTCCCAGGGCGATAAGCCGCTGGGTGACCGAACTTTCCTTGATGTCCGAGCCGGAGACCTCGTAGCCCAGGTTCAACAGAACTTCGGCGATGCCGCTCATGCCGGTGCCGCCGATCCCGACGAAGTGAATCCGCTTGATATTGCAGAGTACCGCCGCCGGCCCATTGATATTCGGTAGGTTCATCGGTCTGCCTCGGCCATACAGTAATCGGCGACGACTTCGGTCGCATCGAGCCTGGCGCACCGTTTTGCCGCCGCCGCCATCGCCGGCAGGCGATCGCGTACATCTGCCATAGCTTCCGCCAAGGATTCCGGCGTCAGATCTTGCTGCAATAAAATGACACCCGCACCGGCATCGGCCAGATAGTGCGCATTCGCGACCTGGTGGTCGTCGATCGCCCAGGGCAGCGGCACTAAGATTGCGGGACACCCGGTTGCGGCCAGTTCGCTGACCGTCATTGCGCCGGCCCGGCAAATCGCCAGATCCGCCCATTCATATGCCTCGGCCATGTCCCGGATAAATGCCTTTGCCTCCGCGTTGACGCCGAACTCCCGGTAGCGCGCCGCCACCTGCTCCTGCATCGCCGAACCGGTTTGGTGAATCACATGAATGCCGCTCAAGCGCGCCATCGCCTCCGGCACAATCTCGTTCAGCCGTTGCGCCCCCTGGCTGCCACCGACGATCAAGATTTTCAAATTCTGTTCAGCGCGGGCCTGCGGCGCTGCAGAGGCCAGCAAAAATTTTTTTCGCAGCGGATTGCCGGTATATACCGCCTGCCGTTTTTTGTCGAAACTGTCCGGGAACGCCTCCAGCACCCGGCTCGCCAGTCGCGCCAGCCAGCGGTTGGTGGTGCCGGGCACCCGGTTCTGCTCGTGAACGATCAGCGGTATTCCCAACATTCTGGCCATCAGCCCGCCGGGGCCGGCCACAAAACCGCCCATCCCCAGCACGACATCCGGTTTTCGCTTTCTGAGTAGGGAGGCCGCCTGCAGGCAGGCCTTCAACAGTTTGAACACCGCAGTCACTTTCGACAGCATGCCCTTGCCCCGAACGCCGGCGACCGACAGCCAGTCGATCGCGATGCCGTGTTCGGGCACCACCCGCGCTTCCAGGCCGTTCCGCGTTCCGAGCCAGCTGACTTCCCAGCCTTTTTCCAATAACGATTCCGCAACCGCGAGGGCCGGGAACACATGACCGCCGGTGCCGCCGGCCATGATGACTATGCGTTTTGCCATTTCGATTTTCCTTTTGGCGTGCTGGCGTGAAGTTCCGCGATCTCGGTATGGACTCGAAACAATAACGCGACCGCCGCACACATCACGATCATACTGCCGCCGCCGTAACTCATCAGCGGTAACGTTAAACCTTTCGTCGGCAGGATGCCCATGTTCACCCCCATGTTCACGAAGGCCTGGAAGCCGAACCATAATCCCAGCCCATAGGCGATAAACGCCGCAAACAACTGCCCCTCTTTTTCGGCCGCGGCCGCAATTTCGAATGTACGCCAAAAGAACAGCGCGAACAGTGCGATCACAGTCACCACGCCGACCAGACCGAGTTCTTCCGCGATCACCGAAAACAGGAAATCGGTATGCGCCTCGGGCAGATAAAAAAGTTTCTGGATGCCGCTGCCCAGGCCGACGCCGAGCCACTCGCCGCGCCCGAACGAAATCAGCGCCTGCACCAGCTGGAAACCAGTGCCGAGCGGATCGGCCCACGGGTCGAGAAAACCGGTGATCCGCTTCATTCGGTAAGGTTCGAAATAGACCAGCAACGCGAACGCCACCACGCCGACGAGACCCAACGGAAACAGAATCGACAGGCGAGCGCCGGCCAGAAACAACATGCCGATCACGATCAGCAGAATGACCACCGCCGAACCGAGATCGGGCTCCATCAGAAGCAATAACGCAACGACGGCGAACAAGCCAAGCGGAGCGACTAGCCCCATCGCCGACGATCGAAGTTTTGCCTGGCGGCGGTTCACGTAGCCGGCCATGTAGATGACCGAGAAAAACTTGACCGCTTCTGAGACCTGGATTCTAAGTCCGGCAATCGTCAACCAGCGGGTACTGCCCTTGACTTTCACGCCCAGCCCCGGAATCAGCACGATCGTCAACAGGATCATCCCGACACCCAAAAGGGCCGGGCCGATTTTTTCCCAACTGGCGACCGGCACTTTCATAATCACCCAGCCCACCCCGAATCCCAGCAGAATGTGCACCAACTGGCGGAGCGGGTAATGCAGCGAAGTTTCGCCCTGTTTGACGCCCAGGTGCAAAGAAGACGACGCCACCATCACAAAGCCGATCAGCAGCAGGCTGGCCGATGCGATCAACAGCACCGAATCGAAATGCCAGCGCTTGACCCGGGTAGATCGGCTCTCCATGTTCAAGCCTTCAGCTCCAGGACGGCTTTGGCGAATACCTCTCCGCGTTCCTGGTAATTTTTGTATTGATCGAGACTCGCACAGGCCGGCGACAACAGTACGGTATCGCCCCGCCGGGCCTGGCCGGCGGCAAGCCGCACCGCTTCGCGCATGTGCTCTGCGCGCAGGACCGGCACACAGCCGTCCAGCGCCTGTTCGATCAGATCCGCATCCTTGCCCATCAGCACGATGCTTTTGACTTTTTCCTGCACGGCCGGAAGCAACTCGCGCATGTCGGCGCCTTTCGCATCGCCGCCTGCCAGCAGGATCACCTTGCGCTCATAGCCCTGCAGCGCCGCGACACAGGCACCGATATTGGTCGCCTTCGAATCGTTGATCCAGGTCACTTCGTCGATTTTCGCGACTTTCTGCATCCGGTGCGGCAGCCCTCTGAAACGTCTGAGCGCATCGCACATCGCTTCGGGGTTCAGCCCGACGGCAGTCCCCAACGCGAGTGCGGCCAGGGCATTGGCGGCATTATGGCGGCCTTCCAGCGGCAATTCGGACAGCGCCATCAGTTTCTTGCCGCCGTAGACCAGGCATTCGACGCCTTTGATTTTTGCGAGGGCGAAATCGGCGGCTTCCTTAATCGAATACGCATAAGTCCGCCGACCTTTGCGCCGCATCGCATTGACCCGCGGATCATCGGCGTTGATCACCATGACCCCGTTACCGTCGAATATACGCTGTTTCACCGCCGCATACTCTTCCACATCACGGTGCCGGTCCAGGTGATCGGCCGAAATATTCAGCACGGTCGCAACGGCCGCATTCAGAACGGTCGTTCTTTCCAGCTGGAAGCTGGACAGTTCCAGCACGAACAAATCCGCCGGCGTGTCGAGCAGCTCCAGCGCCGCCGTGCCCAAATTGCCGCCGACGCCGACCAGTTTGCCCGAAGTCTTGGCCATCTCGCCGAGCATCGTGGTAACCGTGCTCTTGCCGTTCGAACCGGTGATCGCGACAATCGGCGCGTTGGTCGAGCAGGCGAACAGATCGATGTCGCTCACGAGCACCGACCCGTTCGCGATCGCCTGGGCGATTGCCGGTTCGGTCAGCGCCACGCCGGGGCTGACCACCAGATGCGTCGCAACCTGGAAAGCTTCTTCGCTGAATTTGCCGGTAAAGACCGGCACATCCGGCAGCTGCCCGGTAAATTCTTTCAATGACGGCGGATTGTCCCGGCTATCGACCGCGGCAAAATTGAAACCCAGCTTCGACAAATATTTCGCGACCGCCAAGCCGGTCACGCCCAGACCGACAACCAGCACCTTGGCGCGCCGGGGATCCAGCGCGAAACGGGAAATCAGCTTTTTTATCATGGCAGCGTTTTCCATGTTTCACCTCGCTATTTACATGCTTCAACGCAGCTTCAGGGTCGCAAGACCGATCAGCACCAGAACCACCGTAATGATCCAGAAACGCACGATCACGCGCGGTTCGGGCCAGCCTTTCAATTCGAAGTGATGATGAATCGGCGCCATTCTGAACACTCGCTTGCCGGTCATCTTGAACGAGGCCACCTGAATGATCACCGACAGGGTTTCCATCACGAAAACGCCGCCCATGATCACCAGAACGACTTCCTGGCGCACCAGTACCGCCAGAAGGCCGAGCGCCGCGCCGAGCGCGAGCGCGCCGACATCGCCCATGAACACCATCGCAGGGTAAGTATTGAACCAGAGAAAGCCGAGCCCGGCCCCGATCAGCGCCGAACAGAATACGATCAGTTCGCCGGAATGAGGCAAAAACGGAATCGCCAGATAATTGGCAAATTCGTTATGCCCGGAGAGGTAGGCGAAAATGCCCAGTCCCCCGGCCACCATCACGGTCGGCATGATCGCCAGGCCGTCCAGCCCGTCGGTCAGATTCACCGCATTGCTGCTGCCGACGATCACGAAATAGGCCAGCACGACATACAGCCAGCCCATGTTAAACACGACATCCTTGAAAAACGGCACGAAAAACTGGGTTTCGGCAGGTAAAGCCGCGGTTTTGTATAAAAACACGGCGGCAACGAGACCGATCACCGATTGCCAGAAATATTTGGCTTTGGCGGACAGGCCGTCGCTGTTCCGCCTAATCACTTTCCGGTAATCATCGATAAATCCGATAATCCCGTAACCGAGCGTGACCAATAGGATCGTCCAGACATAATGGTTTTTGAGATCGGCCCACAACAGCGTGCTAACCGCGACCGCCACCAGAATCATCGTGCCGCCCATCGTCGGCGTGCCTTTTTTTTCGTAATGCGACTGGGGACCCAGTTCGCGAATGCTTTGGCCGATATTCTTGTGGGTCAGCTTCCGGATCATCGCCGGCCCGAACAGCAAAGAAATGGCCAGAGAGGTCAAGACTCCCAAAATCGCCCGGAAAGTCAGGTAATGAAAGACCCGAAAGGCACTATCAAACGACATTAAAAAATCTGCAAAATACAGTAGCATTCTTGGTTTTTTACGCTCTAAAATTTTCGACCAGCGCCGCCGCGACATTTTCCATCCGGCGCGTTCTCGATCCCTTGATCAGGACCGTTTCGTCTCCCGTCAATTCGCTCTCCAGCGCCGCAATCAGCGACTCCTGAGTCTCATAAAAAGAGGCTCCTTTGCCGAAGGCTTCGACCGCTGCCCTGGCATCGGAGCCCGTGGCCAACAGGCGCACCACGCCGCTCGACTTGATCAGCGCGCCCATGTCCCGGTGCATGTTCAGGCTTTCGGGCCCCAGCTCGGCAAACGCGCCCAGCACCAGCCAGGACTTTTTCCCAATACCGGCCAGCACATCAAGCCCGGCCTTCAGCGAGCCGGTATTCGCGTTATAGGTATCGTCGATCACGATATTGCCTTTGCGGCCGACCCAAGGCTGAAGCCTGCCGGTAACCGGCTTGACCGACTGCAGGCCCTGCGCGATCTGTTCCGGATTCAGCCCGAGCGCCAGTCCAGCTGCCGCGGCAGCCAGCGCATTCAGCACATTGTGCTTGCCGGCCAATTGCAAGCGGCAGCGGATTCGGCCGGCCGGCGAGGATAATGTAAAACCGGTCGCGAATCGATCGCCGATAATTTCGGTTTCAATGTCCGAAGCGGTCACCTCGCTGCCGTCGCTCAAACCGAAAGACAGGATTCGGCGGGAGCTTGCCACGGATTGCCAATAACCGAAAAACGCATCGTCCCGGTTGATGATCGCCACCCCGTCCGGCTTCAGCGCCGCGAGCAGCTCGCCTTTCGCCCGGGCCACGCCTTCGACGCTGCCGAAGCCTTCGATATGCGCAGGTCCCGCATTCGTGATGATCGCCACGTCAGGTCTGGCATAGGCCGCGGTATAGGCGATCTCGCCCGGATGGTTGGCCCCCATCTCGACCACTGCGTAACGATGCCGTTCGGCAAGACGCAGGAGCGTCAACGGTACGCCGATGTCATTGTTCAAATTGCCCTTCGTATGGAGCACCTCGCCGCCGGTACCGAGCACCGCCGCGACCATTTCTTTTACGGTGGTCTTGCCGTTGCTGCCGGTTACGCCGACGACCTTGGCGTTGGCCCGACTGCGCCAGACGCCTCCCAGCTCGGCCAGGGCCAAACGGGTATCCGCGACCTCGATCGTCGGAATATCCGCCTTGACGCCTTGGCGCACGATAGCGGCTACCGCTCCGCTCTGCGCCGCCCGAGCGACGAATTCGTTGCCGTCGAAGCGTTCGCCCGCGATCGCGATATACAGATCGCCCGGCTGCAGAGTGCGGGTATCGATGCTGGCCGAGCCGAAGGCCCGATCGTCACCCGTCAATTCGCCATTCAGCCGCTGTGCGCATTCACTCAACCGCATGTTCACCGTTTACTCTCATTTCCAATGCTCTTTGCACCGTTTCGGCATCGCTGAACGGATAGCGCCTGCCGGCTATTTCCTGATAATCTTCATGCCCTTTGCCGGCAATGATCACCCAATCGTTTGCGTCCGCCTCGCAAATGGCGTTTTCAATCGCCTGTTTTCTGTCTCTGACCACCCGTACCCGTTCCTTTCGGCAGCCGGCCAGAATGTCGTTCACGATGTCACGGCCGTCTTCGTCGCGCGGATTGTCGTCGGTCACGATCACATGATCGGCCCAGCGCGAAGCGATAGCGCCCATCTCGGCACGCTTGCCCTTGTCCCGGTTGCCGCCACAGCCGAACACGACCCACAAATTATCCCGGCAATGCTCCCGGGCGCTGGACAACACCTTGTCGAGTGCGTCGGAGGTATGCGCGTAATCGACGAACACCCGCGGCTGACGATGACCGCCGAACCGCTCCATGCGTCCCTGAACCGGAACCAGCCTTTGCAGATTCCTGGCTGCCTGCCCGACCGGCTCGCCGGCCGCCAACATTGCCGCCATGACGCTCAGACAATTGTCGATATTGAAATCCCCGATCAGCGAGGTACGCACGGCCACCCGCTGCGTCCGCCAGCACACATCGAACGCGATGCCGTCCGGCTCATGACGCACATTGACGGCCTGCAGGCTTTCGCCTTTTGCGGTCGACTTTCCCCGGCGGCTATGTCCCCACACCTCGACGCCGGCCGGCACTGCCGCCAGCATTTGTCCGCTGTAGCCATCATCGAGATTCACCACCGCAAACGTCAGGCCCGGCTGTTTGAGCAGGGACAATTTCGCCTCGGCATACGCTTCCATCGTGCCGTGATAATCCAGGTGGTCGCGGCTGATATTGGTGAATACCGCGCCCAGGAAGCGCACACCATTGACCCGTCCCTGTTCGAGGCCGTGCGAGGAAACTTCCATCGCCACGGATTTTTTGCCTCGTTTAAGCAGTTCCGCCAGCATTCGCTGCACCGCAAGCGCATCGGGCGTGGTGTTCAGCGTAGCGTTCAGATTTCCCCATTCGCCCCAGCCCAAGGTCCCTATCACGCCGCAGTCGGGCAACAGTTGGCTCAAAAACTGGGAGCAGGAAGTCTTGCCGTTGGTGCCGGTAATGCCGATCACCTCCATTTTCCGGGACGGGTCGCCATAAAAGCGCGCGGCCAACTCACCCAGCTTCCGGCCCAAATTCTCGACCGCCATCAGCGGCGTCCCCTTCAGCTCTGCCGCCAGCTCGGAACCTCCGCCCGCCGGATCGTACAGAACGACCGCCGCGCCGCGTTCGAGCGCCTGTGGCGCATATTTCAGCCCGTGCCGATTCGCGCCCGATAAAGCGATAAACGCTTCGCCCGGCGCAAGCGTCCGGCTATCCAGGGATAAGCCGGCGATATCGCTGTCCGGCACAGCTCCGATCGGACCGGCGAATAACTCAGTCAGTCTCATGGCCGTCTGCCGGGGCGTCTTTTCGGGATAATACGATTGGCATCGTGTCTTCCATGTCGGGCGCGACATCGAGCACGCGCAACGCGCCGCTCATGACCCGGGAAAACACCGGCGCCGAGACCAGTCCGCCGTAATATTTGCCGGCCGAAGGTTCGTCGATCATGACCGTGATGATCAGTTTCGGATCGCTGGCGGGGGCAATCCCCGCGAACACCGCGAAATATTTACCTCCGGCATAACCGTGCCGGCCGTCGGATTTTTTGACCGTCCCGGTCTTGCCCGCGACCGTGTAGCCGTCGACCCTCGCCTCGTAAGCCGTGCCGTCTTTCATGATCACGCTTTCCATCATCTTACGCACGCTTTTGACGGTTTTGGCCGAAAACACGCGTACCGAACTCGGGTCTTCATCCCGTTTCAACAGGCTCACCGTATGCAAAACGCCGTCGTCGGCCAGCGCGGTATAGGCTCTCGCCAGCTGCACGACCGAAGCGCTGAGGCCATAGCCGAACGACAGCGTCGCCCTGTCGAAATCCTTCATCTTCGAATAATGCAGGAGCCGTCCGGACGCCTCGCCCGGAAAACCGGCCTTCGCCGAAGATCCGAAACCGAGCTGGCTGTAAATGCCCCACAAATATTTTGGCGGCATTTTCAACGCCATCTGCGAAACCGCGACATTGCTGGATTTCTTGATCACATGGGTCAGATCCATCGTACCGTAGTTATGCACGTCCCTGACCGTATGCCTGCCCACCTGCAAGGTGCCATGAGTCACGAACAACTCGTTCGGCCGCACATAGCCGCCGTCCAGGGCGGCAGCCACCACGAACGGCTTTACGGTCGAACCGGGCTCGAAAATCTCGGTCATCGCCCGGTTTCGGTAAAGGCTTTCCTTCAAGTCTTCACGCGCATTCGGATTGAAAGGCGGCAGACTGACCGCCGCCAAAATCTCGCCGTTTTTTGCATCGAGCACCACAAGCGAGGCCGACTTGGCGTTATTTTCAGCCACCGCGCGCTGCAACTCTTTATATGCGATGTATTGAATGCGCTGGTCGATGCTCAGCTCAAGATCGCGGCCCGGCGCCGGATCGCTGATGTTTTCGACATCCTCGATGATATGCTGCTTGCCGTCGCGAATCACCCGCTTACGTCCCGGCACACCTTTCAGGATGTCTTCGTAGCCTTTTTCGATGCCCTCCTGGCCCGCATCGTTCAGATCGGTAAAACCGACGACATGGGCGGAAACCGCGCCGGTCGGGTAAAACCGTTTGAACTCGCGCTCGAAATTGACGCCGACAATCTTTAAATTCTTCACCCGTTCGGCCAACGGCGGCTCGATCCGGCGAGTCACATAAGCAAATTGCCGCTTGGGATTGTCGTTCAGCAAGCCGGCGACTCTGCCGGCCGGCAAATCGAGCAGGCGTTCCATCTCGCGGATCGCCTCGCGGGTTTTGTGGCGGTAGTCTTCAAGCAGAATCGCGATTTCTTCCGGACTTTTTTTGCGTTTCTTCAGATCGTCCTCGAAATCCTGCTCGGCCTGATGATGGTCCTTCGCATTGACCCAGACCGACTGCATCGGCGTGCTGACCGCCAAAGGTTCGCCGTTTCTGTCCCGGATCATCCCTCGGTAGGCCGGCACGACGACATCGGTCACATAGGTTTTACTGCCTTGCTGCTGGAGAAAATGCCTGTCGAATACTTGCAGATCGATCGCACGCACGACCAACGCGGCCATGCACAGCATCACCGCCAGCACGAGCAA
Organism: Methylomicrobium agile; assembly: GCF_000733855.1. Classification (NCBI taxonomy): domain Bacteria; kingdom Pseudomonadati; phylum Pseudomonadota; class Gammaproteobacteria; order Methylococcales; family Methylococcaceae; genus Methylomicrobium; species Methylomicrobium agile. The sequence goes on from NZ_JPOJ01000001.1 coordinate 930,166, forward strand.
ATTCCGCCTTCGTCCGCAATCGACCGGTGCTTCCCCCGATTTGGCCCTGCCGCGAAAATCTCTCATGGTTTCAGATAAATAATCTTGTCACGCTCGGGCATGATCAATTTCAGCTGTTCGCGCGCGCTCAGTTCGATCTTGCTCTGGTCGGCCTGCGTCGTCAATTCCAGTTGCAACTGTCCCCACTCGACGTCGTATTGGTCCAGAATTTTTTCCTGCTTCTGGATTTCGATAAAAACCTGACGCGAATGGTATTTGCTGTAGATCGCGGCCAATGCGGACGCGAGCAGCAGCGCGAACAACGCGCCCATTGCCAAATTTTTGAATGCCGCCACGTGCTAAATTCTCTCTGCCGTTCGTAAAACCGCGCTGCGCGCGCGCGGATTCCGCTCAATCTCTTGCTTGCCGGCCTTGATCGAAGAGCCGATTTTTTTCAATAGGCCTTTTTCGATCTCGCTCTCCCTGATCGGCAATTTGCCGGGATCGTGCTTGCTTCCCGACTCGCTGCGAATAAACCGCTTTACAATCCGGTCTTCCAGCGAATGAAACGAAATTACGGCCAGACGGCCACCCGGTTTCAAAACCTCTACAGCCTGTTGCAGAGCCTTTTGTAATTCGTCCAGTTCGTGATTGATTTCGATCCGTATCGCCTGGAACGTGCGTGTTGCAGGGTGCTTGTGCTTCTCCGTAGCCGGTGCCGCCTCGGCGATCAATTCGGCCAGATGCCGGGTCGTTCCGATCGGCCCGACAGTCCGGCGGGTCACGATGGCTTTCGCAATACGGCGCGCATAACGCTCTTCGCCGTATTCAAATAACACCCGGACCAATTCTTTTTCGGAAACCGACGCCAGCCAATCCGCTGCCGAAAGCCCCGCTGCACTGTTCATCCGCATGTCCAGCGGACCATTCTTCATAAAGCTGAAGCCTCGCTCCGGATCGTCCAGTTGGGGGGAAGAAACGCCAAGATCGAGCAAGATGCCGTCGATCCGTCCGTTCAAGCCTTCGCGCCCGACGATCTCGGCCAGCTCCGAAAAACAACCGTGAAACAACTGGAAACGATTATCCCGCAGCAGGTGCTGCGCGGCTTCGGACTTTATCGCGTCCGGGTCCCGGTCGATCGCCAGCAAACGTCCATCCGTATCCAGGCGCTGCAATATCGCCCGGCTGTGCCCGCCGCGCCCGAACGTACAATCCAGATATATCCCCTGACGCTTGATTGCCAATTGCTCAAGCGCCTCTTCCAGCATGACCGGTAAGTGCGACACCGCTATTCTCTATTAAAACGACAACGTACCGAGCTCTTCCAGTCCGTCGTTATCTTCGCCGGCCAGCCACTCCGCTTCTTTCGCCGTCCAGGCGTCTTCGTTCCAGATCTCGAATTTGTTCAACTGTCCGACGAGAACGATTTTTTTTTCCATATTGGCGAAACGTCTGAGTTTTTCCGGCAACAACAACCGGCCCTGTGCATCCATTTCACATTCCGAAGCGTTACCGATCAGAAAGCGGCGCAATTTGCCGGCCATTTTGTTCAGGGTCGGTAATTTACTGATGGTTTGTTCGAGTTTTCCCCATTCGGGCAGCGGATAAAGCCAAAGGCAACCGGCTTCGCCGACGCATAACTCGTTGACCGCAACGGTGACGACCAACTGACGCTCGCAACAATCCTGCAGTTCATCCCGGTAGCGAGTCGGAATCGCCAGACGGCCTTTGTCGTCAAGATTGAGCGAACTGATGCCCCGAAACAAAAACTCCCTCCGAAACTAGAAAAAACCAAAATTTTCCACTTTTTCCCACTAAGGCTCCACTATAAGATTCTAGCGAACCAGAGTCAAGAGCCTTCATAACAAATTTCTTTCTTTTTTGACAATGACTTACGCTTGCCGAATTCGTCGGGTAAAAGCCCCAAGCACCTCTTTACAAAAAATTTATTGTATCAGGCATTTATCTGGCAATAATGAGAAACTACTTTAAAAATACACAAAGCTCGCGCCTTGCCAGGAGAAGAATCCGAGGAGGAAAAAAGAAACGCCGAGGTAAAAACGATAAAGCGGAAAGATAAATTTTTGACGTTTGGATCGACGGATCACAAACGGTAAATAAAAGAAGATTGAAAGAGCCGGCCTGTAAGCCGGGTTCTGTCTTGAACAGCCATTCATCTAGGTTGCAAGTTACCCTGCAACTCAAGCAATCTACCCAGAAACCGCGCGGGCCGCGCGTTTGTTTCTCTATTTGATCTTGCTCCGGGCGGGGTTTTCCCTGCCGCCTCTGTTACCAGAGACGCGGTGCGCTCTTACCGCACCTTTTCACCCTTACCCAGCCTCTAAATTCCTTGAAAACTCCACTTGCGGAATTAACAAAAATTTAGGGGCTGGGCGGTATATTTTCTGTGGCACTTTCCGTAGACTCGCGCCTCCCAGGCGTTACCTGGCGCCCTGCCCTGTGGAGCCCGGACTTTCCTCCATTTTATCGTTACGATAAAACAGCGACTGTTCGGCCGACTCTTTCAATCCGCATAGTCTATCATAATTTCGCCGAGCGCCGAACGGAAATTGCCCGCTTACTCATCATGCCCTTCCCCATGCCGAAGCCTCAGCGCCGCCTGATAGAGTGTTTTCTTGCGAGCCCCGGTAATCTCGACTGCCAGTGCGACAGCGGTTTTGATCGGGCATTCTTTCAGTAAACTCCCAAGCACTCTTTCCTGCTCGGACGTCAGTTCCACCGGTTGATCCGATTTCGGCGCACCTTCGACGAGGATCACGAACTCCCCTTTCTGCATGTTCCGATCGGATTCGACCAGCGCCGCCGCTTCGGACAGCGTCGTTTTGACGATCGTTTCGTGCAATTTGGTCAGCTCCCGGGCGATGACGAGCCGGCGCTCCGGCGGCAATACCTCTTTCATATCCTGCAAGGATGCCAGCACCCGATGGCAGGACTCGTAAAAAATCCAGGTGTCCGGTGAATCGGCTTTTGCCTTGAAAAAAGACTTTCTTTCCGATGACGTCCTCGGCGCGAAACCTTCGAAAGAAAACCGGGAGGTGGGCAATCCGGCCGCGGACAAAGCCGCAATCAACGCACAGGCGCCCGGCAGCGGCGACACCTCGATCCCGGCGTCCCGGGTCGCCTGCACCAACGGCATACCGGGATCGCTGACCAGCGGCGTCCCGGCATCGGAAACCAGCGCAATCGACAGACCCGCCCGAAGTTTTTCGAGCAGATCGGCCGCGGCGCGCTCTTCATTATGCTGATGCAGCGAGACGACTTTCCGGTTGATGCCGTAATGCTGCAGCAAGGCTTTGATATGCCGCGTATCCTCGGCGGCAATCAGATCGACCTGCTTGAGCGTTTCCACCGCCCGGTAACTGATATCGCCGAGGTTCCCTATCGGGGTCGCCACCACATACAATTTGCCGCATTCGCTCATTATCCGTCCGCCTCAAAAAGCGTTCGCAAGACAGTTACGAAAAACTATGCCAAAATCCTCCGGCCATCGAGCAAGCACTTGTTAACCGCCAAAGCGGGCGATTATAACCCGGCCAACCGTCAGCAATCTTTTTTCTCTATGAAGAGCGATCCATTCAACCTGCTAAACCTGCTAGCCAAACTCCCAGCAAAGGCGCCTCACCTTTTGCGCGGCGATGCGGCGGAAGAAAAAGCCCGGCAATTTCTGATCGGCAAAGGGCTGACGCCGGTATCCCGGAATTTTCGCTGCAAGCAGGGCGAACTCGACCTGATCATGCGGGACGGGAAAATTTTGGTGATCGTAGAAGTCAGATTCCGCAAATCCGGCCGTTACGGAAGCGCCGCGGAAAGCATTACCCGCACCAAGCAATCGCGTATAATAGCCGCAACCCGGGTTTATTTAATCCGGCAAAAACTTGATTGCCCGGTCCGCTTCGATGTGGTGGCGATCACGGGAAACGGCGGCATCGACTGGATACCCCATGCTTTTTCAGCGTAAAACTAACGGACATGAGTTTACAAGAACGCGTCATCGATCATTTCACGAACAGCATCCAGACCCAACAGGAAGCCGTGGTCAATCTGTCCGAACTGATCGGCTTCGCTTCACAGCGCCTCGTTCATGCCCTGCTCAACGACAAGAAAATCATCGCCTGCGGCAACGGCGGCTCGGCAAACAACGCGCAGTTGCTGGTCGCGTCGCTGATCAATCGCTATGAGCGCGACCGCCCCTCGCTGCCCGCGATTGCGCTGGGCACCGGCATGACCATGCTAACCGCGATCGCGAACGACATGCAATACGACGATATTTTCGCGAAACCGCTCCGGGCGCTCGGACAGAGCGGAGACATTCTGGTTGTGTATACGATCGGCGGGCATTCCGCAAACATATTGAAAGCGGTCAACAGCGCCCACGACAAAAACATTTCGGTAATCGCGTTGACCGGACAGGAAGGCGGCAGCATCGCCCCGTTATTGCATGAAAACGATCTGGAACTCCGCGTACCGTCAAATTCGGCCGCCCACGTCCTGGAAACGCACCTGATGATTACGCACTGCTTGTGCGACCTGATCGACTACCAGATCTTCGGCGGCTGATTCGGCCGGATTACCGGGTTCCGAACACCACGATCGTCTTTCCGTGGGCAGTGATCAATTTTTTTCCTCCAGCTCCTTCAGAACGCGTCCGGCCATTTCCCGGGAACAGCCGACCAGCCGACCGATCTCCTGGCGGGTGATATGCAACTGCATCCCGTCCGGATGGGTGAGCGCATCGGGTTGCTTGCTCAAATCGAGCAGCGTTCTGGCGATGCGGCCTTCCACATCCATGAAAGCTAAATCACAGAACCTGCGGCTGGTCATCAACAACCGCGACGCCAATTGATCGCCGAGCATATAGAGCAAATCGGACGCATAGGCCAGCAATTCCTTTTTCAATGCCTGCCTGAAACGGTCGTAACCGATCTCGGCCAATTCGCAGGGACTGCGCGTTTTTACGCTCACCTTGCGTACTTCCATTCCTTTGAACACCCCGACCTCGCCGATGAATTCATTCTTATTTAGATAGGCTAGAATAATCTCCTGATTTCCCTCCTCGTCTTCGGCAAAAATACTGACCGAACCTTCGATGATGAAATAGAGCCGGTCGCCGACATCGCCAGGCCTGATCACGGTCGCTTTGGCCGGATATTTTTTTCTATGGCATAAATGCAGGAATGCGTTCAGGGCTTCCTGATTGGTTGCTGGCGTGTTTTTTAACATAATGCTTCCCACGAAATGCTCCCCACGAATGATCCTAACCAGAAGTATTTTTGGCTGCATCGAGTTTAGCAAAAAAACCGCATCGCCTCGGATAGAGCCTTTATATTTTTAATTTTATTTTACAGCGACTTAGGACGCAGTAACGACTGTTCCGCATTCTGCCGAAGCCCGGTAAAACCGCTAATTCTTTCCGGACAGACACGCAACCGCGGCTGCCGGCGCACAATCGGCCGCGGACATCCCGTTTTCGTTTGATGATGCCGGGAATAAAGCCGAGAAATCGAGATAAGGCTTTCCCATCGACTCGGCCAACTGCCTCACCAGAAAACGCCCGATGCCCGCACCGACGAAAGGGCCGGAACCGGAAAGAGCGCTTCGCGCTAACTGCCTTTCGCAGCCCTGCCGGATTCTTGATAATTGTTTCTCGCGCAGATGGTGGGCCAGCCTTTGCCACCGAGGCAATTCGGCAAGATCGAAATCGCAGCCGATCATCCGCGACAAACGCCTGGCGCTGGCGAGTACCGACTTCTCCGCACCGTCCGCCGTATCCGACTGATCGTGCACTTCGTCCAGCTCGCCGGTCAGCCGGTACACATCGGCCGCCGTCGCAAAATATTCGGCCATCAGACCCACCTCTCTGCCCTGGTCCTCTACGCTTTCGGCGAACGCCATCACCGCGGTTCTGACAATGCCGGTATAGACCAGTTCTTGCGTCGCCAAACGCTCATAATCGCTATAGCCTTCCGCAGCTACCCGCCCGCGATCGAGCAGCAGAATATCGGTAGTAGTGCTGCCGATGTCGACCAACAGGCCGCTGCCGACTTTTCGCGCCGCATAGCTTGCGCTGGCCAGCCAGTTGGCGGAGGCTATCGCTGCATAATGGTTATGATTGACCTTTGAAGCATCCAGAAAACCCAGCCTGCCGGCATAAACCAGAAGCTCGCCCTCTGGCAATAGCTCGACCATGGTAGCGAGGATCGTTTTGACCCCGTCGTCGCGGCCTGCAAACAAATCAACCAATTCGCCGGTCATCGTGATTGCGTGGCGATAAGAAACCGTGGGCAATTCACTTAGAATCGCCTCGACCGCGGAACGGAGTTTGTCCATTCCCTGCCATAACGGGCACGGCTTTTGAAAAACCGCGGTCAATTCGCCGCGACCGTTCATTGCGGCAGCCTTGACATGCGCCCCGCCGATATCCCAGCCGATCATTTCATTCGTCATCTGTTTTCTGGTTAATTTGAACGGTTACCGTTTTATCCGCTCTGCGCCGGATCACAGGATCGCCCTGCAATAACTGCAACACCAGTGCGGCAACGTTGACACCCAAAGCCTCGTTCAAGCCCGCGAAAGAAGAGGTCAGCCGCGGATTGACTTCCAGGACCCGCACTTGTTCGGCCGTTTCGATCAGGTCGATGCCGGCATAACCCCACAGTCCGGGCATCGCTTTGGCCAGGCGGCCGACCAGCTCCCGATAGGGGCCCGGATCTTCTCTGTAATTGACCTGAATGGCGGCCAACCGGTACTGATCGTCCACCATATCGAACTCCTGCCGATTGACCGACAGCAGCCAGGCCCGCCCGCTCTTGAACAAGCAGGACAGGCTGGTCTTCTCGCCGTACAGATGAGGCTGAATAATGTAGCTTCCTGTTCCTCGCAAGCGCTCGACGGTCCGCGCGAACGTCCCGGCATCGCGGATCAGGCAACTGCCGCCGCCCGCTCCGTCGACCGGCTTGATAATCGATTCTCCCTGAAAAGCGGAAACCTCTTCCAACCGGCGGGTGTGGACGGTCTGAATTTGCCGGTACCGCAAACACCGATAAGTCTCGTATTTATCCCCCGCCAGCCGCACGGCCTCGGAGCCGGACCCCAGGAGGGTCCTGCCGAGTCTTTCAACCGTGCCAGACAGCGAGAACAAGATCCCTTCGAACTCCGGCGCAATCGGCCAGACCGCATCCTGCCGCTCAACCAACTGCTCGAAGCGGATAAAACAGTCGTCTTGGCGGCCAATCAAGACCGTCCGGACATTTGGCGGTACCCTGCCGCCCGACAGGCGCGCATCCAGCATGACGGTAATCTCCAAATCCGGAATTTCGCCCAGACCTTCGAGCAAAGCCTTCAGCATCAACAGGCCTTCGCGCGCCAGCGAATCGGGCAGTTCTTCCCGATTACAACCGCCGCCGCTGATGTATTCGAATACCAGAATCTTCATGTCCTTACCTCCACCGACATCCTTGTATCAGCCCGCAGCATCGAAGGAGATCCCGATGTCCAAAACGGAATATTGTATCATTGCCGCCATATACCTTATTCGGATGGAGCCTTTGAATTCATGCAAGTCATTCCGGTCATCGACCTGAAAGGCGGAGTCGCCGTTCACGCCAAACAAGGCAGGCGCGACGCCTACCTGCCGATCCATACCGCACTGTGCCCTTCGGCGGACATTTTCGACGTGGCCGAAGCTTATCTGGAGTTATACGATTTCCGGACTTTTTATATTGCCGACCTGGATGCACTGGAGGGAAAAGGCAGCCATGAGGCATTGATCCATGCCGCAGCCGAACGCTTCCCGAACCGAAATTTCTGGCTCGATCGCGGCTTGCCCCTTTCAGCCCCGGCTTCGCGGCGGCCGTCAAATCTCAAAACGGTGCTGGGAAGCGAATCGTTTCGGACCGAGACACTAAGCCTGCTGGACACCTACGCAAAAGATTTCGTTTTATCGCTGGATTTCAGAGGCATGCGGCTGGGTGCGGAGAGCCTGTTTACAAACCCCGAGTATTGGCCGAACGATATCATTATCATGACGCTGGAGCGGGTCGGCAGCGACTCCGGCCCCGACATCGAGAAACTGGCCGCCTTCCGCAAGGCTTATCCCGGTAAAAATTTCATCGCCGCAGGCGGCATCAGAAACCGGGAAGATTTGGCAGCCCTGCAAAAAATCGGCATACAACAAGCCCTAGTGGCGAGTGCACTGCATTCAGGCGCCATCGGACGCGCCGACCTTGCCGCCTTATAGGCAAAAAAATACCCCAACGAGTGGGGTATTTTTATCAGGCTTATCTAAGCTTGAATGCCGATCAACCGGCAGCGAACGGGTGCTTCGCAGTCGCTTTGCCGGCAACCACTTCAGCCGCAGTCGGAGAGCCTGCAACCGCACGCGCGATCGCTTCCTTGGTGGCTTTATAGTTGTATTCCTGGATTTTCGCGTCGTCTTCAGCCGCCCAGTGAATGAAAACACCGACGCTGATGAACAGATCGTCAGCTTCATCGGCAGGAATGGTGCCGTCTTCAACGCTGTCGGCAACCGCCATTGCTACGCCGCGTTGCGCTGGGCCAAACATTTGCACGGCTTGTTTTGCGCCTTTGATCGTAACCTTGTTGAACAAAATTGTTGCCGGTTTAACCATCAGGTTGGGAGCCACAACGGCCAGCAAAGTGGAGAAACCGTCCTTGTTGTTTGTCAAGGCGATTGCAAATGCGCTTTCAGCAGCTGAGCCTCTTGGACCAATGATCAGGTCGATGTGCGCAACTTCGTTGCCTTCGCCCACTAAAGATTCACCCACTAACAATTTATTGATTTTAGCCATGCTTGTTTTCCCCTGTGAAGAAAAATAAAAATTAGACAAATATAATCACCGCGGTCGGCCGACGTTTGCGATTGACACGGCTAGGCCTAGCGGAATCAAGCGCTTGATATATCTTCCAACCATACGGTAAATAAAGTTGCTACGGTCAGATCAGCCGTCGTGCCGGGATTGATGCCCTGCGACTTGAATTCCTGATCTATCTGATAGAGCAACGGTAATGTTTGCTCGGGATTTTCCGCTTGCTGCAGAGCGTCCTCGAGCGCAGCCATCCTGGCGACAACCATCCCGGTGTATTGATTACCATATTTCCTTTCAATGTGACTATCGGGAAACCGGCGCAGCAATCCAACATAAACAGCCAGAGCAGCCCAATTACGACCAATCCTTCCACGTATAACATTGTAGTATACTTTTGTGGAGAAATCGAATATATCTTGATACCCTGAACTATATTGAAAAGCTATACGATCCCTCGAAGCCGCCAATTTCATCGCTTCGAGCAGATCCACCGTCGCTTTTTGGTGCACATCCTGCTCGCCGGCACTGCCGAGACCGCCCGGCGCAGCCAGCGTGATCGCCCTGAAAACCCAGTCGGCGTCTTCGATCGTCGTGGAAGCCAACACCTGCTCCAAAGCCTGCCTTAAAGTGACGTGATCGGGTTTATCGGCCGCCGCCCGTACCAGCGGCGCGCACAGCAGCACGATGCCCAGATTGGTGTTGCAGCCGACCGCCTCCCGCGTGGCTTTTACCGCATAATAGATTTTTTCGCCGAGCGAATAGGCGGGATTGCACAACGGCCCGGAACTCGCCTCGGCGCTGCGCCTGAAATCGGCCACCGTCATGTCGTGACCGTCCGCATAAACGCTGACGTTGCCCGGCTTGAACGCCTGCAGCTCGATTTCGCAGGCTTCGCGGTACAGGGCTTCGAGCCGGTCGGGAGCGATCACCGGATTTCAATCGCCGGCCGAACGCAACTCAACCCCAAGTAGCGGCCTAGCAAGTCTTCGACCAGCAAGGCCGCGACATTGACATCACAGACGCTTTCCAGCCCTTTCCAGGCCGGCACGCTGTTCACTTCGATCACGGTATAGCGGCCGCCCCGGTCGAGCATGATGTCGACCCCCGCATAATCCATGTCGAGCGCCAGAGTCGCCCGGACCGCCAGCTCGGCCAGCTCGGCGCTTGCCTCGATCCATTCGCACTCCGCGCCCTGCGCGACATTATTCAGCCACGACTTGCCGCGCCGCCGCATTGCCGCGACCGCCCGGCCGTTAATCACAAACACGCGATGATCGTGATACCCCTCGCCGGCGGCATGCACGAACCGCTGCAGGTAGTAGACGCCGCGGCTCGGCGTCAGCCAGAACAGGTCGGTCATTTTTTCGATCCGGCGGATGCCTTCGCCCTGCGAACCGAACAGCGGCTTGCTGATCAATAAATGACCGTTTCGCAGTTCGTTCTCGGCGATCCGCCGCGCTTCCTCCGGATCGCGCAATACCCAGGTCGGCGGCGTCGGCAGGCCGGCGCGCTGCAGCAGAAAACTGGTCATGCCCTTGTCGACGCTGCGCTCGATCGCCCGGCCGTCGTTATAGACCGGAACGCCGAGGAGCTTCAACGCATGCAAAACATCCAGATACAGCACCACTTCTTCGAGCGAACCGCCCGGCACCCCGCGCACGAAGGCCGCCTCCGGAAGCGCGTGCTCGAACCCGGGAATCCAGAGCGGCAATTGCCCGGGCGCCGGCGTCAATCGGCATTCGGCCAGCGAGACGTATTCCGCGCGATAGCCATATTCGGCAAACGCTTGCGTCAACCGCCTGCCGTGCCAGCCCGGATCATCGGTAAAAATCGCAATGCGGCGCACGAATGTCCTTTAGGCGCCGAAAGACTGGTCAAGCAATGCATTGTCGAGCTTGCCGGCGCGGAAGCTCTTGCCCGACTCGACCGCGGTCACGATTACGCTGGCCGGACTGAACAGCATCGGATCGATCTTGAAGAAATCGTATTGGTAATGCTTGAAAATCTCCGCAAACGGCTTGCCGTAGTCCTTCGAAGTCGAGCTCGGCAATTCATTAGCAAGTTTTTCGGCCGCTTCGTCGCTGCCTTTCACGAACAGATGGACTTGGCCTGCAAACAGGATCGCATCGTTCGTGCGTCCCATCGCCTTCACGAAATTCGGATGCGGCGGGCAAGCCGGCGCGCTGCCGAAGCCGTCGACGATGTTTTCGAGCGGGAAATGCAAGGCATGGGCCTTGTGCATCGCGACTTCGAGCACGCGCGCGACGACCTGCAGGCCGCCGGCCAGCGAACTGGTCGGCGTCACGATCACGGTCAGCTTGCCGGGGTCGACCTTGCAGGCGGCGGCGACTTTTTCGACGATTGCCGGCGGCGGAACCGCATCGTTCTCGATCACCAGCACGGTCGAATCGAAACTGTCGCGGTAACCGAGTTCCTTGTAAAGCTCCTCGACCGGTTCTTCGTTGCCTTCCTTGACCTTGGTCGCCATCGCCCGGGCCGGCCCCGAACCCAACGCATAATATTTTTCGTGCGACAAACTCCAGCCCGCATATTGGCTGCCAAGGCATCCCAATACCGGATTGCCGGTATGCACATTGACCGTCAACGGCCAGTGGGCGGTATAAGGACTGTGGCTCAGCGTGACCGTTCCCATCCCGCCGAGGCAGATTTCGGCGATGATCCGTCCCGCTTCGAGGCCGCCCGGCACCTTGATACCCGCGTCGATGACCGTGCAGCCGTTGTCGAGAGTTTCGACCGCCACCCGCAGCTTGTCCGCATTGGCAATCAAATGCTGCACCAGGGGTTGGGTCAATTTATTCACACTCGCTTGATATTCCATAATTAAACCTTGATTAATCGATTGAAAATTTGTTGCTGCCTGGCCGCCAACTCCGCCTCCACCCGCTCCGGATCGCTTCGGCGGGAAATCACGCTGCACACGGGTTGCCCGGCATGACACAAGGCGCCGGCCTCGGGCCTGTCCATCACCCATTCGGGCCAGACGAGCCCTTCGGGAATCCTGAGGTCTCTATCGGCATAAACAATCCGGAAACCGGCAAATCCCTTCTGCGCCGGCAACGCCTCCGGAAGGGCGCCCTGGCAGGCTGCGATATGGCAAGTCAGCAATTCGCCATAACACTGCATGCTCGCGGACGGGCGCGGATTGATCTCCAGCCCATAGATCCGCTCGCCGTCCTGAATGAAATCGAGCGTGTTCAGACCTTTCAACCCAAAGGCCCGGACACACTGAGACAGCCAGCCGACCAACTGGACTTTCTGACCCGCGGATAAAATTGCATGATTAATGAGGCCGGAAAACGCAAATTCAAGGCCGGCGCCTAAATCGGCATGAAATTGGGTATGGAAGCCGACTACGCATGCCTTGTGCGTATCGGCCAAAAACAAAACGGAGCCCGGCGTTCCGGCCTGGAATTTTTGCCAGTAAACGCCGCGATCGGCTAAACCGGAAGAATAACGGCGAATACCCAGGCTGCCCTGCCCCTGCATCGGCTTGACCAGCCAACCGCCATTGGCGTCGGGCGCGACAAACGACACCGCCGGGAAGGGAATCCGCAGATCGGCCAGCCGTGCAAAAAAAACGGCCTTGTCCTGGAGGCGGCGGAAGACGGCGGGCGCATTCCCCAGCAGCGTCATTCGCCGATCCAGATAATCCAGGGTTTCCGGATAAGGCTCCACGCCGCTGCCGTAAACGGCTCGACCAACCCCGTAACGCCTGACAAGGCCATCCAGAACCGGGGCAACCTCTTCGACCGCCAACGACGGCAGACGGCAGACCTCGAGCGCGTATTCACGGGTGTCCAGATCGGCATAAAGATCGATCACCAGCGCTTTCAGGCCGGCCTTGAAAGCCGCCTCTGCCAGCATACGGCCGGAACCGGCAATGATCAGCAAAAAATCGGAGGAATTCAAATGCTGCGCAGGACCCAAGCTCGCGTCAAAAAACGATCCGTTTGGGGCCTACTCCACGACAACCAGACCGCCGCTGTTGCGGGCGCTCGCGCTGGAGAAAGCCAAGGTACCGCCGGCCGCGAATTTCCGTTCCGCCATTTCGATCAGGGCAGCCGCGCGATCGGCGCCGTTCACCATGCAAAAACCGGTCGGCCCCCAGGAGGTCTGCCCAACCGCGACCGCGCCCTGCTCGGCCAGCCACTGCATAGCCGAGGCCACTTCGGGACTGGTGTAAATGCCGCCCTGGACCGCCGCAAAATGCTCCCCGACCGACCGCTGCAGACGCGTGATCACCTCGCCGAACCTGGCGATATCGTTCTCGGCGATCGCAGGCAGCGCCTGCATCAATAACAGGTAGCACAACTGCTCGGCCTCGCGCCGAGGGAACAAGGGCAGTGCATGGAATGCCTGAATTTCCTGCAAACCGTGCAGGCCCTGTCCGCGCCTGTCGAAGACCAGGATAAACCGCCAGGCCTCCGGAATCGCCATCCGGACCAGCAGCGGCGGCGTAGCCGTGTGCTCGCCGCGTCCCCCGTCGACGACCAGCCCGCCTTGCTCGAACACGCCGATGCCGATGCCGGAGCGCTGCCCCCGAACCGTCACCTGGGCGATGTCGCGAACATTCAGTCCCAAACCGTAAAAAGCGCTCAACGCCGCCCCGATCGCAAGCGACATCTGGGTGCCCGATCCCAAACCAACATGCTCCGGTATCGCGCTTTCGATCCGGATTTCGAGCGCATCCGAAACACCCAATGCTTCGCACAGCCGCGTCAGGCATTTCTCCGCGCGCGCAGCCGAAGGCCCCGCAACACTGCGCCGGTCCGAGCCGGTTACCGTCAGGCGCGTCGCCTGCTCATTCAGCGCCACGCCGATGCTGCCGAAATGCCTTCCCAGGGCGCCGCTCAAATCGATAAACCCCATATGCAGCCGGGCCGGCGCGGTCACCGATACTTTCTGATGTCGAAATTGCAAAGGATCAGATCGAAAGTTGCATTGAAAAACAGGATATTATACACAAACCGGCCGGCGGCGGCGAACTAGCCCAGCTTCCCCGGCAGTTCCGCCAGATCGTTCAGCACGAACCGGCAACGGGCCAACGTGGCCGCATCTACCGGAAACATGGACGGCACCATCACCGGCAACGCCTTCGCTTCGAAAGCGGCTTCGATGCCGGCGGGCGAGTCTTCCAAAACCAGGCAGCGGCCGGCCTCAACCTTCAGCGCGGATGCCGCCCGCAGAAAAATATCGGGCGACGGCTTGGGACGCCGGACGTGATCGCGTGCAACGACGACCGGGAAAACACCGGAAAGCCCCGCCAGCGCCAAACAGGCCTCCGCATTAACCAAAGCGCTGTTCGTTGCCAGGCAAAACGGAATCGCTTCCCGGTTCAGATAATCCCGAAGCGAGTGAAAACCGGTCTTGACCTCGATCCCGTGCACCGCCACATGCTCCCGCCAGCAGTCTGCCGTCAGCCGGTTGAATTCGCCGTGATCGAATCCGGGGCCGCAAAAGCTTACGATCCGTCGGAGCACCGCATCGCCCGCCAGACCCGCCAGTCCTTCGAGAAAAACGTCCGGAAAATCGTAAAGCATGGCCCGTCCCGCTTCGCGCCAGGCCGCGCGGTAGGTCTTTTCGGTATCGAGCACCAGCCCGTCCATGTCGAAGATGACCGCCGAAATATCGGCCCGCTTAATCATGGATGACCCGGATATGTTCGCCGTGCGCCTCGCGGCTGGAACCGACCACGATATGCCGGACGCCTTCGGCGTTCCGTTCGAGCATGCCGGCCACCTCCACCGTTTCGCCCTTGCGCGCCTGCCCGGCATAAGTCGCGGTAAAACAGACGATCGCCGCGATCGAATCGTGCTCGATCCGGTAAACGGACGGATAGCCGAACGCCTGCTCGTCATCCGTAATCCGACAGGTCAATGTAACAGGCTCGAGCTTTTGATAATGCTGTGGCCTGTCCGATTCGTTCGGCTCGACCCAGCTCAAATCGAATTTGCGCCCGTTCACCAAGGCCTTGTTGAATTTCCGTTTTTCATGCCAGACGTACTCCTCGAAACTCAACGAACAATTACGGCGGCGGTACGATGCTTGCCAATCGCTGTCGCTCAGATCCTGCAGGCGATCCTGTTCGATCAACGCGCCCACGCCGGCGCGGCAGCGATGAAAAACCTCGCTCCCGTAGCAAACCAAATCGATATCGGAACTTTCTTTTTGCACGCCGACCAGCACCGACCCCGTGATGCCGATCCGGTTCAAGTCCACCCCTTGCTGCCTCAGCAATTCGCCGAGTTCAAAAACGTCGCGCTCGACCGGATCGTGGCGAAACTGCCGCATGATATGCCGAAAACGGTCCTTCGGCCGATGGTGCCTGACGATCCGTTCGACCTCCACCGCATGCAGGCGCGCATCCAGAATCGGCGAATAATGCAGATAATGAGGATGATTTCGGTACAGGAAGGCGTTCGCCTCGTCGGTCGCCTGCTTATGCCAATGGCCTTCGGCGTTTATGTAGCGTAAAAAGCACAGAGCCTTGCCTTGTTCGAGATGCGGATCGACAACTGCGAACAAGAGACCTTCGGCCGTTTCGATGAAATCTTTGGGAGAAAACACGGAAGATATTGAAGAAAAAAGGACGCAAGAAAACAAGGCCGGGCAGCGCTGAAATCGTTAAATCAAACAGCCGTGACCGGCGTATTCCGGGCGGGTAAAAAATGATGCGTACGCTTGCCTTACGGGCCTGAAACGCTGCCATTAGCGGACATTATAGCAAATCGCACTGCATCGCTATCTTCATCAGCTCCGCGAGACTGTCCGCCTGCAATTTTTCCATGATGCGCGCCCTGTGCGCATCGACGGTACGATTGCTGACCTTCAGGATTTTGGCCGACTCCTTGTTGGAATGGCTGCTGATGACCAAGCGCAGGACCTCCATTTCGCGCGGCGTCAGTTGCGCCAACCGCTGCAGAATCTCGCGCTTCAGGGACTGCTGGAATCGGGCATAGATATCCTTATGGATGCCCTCGGCGATGCGCTCCAGCAGCACGCTGTTTTCGAAAGGCTTTTCCAGGAAATCGATGGCGCCCGCACGAAACGCTTTCGCGGAATCGGCCACTTCGGCATGGCCGCTGATGAAAATGATCGGAATATCGAGGCTCCGTTCATTCAATGCCTTCTGCAATTCGAGGCCGCTCATTTCCGGCATTCTGACGTCCAGCAACAGGCAGCCCGGCCGTTCGGGGTCGTAACAGTCCAGAAATTCCAGAGCGGAAGCAAAGCTTTGTACATCGAACCCGGCCGTTTCGATCAGCAAGGTCAACGAATCGCGGACCGCAAACTCATCGTCTACCAGATAAACCATCGCGTCGTTCCGTTCAAAAACCATTCGCCTGCTCCTTTGAAGGTAAAGTGATATAAAAAGTACAACCGCTGCCGGGCAGGCTCGTGAAACGCAACGTGCCGTGATGCGCCTCGATTAGCGAGCGGCTGATCGACAGCCCCATGCCCATGCCGTTTTTTTTGGTCGTATAAAAAGGGGTCATGATTTTCGCAAGTTCGGCGGTGGCAATGCCGGGCCCGTTGTCTTCGACTCCGATTTCGATGAACCGGCGGCCATCCAGACGGGTATGTATCGCAAGCCGGCGCGGATGATCGTGAGCAAGATCTTTCATCGCTTCGATCGCGTTTCTGAGCAAATTCAGCAACACCTGCTCGATTTGGACCTCATTGACATAGACCGGCGGCAAATCATCCGCCAGATCCAGGCCGAGCTTGATATCTTGCAGCTTGATATCGTCCGCACACAGCCCAATGCAATCCCTGATCAGTTGATTGATGCAGACCAGTGTCCGTGTAGCGGTTTTCGAACGGATAAAATCGCGCATGCGGTGAATGATCTGGCCGGCGCGCAGCGCCTGCTGATGCGTTTTGGCGAGAATCCCGGCCAGTTTTTCGGTATCTAACTGAGGCATTTTAAGCAGGTTCAAGCTGACTTCCGTATAGGCGACGATGGCGGTCAGCGGCTGATTCACTTCATGCGCGATGCCCGAGGCCATCTCGCCCATCAAGCCGAGGCGGGTGACATGCGCCAACTCTTCCAGGTGCTCCCGGTTTTCCTGCTCCTGCAGCTTGCGCTGGGTGGTATCGCGCAGGATGCCGGTAAAATAAATCTCGCCGTCGATGCAAAATTCGGCCAACGACAAATCCAGCGGCACGCTCCACCCGCCTTTGTGCCGGGCTTCGACCTCCCGTATGCTGCCGATGATTTTGGAATGGCCGTGATCGATATAGTCCTTTATATATCGGCCATGCTGTACGGCTTGCTCGGGCGGCATCAGCAGATTGATGCTCCTGCCCACCAGTTCCTCCTCGGCATAGCCGAGTATCGCCTTGACTGCGGCATTCGCGGTGACTACACAGCCGTTCCGGTCTATCGTGATGATGCCTTCGACCGCCGCATTGAAAATCGAGTTGAGCTTGGCTTCCCGCTCCCGCAGGCGCTGCTTCGACTCCTCAAGCGCCGCAATATTCCTTCTCAACGCCTGATTACTCTCGGTCAGCTCGCGCGTCTGCTCAGCCAGTCTTCGCTCCAGCGTTCCGATCCTTTCTTCAGACGCCAGCAGGCTTTGTTGGGCGATAGACAGGCATTTTCGCAATTCGGCGACTTCCGCCGGCGCCTTATCGCAAAATCCGGGGACGGCTGATGAATTGGATTCAGAAGTCATAAATCGATACACCGGCAATGGCCAGGCGCCGCTATTGTATATCCGTTAGAAATAAAGGGGAACGCCGCGATCTTTAACTCGAGCGGAGATTCTACAGCATCGAGAACCCGCGGAAATTATATTATCTTGACAATTTCATGATAAAAGCCTCGGTAAACGCTTGCGCTCGGTGAATACTGAGACTTCGGTCTTCATCAAAAAGCTCAATTTCGCATAGGTATTTGTACGAATTGCCGAATGTCGATTGTTGTTGCTAGCATTCCAAAGTCATTAAGCTATCGATTATTTCAGGAGATCCAATGAATATACCCGATAAATCCCTGAATACTGATGCATATGGAAATACGGACCCCGACAAATTCCGACTGATGGTTGAGGAACGGGCTTACTTTAAAGCCGAAAGGCGAGGATTTGCAAACGGACATGAGCTGGACGACTGGCTGGAGGCCGAACAGGAAATCAGCAACCAGTGTCGCTATTGGTATTTGGATAACGACCCCTCCTAACCTCAGGGCATTTTTTGAACCCTATCTGAAAAAAACGAGGTATACCATGAGACGCAATATCCGTGTCAATAATGCCGTCGCGTATACGCCGGAAATAAGCAGACGCTGCGTCGCCTATCATGAAGCCGGTCATGCCGCCGCCATCTATCTGCTCAACCGGATACGCAACATTCCTCCGCTCTTATTCAATCTGAGATTCAGCGTCATTCACTCCGATACCGTTACCGATTTTCAGACCGCTTACGAAAACTATATCGCCTGCATTGAAGGCGGACGCCTGCTGCACACTTTACCCGATACGCTGGACGATTTCCGGTATATATCGGTAGAAAACGGGCAGGATTGGATTCGCACCCGGGAAAATTTATTGAACGCCTTCGACGCGGACATGATCAACCTGCTCGCAGGCTCCCTGGCGGAAGCCAAATTTGTCGCGGAAATGGATGACGAAATCTTTACCTACCGGCTGGTCGACCCGCCTGCACTGGAAAATTACGGCGGTTCCTTCGATCTGGCGCTAATCGAGGACTACTTGCAGCGCTACTCGCCCGATCAACAGACACGGGATCAGAAATTGAACCAATTACACCAGGTAGCATTCAATTTCATAAATGATTATCATAACTGGCGCGCCATCTCCAAGCTTGCGGAATTTATACTTGCGGCCGATAAGGATACGATTTGCTCCGAAGAAGTCGCGACAATCTTGGGAGAGTAAAACCTCCTGCACAGGCTTTTTTAATGCGTCGAACGCAGGCGATTTCATCGCCGCAGCATGGGTATCGATCTTTAATTCGGATCGATAAAAAACGCCTCGCAGACTCTCCCATCGGGATAAAAAACCAACCTCCGGGAAAACCTCATGGAAAAGCGTGAAAACGATATTGTGAAATTAGTGATCGCATCTTTAAGCCAGTTTATTGACTTTTTGAAAAACCTGCCGGGACGCGCGATGAATCTTTTGAGCGGCAAGGAACGGCCGGTCGATCTGAATAAAGCGCCGGACATGGATCCGAAGCAAAAAAGGATCATCATTTTTACGCTTGGCTTCATCCTGCTGCTGCTCGCCTTCAATAACCTGCAGGAGATCCGCCAGAGCGAAATCCCGTTCAGCCAGTTCATGACATTGATGCAGGAAGGGAAAATCGACAAAGTGGTCGTCTCGGAACATTACCTCAGCGGCGTCATTAAACCCGAGGCGGGCGAAAGCATAGGCAGACCTTTCACGACGGTGCCGCTCTGGCACTCCGAGCTGGCCGAAATGCTCGCCAAGAACAAAGTGGATTTCGTGGTCAGAAGCGGCGACAACTGGCTGTCCAATCTGATTTTCAACTGGATCATTCCGATCTTCATTTTCGTGTTCATCTGGTCCTGGCTGCTTCGCCGCAGCGCCGCCGCCGGCCCGCAGGCATTTCTGAATATCGGCAACAAGGCCCGGATTCACCAGGATACGCAGCCGAAAATCACCTTCAAGGATGTCGCCGGCGCCGACAGCGCCAAACAGGAACTCGGCGAGTCCATCGATTTTCTGAAAAATCCGGAAAAAATCCAGAAACTCGGCGGCCGCATGCCCAAAGGCGTACTGCTGGTCGGCCCGCCCGGCACCGGCAAGACCTTGCTCGCCCGCGCGGTTTCGGGCGAAGCGCAAGTGCCGTTTTTCAACATCAGCGGTTCGGAATTCATCGAATTGTTCGTGGGCGTAGGCGCCGCGCGCGTCCGCGACTTATTCGAACAGGCGCGCAACAAGGCGCCCTGCATCATCTTCATCGACGAACTCGATGCGATCGGCCGCTCGCGCGGCGGCCCGATAGTCATGGGCGGCCATGACGAACGCGAGCAAACCCTGAATCAGCTGCTGACCGAAATGGACGGCTTCGACACCTCCGTCGGGGTCGTCGTGATGGCGGCCAGTAACCGGCCCGAGGTGCTCGACAAGGCGCTGCTCCGCGCCGGCCGCTTCGACCGCCAGATCATCGTCGACAAGCCCGACCTGCAGGACCGCATCGAAATCCTGAAACTGCATACGCAGAGAATGATCCTGGCCAAGAACATCGACCTTGCAGTGATCGCCCGGCGCACGCCCGGCCTGGTCGGGGCCGATCTTGCGAATATTGCGAATGAAGCCGCGATTCTGGCGATTCGCAACGGCCATACGCAGGTGGAAATGCAGGATTTCGAAGCCGCGATCGACCGCATTCTGGCCGGTCCGGAAAAGAAGAGCCGGGTGTTGAATCCTGAAGAAAAACGCCGGGTCGCTTTTCACGAGGCGGGACACGCGCTGGTCGCGGAAACCGTGCCGACCGGCCAGCCCGTGCATAAGATCTCGATCATTCCTCGTGGTGTGGCGGGGCTGGGGCATACCTTGCAGCTGCCGGTCGAAGAAAAATTCCTGGCGACCGAAGACGAGCTGAAAGACCAGATCGCGATTCTGATGGGTGGACGGATGGCCGAGGAAACCGTTTTCGGCACTGTTTCGACCGGCGCGCAAAACGACCTCGAAAAAGCGACCGAAATCGCGCGCAGTATGGTTTGCAGCCTCGGCATGAGCAAGAAGCTCGGGCCGCCGGTCTACGGCAGGCGCCAGCATTTGCAGTTTCTGGAAACCGAAGTCTCCGAATACCGCAATTACAGCGACATCACGGCCAGCCTGATCGATGCCGAAATCAAGATGCTGATCGAGGAAGGCGAAAGCCGGGCGCGCGAAATTCTGACCACAAAACGCACGCTGCTCGATAAACTGGCTAATCTGCTGCAGGAAAAAGAAGTCGTGAACCGGGAAGAAGTCGTCGCCCTGATGGGCAAGTAATTTTCACCATAAGGCAGATTTTATTGATCCAATGCGGGCATCAGCGAGGTGGATTTGCCCGCAATGGCAGCCAAATGTTGTTCAATATCAGAATTTAACAGGAGAGGCCAGCTGCCTCCGGGGGTGGGCAGACTTCCTGACTGGCGGAAAAAACGGGTGAATCCGCTCGAACAATCGTCTCTCGAATATCTCGATGACTCGAAACCAGCAAACAAACGATTCACGCGGGGCCGCTCCATACAAATGGTCGGCCAAAGTCACGCGCGAAAGCAATGCCCTTAGCCTGGAACAGGGGGTCTTTACCTGGAAAGATCCGCAGCGGATTGCCGAATCGCTGAGGGATTCGGCCGAAGCAAGCACGCGCCGCAAGGCCGAGCCGTTCCGCTCGGCAATGTCGATGCTGGTATTTTATGTCAACCGCGCCGGCAAGAATCTGGATCCCGAACAGAAGCAAATCCTTGAACAAGCCAAACGGGCGCTGCGCGAATTGTATGGAAAAAAATGAGAGAGACCCGCGACCTCAACAAGCGCCCATTGAAATGAGGTTGTCGGCAGACGCCTCGTTTGGACGGCGAATCCGGGCAAAATCGTCGGAAGCCAAGCCAGCCGGATAAGCGAAGCCCGTGCTCCGAAAAAACCGGGCGAGCCGCCGCGAAAAACAGGACTTTCGGAGAGCGGCTTTTCTCCCCGCCTTGAAACGGAGAGAAAAGTCGATCTGATGTTATTGATCGAAATTGAAATAGGTCGTGGGCTGGTCGAAGTCCTCCCAAACATACTCCGATTGCACTAGGCTGTCGGTCGGAAGCGGACTGGTGATCACGTCGAATATCCCTGTCGCGGTTCTGCCGAGCGTATGGAGCGTGCCCAGAACCAAGCCGCCCGGTCCGCCGGCAATCGGATTGGTTTTATCGCTAACATAAGCGATATTTTTCGGCACTTCGCCAATGCCGGTAAATAGGTTTGCAAACCCTCGCGTAAATTTCGCGGACACATCGGAAACATAGCCTTCCGCCTGGCTGGGCGGAGCATACACACTGACCATCAAAGCGGTAGCCAACAACATACGATTAAATCTCAACATGAGTCTCCCCTTGTTTATTTTTTGCCATGGATAATAGTTTCGAATCGCTATTTGATTATAGATCAATTAAGCTGTGTGATCAAAAAAATGCGCCTTACTGATTTTCTTGCCGATGCCGCTCGGAAAACAGGTTGAAAAATTGTTTCGCCGTCCTGCCGCTTTTTGCAGCCCGCCTATGCGCAAACTCCAGCGCCTCCCGGTGCAATCGATCCCGATCGCCGCTATAGGCGGGAAAATAACTGTCGACGATGTTCAGGTAAGTCTGGGCCGAATGCGGATAGAACGCCAGCCATAAACCGAAACGGTCCGACAGCGAAATCTGTTCTTCGACCGCATCGGAATAATGCACCTCGCCATCCACCAGACGAGTGTCGAGGTTATCGCTCATCCGTTCCGGAAGCAAATGCCGGCGATTCGACGTCGCATACACCAGTACGTTCTCGGGCGGCAACTCGATCGAGCCTTCGAGCACGCTTTTCAGCGACTTGTAACGGCGGTCGCGCGCTTCAAACGAGAGATCGTCGCAGTAAACGATGAAGCGCTGCGGCAGTTCGCGGATTTCGTCGACAATCTCGGGCAAGTAAACCAGATCCTGTTTATCCACTTCAATGATCCTGAGCCCCTGCTCCCGGAATTCGTTCAAAAGCGCCTTGATCAGCGATGACTTGCCGGTACCCCTTGCCCCCCAGAGCAAGGCATTGTTGGCCGGCATGCCGGCCAGGAAACGTTCGGTATTGTCGAGCAATTGCCGTTTCTGTTCGTCGATGCCGACCAGATCCTTTAGCCGGATCGTATCCAGACGGGCGACAGGCCGTAAATATTCTTTATTCTGCCGCCAAATGGCCGCATAGGTCGTATGCCAATCGTTGGGCTTCACACTATGATCCTGAGATTTAAAGACAATGGAAACTGAAAAAACCGCCTGTTCAAGAAACAGTAAAGTATCGGGAAAATGCGCCTAAAGCAAGGAATCAATCTGATATGCTTTCAGGCTACGGATAAGCTGAAATAAACGTTCGCTTCCCCCTTTGAAAAAGGGGGATCGAGGGGGATTTATTTGAAAAATCTCCCCTAAATCCTCGGCAATCGCTCCTGCATTGCCCTACCTCCTGCATCCATGCAGTCGTCTTTTTCAAAGAGTGCCGTAGGTTGGGTTAGCGAAGCGTAACCCAACAGAATTCGGCTTCGAGTGTTGGGTTACGGCTAGCGCCTAACCCAACCTACGGAGTTTCCTCCTTTGAAAAAGGGGATCAAGGGGGATTGATTAAAAAATCTCCCCTAAACCCCTCGGCAATCGCTCCTGCATTACCCTACCTCCTGCATCCATGCAGTCGTCTTTTTCAAAGAGTCCCGTAGGTTGGGTTAGCGAAGCGTAACCCAACAGAATTCGGCTTCGAGTGTTGGGTTACGGCTAGCGCCTAACCCAACCTACGGAGTTTCCTCCTTTGAAAAAGGGGATCAAGGGGGATTGATTAAAAAATCTCCCCTAAACCCCTCGGCAATCGCTCCTGCATTACCCTACCTCCTGCATCCATGCAGTCGTCTTTTTCAAAGAGTCCCGTAGGTTGGGTTAGCGAAGCGTAACCCAACAGAATTCGGCTTCGAGTGTTGGGTTACGGCTAGCGCCTAACCCAACCTACGGAGTTTCCTCCTTTGAAAAAGGGGATCAAGGGGGATTGATTAAAAAATCTCCCCTAAACCCCTCGGCAATCGCTCCTGCATTACCCTACCTCCTGCATCCATGCAGTCGTCTTTTTCAAAGAGGAGGACTGAACGCGTACGTCGCTAAAAAGCGATGCAATGCGAATCGGTTAAAACCGGGAAATTATTTCCGCCCAAATCCTAAAATAAGGTTGAAGACGCGTTTATTACTCTGCCTGAGATTTAAGACAGTAACATTTGCATCCAGCGAAACGGGAAATGAAATCCAACTTCAGCCTTCCAAATGGTATTTCACGATCCGCTCGACTTCGTCTTTGGAGCCCAGGATCACCGGCACGCGCTGATGCAGGCTCTGCGGCTTCACGTCGAGCATCCGTTCGCGACCGGTCGAGCAGGCGCCGCCGGCTTGTTCGACGATGAAAGCGACCGGGTTGGCTTCGTACAGCAAGCGAAGCTTATACGGTTTTTTCGGATCGCGGCTGTCGTAGGGATACAGAAAAACGCCGCCGCGGGTCAGAATCCGGTACACCTCGGCAACCAGCGAAGCGATCCAGCGCATATTAAAATTCTTGCCGCGCGGACCGTCCGTGCCTTGCACGCATTCGTCGATATAGCGGCGAACCGGTTCTTCCCAAAAACGCTGATTGGACATATTGATCGCAAATTCGCGAGTATCTTCCGGAATCGTCATGTTGCGGTGGGTCAGGATGAATTCGCCAATGTCCTGATCCAGCGTAAAACCGTTCACGCCGTGGCCCGTGGTCAGCACCATCATCGTCGAAGGCCCGTACAGGACGAAGCCGGCGCAGACCTGTTCCGCGCCTTTGCGAAGGAAATCCTCGGGCTCGGCATCCACGCCTTCGCGGCAGCGCAGAATCGAAAAGATCGTGCCGACGGTCAGGTTGATGTCGATATTCGACGAGCCGTCCAACGGGTCGAACAAGACCACATATTTGCCTTTCGGATATTGCGGGGGAATCTTGATCGGCTCGTCGACTTCTTCGGACAGCATGCCGGCCAGATGCCCCGTCCAATCCAGCGCCTCGACCATGATCTCGTGGGTAATGATATCGAGTTTCTTCTGCACCTCGCCCTGCACGTTTTCGGATTCGGCACTGCCGAGCACACCGATCAGGTTGCCGCGATTGACCTTGTGCGAAATCTGTTTACAGGCGGTAACGATGTCGTTCAGCAACATCGTGAACGTTCCCGAGGTACCGGGATACTCGCGCTGCTGTTCGATCAGGAATTGGGTCATCGTGACTTTGTTGGCCATGAATTGTCGGATCTCCGTTGTAGTTCGTTTCTTACCTGCCAATTATACCTGTTTGGTCCGCATCGATGTGCCCGAATTCCCGAGCTGCGGCGGCTGGCCGGCAAATTGTCGCGCCGGTTTCGCAAACGCGGATTTTATGTTATATTTACCATAAATGAGAATGATTATTGATAACTGAGTCAATTCAGTAAACGATTCAATTCAAAGGCTATTTTATGTTGATTGACTTAAAAAAACTGGCCGTCGGCGATCTGGCGAAAATCGTCGGCTTCGACAAAGCGGGCAAAGCCTACCGCAAGCGCCTCTTGGCGATGGGACTGACGCCCGGCACCGAATTCAGCGTGACCCGCTTCGCGCCGATGGGCGATCCCGTCGAGATCCGCCTGCGCGGTTTTTCTCTCACCTTGCGTAAAGACGAAGCCGCGGTGCTGCAAATCGAGAAGCTCTGATGGCCGCCGATTTCACGGTCGGCGTGGTCGGCAATCCCAATTGCGGCAAGACCACCCTCTTCAATGCGCTGACCGGCGCGAAACAGCACGTCGGCAACTGGCCCGGCGTCACGGTCGAAAAAAAGACCGGCGAGTATTCTTTTGAAGGCAAAACGATCGAGCTGGTCGATCTGCCCGGCACTTATTCCCTCGAAGCCTCCGACGACCAGGTTTCCCTCGACGAAAAGGTTGCGCGCGATTTCGTTGCGGCCCGCGAAGCCGACCTGATCGTAAACATCGTCGATGCCTCCAGCATCGAGCGCCAGCTGTATCTGACTTCGCAGCTGATCGAAATGCGCACGCCGATGATCCTGGTGTTGAACATGATGGATGCGGTCAAGCAGCGGGGCATCAAGGTCGACATTCCTTACCTTGCAGAACAACTTGGCTGTCCGGTCGTGCCGATCGTGGCCTCGACCAAACAAGGCATCGGCGCGCTCAAGAAAGCGATCAATCAGGCCGCTCTCGCCAAGCCGACCCCCCATTTGAATATCGATTACGCGCCCGCGCTGGAACAGGCTATCGCCGAACTCGCGCCGCAGCTTGCCGATGCCGCGGCGCGGCAGCATTGCGATTTGCGCTGGCTGAGCATGCGCCTGCTCGAAGACGACACGCTGGCGCGGAAAATCGCCGGGCCTTCGATTGTTGAAACGGTCAAAACCTTGCAGCGCCGCATCGAATGGGAAACCGACGACGAAATCGACATCCTGGCCGCCGACGCGCGCTACGGCTTCGTGAACGACCTCACGCAGGCCGCGGTCTGCAAACAGCACGAAGTCAGCCGCCATACCTCCGAAAAAATCGACACCATCGTGTTGAACCGCTTCCTGGGGATTCCGATCTTTCTGCTGGTGATGTACGCGATGTTCATGTTCACGATCAACATCGGCAGCGCGTTCGTCGACTTTTTCGATCAGGCCGCCGCGGCGCTGCTCGTCGACGGCCTGGGACGGGTCTTGTCCGATTGGGGCCTGCCCGAATGGCTGACCGTGCTGGTTACCCAAGGCATCGGCGGCGGCATGCAGGTCGTCGCGACCTTCATCCCGATCGTCGGCTTCCTGTTCCTGTTTTTGTCCGCGCTGGAAGATTCGGGCTACATGGCGCGCGCCGCGTTCGTGATGGACCGTTTCATGCGCATGATCGGCCTGCCCGGCAAATCGTTCGTGCCGATGATCGTCGGCTTCGGCTGCAACGTACCGGCGATCATGGCGACACGGACGCTCGAAAACCCGCGCGACCGGATTCTGACCAACCTGATGAACCCGTTCATGTCCTGCGGTGCTAGATTGCCGGTCTATGCGCTGTTCGCAGCCGCGTTTTTCCCGGTCAACGGCCAGAACCTGGTCTTCGGCCTGTACCTGTTCGGCATCGGCGTCGCCGTACTGACCGGCCTGATCATGCGTCATACCCTCTTCAAGGGCGAATCCTCGCCGTTCATCATGGAACTGCCGGTCTACCACCTCCCTACCCTGCACGGCGTTTTGATCCGCACCTGGGACCGGCTCAAGTCGTTCCTGTTCAACGCGGGCAAGGTCATCGTGCCGATGGTGCTGGTGCTGAACTTTTTGAACGCACTGGGCACCGACGGCAGCTTCGGCCGCGAAAACAGCGACAAGTCGGTCCTGAGCGAAATCGGCCGCGGCCTGACGCCCGCCTTTTCGCCGATGGGCATCAGGAACGACAACTGGCCGGCGACAGTCGGCATCTTTACCGGCGTACTGGCCAAAGAAGCGGTCGTCGGCACTCTGAATGCCTTGTACAGCCAGATGAATGCAGGCTCTGCAGCGGCCGAAGCCGAGGCATTCGACCTGAAAGACGCCCTGGTTGCCGCGCTGCAAACCATTCCCGAAAACCTGGCCGGCGTCGCCAAAAACGTGCTCGACCCCCTGGGCCTGAACATCGAAACCGCAAACAGCGAATTGGAAGTCAAAACCGCCGCCTATGCGGCGATGCGGCAAAGCTTCGACGGCCAAACCGGCGCCTTCGCCTACCTGCTGTTCATCCTGCTCTACGCGCCCTGCGTCGCCGCCACCGCCGCGATCTACCGCGAAACGAACCGGGGCTGGACTGTTTTTGTTGTGCTCTGGACCACCGGCCTCGCCTACATGACCGCGACGGTTTTTTATCAGGCGATGACCTTCGGCCATCATCCGGCCAACTCGCTGGCCTGGATCCTGGGCCTGATGGCCGTCTTCGCCGGCGTGATTGGGGGATTATGGCGATACGGCAGACAGCCCGGCCCATCCCTCGACAAAGGAGCCGCCTTTGATTCTGTCTGACCTGCGCAATTACCTCAAGGCCCAGCGCCGCGTCGCGCTGATCGACTTGGCCAACCATTTCAATGTCGATCCCGACGCCCTGCGCGGCATGCTCGGCAAATGGATCAGCAAGGGCAACCTCCGCAAACTGCCCTCCGGCACCACCTGCGGCGGCAGCTGCTGTAAGTGCGATCCGGCGTCGATCGAGCTTTATGAATGGGTTGATACGCCATAGAGAGAAGAATGAAAGCGGGTAGGCTGGGTTGAGGAACGAAACCCAGCAAGTTCGGACACAGGCTACGCTGGGTTTCCGCATAGCTCCAACCCAGCCTACGAACTACGAGCTTCTCGATATGTCTAACGTTTTAAATTGAGCATCACGGCGCGCAGTTAAACCTTGAGGCGTCGCAATAACTTGTCACGCGTCGTGTATGCTAGGGCCGTAGGATGTGCTGAGAAACGAAGCTTCGTTAGCGATTGAGCGGTTCCTATCGTCACCGCATCCTACAGCCCTACTCGCTATGTTATGCCTTAATGCCCGAGCGCCGATAGTGTCTGTTGGCATGCCCGTTGTTATAGACGCACTGTTGATCGCAAACGCGCGTAGCCCCTTCTCCGACGAAGGACCACATTGTCTCGATTCGGTTAACGCTATCAGCGCCTTCCGTCATTCGTTTTTCGACTTGGCAGTGAAGCGTACGCGCTTCGACGTCAGTGTATTCAACCAGCACTTCATCTGGCGCGACGTTGAAATGTTTATGAACGAGATGGACACCGAAACGGCCAACGGCGTTGTACCGTACTAGCACCTCGCGAATAGCATCAAGGCATTCGTAATCAGCGTCGGCAAGTCTCGGTACGTCTGCGATATCAGGGAGGTGCGCCCATTGCATCGGTGAAATTTGAACTGTTGCGGCACTCATATTCAATATCTCCTGTTTCCTGAAATTAAAATTAACACGAGGAGAAATTATATGTTTCGGTTCGCGTTTGCTACAATCAACAGACTGTTGCTAATTCTGCCTGATTTGTTGACATAACATGAAAATCCAAGAAAAAATCCGTTTTATGCGCGAGCTGAAAAATTGTTCCCAAGAGGAGTTGGCGGAGAAACTGGGCATGTCCACCTATGGCTATGCCAAAATCGAACGCGGCGAAACCAAAGCTACTATTCCTAAATTGGAACAGATTGCCGAGGCTTTGGAAATCGATATGATGGAATTATTGACGTTTGGCGAGAAGAATGTCGCGTGTTTAATTGGCGATAATAATCAAAATCATCAGGACAGCACCCATATTATTAAGTCGGAAACAGAAACATCGTTCGAGTTACAAAAGCAGCAACTGATTATTGAACATCTGCAAACATTACTAGCTCAGAAAGAAAAAGAAAACGAATACTTGCAAGAATTACTGGCAATGCAGAAACGCTTGCAACAGCAGCAGAAGCAGGAATAAAGCGAAAGCCAAGGGCCGTAGGATGTGGTGAGGAACGAACCGCATCGTTCACGATTGATGCGGTTCCTATCGTCACCGCATCCTACGGCCCTATCGCGAAAACACCCTACAGCTCTCTCGCTGATTGTCTTTGCAGGGCTGTAGATGCGATTAGCGCAGCGTAATCGCACGCATGTGAGATGCCAATATTCATCCGATTACGCTATCGCTAATCGGAGCTACTTGACGCATAGAAAAGCCGAGGCTCTCTCGGCGTTGGTATCGAACCTCCAAATTCCCGAGCCGTATCGAGCCAAAGCTGCATAGCTTCTTGTATGTTGGCCAAGGCTTCGTCTTTATCGATTACCTTAGGACGGAGGCCGTCAGGCGATCCGCCAGCCTATGGCGGAACCGCTGGCGCGTTCCGCCTTACGGATTTTGTGCTTCTCTCTTTCATAGCGCCATTCTTTCAAAGGATGGGGCCTCCGGGAAGGAGCAGTTCACTTCAATGAAGTACAACGAAGTGAGGATTTACGGGCTTTGTTTATCCTCGATTTGATTCCGCTTATCGCGGCCGCCCGTTACCGTCTCAGTCTGAACAAAAGGTTGATTCAGTCAGCCTCACCGATTTCTTCCTCTACCGGATTTTCAGTTTTGAATACCTCGGCGGCAAGTTCGATCTGGTCGTGAAATTGGGGAATCGCGGGAATATTCCAGGATTTTCCAGCGATTCGGGAGAACAGGTTGTTCAGCCACGGCCGGTTCGACCGGGCTTGGTGAATGATCAATCGATGGGACTCCTTGTCGCTTTCGATCGCGAAATCCTCCAGCCAGACCTCGATCGGCTCCGCTTCGCCGCAAAGGGTACCCTGGAGGTAGGCCGTGCGGGCGTCGAGATCGAAATGAAACTCGGACAGTTCGGCAATGCCTTTCAGAATAAAGTTGGCGACCCATCTCACAACAATATCCGGTGTCAGCTTGATCGCTATCTTGAGCAGACCGGCCTTGAAACTCATATTCGACCTCCATTCGCCGAGAAGAAATTGATCATTTTAACCGCTTTTGGTTTTTTTCGGGATTGTGCCGCCGACACTTTTACCGATACAAATCGGCCTGCAAGCGCATCTTTCGCCGAGAAACAGCAACCGATTCAAGACAGCGGCCGAGCCGGGGCGCTCTTCGGTCCGGGAATCAGCCCCTGTTCCCTGTCTATCGTTTCGGCCAGGGCGTGAAGCTCGGAGGATATAACCACCGGATAGCCGCGCGCGTCTTTCAATACCCGCAGATAGTCCGGCAATTGCTCCAGCTGATTTTTCGCATGCGCGCGTATCCGGTCGAGCGACGGCAGCGGTTCGACCAGTTCGCCGTCCCGCATCACCGGCTGGAGCAATGCCCGGCCTGCGCAGGGCGCGTCCACGAGAGTGACCGTATCGCCGGCCAGCAACCCGTCGGCATCGAACCGGCGGTACACCTGTTTTGCGCCGGGCCAGGTCGCCTTGCCTTCGGAACGCTTCCGGCGTGGAATACCGGCGTACGCCTGCAGCTTGTAAGCGCAATCCAGATAAGGCGCATCTTCGGAAGTATCCAGCCGGGTGCCGATGCCGTACCCGTCGATCGGCGCCTCGGCCAACTGCAGGCGGGCGAGCGTATATTCATCGATATTGCCGCTGGCAAAGAGGGTCGTACCGGTCAGGCCGCCCGCATCGAGTATCCGCCGCACCTTATGAGCGTGGTCCGCCAAATCGCCGCTGTCGAGCCGCACGCCTTTGATCGGGATATTCGAGGATTTGAGCCGGGAAGCCAACTCGACGGCCTTTTGCGCGCCGCCTTCGGTATCGTAGGTATCGATCAGCAACACCACATTGCCCGGATTGGCCCTGGCGAAATGCTCGAAAGCCTCGCTCTCGCTCGGATGCGCCTGCACAAAGGAATGCGCCATCGTGCCGAATACCGGAATGCCGAACCGGCGGCCGGCGCCGAGGGTGGCGGTGCCGCTGAAACCGGCCAGATACGCCGCCCTGGCCGCAAAAATCCCGGCCTCGCCGCCGTGCGCGCGGCGGAAGCCGAATTCGACCAGCGTCTTGCCCGGCGCCGTCAAAACCGAACGGGCCGCTTTCGATGCGATCAGCGTCTGAAAGTGCACGATATTGATCAGCCGGCTTTCGACAAACTGCGCTTCGGGCATCGGCGCGGTCACCCGCAGGATCGGCTCGCCCGGAAAAAACACGGTGCCCTCCGGCATCGCATGCACGTCGCCGGTAAAACGGAAATGCCGGAGCCGCTGCAAAAACTCCGCCTTGAAAAAGCCGGTGCCGCTCAGCCAGTCCAGGTCGGCGGGCGTAAACCGCAAATTCCGGAGATAATCGACGGCCTGTTCGAGCCCCGCGGCGACCAGAAACCCGCGGCATGCCGGCAGCTTGCGGACGAACAGCTCGAACACGGCGATATCGTTCATGCGCTGTTGGTGATAGCCCTGCAGCATCGTCAACTGGTAAAGATCGGCCGACAAGGCCTCGTTCCCGGTCATGCCAGATGGCCCTCATCGATCAGGAAGGCGCCGAGCCTCCGCATCGTCTGCAAAGCCTTGTCGCCGTCACCGGGAGCGACATCGACCGCCCGCACCGCGTCTTGCAGTAAAAACACCGCATAGCCCCGCTTCAAGGCGTCGAGCACGGTGTTCAGCACGCAATAATCGGTCGCCAGACCGGCCACGAACAGCCGCCGGATGCCGGCGCACTCCAGCCTTGCCTGCAAGTCGGTACTGTCGAATCCCGAATAGCCTTCGCTTTCGCGCCACACGCCTTTGGAAATGACTTGCGCCGTCTCCGGCAATGCCAGAGCCGCCGAAAACCCGGCGCCCGGCGTATCCGCCACGCAATGCACCGGCCAGGGCCCGCCTTGATTCCTGAACGAGGCATGATCGAAAGGATGCCAGTCGCGCGTCAGGTAAACGGGACAGCCAAGAGCACGGAACTTTTCGATATAACGATTGATAACCGGAAGAATACGCTCACTCCCGGAGACGGCCAGACTGCCGCCGGGTAAAAAATCGTTTTGCACGTCGACGACGAGCAGGGCGTCGCCCGCGGTAATGCGTTCGGTTTTCATGTGCCGTGCCCGCCAACCTCGCCGCCGGCACGGAATGCGTCATGGTCCTGGATAAACATGTGGCCCCTTACCCTTGAGAAAAGCTCGTCTCTTGCGACAAAACGGGCTGGCGCAAAGTTCTGCGAAACTCGTGGCCGATAGCCGGCAATGCCGGCCTACTCCAGTGGCCACGAAGAGTTTGGGCTTTGATAGAGCTGACTGCTGCCGTCCATGTCGCCGGTCTGGCAATAAAGCAAAGGCGGGCCGGGATGGAGCGTTGCGCCGGCCACGACTTCGCAAACCGCAATTTGATGATCGCCGGCATCGGCATAATGGCTGACCCGGCAGTCGAAATAAGCCAGGCTGCAACGTAGGATGGGCGCGCCGGTGGGCGCTTCGTGCCAGTCGAAACCGGCCATTTTGTCCGAGCCGGAACGGCCGAAATGCGCTGCAACCGCCTGTTGATCCCGGCCGAGCACATTGACCGAGCAAACGCCGCCCGCTTTGAGCAATTGGTAAGAGTAATGCTCGGGATTGATGCTGATCGCCAGCAACAGAGGATCGAACGAAACCTGCATGACCCAGGCGGCGGTGAAGGCATTGCGGCGTTCGCCGTCGCGAACGCCGATCACATAGACGCCGTGCGTGATCAGGCTTGAAAGCCCGGACGGATTCTCGATCATCCCTGCGCCAGCTTGATGCGCATCGACAAATCGGCCGCTTTGACATGCTTCGTCAGAGCGCCGATCGAAATATAATCCACTCCGGTTTCCGCGATCGTCCGGATATTGCCCAGCCCGATATTGCCGGACGCTTCGAGTTCGACGCGGCCGCCGGTTATCCGGACCGCAGCGCGGAGGTCGTCGAGACTGAAATTGTCCAACATGATCCGGTCGGGCGCGGCGGCGAGCGCTTCGCGCAATTGTTCCAGCGTTTCGACCTCGACTTCGACCGGCGCCGTAGTCAGCTCGCGCGCCAACCGCACCGCCCCGGTGATCGAGCCGGCCGCCGCGATGTGGTTTTCCTTGATCAGAACGCCGTCGTACAGGCCGAGGCGGTGATTGTGACAGCCGCCGACGGTAACCGCATATTTCTGCGCCTGCCTGAGCCCCGGAATGGTTTTGCGGGTGTCGAGCACCTTGCAGCCGGTTCCGGCAACGGCCTCGGCGTATTGGCTGGCGGCGGTCGCGGTCGCGGACAACGTCTGCAGCAGGTTGAGCGCGGTACGCTCGCCGGTCAGCAGGGCACGGGCCGGACCGGCCAACCGGCACAACACGGCGCCGGCTTTGACCGCCTCGCCTTCCGCGCACAGCCAGTCGATACGGACGGCAGGGTCCAGTTCCTTGAAGACCGCGCCGAACCAGGCCTGCCCGCACACGACCATCGGCTCGCGCGTCACAACCTCCGCTTCGGCGGTGACGGTACTCGGCA
Source organism: Methylomicrobium agile (assembly GCF_000733855.1). Taxonomy (NCBI): domain Bacteria; kingdom Pseudomonadati; phylum Pseudomonadota; class Gammaproteobacteria; order Methylococcales; family Methylococcaceae; genus Methylomicrobium; species Methylomicrobium agile. The sequence continues at coordinate 963,722 of NZ_JPOJ01000001.1, forward strand.
CGATCGCGGCGGTGAGGTCGCCGGAACCGATGTCTTCTTCAAGGAAAGGCCGTATATCGGGCGTTGTCGGAGATGTCATGAAGCCTGCCGAATGGGTGGAAATACGCTATTTTGCACTGGACGACCGAATCACGGCGCCCGAAGTTTCCATGCGCTGCCGGATCGCCTGCGCCAGCTGATGCACAGCCATCGCATATTTATCGCTGTTGTTATAGCGTTTGATCACCTTGAAATTGGGATAGGTGCGCCAGTGCTCCGGGCCGTCGTAAGTGCTCAGCTCGATCACCGGACCTTCCGCCCGGGAGCCGTTGCTCGGTCTGGCGACCGGGTTGTTATAGTGCCAGCCGTTCTTGGAAAAATAGTGCGCGACACTGCCGATCGCGTCGTGCGGATGCCAGAGGTCGCGCCGGCCGTCGCTGTTGAAGTCGATCGCCAGCCGGCGGAAGCTGCTCGGCATGAACTGGCCGTAGCCCATTGCGCCGGCCCAGGAGCCTTTCGGTTCCAACGGATCGAAATCTTCTTCGCGCGCCATCAGCAAGAAGCTTTCGAGTTCGGACATGAAGAATTTCGAGCGCCGGTAGGTGTCGAAAGACAGCGTCGTCAGCGAATCGAAGATACTCGTTTTGCCGAAGTTGCGCCCGAAATAGGTCTCGACGCCGATGATCGCGACGATATATTCGGGATCGACCCCATAGGTTACGCTCGCTTTGCGAATCACCTCCGCATTATCGAGCCAGAAGTTGGTGCCGTTCTGAATATGCTGCTCGGTCAGAAACTTGTTCCGGTAGCGGGTCCAACTGCCGACGCTGGGCTTGGAAGTTCCCGGCGAAGGTGGCGGATTTTCCAGGCGAATCACGGACTCCAGGCGATGGGCTCGAGAAAAAAGCCCGTTCAGGTAGCTCTCCGAGAATCCGTGCTTGCTCACCATGTCGCCGATGAAGCGCCGCACGGAGGGATAATCCGAATAAGCGCCGGCCAGAACGCCGGCCGCAGAGCCCGCGGATAACTCCGGCCGAACGGAAGCCGGCGGATAGGGGGCGGCAGGAGGCTGTATCGCCGCGGGCTTCGGTTGCGCTTGCGGAGGGTTTTGATAGGCATAGTTGTCATGCAGTTCGGGCGCATCGGTCGCGCAACCGGCGATAAACGCGGCCAAAGCCGCCATCGGGAGATGTATTAAAATTCGGGGGGGCACGATGATCCTCAATTCTTGTAATTTTTCGGCGGACGATTGAATGGCTCGATCACCGATTTTTTTCAAGCCGCTTCTGTTTTGCGCTAACTTAGACTCATCCGCGGCCGGTCCGTTCATCGATTGCCGGTTCGGCCAAAACGATACGGCTCGGGCATAAATCCGCGCCCGTCTCTCTATCACGGAATTCCATTACGCACCGGCACTGCGGGAGCGCGCGGGTGCCAATACTTCGGATTGCGCCCGAGCTGCGCGCCGCCGGTCTGGGAATCAAGTCGGATATCGGGATGAAAGGACGGAACGATCCGCTCGCTTCTCAGCGAAAGTCCGACCGGAACGGATGAGCTTATGTTTCGAAAGATTATCCCACTAAAGCCTTAACATTTAAAGACTTCGCTGGATTTAACGGCGCTTTCGGGAAATAATAAAAAATTGCTGGCAATAACTGCGCCTAACGGCTCTCTATTATTTCTCATGCTGATTGATCGACACTGGCTGACCGGAGCCGACCGAATCCCCTCCCCCAATTTTGACGACCGGCCTGACGCCGAGGACATTTCGCTGATCGTGATCCACTGCATCAGCCTGCCGCCGGGCGAGTTCGGCCATTCTTATATCGACCGGTTATTCTGTAACCGGCTGGACCCGGCGGCACACCCGTATTTCGAAGCGATTCACCGACTGAAGGTTTCGGCGCATCTGTTGATCAAGCGCGGCGGCGAGATCACCCAATATGTACCGTTCGACAAGCGCGCCTGGCACGCCGGGGTTTCGTCGTACCTGGGACGCGAGCGCTGCAATGAGTTTTCGATCGGAATCGAACTGGAAGGCACCGACGATATCCCTTATACGGAAGCGCAATACCGGCAACTGGCGGTAGTCATCGAGACCTTGTTGAGAACCTATCCGAGGCTGTCCAAACAACGTATCGCAGGGCACAGCGAAATTGCGCCGGGACGCAAGACCGATCCCGGCGCGGTATTCGATTGGGAAAAATTGCGGCAATTGCTGGATGGCCGGAATTGCTGAAAAGGCCGGCCGGAGACGCGCCCGATCCCGTTATTGAATGATTTGCTTGACCGGCTTTTCGGCTGTCCAGGCGACCCAGCCGATCACGATCCGGTAAACCAGCAACAGAACCACCGGCAACAGGATAAAGTAGCCGATCCCCGTAAACATCAAAAGTGCGGCTATCGCAAACCCGGCCAGCGTGATCCAGACCGTATTGATCTGCCAATTGAAGTGCGATTCGAGCCAGGTACCCTGAACCTCATTCCGCTTCATGAAATTGATCGCGACCCCTATCAGCAAGGTCAGTCCGCCGAAGCCGAATGCCAATACCTGACATAAATAGACAATCCCGGTCAGCGTTTTCAGGGAAGCCATTTTTTCAGCATCATGTGATTGCGGTGACTCGCTCATGGTGAACTCCTGCGTCAGTAATTGAGTCTTTCGGGTAATGTCACGGCACGCCGCTTTAGGCAAAGTGCCCTCGACATTGAATTAGGCGTAAAATGCCGGTACAAAGTTTCGAATTCATCATAACACTCAACCGCCGTCATCTTCATTCATGCGTATTGCGATCGCCTATCTCTGCGTGGTCTTGCTGTGGGCCACCACACCTTTGGCCATCAAGTGGAGCGGCGAAGGCCCCGGCTTCCTGTTCGGGGTGACCGGACGCATGGCGATCGGCGTCGTCTGTATCGGCCCCGTTCTGTTGATCACGAAGCAGCCTTTGCCCTGGCACAGCAAGGCCCGGCTGACTTATCTCGCGGTCGCGCTGCAGATCTACTGTTCGATGATCGCGGTATACTGGGCCGCCCAGTTCATTCCGTCCGGCTGGATTTCGGTGCTGTTCGGCCTGACGCCGCTGATTACGGCGCTGCTGACAAGGTTCTGGCTGGGGCAGCGCGAACTGAACTTTAGCAAATTGCTCAGCTATCTGCTTGGCATCGGCGGACTGAGCCTGATGTTCGGGTCGGCGCTGACAATGGGACGCAACGCCGCCCTGGGTATCGCGGCGGTGATTTTAGGCGCCTTTCTGCATTCGTTCAGCGCCCTGTCGATCAAACGCATCGGGGCCAACCTCCCGGCATTGACCCAGGTCGCCGGCGGTCTGCTGATCGCCCTGCCCGCTTATTTACTGACCTGGGGCATCCTCGACGGCGAATGGCCGGATCGCTTCACGCCGGCGAGTATCGCGTCGATCGTTTACTTGGGAATGATCGCGACGACAGCGGGCTTCGTCCTGTATTATTACTTGCTGATTCAGCTTCCGGCGGCACGGGTCGCCCTGATCACCCTGATTTCGCCGGTGCTGGCGCTGCTGCTCGGTCATGCAGCCAATCGGGAACCGATAACGGCCGATGTACTGGCCGGCGCGCTGGCGATATTGGCGGCCCTGTTTCTTCACGAATTTACGGGCAACCGGGCAACCCGCAGCTCCGTCAAGGCACGCTATGCGGCGGCCGAAATCCGCGACAGCTGCCGCCGGCCTGCGGACAAGCGGCCTGGCAGATACCGTTAACGAAATAGTTCTGCCCAATTCCCGGATTTAGTGCTACTATGACCGTTCCGCAAGAGAGTGAGCCGGACGGATTACCCGCCCGGATGTGTTGCGCCAAGACGATTGGCGGTTTTTTCAGAAGAGTATTTTATGTCAGATCTGGTTACAGGCACCGTTAAATGGTTCAATGATGAGAAGGGCTTTGGCTTCATCGCCCAGGAAGGTGGTAAAGATGTTTTTGTGCATCACAGCGCAATTAACGGCACCGGCAGAAAAACGTTACGCGAAGGCCAAAAAGTCACGATGAAGGTGACTCAAGGTCAAAAAGGGCCGCAAGCCGAGAATGTAACGGCGGTCTAAACCAGATCAAACCCGCATAGGATCTTCTTTCTACGCGGGTTTTTTATTGTGGTTTGATTGCTTACGTCCCTTTAGGTCGCAAAGTCCTTAGCCCCTGCGGCATCCGCAGCTTCGCCGATGCCGTGCGTTTTTTTGCGCATCCACATCCTCCCGTCTTAAAGGATCACGGCTAAGGCAAGGCCATCAGGTTATTCCACCCGCAGGCAACGCCAAGCCAGGGATTTTCCTTTGCCGGACACATCGCGCGGAGCCGCGGGCGGCTTCACCCGGCGAATGTGAGCGCGGCCGGGGCAGCTTCTGTTTGCCGTTGGAACAACATTGCCCTCCCAAACAACATTCCGCCGACCGCGATCCGCCCTGAAAAACGGTTTGCTGCTTTTTTGGAGCCCGTAACGCCCGATCGGAATTGGCTGCCGCAAGGCAGCTCTTTCAACCTTTATCCAAAGCTCCGGCGCGCGTTACACCACAAACGGCGGCTATTCGCCATACATCGATCCCTTTGTACCTGCAAGGGCAAGGGCCTTAAAACGATGCCGCAAAGACCACGGGATATGGTGTAGAATGACCGCATTTTTGACCTGCCGTATGCCTATAAAAAGGGATGCTCACGCATCGGAGGGTACCAAAAACCGCAAGATGCAAGAACTAAGCTGACGCGACCGAATGAATGCAAACAAACGACTGGCGATTTTTGATCGTCTGGCCGAAGCGATCCCCGAACCCACTACGGAACTGCGCTATACGACCCCGTTCGAATTGTTGATCGCCGTCGTCCTGTCCGCCCAGGCGACCGACAAAGGCGTCAATAAAGCGACCGCCAAACTCTTTCCGGTCGCCAATACGCCACGGGACATTCGGGCCCTCGGCGTAGACGGCCTGAAAGAATACATCAAAACGATCAACCTCTATAACGGCAAGGCCGCCAATATCATCGCGCTGTGCGGCCAATTGCTCGAAAAGCATCACGGCGAAGTGCCGGACTCGCGGGAAGACCTGGAGGCGCTTCCCGGCGTGGGACGGAAAACCGCCAATGTGATTCTGAATACCGCCTTCGGACATGAACTCATTGCGGTCGACACGCATGTGTTCCGGGTCGCCAACCGGACCGGCCTCGCGCCTGGAAAAAACGTACGCGAAGTCGAGCAGAAACTCGACAAATGGACACCCAAAAAACACAAACGGTATGCACACCATCTCTTGATTTTGCACGGCCGCTACACCTGTACGGCGCGCCGGCCGAACTGTCCCGCTTGCGTAATCCAAGACCTGTGCGAATATACCGAAAAAACCGTCGCGCTTCGCGCAGAACCGGATAAGTCGCCCTGAACAAGCGCCATTTCCGGCCCATTGACGACCGAATCCGTCATCCAAACCGGGTCCGCCCGATCGAAACTGTACGCAGCCAATCCATTTTATCCTCTGCAGCCAGGCCGCGCATTTTCACCGCCGCCTCAATGGCAGACCTGTTTCCTCTTTTGATTAAATGAAGCACCTCATGAAAGATTCTCTTGTTTACGCGCTCGATTTCGACGGCGTGATCTGCGACAGCGCGGTGGAAACCGCAATGACCGGCTGGAAAGCGGCGGGCCGCCTCTGGAACGACATGCCCCGGGAAGTCCCGCCGGTCATGGTCGACCGCTTTCGGGCGGTCCGCCCGTTGATCGAGACCGGTTTCGAGGCAATTCTGGCAATGCGCCTTCTCTTTCTCGGCGAGACCGTTGCCGGTATTTATTCGAATTATGAAGCCAAAAGCAAAGCCCTGATGGAAGAAACCCGAATCGGCCCCGGCGAACTGAAGCGGTTATTCGGCGAAACCCGCGATCTTTGGATCGCGGAGGATCGGGAACACTGGATCCGGATGAATCCGCTGTTCGACGGAATCGCGGACAAGCTCCGGACAATCGGAGAACGTCATACTTGGTATGTGGTGACGACCAAACAGGAGCGCTTCGCCAAAGAAATCCTCGCCGCCCACGCGATCGAGCTGGCGGACGAGCGCATTTTCGGGCTGGACCGCAATATGAGCAAGCCTGAGGTACTGAAAGGCTTGCTAAAAGCGCATTCGGAACAAACGCTGTATTTTGCCGAAGACCGCCTACCGACCCTGCTGAACGTCCGCAAACATCCGGAGCTGGACGGCATCAAACTGATCTTCGCGCTGTGGGGTTACAACACGCCCGAGGACAAAGCGCTTGCCGAGGCGCAGCCTTTCGTGCTGCAGCGGCTTGAGGAATTTCTGGAACCCTGAACGCCGCTTTGGGCCGGAGGGAATGGATTGTCTCCGCCGGCCAAGCGGCCGAATCGAAAAAACGTTATTGTCTGCCGAATAACTGCGGCTCTTTAGGCTGTTGCTTCGCCTGCAGGCAATGGAAGGCGGCATTCTCGTACTTGATCACGAGCGACTGGGTATTTTTATGCTCGTCGAGAAATTTTCCGGCTTCGTCGGCGGTCAGGTTTTTCATCATGAAGGTCGCGATGCACATGCAGGGTTTCTCCCAGCGGGCTTTGTCCGCTTCTTTGTCCGTGGAGTTTTTCAACTCCCTCTCGACGCATTGAGCCGCGAAATCGTGCTCGAATTTGTGCTTTCGGATATCGGTGACCGGCTTGTCGTGCGTATGGTCGAACGGATTGTGCACATCTCCCGCCGTCTGCATTTTCCTGGCTTCGGCTTTACTGGGCGGTTGCTGGGCATCTTCGCCGTCGGAGCAAGCCGTCACCATAAAGGCAAAGACCAGACCGGCGCAGGCGGCCAGCCAGGCATTCATTTTGTGTCTTGAGTGTTTCATAAGGAAGACCGTCGTAGTTTCGTTATTATTGTAACCAGGGCGTCCGGCCTGCCGTTGCGCAATCCCGGCGTTCCGGCGAGCCATTCCGCCAAAATGGCCAACTTTATCACTTTATCAAAACTCGATCCACTCCTGGAGGATAATAGATTCTTGCACCGAAAACGCCGGCATCCGCCGGCAAAGGCCGAAGGTCTGGTATCATATGTCCGCTATCAATATTCAGGAAAACGATGGATTCTCAATTCGATAATGCCCGAATCAACGCCGATCTGATGATTCCCCGCGCCGTCATGATCGTCATGGCGGCAAGCCTCGCCGTCGTCGCCGCGCTTTGTATCCGGGAAGGCGAACAATGGCAGCAGCATTGGCCCCAAGACCGGCTGATCACATACCGCACCGTGTTTTATGCGATCGCGATCATCACTTTTCCGTTGACGAACCTGATCCGTTACATTCAAGTCCGCCTCTGCCAGACGATGCCCGGCGGCAGACCGGCCAAGCGCCGCTACCTGACGGCCGTGATCGTATCGATGGTATCGGTTGAAGCTATCGGGATGCTGGGCATCGTTCTCTTCCTGCTCGGCGACGGAGTGAATACGCTGTACATTTTTACCGGCCTGGCCGCGCTCGGATTCGTTTTATACCGGCCCAGACCCTCGGAATATCTGAGCATCGCCGCCGCGCTCGCGCACCGGGACGCTGCTTGAGCGGTTAAAGAGCGCCAGCCTTCGCGTAAAAGGCGGCCACCATCAAAAAAACAGGGCGGGTAAGACCTTCGCTTACCCGCCCTGCTCCGCTCAACGAGACGTGGAAATTGTCAGTCGGCCACTTTGATCTTTTTACGGCGGTAATTGTGTCCGTAAAAAATCTCGGTGACTTCGGTCTGCAGTTTCTTTTCGATCTCCGCCTTTTGCAGGTCGTTCAAGTTGCTTTCCTTTTCGAAAAGATAATTTTCGAGCTCGAACTCCTTCAGCATCATCTTGGTGTGAAAAATGTTCTCCTGATACACGTTCACGTCGATCATCTGATACAGCTCCTGCGTATCCTTCGCGATATAGTTCTGGATCGAGGTAATGTTGTGGTCGATGTAATGTTTTTTACCGGTGATGTCGCGAGTAAAGCCGCGAACGCGGTAATCCATGATCACGATGTCCGACTCGAAGCTGTGGATCAGGTAATTCAGCGCCTTCAGCGGGGAAATGCGGCCGCAGGTCGACACGTCGATGTCCGCCCGAAACGTGCTGATGCCGTTGTCGGGATGGCTTTCGGGATAGGTATGCACCGTAATGTGGCTTTTATCGAGGTGCGCCAGCACGGTATCGGGCAGGGGACCGGGCGTCTGGCTGTTCATGCTCGCAGGCGGCATCACATCGCCTTCCGAAATCAGCATTGTCACGCTGGCGCCCTGTGGATCATAATCCTGATGCGCGATATTCAGGATCTGTGCGCCGATAATGTCGGCGACATCCTTCAGAATTTGCGTCAGACGGTCGGCGTTGTAGGCTTCGTCGATATATTCGATATAGGCCTGCTGCTGTTCGGCCGGTGCATAACAAACGTCATAGATGTTGAAACTCAGCGACTTCGTCAGATTGTTAAAGCCGTGCAATTGCAATTTATTTTTCAACTCATTAAACCTCGATCACTTCAAAATCATGGGTGATTTCCACCCCCGCCTCACCCAACATAATCGCAGCGGAACAATATTTTTCCGCCGACAGCTTGACCGCCCTCTCGACCGCCGATTCCTTCAAATTGCGGCCCTTGACGATAAAATGCAAATGGATTTTGCTGAACACGGCCGGCACCGCATCGACGCGCTCGGCGGTCAATTCGGCTATACAATCCACGATGTCGTTCTTACCCTTCTTCAGAATCTGCACCACATCAAACGACGAACAACCGCCTACGCCAAGCAACAGCATCTCCATCGGCCGAACCCCCATGTTCCGGCCGCCGTGGTCGGGCGGACCGTCCATCACGACCGCGTGGCCGCTGCCGGATTCACCGACAAACATCACGCCGTCAACCCATTTGACTGTCGCTTTCATCGATTTTCATCCCCCGATAAAAAAAGACGCATAGAGTAGCATAGAAATGCGGATTGACAGAGATTCGATATTGATTTTTTTGTAAAAATCCCATATTGCCGCGCGCCATTCCGAGGCCTTGAACGTGAGCGGCATGCAGCGGTAAATAGGGGGATCGAATGGGTGCAAAGCAGGATGAAGGGACGCCCCGGCCACCTAAAGAAAAGGGGCACCGGGCTACACCGATCCACTCAATTTCAAGAAATTTGGCGAAGCGGATGATGACAAGGAAAAAAGGTACCGGCCGAGACCGCGCATTCCAATCGAAGCGCAAGCCATGGAATTGACGACCGGTAAAAAAACGGCAGATTTTGAACGGCCGGCGTGATTTATCGGCCTAGGGGGAAGGCCCTAATAAAACACGCCAACCGTCTGAGCAAGAAAAAATCGACCGATGGAGCAAGCAATTTCAGCTCTTTCCCGGAATCAAACCCGCCGTGCCGGGTTTCAGGCGCTTACAGGTCACCACGACGTCTTCGACATGACATTGCTTTTTGCCGGCATCCGCGCCGGTGCAATCTTCGCAGACCGCTTTACCGTTGTCCTTGACCTCCGACACGTACCAGCCGTACCCCTGGGTTTGACAGAACCGCTTGCTGTAGTTGTTGATATTATAAGGTTTGGTCGCTTTGGCAATCGCTTCCGCCTCGGCTGCACAGCCGGGCGACGGCAGGGTATTGGCCATCAAATCCCTGAAAATGTATTCGGATGCCGAAGCGCCGCCGGAAAATACGACCAAGGCGACGGCCAGCCAGGTAAAATTACGTTTCATAGTTGTTCCTCCTGTTCGGAATGTTTAAGAGCTGAACTGCGCTCCCTCTTGACCGAACGTGAAGCCGATCAATAAAACGCGCAACTGCCAAAGGCGCCGTCCCTGCCAAAACGCCGATCCCTCCGGTCATTACGGAGCCGGGGACCGGCGTATTTTCCGCAAGCACAACGGCCATATGCCGGAAATTAACTCAGTACCCGGATGTTCATCGATGCTTTTTCATCATCCGCCAACTGTTTGATCGGCGCGTATTTTTCGTTCTCGCTTTGCTTGACCATCAGAATGCCGGTCACGATCACGAATACCGCGCAGCCGACGTACATCCAGAAGCGGTCTTTAACTTTTACTTCTTCATTCATATTGTCCACCTCGAAAAAAATAGCCACTCAATATTTTTTTATCGTTTTTTTAATCCGTTTACAGCGTCTTTCCCTTACCGATACGGCTGGATGAAGGCCGGACCGTGTCCTTGCGACCCGCGTTTGGCAACCATTTGCACATCCAGCCGTCTCGGCATTCCTTACGCTTTAGCCGCAGTCCAAACCGGCAGTGCCTCAGAGCCGGCCGCAACAAATCCGCGCCACGCTCGACTGCGTCATCCCGCACTTGCTTTCATCGCGCCCCGTCATTGACGCCGTTCGGGCCTCACTATCTATCGGATTCACCGGACCAGGATTCTTCCAGAATCGATCTTCCCCGCCGGAACAAGCGTTTCAATCGTCTGCATTCGGTAATTCCGCCGTTACGGCGGGCAACGAAAATTATCGCCTTTCCAATAGTAGTGAATCGATACTATAGTGGCAGTCGCAACCTCTGTCAATAAAATTTCGATTCGAAATCATAGCAAATCGCGATTTCCCCCCGCAAAGCCCGAGGTAAAGGCGGGGGGAACCGGATCGAAACTCCGCCGATTTCATTCCGGCACCTCCAGCGTTGCAATGAGTACGGCGGTGAAGCCCGTTTTCTGCGATAATAGGAGGTTTATTCAACCCCAGACCAGCCCAAAACCCGACGCTCATTCCCCTTTCCGACTCGATAAAAAACCTGAAACCATCTCCAAATGAAGGACAAAAAATTCAAACCCTGCGATCTGGTCATCTATGGCGCTCTCGGCGATCTAACCCGGCGCAAACTGCTCATTTCGTTGTACCGCCTCGAAAACGCGGGCCTGCTCGAACCCGACACGCGAATCGTCGGCGTGGACCGGCATCCGGGCGACAGCGCTTTTTACATCGATGTGGCGCATAAAAGCCTGCAGCAGTTCCTGAACGAGAGACTGGACGAGGAAGTCTGGAAGCGCTTTTCGAGCCGGCTGAATTATCTGCAGATCGATTTGACCCGGATGGAACAATACCAACGGCTGCACGAGGTGATCGATCAGCAGCAGCGGGTGATGGTCAATTATTTCGCGGTTGCGCCGTTTTTATTCAAAAACATTTGCCAGGGCCTCGACCAGTCGGGCATCCTGACGTCCAAATCACGGATGGTAATGGAAAAACCGATCGGCCATAATCTGAAATCGTCGATCGAAATCAACGACGAAGTCGCCAAAGTCTTCGGCGAAAACCAGGTTTACCGGATCGACCATTATCTGGGCAAGGAAACGGTGCTGAATCTGCTCGCCTTGCGGTTCGCCAATTCGATCTTCACGACCAACTGGAACCACAACACGATCGACCATATCCAGATCACCGTCGGCGAAGACATCGGCATCGAAGGCCGCTGGGAGTATTTCGACAAGACCGGGCAGCTGCGCGACATGCTGCAAAATCACTTACTGCAGATTTTGACCTTCATCGCGATGGAACCGCCGGCCAACTTGGAAGCCGAAAGCATCCACAACGAAAAAATCAAGGTACTGAAAGCGTTGCGCCCGATTACGGCCAAAAACGTAGACGAAAAAACCGTGCGCGGCCAATACAGCGCAGGTTACGTGAACCGGAAGCCGGTCCCCGGCTATCTGGAGGAAGAAGGCGCCAACACCGACAGCACGACCGAAACCTTCGTCGCACTCCGGGCCGACATCGACAACTGGCGCTGGGCCGACGTGCCGTTCTATCTGCGAACCGGCAAGCGCATGCACAGCAAGCGCACCGAAATCGTAGTCTATTTCAAGCGCGTGCCGCACAACATCTTCAAGGACAGTTACCTGCGCCTGCCGCCGAACAAATTGGTCATTCATTTACAGCCGAACGAAGGCGTCGAAATCGAGATGCTGAACAAAGTGCCCGGCATCGACGAAAACCTGAAGATCCAGAAGACCAAGCTCGATTTGAGTTTTTCGGAAACCTTCAAGAAGAGCCGGATTTTCGGCGGCTACGAAAAGCTGGTGCTCGAAGCGATGCGCGGCAATCCGACCCTGTTCCTGAGCCGCGAGGAAATCGAACAGGCCTGGACCTGGATCGATTCGATCCAGAACGCCTGGGCGAAGTCCCCCGAAAAACCGAAGCCGTACCAGGCCGGCACCTGGGGACCGATCGCCTCCGACTTATTGCTCGACCGCGACGGCCGGGCGTGGGAAGGCTGAGGAAGAGGCGTAAATACTGTTATCCGAGTCAAGCGTTATGAAAAACGGGATCGGATGGTTTAACCGACTTCAAGACGCCGAAGCTGTAGGTCGGGCACGCTTTTTGTGCCCGACGTTTCGAGATGTCCGATGGTCAAAATGTCGGGCAAAAAAGCGCTGCCCGACCTACGCACTTTGCGGAAACCCAGCATGGGTTTTAAGTAACGCTGGGTTTCGTTCCTCAACCCAGCCTACTCGCTCACAGATTTATTCATTATTGGCGCACTTTTCGAAGTCGCCACTCAGCAGGTATTCACTATGCATCCAGTCATCGAAAAAGTCACCCGCGATGTGGTCAAGCGCAGCCGCGAAAGCCGCGCCATTTATCTTGCCCGCGTCGACTCGGCGGTCGAACAGGGCCCGCGCCGCCTGACGCTCGGCTGCGGCAACCTCGCGCATGGGTTCGCGGCCTGCTCCGCGACCGAAAAAGCCGATCTGGCCGGTCCGCAAAAAGCGGATATCGCGATCATCTCGTCGTACAACGACATGCTGTCCGCGCACGAACCGTACAAAGACGCGCCGACGCTGATCAAGGAAGCGATCCACGAAGCGGGCGGCGTGGCGCAGTTCGCCGGCGGCGTGCCGGCGATGTGCGACGGCATCACCCAGGGCCAGGCAGGCATGGAATTGTCCCTGTTCAGCCGCGACGTGATCGCGATGGCGACCGCGGTCGGGCTCAGCCACAACATGTTCGACGGCGCCCTGTATCTCGGTGTCTGCGACAAGATCGTGCCGGGCCTGTTGATCGGCGCGTTGAGCTTCGGCCACTTGCCGGCCGTATTCGTACCGGCGGGCCCGATGACCAGCGGCATCACCAACAAGGAAAAATCGCGCGCGCGGCAAAAGTTCGCCGAAGGCAAGATCACCCGGCAGGAACTGCTCGAATCCGAATCGAAGTCCTATCACGGGCCCGGCACCTGCACCTTCTACGGCACCGCCAACAGCAACCAGATGATGGTGGAAATCATGGGCCTGCATCTGCCCGGCTCTTCGTTCGTCAATCCTTATACGCCGCTGCGCGACGAGCTGACCAAGGCCGCGGCCCGCCAAGTGTTGAAACTCACCGCATTAGGCAACGATTTCCGCCCGATCGGCCATGTGATCAACGAGAAGGCGATCCTGAACGCGATCATCGGCCTGCTCGCCACCGGCGGCTCGACCAACCATACGATGCACCTGATCGCGATCGCGCGCGCGGCCGGCATCATCATCAACTGGGACGATTTCGATGCGCTCTCCAAGGTCGTGCCATTGTTGACCCGGATCTATCCGAACGGACCGGCGGACGTGAACCACTTCCATGCCGCCGGCGGCATGGGCGTCTTGATCGCGGAGCTTTTAGCCAACGGCCTGCTGCACGAAGACATCCCGACCATCGCGAACGACAAGGGCATGAAGCATTACACCCAGGAACCCAGACTGGCGGACGGAAAACTGACCTGGGAGCCCTGCCCGGCCGCTTCGCTCGACACCGAGGTGCTGCGTTCCGTCGCCGACCCGTTCGATGCCTCGGGCGGCCTGCACGTGATGCACGGCAACCTGGGCCGCGGCGTCTCGAAAGTCTCCGCGGTCAGCAAGGACCACCGCGAAGTGCTGGCTCCCGCTGTGGTCTTCGACGACCAGGACGACATGATGGCCGCATTCAAGCGCGGCGAGCTGGACCGCGACTTCATCGCAGTGATCCGTTTTCAGGGCCCCAAATCGAACGGCATGCCCGAGCTGCACAAACTGACTCCGCCGCTGGGCCTGTTGCAGGACAAAGGCTACAAGGTTGCGCTGATCACCGACGGACGCATGTCCGGCGCGTCCGGCAAGGTGCCGTCGGCGATCCACATGTGTCCCGAATGCGCGGACGGCGGCCCGCTCGCGAAAGTCCGCAACGGCGACATGATCCATCTGAACACCGAAACCGGCGAAGTGAACGTGCTGGTCGACAAGGACGAGTTCAATGCCCGCAAACCGGCGGTAAACAGCGCGAAAGACCATCACCACGGCATGGGCCGCGAACTGTTCGCGGGTTTTCGGCTGAACGCCTCGTCCGCCGAAACCGGCGCCACCAATGTATTCGTTTACGATTGATTTTTTGCCGCAAGTCGGTTAAGTTCCGAATCAACCAAATGCATCGCCGGAAAACGGTTCTTGCCGGCTTTCCGGCGATGCTCCCGGATTTCGACCTTCTTCCATTTCAGCGCGGGATCAAACCATGAGCCAACCGGCCTCCCGTTTTGCCACCTACGAAGACCTGTTCGATCTGCCCGAATACATGATCGGCGAAATCCTGCACGGACAGTTGATTACCCAGCCGCGTCCGGGGCCGAAGCATGCGCGTTCCGCATCGATCTTAAACGGGGAAATCATCGGACCTTTCGACCAAGGACGCGGTGGTCCGGGCGGCTGGTGGATATGGTTCGAGCCCGAATTGCATTTGGGACCGAACATCCTGGTGCCGGACCTGGCCGGCTGGCGGCGCGAGCGGATGCCGGTTTTTCCGGACACCGCTTTTTTCACGCTCGCGCCGGACTGGGCCTGCGAAATCCTCTCGCCCGGCACCGCGCGCACCGACCGCGCGGTCAAAATGCCGATCTACGCGCAGGAAGGGGTGCAATGGCTATGGCTGATCGACCCCGACATTCGGACTTTCGAAGTTTACCGCTTGTTCGAACGGCAGTGGCTGCTGGAACATACCTGGCAAAACGACGACATCGTCCAGGCACCGCCGTTCGATGCGATCAGTCTGAATTTGAACGATTTTTGGGCGCCGCAGTCCTGAACGCACCGCTTGCGGCTCCGCCGAAGAATCGTGTCCGTCCGCGCCTATCGGTCTTCCCTCTCCCCGAATATCACTGCCCGCTCAAAATCCTCAATCCGCCGCGGCCCGCATCGCCGCCTTAATTCCGTACCCAGATTGTCCGAAATTGCGGGATTTTTGTCTTTTATCCCGCAACAAAAAAGTGCATGCTAATGCCGAGTCTCAAAGCCACGGAGGATCGCTTCTATGACCCACGCCAGACCCTCGATCGTTTTCCACCATCGCCGCGTCGCGATGGTAGTGTATCCGAACTGCGAAATCGTGGATGTGACGGGGCCGATGGACGTGTTTTGTTACGCGAATTACGCATTGCGTCTGGCCGGGCAGATTGCCGAGGACGAGCCGGTCTATTCGCTGTCGCTGATCGCGGAACGGGCCGGACCGGTCAAAACCGCGTCCGGCATGAAAATTTTTGCCGATTTCAGCTATGACGAAGTGCCCGGCGATATCGATACGCTGATGGTGACCGGCGCGCCGTTCACGGTCGATGCCTGGACCGACCAGAAACTGACCCGCTGGCTGCCGGCCATGCTGCCGAAGGTCAGACGCATGGTGTCGATCTGTACCGGTGCGTTTTTGCTGGCCGAGAGCGGGCTGCTGAATAACCGCAAGGCCACCACGCACTGGCTGTTCTGCGAGGAGCTGGCGAACCGGTACCGGAACGTGCAGATTCTGCCCGACAAGATCTTCGTCCGCGACGGCAGTATCTACACCTCCGGCGGCGTCACCGCCGGCATCGACCTGGCTTTGAGCCTGGTCGAAGACGACTGGGGTTGGGAAGTCGCGGCGGACGTCGCGCGCGCCATGCTGATTTTCATGCGCCGCCCGGGCGGGCAGTCGCAATTCAGCAGCTATGTCTTCAACGAAGCGAAAACCCGCAAGGATTTTCGCGAATTGCAGGCCTGGATCGTCAGCCATCCCGACGCAGATCTGAGCGTCGAAGCACTCGCCGACCGCATGGCGATGAGCCCCCGGAATTTCTCGCGGGTCTTTTGCCAGGAAATCGGCGTCACGCCGGCAAAATTCGTCGAACGGACCCGCCTCGAAGCAGCGCGCAACCTGATACTCCGCTCCGACCTGCCGATGGAAAGCATCGCCGGCAAATGCGGTTTCAATAACGCCGAACAAATGCGCCGCACCTTCCAACGGTTTTTGAATATTTCTCCGCAGGAGTATCGGGCGAATTTCAAATAGACCGGGTCAGACCTGCCGAGGCCAGCCCGGCACATGCACAAAAACAATAAGAAGGAGGAGCCATCATGCGAATTTTACTGATTTCGTCATCCTACAACGGCTTGTGCCAGCGCGCGCATGTAGAGCTGGAGGCGCTGGGCCACGATCTCTCGATCACGCTGGCGCTGAGCCCCGACGACATCCGCAAAGGGGTGACCTTTTTCCAGCCCGACCTGATCATCTGCCCGTTCCTGAAGGAAAAAATCCCGGAAGACGTCTGGAGCAAACACCTGTGCCTGATCATCCATCCGGGCATCCAGGGCGACCGCGGCCCTTCGTCGCTGGATTGGGCGATCATGAACGGGGAAGCGGAATGGGGCGTCACCGTGCTGCAGGCGGTCGAGGAAATGGACGCCGGCGATATCTGGGCCACCGAAACGTTCCAGATGCGCCAAGCCAGCAAGGCGGGGATTTACCGGCGCGAAGTCACCCGGGCCGCCGTCAAGGCCATGCTGCTGGCCGTCCGGCGCATCGAATCCGGCAGCTACCGGCCCGAACCGCTCGATTATTCGAAGCCGGACATACGCGGCCAATTGCGCCCCCCGGTGAAACAGCAGGAACGCCGAATCGACTGGGAACACGATACGGTTGCGACGATCATCAAAAAAATCAACGCCGCCGACAGCGCCCCCGGCGTACTCGACGTGATCGACGGCAAGGAATACTACCTGTTCGGCGCGCACGAGGAAAGCCTGCTGCAGGGCTGGCAGCCGGGCGCGATCATCGCCCAGCGCCATGGCGCGATCTGCCGGGCCGCGATCGACGGCGCAGTCTGGATTACGCACCTGAAACGCAAGCACATCGTCAAAGTGCCTTTCTACAAGCGCTTTTTGCCGCACGACAGGCATTTCGATTTCAAGCTGTCCGCGGCGAAAGTGTTGGGCAGTGCGCTGAACGATACGCCCGAATCGCCGATCGATCCCCTATTCGTCGGCACCGAGCCGACCTTCAAGGAAATCTGGTACGAGGAAAAGCATCAGGTCGGCTATCTCCATTTCGACTTCCATAACGGCGCGATGAGTACCCTGCAATGCCGGCGCCTGCTCGAATCTTACCGGCTGGCGGTCGCGCGGCCGACCCGGGTCCTGGTTTTGGCCGGCGGCAGCGATTTCTGGTCGAACGGCATCCATCTGAACGTGATCGAGGCGGCCGAGAACCCTGCCAACGAATCCTGGCGCAACATCAACGCGATCAACGATTTCGTCCACGAAGTCCTGACCACGGACGGCAAGCTGACCGTGTCCGCGGTCTGGGGCGGCTGCGGCGCAGGCGGGGCGATGGCGATCCTGGCCGCCGACAAGGTCTGGGCGCGCGAAGGCGTGATCTTCAATCCGCATTACAAGACGATGGGCCTGTACGGCTCCGAATACTGGACCTATTCGCTGCCGAAGCGGGTAGGCCCGGTCAAGGCGCTGGAACTGACCGAAACGCCGCTGCCGATCGGCACCAAAAAGGCCAAGGCGATCGGCTTTATCGACGAGATTCTGTCCGACCATTACGACGAATATTGGGAGCAGGTGCGGCAAAAAGCGGAAGCCCTGGCGAAGGAGCCGCTCTTTTCGCGCCTGCTCGAAGAAAAACGCGAGCTTCGCCAGAAAGACGAGCGCGTCAAGCCGCTCAGCGCCTACCGCGCCGCCGAACTGCAAAAAATGAAAATCAACTTTTCCGGCAAGTTTTACGGCGGCGAAGTCAATTATCACGAAGCGCGGTACAACTTCGTGCACAAGGTGAGGCCGAAGGAGACGGCCGCCTATCTGGCCAAGCACATGCGGCTCGATGCGGCCAAACTCAGCGAATTGAGACAACCCCTGGCTTATTGAGGAGGGCGCCATGTTTTTCAAACACTGGCCGGTACTGTTGGTGGACGACGAGCCCGACGTGCTGGCGATTTCGCGCCTCGCGATGAAAAATTTCGAGGTCTACGGCCTGCCGCTGAAAATCTATACCGCGCGCAGCAAACAGGAAGCGCTTTGGCTGATCAACGACGACGTCGAAGTCGGCTGCTCGCTAGCCGTCGCCCTGCTCGACGTGGTGATGGAAACCGAACGCGCCGGGCTCGAGCTGTGCGATTACATCCGCAACAGCCTCGGCAATAAGCTGACGCAAATCTATATCCGCACCGGCCAGCCGGGCATCGCGCCGGAACGCGAGGTGATCGACCGTTACGAAATCAACGGTTATTTCACCAAGGTCGAAGCCACCGAAGACAAACTTTACTCGCTGATCAAAAGCAGCATTCGCCAGTATCTCGCTTACGGCATGGCGCTGGCCACCATCGAGCTGGCGAATAATTTGACCGAAGCGGCCGGCTCGCGCCGGAAACTGCTCTACGCGCTCTCGCCGATCGGCGGCCTGAGTCCGGAACAGGCCGAAACGCCGCGCTGGCTGATCATCGACGGCGAAGTGCTGTTCGCCGACGAGATCGACGCGGACCGCGGCCTGCAACTGCTGGCGCGGCTCGGCGGCGCCGAAGGCATGCCGCTGAATCCGGCCGGCGACCGCTATGTCCGGGACGACCAGGGCTACTGGCTGATCGAAGTCCGCGGCGGCGCCCGGCAGGCGCAGGTCGCGTTTTTGTTCAGAAGCCGGTTTGCGCCGCCCGAACTGATCGTAAGCCTGATGCACGGTTTCGTGAAACAGCTCGCGGTGCTCTGGCGGCAAAGCCGGGCCGACGTCCTGGCGTACTGACCGTCCGGGCCGGCCGTGATGCCGCATTATTTCTACGACGGCAGGGATCTGCACGGGGCGCTGGAGAGCCATTACGACTACGGTCTGGTCGTCTTGTCGATCGCGATCGCCGGCTTGGCCTCCTATGCGGCGTTGAGCGTCGCCGGCCGCATCCGCGCCGCCGATTCCCGCCACAAACACCGCATCTGGCTGCTGGCCGGCTCGCTGACCATGGGCGGCGGCGTCTGGGCGATGCACTTCATCGCGATGCTGGCGCTGAAGCTGCCGATGGCGATCAGCTACGACGTAAAGATCACGATCCTGTCCACCGCGCCGGTGGTGCTTTCCAGCGGAGTGATGCTGGAAGTGATCAGCCGTCCGAAAATCAGCAAATTGATCCTGCTGGCCAGCCTGTTGATGGGGCTGGGCATCGGCGCGATGCATTACATCGGCATGGCCGCGATGCAGGGGATTTCCCGCCGATTGGTCATGCTGTTCGAACCCCGGCTGGCCGCGCTTTCGGTGCTGACGGCCGTGGTGCTGTCCGGCGTGGCGCTGTCGATCGATTTTATCGTGGAGCGTAATCCCAAAGGACGGCATACCCTGGGGGCCAAGATCGGCGCCGCGCTGGTACTGGGCTTCGCCGTTTCCGGGATGCATTATTCGGGCATGGCGGCGACTTACTTTTTCGCCGGCGACGGCGCGCCGGCCGGAACGGCGAGCGCCTTGAACACGCCCGCCCTGGTATTCTGGGTGTCGTTCACCTCGGTGCTGATCGCGTCGCTGGCGATCTTCATCACGATCGTCGACCGCCGGATCCAGCAGGCGACGTTCGAGGAAGCGGTCAGCCGCTTCCGGATGCGGGAGGCGATCGAAAGCATACCGGACGGATTTTGCCTGTTCGACACGGAAGACCGCCTGGTCGAATGCAACCAGCGCTACCGCGAAATCATGAATTTCGGAGTACCGATTGCGCCGGGCATGACATTCGAGGCGATCATGCGCGGCGCGGTCCGGGCCGGCCTGATTGTAGTCGCCGAAGGGGAGGAGGCGTCATGGCTGGCCGAACGGATGGCGCGGCACCGCACGCCGCGCGAGAACTTCGTCGAGCATTTCAGGGGCGACCGCTGGATGCGGGTCAGCGAGCGGCGGGTCTGGAATACCGGCACGGTCGCCATACGCACGGACATCACCGAACTGAAGCAGACCGAGATCGAATTGTCCAGAGCGATCGAGGAAGCGCAAAAGGCGCGCGCGGTCGCCGAAGAAGCCAACAACGCCAAAAGCGCCTTTCTGGCCAACATGTCGCACGAGCTCAGGACGCCGATGAACGCGATCATCGGCTACAGCGAGATGCTGCTCGAAGAAGCCGGGCATGAGCTGTTTGCCGGCGACCTGTTGAAAATCCATGCTTCGGCAGTGCATTTGCTGGCCATCATCAACGAAATCCTCGACCTGTCCAAGATCGAAGCCGGCAAGATGGAGCTCTGCCTCGAAGAAATCCATCTGCCTTCGGTGCTCGACGAAGTCGCGAGCACCGTGCGCCCGATCATCGACAAAAACACTAACACGCTGAGCATCCGCTGCCCCGATAACATGGCGCCCCTGCAGACCGATTTGATCAAATTGCGGCAGATCCTGCTGAATCTGCTCAGCAATGCGGGGAAATTCACCCATGCGGGCAAAATCGACTTCAGCGTGGCGGTGGACAGCGCCGAACCGGAGAAAGACTGGATCGTTTTTGCGGTGCGGGACACCGGCATCGGCATGAGCCGGGACCAGGTCGACAAGGTTTTCGCCCCTTTCACCCAGGCCGACAATTCGACCACGCGCCAGTACGGCGGCACCGGCCTGGGCCTCACGATCACGAAAAAATTCTGCGAAATGATGGGCGGCACGATCAGCGTCGACAGCAAACCGGGAGCGGGCTCGCTGTTTGTCGTCAAACTGCCGCTGGCCATCGGCCGCTGAGGGGAAAAATGGCCAAAATCCTGCTCGTCGAGGACAACGAACTGAACCGCGACATGCTCTCAAGGCGGCTCGGCAAGCACGGTTTCGAAATCCTGATTGCGGTCAACGGCGAGGACAGTGTGGCAATCGCCAAAGCCTGCGAGCCCGACCTGATCCTGATGGACATGAGTCTGCCGGTGATGGACGGCTGGAAAGCAACCTCGCTGATCAAGGCCGATCCCCTGACCCGGCATATCCCGGTCATCGCGCTGACCGCGCACGCGATGGACGACGACCGGCAAAAGGCCCTGGCGGCCGGCTGCGACGACTACGATACCAAACCGATCGACCTCGTGCGGCTGCTCGCCAAAATCGGCCGGTTTGCAGGCTAACGGAAGAAGACGACGATGATCGACCCCAAGCTCCGCCATGAGCTGCTCAATGCCCTGAACCGGATCATCGGCTATGCCGAGATGCTGATCGAAGAAGCGGCCGCCGAAAGCCGGCAGAAGCAATGCGACGATCTCGCCGTCATCCGCTGCGCGGCGCAAGGCGTGGCCCAACATCTAAAAGGCGCCTTTTCCGGCCGGCTTGCCGCCGATGCCGGTTGCGAGGAAGACTTTTTGCCCATATGCGCAACCAGCAGGAATCACGTGCCTGCCGACGCCGGCAAGACCGAAGGCAGCCGGATTCTGGTGGTCGACGACGACCCCGATAACCGCGCCCATCTGTCACGGCTCCTGCATTCCCGGGGTTACCGGATCGCAACCGCCGACAACGGCGCCAACGCGCTGGCGCGCCTGGCCGATGAAAGCTTCGACCTGATCCTGCTCGACGTGATCATGCCTGAAATGGACGGCATCACCGTCCTGGCCAGACTCAAGGCGGATAAAACGCTGGCCACCCTTCCGGTCATCCTGATTTCGGCCTGTACCGAAATGAACCAGGTAATCCGGGGCATCGAACTGGGCGCGGAGGACTATCTGCCCAAACCGTTCAATTCGACCTTGCTGCATGCCCGCATCGGCGCAAGCCTCGAAAAGAAACGGCTGCGCGATCAGGAAATGCATCTTCTGAGCCAAGCCATGCTGGCGGAGGCCGCCCTGGACCGCCACCGGGCCCTGACCCAGGCGGTGGCCGGCATCGCGCACGAAATCAATACGCCGCTCGGAATCGTACGGACCGCGCTCAGCGTGATCCAGAACCGCCTGTCGCAGCCGGCCATTGCCGCCTCGATCGGCACGGAACACGCCGAATCGCTGGAAGACATCCTGGAGGCGGCCGCCCTGATGGGCAAACATGTCGACCACACGCACCGGCTGATCGAAAACTTCAAAAAAATCGCGGTCGATCAGATGGTCGAACAGCAGGAAACGGTCAATCTGCCGGAAACGGTACAGGATGCGGTCGACCTTTTCAAACTCAGTGCGCGGGAAGCCAAGCTCGAAATTTCGCTCGATGTTTCCGGAATCCGTCAGGCGCCGGAATGGCGCGGTTATCCGGGCTATCTCAGACAAATCCTGCTGAATTTTCTACAGAATATCGAACGCTACGCTTATCCGGACGGAGGCGGAGGCAGGGTGGAGATTACCGTGAAGGACGGCATGGACGAAGAACGGCGTACACCGGTCTTCACGCTGAGCGTGCGCGATTTCGGTACCGGCATCGACAGCGGACATCTTACCAAAATATTCGATCCTTTCTTTACGACAGGACGCGGGCGGGGCGGTACCGGTCTGGGGCTTGCGATCGTGAAGAATATGGTCACGATGGCGTTGCGGGGCAAGATATCCGTCGATTCCGAACCTCATAAAGGAACCTGCTTCACTGTCACGTTTCCAAAGCAGTAAGGCGCGGGAGGTTCATGCCGATGAACGGCGAAATCACATAAACCCGCCTCGGGAACCGTTAAAATAGCGTCATGAAATGAATTAAAGACACTTGAAAAACGGCCATCCATGTCCCACTCCCCGAAAAATCCTCCCAAAGCCTTCTGTTTTCAAGGGGAACGATTGCCGAAACTCCTGGAAACCCTCAAAACCTCTCCGCAAGGACTGACCTCCGAAAAGGCCCGGTCAAGGCTAAGCCGTTACGGCGAAAATCAAATCGTCTTCCACCGCACCCGCTCGCCCTGGCTGTTATTCTTCAATGAATTCAAAGCGCTGTTCCCGCTCTTGCTGCTGACTGCGGCGCTGCTGGCGTTCTGGGCCGACGGCTTAAATCCCGGGGAAGGCTATAACCTGATCGGCTGGGCCCTGAGCGGCGTCGTACTGCTCAATGCGGTCATGTCGTTCCTGCAAAATTACAAGGTCGAGAAACTGATGCTGTCATTTCTCGATTACATTCCCAAATCGGTCAACGTTCTGCGCGACGGCAAATCCGTGCTGCGGGATGCAAAAGAACTGGTGCCCGGCGATATCCTGCTGGTTCAGGAAGGCGACAAAATTTCCGCTGACGGCGCGATCCTGGAATCGGCCCAACTGCGGGTCGATGAGTCGCTTCTCAGCGGCGAATCGCTCAGCGTCGAAAAACAGGCCGGTGAAGACAGGATCGAAGCCGAACATTGCGCCTGGTCCGGAGCCACGGTCATCAAAGGCCATGCCCGCATTCTGGTTGTGAATACCGGTCGCAACACCCGAATCGGCGGCATTTCCGAATTGTCTCAACGCGTACAGGCCGATCTGACGCCCATGCAAAAGGAATTACGCAATTTTGTGCGTAAGATCACCTATTTGGCAATCACCTTCGGCGGCGTATTTTTCGGTATCGGTTTCCTGATCGGAGACAGCTTCTGGACCAACCTGGTTTTCGCGATCGGCATTATCGTGGCGAACGTCCCGGAGGGACTGCTGCCGACCGTCACGCTGGCCTTGACGCAAGCCTCGCTGCGAATGGCGAAACGCAACGCGGTCGTCAAAGACATCCTGTCGGTCGAAACGCTGGGCAGCACGTCGGTCATCTGCACCGACAAGACCGGCACGCTGACGCAGAACCGCCTGCACGTCGAAAAACTGTATATGGATTTCGAAGATTACGATGCCGATACGGTAAACGGCCGGCTGCGCTACCGCACGGCGTGGACGATGCAGGAAATCATGGCGCTATGCAACGAGACCGTCATAACGCTCGACGAAGAGGGCAAGCCGACGTTCACCGGCGATCCGACCGAAATTGCGCTGGCGAGTTTCGTCGACCGCCAACACGGCTACGGCGCGATTCGCGGCCGCTACCGTCTCCGGCACAGCCGGCCTTTCGATGCGGCCCTGAAATTCATGACGGCCACGTATTCGACCTCGCGGAAAGCGTTGCTGCTCACCGCCAAAGGCGCTCCGGAAGTCATTCTCGAACGCTGTACGCAGATCTACAGCGAGGGACTCGTCCACCCGCTGCGCGCCGAGGCCAAACGCGGATTAACGGCGAAAGCGGACGAATATGCCGGACTCGGGCTGCGCGTATTGGCGTTCGCTTACGCGGTTGTCGAACACCCCGAAGACGTCCCCGAAAATCTGGTGTTCGTCGGGTTGGCCGGGCTGGTCGATCCGCCCCGCCCGGAAGTGCCGAATGCGGTTGCCGCCTGCCGCACCGCCGGCATCCGGATCATCGTGATCAGCGGCGATTCGGGCGAAACGGTAGCCTATATCGCCAAACGTCTGGGCATCGTCGACAACCCGAGCATCATTACGGGGAACCGGCTCGCCGGAATGTCCCCGGATGATTTGCTGGAGGCGCTGCGGAACGAACAAGTGGTGTTTGCGCGCACCGCGCCGGAACAAAAACTCGCCATTGTCGACGCGCTGAAAGCCATGGGAGAAGTCGTGGCGATGACCGGGGACGGCGTAAACGATTCTCCGGCGCTGAAACGTGCCGATATCGGGGTCGCCATGGGCAAAAAGGGCACCGATGTCGCCAAGGAAGCCTCGGATATCATTCTGCTCGACGATAACTTCGCAACCATCGTCAAGGCCGTCGAGGAAGGGCGTACCGTGTATGAAAACATCAAGAAATTCATCACCTATATCCTGGCGAGCAACATTCCGGAAGTCGTGCCGTACATCGCTTACGTGTTGTTTCCGATTCCGCTCCCGATTACGGTGATCCAGATCCTCAGCATCGACCTGATCACCGACATGCTGCCGGCGATCGGCCTCGGCAACGAGCCCCCGGAAAGCGACATCATGCATCAGCCGCCCAGACGCGGCAACGAACCGCTGGTCAGCCTGAGGACCTTCATCCGCAGCTATGCCATCATCGGATCCGCCCAGGCCCTGCTGGCGTTCGTGGTATTTTTCACTCTCCTGTTCGACGGCGGATGGAGTTTCGGCAAGGTGATCGCGGAAAACGACCCGCTGTATTTGCAGGCCTCCGGCGCATTTCTGACCACGATCATCTTCTGCCAGATCGGCAACGTCATGGCTTGCCGCACCAGCCGCCAAAGTGCTCTCGGCTCCCTGACGCGCCTCAATCCCTGGATCATCTGCGGCATCCTCTTCGAATTGGCGTTTATCCTGGCGATTGTCTATTTGCCCGAGGCGCAGCTCTTTTTCAATACCGCACCGATCGCCCTTGCCTATTGGCTATGGATCGCGCCGGCCCCCTTCATCATTTTGGCGCTTGACGAAGCGCGTAAATGGCTGGGCCGGCATGGATGGCACGGACTGGAAGTTTGACGGCTTCGGCCGGAACACTTCCACCGTCGAGAATCGTTCGGCATGACCTGCCGACGCAGACGCGGAATTCTAATGTTGGCCCAACCACGTTATCATCATGCGAATCATTCATTAACAGGTACTGATGCTATGCCAAACCCGCCTATAACTCCGGCATATTCCGAATATGAAGATGCGTCGATGATCATGAACTGTGTCGCCTATAAATACGGTGCGCGGATCGGCACGATCAGCCTCGAAGAGATCAGCAATGTCCTGGCCGAAGAAGGAACTTTCGTCTGGGCGGGACTTCGCGAACCGGACAAAGCCTTGCTGCTGAAGATCCAGGAAGAATTCGGGCTGCACGAACTGGCCATCGAGGATGCCTGTACCGCGCACCAGCGCCCGAAGCTGGAAGAATACGGCGATTCCCTGTTCCTGGTCGTACAGACCGCTCAACTCAACGAGGAGGGTCGGTTGGCGTTGGGAGAAACCCATTTCTTTATCGGGACGCGTTTCCTGGTTTCGGTGCGCCACTCTTCTACCCTGAGTTATGCGAAAGTACGAGAACGCTGCGAAAATCTGCCCGAAAAACTGGCCAAAGGACCGGGTTTTGCGCTGTATGCGCTGATGGACTTCATCGTCGACCATTACCTGCCGGTGATGGAAGGCCTGGAAGAAAGACTGGAGCAACTGGAAGTGGGCATTTTCAACAAGGCTTACCGCGACGAAACCTGTTCACAGCTTTTCGATCTCAAACGCGACCTGCTGCTGCTCCGTTCCGCGACCTTGCCCTGGCTGGATATCTGCAGCGAATTGATGCGTTTTCACACCCATATTATCCCGAAAGATACGCGCTTTTATTTTCGCGATATTCGCGACCACGCACTGCGTATTCAGCACGCCGCCGACGGCATGCGCGAAATGCTGAACGATGCGATGCAGGTCTATCTGACGATGGCGACGGTGCGCCAGAACGAAGTGGTCAAACGGCTGGCCGGCTGGGGTGCGATTCTGGCGGTGCCGACGATGGTGTTCAGCCTGTACGGGATGAATTTCAGGCACATGCCCGAACTCGGCTGGGAGTTTGCCTATCCCGCCACGCTCGGCGTCGTGGTGATCGGCTGCATCTGGCTGTACCGCCGCCTCAAAAGCATCGGCTGGCTGTAAAATTGCCGCCGCCTGCAAAAATCGATCCGTCCTCGAATTAAGGACGGCGAACGATATTAGGGCTGGATATTGAAATACGGCGGCATTTTGTGGATGTAAGCCATATACATCGAATCGGCCATCGTCCACAACACGTCCAATTTGAATTGCAGAATCTTGATCATCCGCTCCTGCTGTTCGCGGGTTTTGTACCAGTCCAGCGTAATTTCGAGGCCGTGTTCGACATCGCGGCGGGCTTCGGTCAGGCGCTTGCGGAAGTAGATGTAGCCTTCCTTTTCGACCCAGGGATAATGCTCCGGCCAGTTGTCGAGGCGCTGCTGATGAATCTTCGGCGCGAACAGTTCGGTCAGCGAGGAACTGGCCGCTTCGTGCCATTCCGCATGGCGCGCAAAATTGACATAGGCATCGACCGCAAAACGCACGCCGGGCAGCACATACTTTTCCGAAACGATGTCCTCGCGCGTCAGGCCGACCGCAAGGCCGAGCTGGATCCAGGCTTCGATGCCTCCCGGGTCGCCCGGGTGGCCGTCGTGGTCGAGAATGCGCTGAATCCATTTGGCGCGCGTTTCGCGGTCCGGACAGTTAGCCAGAATGTTCGCGTCCTTCAGCGGAATAGAGACCTGGTAATAATAGCGGTTCGCGACCCAGCCCTGGATCTGCTCGCGGGTCAGCTTGCCTTCGTTCATCAGGACATGGTACGGGTGATGGATGTGGTAGTACTTTTCCATGCCGCGCAATTCGGCTTCGAATGCCTGCCGGCTCCAGGGCTGCTTGTCGTTCTGGCTCATGTCGTCTCCGTTATAGATCGATTTCCAACCCGTCATACGCGACCTCGATGCCGTTCGCATCGAGAATTTTGCGCTGTTCCGAATCCTCGTCCAGAATCGGATTGGTATTGTTGATATGGATCAAAATCTTGCGGGCCTCGCCGATGCCGTTCAGCACTTCGATCATGCCGCCTTCGCCGGACTGCGGCAAGTGGCCGATCTCCCGCGCCCTTTTGTGGCTGATCCGCTGCGCGCACATCTCGTCGTCGGTCCAGAAGGTGCCGTCGACCATCACGCAGGCGGCCGCCTGCATCGCTTCCAGTACATGCGGTTCGATTTCGCCGAGGCCCGGCGAATAAAACAGTTTTTTGCCGGTCGAAATTTGCTCGACGATCAGGCCGATGTTGTCGCCCTCGTGCGGGTCGTAACGGTGCGGCGAATAAGGCGGCGCCTTGCTTTTCAAAGCCTGCGTGTAAAAGCGCAGATCGTCGATGCCTGGAATCGTGAAGCTGCCGCCGTCGGTCGGCACCGGATGGTGATTGACCGTGCAATAATGCGAAAGCATGTTGAACACCGGAAAACCGGTGGTCAGGTCCTGACGGACCATCTCGGTGCAATAGATGTCCAGCGGCTTGCCTTCGCGCAGCATCAGAAGGCCCGTGGTATGGTCGATCTGGCTGTCGATCAGCAGAATCGCCTTGATGCCCGTATCGCGGACGCCTTGTTGCGGCTGAATCGCCGGAAACGCTTCGAGTTGCGCGCGAATATCCGGCGAGGCATTGATCAGCAGCCAGTTACGGTTGTCGGTACCGACTGCAATCGAGGACTGGGTGCGGGCCTTGCCGTTCATTTCGCCGCGCCGGATCCTCCGGCAATTGTTGCAGTTGCAATTCCATTGCGGAAAACCGCCGCCGGCTCCGGCGCCGAGAACTCTGATTTTCATGAGGTAAGATGATCCTGCTCTTGCGTGAAAATGCTCATACTATAAGGGAATCCCGATCGTCAGGCAAAAAAAAGGGGACCTTGCGATCCCCTTTTTTGACCAGTTCTAACAGCCGATTAACGGTTGTAGATATACATGGTGACTTCAAAACCGAAACGCAGATCGGTATAGCTTGGTGTTTCCCATTTCATAGCAGTAACCTCCAGAAGTTATTTGTGTTTATGCCAGCTTGATCAAGTAAGCCAAGCCGAAGTATACGACGAATCTCCAGATCAACGCAACCTTATTGCCCGGTCCCGGACGCCGATCGTTTCAAGTCTTTCGCTCGATTTTCCCGGCCATTTTGTCAAGCTCTTGAGAAGACGCGCGAAAAGGCGACTAAGTTCCTTCGGTTTTTTGCCCGCCGCCGAGTTGCGCCTTGGAAAATGAAGGCGCCAAAACCGCACAGAAAGAGTGGACTTACGGGTGTTTTTTTAATACGGAAAAGGGTATGATCTTTTTTCACCTGATTTTCGAATATAACTAAAAAAATTCATGAGGAGGCGATATGGGTGAAGTTACCGAACTTTTTCTGGTCATGCTGGTACTCGCGGCGGGCGCGTTTGCGCCGCTCGGCTATTTTATCTATAAATTTTCGCAAACCCAGGCGAAACCTTTCGGCGAAACCGAACCGCATGGCGATAGCCCGTCGGTGATCAACGATTTTGCCGAAAAGATCATCGGCCTGATCAAAGGCCTTGTCAGCGGCAAATAACAGCCGCCATCGCCCACCGGCATTTTCAACAAGACGCAACAACCTGCTTGCGAACCAGACCCGCCGGGTTTCGCTACCCGGCGGCGTTTTCCCGCATTCCCCGGCAAATTCCATCGAGCAGGCCGGAGCGAAGCGCCCGGCAGGGCCCCTCGTCATTCCAACTCAGGAAATCGCGAAGCTTTCGCAGAACTCGAGCAAGGACTCCAGGCTCATCGGCTTGGCGATAAAATAGCCTTGCGCCAGATCGCACCTCACCGCTTTGAGCGCGCGCCAGTCCTGCTCGGCCTCGACGCCTTCGGCGGTACATTTGATGCGGAGCTTGTGCGCCAGATCGATGCTCGACTGCACCATGATGCGCAGCGACTCATTATCGGAAAAGCCCTTCACGAAGGTTTGGTCGATTTTCAGCTCGCTGAAAGCGATGCGCGAAATCTGCTGCATGCTCGAATAACCGGTGCCGTAATCGTCTATCGACAGCCCGAACCCGCGCATGCGCAGCCGCGCCAGATTTTCCAGCGCGTGGGCCACGTCGGTCATGGCCGCGGTTTCGGTCACCTCCAGAATAAAGTAACGGGGATCGACAGCCGCATCGTGCATGACCTGCGTAATCCGGTTCGCCAGCGTCGTATCGGTCAGCGAAGTCAGGGAAATATTGACCGCCATGCTCAGCTTCCGGCCGCTTTCATGCAGCCGCCGGCAGGCGAACGCGGCTTTTTTCAGGATGGTGAAGGTCAAGCCATCGAGCTTGCCGTTACGTTCGAGTACTTCGATAAACGCATGGGGCCCGATCACGCCATGCTCCGGATGGATCCATCGGGCCAATGCTTCCACACCTTTGATTTGCCCGTAAACGACGTCCACTTTCGGCTGGAAAAACGGCTCGAACTGATCTTTCTCCAAACCGGCCAGAATTTCTTCCAGAGAAAAGTTTGCCGGCAAAGAGGCTATCCTCTCCTGCTTCGGCCAGACGGCTTCATGCCGGGCTATCAGCGTTTGCAGGCGGGACCGGGTTACGGGTTTTTCGATCGCGCCCAGCAATCGGATTCCGTAGGCCCGCGCCATTGCTTCCACCGAAGCGATTAAGGCAGCATCCAGAGCACTCATGATGATCAGTGAAATATCGGCGTAATAACTCCCCATGTGCCGGAAATATTCCATCCCATCCATTTCCGGCATTTCCAGGTCGCTGAGCACAATGTCGACCGCAGGCGCGGATTGCGCCTGCAATATCTCCAGCGCCTGTTTACCGTCTCCCGCCTGCCGCACCGACTTCGCCCCCATGGACAACAGCATGTCGGCCAGCGTTTCGCGTTGAAAGTCATCATCCTCAACGACGAGAAAATGCAATTCTCCGGCCTCATCGGCTTTCCTCAAAATATGTTCATTCGGCATCGGACAATCCAGAGACATAACTTTCAAACTTGCGCGCCGCATCGGCCAGGATTTGAATGCCGAGACCTGCGGCATCGAAATCGTTCCGCTTCGCGGCTTGCTCGATGGCTGCACAGGCATTCGCGAGTTCGCGCGCGCCCACCATTTTACTGGCGCCTTTGATACGGTGCGCCATGAGCGCCACGCCGGCCATATCCCGTTCCTCGAAGCGCTTCTGCAATTGTTCGCGGTCATGGCGCTGATGAAGCTGGAATTTGCGCAGCAGCGCAATCTGCCCCGCCTTATCCGGGACGGTATCGGCAAGCGCGGAAAAATCGACAGGCGCATCGTCCTCTCGCGGGGCGTCTTCAAAAGAAGCCGCCGCCTCGTCCATGCCATGCCATTGAAGCCTCCGCAAGAGCATCTCCCGTAACACACGCAGATTGGTCGGCTTGACCATGACTTCATCCATGCCGGCGGCACGGCAGCGTTCGTTCTCCTCGCCAAGGGCGTTTGCCGTACAGGCTACGATCGGTATTGGCGGGCGCGCCTCCCGAAACTCGGCCTTACGGACGGCACGGGCAAGTTCATAGCCGTCCATGTTCGGCATATGGCAATCGGTGACGATAGCGTCGATCCGCCGGCTCCGCCAAATCGCCAAAGCCGCTTCTCCATCTTGAGCCGCTTCGGCGCGCAATCCCAAAATTTCGATCTGCCGCACCAGGAGCGCAAGATTGACGGGATGATCATCGACGGCCAGCACGACCGGGGCACTGGCGGCATCCGCAGCCAGTGGTTCGACAACAACTCGCCCGGCATCCCGGGCGAGTTGCTGCACCGGCAGATTCTCGGTCAAAGGCAGGATCAGCGTCAGGCTGAAAGTCGAGCCTTGTCCCGGCTCGCTTTCCAGATCGAGACGGGCGTTCATCATTTCGGCGAGGCGCTTACAGATCGCCAGCCCCAGTCCGGTGCCGCCGTACATCCGGGCCGTATTCTCGGCAGCCTGCGCATAAAGCTGGAACAGGCAAGCTTTTTGCGCCTGATCGAGGCCGATGCCAGTATCCCTGACCGAAAAGCGTATTTTTTGAGCGCCGTCGAATGGTTCGAGCAATTCGGCGCGTATTTGAACCGAGCCCGCCGGAGTGAACTTGATCGCATTACTGACGAGATTGTTCAGGATCTGCGAAAGCCTGAGGGAATCGACAAGATGTGCCTGGCCGATCAGCTCATCGACGTCATGCTGCAGGATCAGTTTCTTCGCGCTGGCGACATGCGCATAGGTATTCACCACATCCTGCACGAGCTGAGCGATTGAAGTCGCCTGTACCGAGAGTCCGAGCTTGCCGGCTTCGATTTTCGACCAGTCGAGAATGTCGCTCAAAATCCGCAGCAGGCTGTACCCGGAATCGCGGGCCGACTGCAAGGTTTTTTTCTGCTCCTTGTCGAGAGGCGTGAGGGCGAGCAGCTCCAGCATGCCCAACAGGCCACTGAGGGGGGTACGGATCTCATGGCTCATGGTTGCCAGGAACGAATCTTTCGCGCGATTGGCGAATTCGGCCTTTTCCTTTGCCTGCTGCAGCAACGCTTCGGTTTCTTTGCGTTGGGTAATGTCGCGCACGATGCCGATGAGCCGGCGCCCGACATCCAGCCACATTTCGCTGACTTTCAGGTCGAGCGGAAAGATGTCGCCATTTTTACGGCGCCCTTGGATCTCGCGGACTCGCTCGATGATACGCGCATCGCCGGTAGCGAGATAACGCTGCACATAGCTGTCGTATTCGTCATGGTAGGACGGCGACATCAACATTTTGATGTTTCGTCCGATGAGTTCGTCACGCGCATATCCGAAGATACGCTCGACGGCGGGATTTGCCGTTTCGAGGATGCCCTTTTCATCGATCGTAATGATGCCGTCGGCCATATTGTTGAGAATAGTCTGAATATGGATAGCGCTGTCGCGCAAGGCCTTCTGCGTAGCATATTCTTCAGTGATGTCGCGGAAAACCAGCACGGCACCGATGACCTCGCCGTCCCGGCTGCGGATCGGCGCACAATTGTCGGCAATCGAACGCTCGGTACCGTCACGGGCAATCAGCACCGTATGATTCGCCAGCCCCCGAACCGCCCTTCTCGCCAGGACTTCGATGACCGGAATCGCCATCCGCTGGCGCGTTTCCTGATTGACGATATGAAAGATCTCGGCAACCGGACGGCCTATGGCTTCCCTGCGCTGCCAGCCCGTCAGCCGTTCGGCTCTCGGATTCAGACGCGTCACCCGCCCCGCCGCATCGGTCGTCAATACGGCGTCGCCGATCGAGTTCAAGGTAACCAAGAGGTTTTCCTCGCTGATGCGCAGGCTTTCGTTCGCCCTGGCCGTCTCCTGCGCACGCAGGTAGACTTCAGCCTCCATCTTTTTCATCCGCTCGCGCAGCTCTTCGGTGAGCTCGCTTTGTTCAATGCCTTGCTGCTTCAGCCGGACAAACTCGGTCACATCTTCGACCCGGTGAATGATATAGGCAAGCGTGCCATCGGCATCGAAAACGGGAGAGTTCAGCGGACTCCAGTAACGTTCCTCGAACTCGCCGCCTTCCGCTTCCGGCTTGCGAATGTCGTATTTTTGAATGGCCATCGCATGGGCTTTTCCGGTATGCCGCACGGATAGCAAGGAAGCCTGAAGATTGCGCACGCCATCGGCGGACGGATCGTTAGGATTATCGGGAAAAACGTCGAAAATGCCGCAGCCGATAATTTCTTCCCGGCGGGTCATGGTGGCGCGCGCATAGTCATCACTGACCGCAACGATATTGAAATCGTAATTCAGCACAAGATACAAGCCCGGCAGGGATTCGAAGAGCACTCGAAAATCCGGTTCCTGCACCGCCTTGGGGCTTCGTCGACTCGAAGGCTCTACGTCCCCGGCCTTAATCATGAGCACCGGCTCCGCAAACCGAATCCTGACAACGGACTCCCAGTACCTTCTACAATCATATGCGCCCCCGGTGGGCGAATGCCCGGCATGAATCGGGAAAACCAAACGAAAGCGATGAGGAAACTCTATCATCGAAACAGAGGCGTCAGGCAGACCTGCCGCCGATTTTCAAAAATAATCATCCAGATGAGATCATACCGGAACCCTGGTATTTACAAGCGTATGAGAGCGGCCGGCAAAAACTTCGCCTTAACGCCTTACATTCATCCGGAAATATCTTCAATCGCGGAGCAGAGGCTCGGAACTGCCACGAGAATTCCGTCTTGTCTGTCGCCGGAATGCGGGCGACTCCGTTTAAACATTTTTCTTTTATCCCGGCCTTTTACCGAGCGTCTTTGCTTTAAAAATCATCACGGACAATGAAGGCGCGTCCAAATTTCCCCGGCGCTGCCCCGCCGCCTCTTTTCGGCGTAGAGTCAATCAAGTCGCTAGTTCTATTAGTATCTCATGCTCAATACCGTGTCAAGCCGTCTTTTTTGCAGCGCCGAAAAAAGCCGGTAAACGCACGGTTTCCCTCCCCCTCGTTCGACCAGCGAATTCGAACATCTCCGGTCTTTCCGCGTTAGTCTCGCCCCCACGAAACCTGTCCGCATCGTTCAAAAAAATATCAACTCGAAGCGACTCTGCCGCATGCGGGACATTTCGGATTTTTCCTGAACCGCATCGTGTCGAACTCCATCGTCAGCCCGTCCAGCAAGAGCAGCCGCCCGGTCAATGTTTCGCCAATGCCTGTGATCAACTTCATCGCCTCCATCGCCTGGATGGCGCCGATGATTCCCGTCACCGGCGCTATGACGCCGTTCGTCGCGCAATTGAGCGGTTCGTCGCCGTCCATCCGATAGAGGCAGTTATAACAGGGGCTGTCTCCTTTGCCCGGCGTAAATACCGCGACCTGCCCCTCAAAACGGATTGCGGCTCCCGACACCAGCGGCGTTCGGTGTTCGACGCATGCCCGATTGATCGCAAAGCGCGTCGCGAAATTGTCGCTGCAGTCGAGCACCACATCGGCCGCTTCGACTTCTGCGGCCAGTTCCTCACCGGCGATCCGCCGCTTGACCACCCGGACATCCACATCGGGATTCAGGCGGCTCAAAGTCTGCCGGGTTGAAATGACTTTCGCGGTCCCTATATCGTCGGTGTAATGCGCAATTTGCCTTTGCAGATTGGACAAGTCGACATCGTCGTGATCGAAAATCGCCAGATGACCGACACCCGCCGCCGCCAGATAAATCGCAGCGGGCGAGCCGAGCCCGCCGGCGCCGACGATCAGCACCTTGGCGGCAAGCAGTTTCTGCTGACCTTCGACATCGATCTGAGGCAGCATGATTTGGCGGCTGTAACGCAAAAGTTGGTTGTCATTCATGAGTCATTTGAATTGGCTAAAGTGGCGAGGATGATGCCAAAGAACTTGACAGACTGCAAAACCCGTTTATTATTAGCACTCATTAAACGCGAGTGCTAATAATTTTTTACCTTTAATTTTTTCAGGAGAGATTGATGAAAATACGTCCGTTACACGACAGAGTGATAGTCAAACGCGTTGAAGAAGAAACCAAAACCGCAGGCGGTATCGTGCTGCCGGGTTCTGCCGCCGAAAAACCAAGCCAGGGCGTCATCCTGGCGGTCGGCACCGGCAAAGTGCTCGACAATGGTGAAATGCGTCCGCTGGAAGTCAAGGTCGGCGACAAAGTCTTGTTCGGCAAATATTCCGGCAATGAAGTCAAGATCGACGGCGAAGAACTTATCGTGATGCGCGAAGACGACATCATGGGTGTGTTGGGCTAAGCCTCCCCCTCACGCAATCACAACCATCAACACATTGGATTAGGAATTAAAATGGCAGCAAAAGACGTATATTTTGGCGATGACGCACGCAGCCGGATGGCGAAAGGCGTCAATATCCTGGCAAACGCCGTCAAGGTTACCCTGGGTCCCAAAGGCCGCAACGCGATTCTGGACAAAAGTTTCGGCGCACCGACCATCACTAAAGACGGCGTATCCGTTGCAAAAGAAATCGAATTGAAAGACAAATTCGAAAACATGGGCGCGCAAATGGTCAAGGAAGTGGCCTCCCACACCTCCGACGTGGCCGGAGACGGCACCACCACCGCGACCGTGCTGGCGCAGGCGATCGTCAACGAAGGTTTGAAAGCGGTTGCGGCCGGCATGAACCCGATGGACCTGAAGCGCGGCATCGATCTGGCCGTCACCAAAGCGGTCGATGCGATCGTGGCTTCTGCAACCCCATGCACCGACAACAAGGCGATCGCGCAGGTCGGCACGATCTCCGCCAACTCGGACGAGTCGGTCGGCAACATCATCGCCGAAGCGATGGAAAAAGTCGGCAAGGAAGGCGTGATTACCGTCGAAGAAGGTTCCGGCCTCGACAACCAGCTGGATGTCGTCGAAGGCATGCAGTTCGACCGCGGCTATCTGTCCCCTTACTTCATCAACAAGCAAGACAGCATGAGCGTCGAGCTGGACGATCCGCTGATCCTGATCTACGAAAAGAAGATCTCCAATATCCGCGAAATGCTGCCGATCCTGGAAGCGGTGGCCAAGCAAGGCCGTCCGCTGCTGATCATCGCCGAAGACGTGGAAGGCGAAGCGCTGGCGACGCTGGTCGTGAACACGATCCGTGGCATCGTCAAGGTCGCGGCGGTTAAGGCGCCCGGTTTCGGCGATCGCCGTAAAGCGATGCTGGAAGACATCGCGGTACTGACCGGCGGCACCGTAATCGCAGAAGAAGTCGGCCTGTCACTCGAAAAAGCCGAACTGTCGATGCTGGGTACGGCGAAGAAAGTTCAGGTTTCCAAAGAGAACACCACCATCATCGACGGCGCCGGCTCCGAAGAAAAAATCAAGGGCCGCGTTGCGCAAATCCGTGCGCAAGCCGAGGAAGCGACTTCCGACTATGACAAGGAAAAACTGCAGGAGCGTCTGGCCAAACTGGCAGGCGGCGTTGCGGTGATCAAGGTCGGCGCGGCGACTGAAATCGAAATGAAGGAAAAGAAAGCCCGCGTCGAAGACGCGCTGCATTCCACCCGCGCGGCGGTTGAAGAAGGTGTCGTTGCCGGCGGCGGCACTGCGCTGGTCCGTACGATTTCCGCCCTGGAAAATCTGGAAGGTGCGAACCATGACCAAACGGTCGGCATCAACATTCTGCGCCGCGCAATCGAAGAGCCTCTGCGGCAGATCGTTGCGAACGCCGGCGACGAACCTTCTGTCATTTTCAACGAAGTCAAGAAAGGCTCCGGCAGCTTCGGCTACAATGCAGCAACCGGCCAATACGGCGACATGATCGAAATGGGTATTTTGGACCCTGCGAAAGTTACCCGCACCGCGCTGCAAAACGCGGCTTCGGTTGCCGGCCTGATGCTGACCACCGAAGTGATGATCGCCGATGCGCCAGCCGACAATAAAGCCGGCGGCATGCCGGATATGGGCGGCATGGGTGGAATGGGCGGCATGGGCGGTATGGGCGGCATGATGTAGTTGCCCTGCATGAATAAAGCCTTTTCGCTTTAAATCCAGAGCCCCGGCTGAATGTGAATTCAGCCGGGGCTTTTTTCTTTATCGTCTCTGCCAAACAAGCGATACAGCGGATTTTGCCGGCAGAGTTTTTCCGCTTGCCGCTTGCCGCTTGCCGCTTGCCGGTTTTCCGGTTTTCCGGTTTTCCGGTTTTCCGGTTTTGAAATCTATAGTCTAAACTTGGTTGAATAAAGATTTCTGTTTCGAGCCTTTTATCTTGTTCATCGTTGGCAGACTCATTTCATGACATTATCCAAGCAACTGTTACTCCTGATTTCAGCGCTGTTTTTAGCGATATTCATCGTCAATTATGTCATCAGCATCCACAATATCAGGAGTTATCTGCAAGTAGAATCGCAAGTCCATGCGCAGGATACCGCGACCTCGCTGGGGCTCTCCTTAAGTCCCCATATTGTCAACGAATCCGACCCGATCCTGAAAACAATGATCAGCGCCATATTTGACATGGGCTATTACAAAGAGATCAAGCTGGATAATGCTGAAAACAAAACGTTAGTCAAATTAAGCAATAACCAGGTTTTCGATGAAGTGCCGCACTGGTTCGTGAATTTGCTGCCGATGGAACCTGCAACCGCGGAAAGCGAAATCAGCGCGGGGTGGACGCCCGGCGGCACCGTTTATGTCACGGTCAACCCCGGCTACGCCTATTTGAAGCTTTATCAGCAAGCCCAAAGTGCGTTCTGTTATTCTTTGGTTTCGTTCCTGTTATCGGTGTGCCTGTTGATTTTCGCGCTGCGCTTCACGCTGAAACCGCTCAAGCACATCAACGATCTTGCTTTGAAAATTGCCGAAGGCCAGTTCGAAACCATCACTCGCTTACCCTGGACCATCGAAGTTAACAATGTCGCAAACTCGATGAATCTCATGTCGCGCAAATTAAGCGGCGTGATGGCGAACCTGAACGACAAACTGTCTTCTCTGGGCCGTAAACTGCAGCTCGACAGCTTGACCGGCCTTTACAATAAAAGTACTTTCGATTCCGACCTGAAACAGCTTTATCTGGAAAATACCGACGGTTTTCTTTTTCTGGTCAAAACCGACAGCTTGGCAAGCCTTGTCAAAGAACGCGACAGCGAAGCGATCGATGCTTTTCTGCAAAGCTGCGCTTCGCAATTGAAGCAAACCTCGGAAATCTTTTCGGCCGAAGCCACCGTCTATCATTTCTATGGCGCGGAATTCGCTGTACTGGCTCGCAATCTCCAGTGGCCTGAAGCCGAAAAACTGGCAAAATCCTTGAGCCTTGCCTTGACCGAATTAGGCCGCGTCCATCAGAAAAACGACATCGGCCATATCGGCGTAGTGGCTGTCGACCCGTTAAGCTCTCCCGAAACAATATTGCCCGCCGCCCACGAGGCCTATGAACAGGCTGTCGTGATCGGCCCTAACAGCTATTACATCAGAACAGGCGGCGAACAGGCAAAGGATGTCACCGAATGGAAAGCGCTGGTATTCGACATCGTCGATCGGAATTTCTATAAAATTCAGTTTATCGGCCCGATAATTCATATCGCCGATAACCGGATTTTAATGGAGGAAGCTTTTATTCAGGTCTTCGACAAGCAAGGCGTCCCTCTGCCGGTCGGGGTATTCGTTTCGATTGCCGAAAAATATGAAAAGATCGTCGCCCTGGATTGCGGCATGATCGAGAAAGTCGTCGCGCATTTAAACAATACCTCTTCCGCGCAGCATATCGCCATCAATATTTCGACACGAACGATCAAAAACAGCGGTTTCAGGACATGGTTCTCAAATCTCCTGAAACAGAATACTTCTGCCGCCGCCCGATTGATCATTTGCTCTTCTGCCTATGCGGTAGCCAAGAATTTCGAAGCCTATCATGAATTCATTGATTTTTTACATGCTTCCGGCGTACGCGTCATCCTTAAACGCTTCGACAGCCATTCGCTGTCGCTCAATCAGCTCAAAATGTTAAAGCCGGATTTCGTCCGCCTCAGCCAGGAGTTGAGCAACGGCTTACAAGGCAATGAGGAAAAAATCTCGTTCTTACAGACCGTCAAAGAAATCGGCGAATTGCTGGACATTTCCATCCTTGCCGAAAACGTCCGCGCGGATGTCGATTTCGATATCGTCAAGAGTATCGGGCTCGACGGCGCAAGCCGCTGATGATGCGCTACAGAAGAGGCCTCAATAAACAAACGCCATGCCGAGCCTTTTACGTCCTCTTCCCGTCAAGCTGGCCATTTTTTTCCTCAGCCTTGCGATAGCGTGCAATGCATTAGGCTGGATTGAACTGACCAGCGAAATACTGCTTCAGGTAAAAGCTAAGTATGGTGACCGAGCCGAACGCCGCCTGATCGAATGGCAAAACCTGCTCCGTTCCGCTAAAAATCTGCCCGAAAAAGACAAACTTGACAAAGTTAATGATTTTTTTAACCTGAATTCGTTATTCGTTGACGATATAATACATTGGAAAGTGGAAGATTATTGGGCGACTCCTTTGGAATTTCTCGCAACGGGCGCTGGCGATTGCGAGGATTTCGCGATCGCTAAATACTTTACACTGAAAGAACTGGGCGTCGATGAAAATAAAATGCGCATCACCTATGTTAAAGCGTTACGATTGAATCAGGCGCATATGGTCTTGACTTATTTCAAAACGCCCAAGGCGGTTCCAGAAGTGCTCGATAACTTGATCCCCGACATCAAACCGGCTACGCAGCGCACCGACTTATTGCCGGTTTACAGCTTTAAGGAAGCTCTGAATAAGTGGTTTTTATAAGCGACACCGTGCGACATCCGTGGCACCTCGCCGAAAATGGGCAAATCCTTCCCGGCAGCGCCCGCTATCGGGGTGATTTCACTCAGTGTTCTCGGTTTTCCAGGGCGAAGGACAAAGGTCTCCCTAGGTCGGCTGCAGCGCCTGCCGAACGTGATAAAGATTGCCCAGGGCAAACAGCAAGTAGAGTTGTTGGGCATTCTTGAACAGCCCCCGGTAACGCACTTTGGTATAGCCGAACTGGCGCTTGACGATCCGGAACGGATGTTCGACCATGGCGCGTAACGGCGCCAGCATGTGGTTGTGAAGGGCTTGCTCTACCGGCAACTCTTCACCCTTCCCCCGCTTGAACGGAAAGGCCCAAACCGGCTCGCCTTCCAGGCGATCCGCCGCTAGATTCCGGTCCTTGCGGGTATAGGCCCGATCGCCCAGCACGACCCGTTCCTCGCCGTGCAGCAACGCCTCCGTCATGACCCCATCCGCCACCTTGGCGGTGGTCATCTCCACAGTATGCACCAACCCCGACTCGGCATCGACCCCAATGTGCGCCTTCATCCCAAAGTGGTAATTGTTCCCTTTCTTGGTCGAACTCATCTCGGCATCCCGTTTGCGCGCCCGGTTCTTGGTGGACGGCGGGGCAGCGATTAATGTCGCATCGACGATCGTGCCTTGCCGTAGCAACAGGCCTTTTTCGGCCAACAGCGCCGCCGTTTCATCAAATAGGGTTTGTGCTAACTGATGGCGTTCCAGCAGATGCCGGAACTTGAGGATCGTGGTTTCATCCGGCAGGGCGTCCTCGCCCGCATCGAGCCCGGCAAACTCGCGCAGCAGCGGCATGTCGTGCAATACTTCCTCCATCGCCGGATCGGAATAGCCGAACCACTGCTGCATCAGGTGAATGCGCAACATCGTCGCCAAGGGAAAGGGGCGGCGGCCTCGGCCCGCTGTCGGGTAGTGCGGCGCTATCCGGCTCGCCCACAAACTCCAAGGCACTACCTGCTCCATCTCTTGGAGAAATTGCTGCCGCCGAGTCTGTTTCGGTTTCTTCACGAACAGCGGGGCACTGAGTCCGAGTTGCTTCATGGCGGGCACCTATCGAAAATGGCAAGCTGCGGATATTTTATCCCAGGCGTAGGACTTATTCAGAGTTTCCTTAACGGTACCGGTTTATGGATTGCCAAATCCCGAAATGCCGGCAAACAGGTAGGCAATTCGGATCGGCTAAGTTTGTGGAACGATCTCAAGCTCAGAATGCTTAAAAATCCTTTTTAGCCCGATGAAACCCCTGTCGTACCAAATCAAGCGTACGTCGAGAGCGTCTAGAACCCGAATCGTCGTCACCGCCGAAAAAATTGAAGTGATCGCACCGCCTGATGTTTCGGACGACGTACTGCACCAGTTCGTCAAGGAAAAGTGGCCTTGGATTACTGCCACGATGCAAAGACTAAAAGCCCGTAAAGTACATAGTCAAAGCCTCGCGCCCAAAACTTATCATCACGGCGCTCCCGTTCCTTATCGGGGAAAAACCTATCCTTTGTCTTTGGCACCGACAAGATTGAAAAGAATCAAGATCGAGCATACCGATGTATTCAAGGCACACATCCCTCATACGCAATGGGAGACGGTCAACAGCGAGGAGATTCGCTCCGCCATTATCCGGTGGATGAAGCACAACGTCAAAATCACCGTAGAACAGCTGGTGCTTCAACACGGTCCCAAACATCAGCTTTTCCCGAAATCGATTACCATCAAATCTCAAAGATCGCGCTGGGGCAGCTGCGGCATTCATAACGATATCACCATTAACTGGCTTCTGGCGCTGGCTCCGCTTGAGATTCTGGAATATGTCGTTGTCCACGAACTATGCCACATCAAAGAAAAAAATCATTCGAAGCATTTTTGGTCACTCGTCGCCCAACATCTTCCAAATTATCGCTGCGCACAGCTATGGCTTAAGCAGCACGGTCAAGTGCTGATGCTGGGCTTATAAAAAATCGAGGATCGTTTTGCCATCGTCTCTCGACCACAGCACAAATTTGCTCAGGTTTTATCTCAAAATACCGCACTTTCATTGATGCACCACAATAATCATATAGTTACTATATTCTATTTATTAATAAATTTTAATTATTCCGCAATTATTTAATATACAAGCATTTTATTATTAGGCTATTTCATATAACGGCTAATTGACATTTTATTAAGATTTTATTTTGAAATCTGGATTTATTACTTTCCTCATCTATGATTTAATTACGATTAAAAATGGGGGCCTTACATGTCCAGATTAACTTCTTTGATTTTTTTAACGTTTTTATATTGCTCTGCATCTTACGCCTATACAGACATTGAAGAGGGCCAGCAAAAATTATTGACGAAGGCTGGAAAGCTCGAACCTCTTAATCCCTGGGAGTCGGCGGTACTTTATTGCAAAGCTGCCCGAAACGGCTCTCTTGAAGCTTATTACCGGCTGGGCATGCTGTTTGCCTTCGGCCAAGGCGTTCCTGAAAATAGGGAAGTCGCCGCCTCTTTATTTGCCACCGCCGCTCAACAAGGGCATTCGGAAGCCGGCAAAATGCTTGAAACCATTCTTTATAGCTCCGACAAGTTGCCCGATTGCGTTCTTTCGAATACTAAGCCGCCACGCGGTCAGCTTTATTCACGAGGGTTCAACGACGCTACTTTGGATGCAGTTCTCTCTTCACTGAGAAAGGATCGTCACTGGATTATCAATATGGTCAAGCAAATCGCCTCCTGGCATCAAGTCGACCCCAGGCTGGCTTTGTCCATCGTCAGTGTCGAATCGGCTTTCCAGGTCAACGCCCGTTCCAAAGCCAATGCCATGGGGCTTATGCAGCTGATACCGTCAACGGCCACGCGTTTCAGTGTACGGGATGCCTTCGATGCAAGTCAAAATGTCAAAGGCGGTGTTCGTTATTTACGCTGGCTTCTCGATCGATATAACGGCGACATCGAACTGGTGGCTGCGGCTTATAATGCCGGGGAAGGCGCAGTAGACAAATACAAAGGCATACCGCCCTATCCCGAAACGCAGAATTATGTGAATAAAGTCATTCATCGTTACCAATCCCGCAGACATGCCTTCAACCTCGGCAAGTTATAAGATTCTCTTTGAATCCTGCTTACTGCCTCTTCCCGATCCACTTGCCATGATCATCCGGGTTTAATCAAATGAAATTCTTGTTGCCGTAAAGATTATCCAAGATCCTCCTTATTCGGAAGCGTTATGTTTACGGATCGCGTAAGCGGCAAAGCGGCCCGCGAAGTCGGATCGCAACACCCTTCAAACTTAGAATTATGGTTTGTAGGACGCGCCGACGCAGGAGCCGCATCGGTTGCGAATGATGCGTTCACTGCGTTCAGCACATCCAATGGTTCTGACCGTTTCAATTCTCGCTATCGATCAATTTCTACGTCAAAAGCTGGGCTACCACTATAAAAAAACGGTTCGCCAGTGAGCATCAGTATGAGAATGTGGCTGCCAAACAGGATCAATGAGAAGCCTGGCAATCGCAACGCGCTGTGTCCTAGCGGTGTTTCTGGATGAAATCGGGAGCACCACGAACCTGCGCAGCCGTTATGGAGGGGCTTTAGATGGTGCCGGCTGCGTATAGACTGCACCGGAGCCATTGGAAAACTTTGACCTTCATTGCCGGCTTGCGAGTCGCTCGACCGACTGTACCGTGGCGCATGACATCTGTTCCAGATGCAGCAGTTGACGCTGTAATTGAGCCTTGACCCAAGAACCTCAAGGTCTGCATCCAGTTCATTAATCGCCCGGGTGTCCGATTATGTTTCTCTGGCATGGGTGAAGGATGGATGGGACGACGGGGTAAAATTTACGGGCATGATACGCGCGACGCGCTGGTGACGAAAATAAACGTCCGGCAAGCGTCGGCGCATGAACTTCTACCGCTTCGCCAACCCAATTGCGTTACAGTACCGATTTAAGTATTCGGCAAATCAGTGCCAGCACCAAGATCAGTGTGGTGAGGACCTGGTCCCTCTCGTAGTCTAGAGCATTTTCATATCGCGTAAGGGAAGTCCTCACCTTCTGAAAGGTGCCCAGCCGTTAAGTCCAGCCCCGTAGGGTACGCTGTGCGTACCTTTCGACATTGAGGGTACGCACACGTACCCTACGGGTGCAGTCGTCTGGCAATCCCTGACCGGGGCAGGCTCTACCGGAATGACGTGCTTTCCTTTCGAAGGCCATATACCCAAAGCGAAAATGCTCTAAGGATTTCTTTAAGCTTTCGCATTGCTGTCCTCTTGGCTGACATATCCTTTCGAAAATCCGAGGACGCACGTCTTCACGTGCTTGCTCGGCCGCCAGCGCTTTTTTGAATCAACAGCGCACGCAGAGTCTCGTCATGCATCGGCAATAACAAAGGTTGGCTCTCGCGTAAGCTTTGGTTTCCAACGTGCCACTCTCCACACCGCCACTGCTGCTCTGCAACTACTCCACAAACCCACAAACAAAGGGCTTACCTTGAGCCACTGACCGCCTGGGCAATGACCTGCTCTTCGTCGCAGGCTTCGATCACCCGCGTCCTTAAATCCATCGGATAAGCTTTCGACATCAGGACCTCTTTTAACAAAACATGGGCGACGCTTCCAATCGATTAAAGTTTCCGTTTATACGATTTGAAAATGCTTTAGCCTTTCCTACAACCCAATTCTGAATTCTCTCCCATAAAAAAACCCCCGCAACTACTTGAATTGCGGGGGTTCCAATTTTTTA
The DNA here is from genome assembly GCF_000733855.1 of Methylomicrobium agile. Classification (NCBI taxonomy): domain Bacteria; kingdom Pseudomonadati; phylum Pseudomonadota; class Gammaproteobacteria; order Methylococcales; family Methylococcaceae; genus Methylomicrobium; species Methylomicrobium agile. The sequence goes on from NZ_JPOJ01000001.1 coordinate 1,008,341, forward strand.
ATGATTTATTATTGTTATTAGATCAGCAATCTTCGATTAGATGAAGGTTGGGATCAGAGGACCGTCGATTTGGACCAGTTGCTTGTTGCCGTTTTCGTCGTGGAAGAACAGCAAGCCAGCGAAACGGCTATCTGGGTCATAGATCAAGTCAGCCAGACGATATACTTCCCAAGCTGCGTCAGACGCAGTGACTTGGATAGTTCTGGTTTGGCCTGGAGCCAGTGGGCTGTTGTCGCTAACAGTCAGACCTTCTGGAGCCAACAAGTCATCTGGATAGCCGGTGGTGTCTTCAGTTACGTTAGCATCCAAGAAACGAACGCCAGCGGTGTTGAATTCACCCAAACGGACCGCAGAGTCACCATTGTTGGTCACAGTCAGAGTCATGTTCATTGAACGACCTGGTACACGGTAGGTAGCGTCGTCAATTTTAACGCTAACAGTTGGTGTAGGCAGATCAAGAGGCTTCATACCACGCAACAAACCTGCTTGCAGAGGAGTGGTGATTGGGTATTCAGAGTTGGTTTGTGCCATCGTGAAAGCAACGATACCAATCGCGCCAGCACCGAAAGCCAAAGCGACTTTTCTGTCAGTTGCAGTGATCAGAGTGTCAGCTTTACCAGCTTCCACTGCGAGTTGACGTGGAATGAACATTGGCTTACGCATCCAGTAAACCATCCAAGCCACACCGAAAGCATACCAGAAAGCATGCCAGAAGTAGGTGTTGCTCAGGTTGTAAGTTTCCAGATCAACAGTTTGGCCAGTCAAAGTGGTGATTGGGTTGGTGAACTGGCTCATAGAACCTTCAACCGTTACCCATTTGCCAGGACCGATGATTGGGCCACCGCCTTCTACGTTCATCATGGTGTGAACGTGCCAGTCACCTGGACGGCGTGCTTTCAAAAGAACTTTAAACTCATAGGTTTCGCCCAGTTCCAGAGAAACGGAACGAGGAACCAATTGGCCACCAATCCAAGATCCAGCACGGATAAATACTGGGCCTGGAATACCGATGTTCAAGAAAGCGCTTTCCGGTTTGTCCACAGTTTCTGGCCAGCCTGAGAATACCAGGAACTTACCAGAAATTGTCATTGTATCATTGACTTTAACAACTTCTTTCGACCAGTTCAGATCGTACCAGTGAATAGTACGCATACGCATGAAAGCCGCCTGAGACTTTTCACCGTGTGCGGATGCAGCTGGTGTATAGAACATCGCTGCTGCAACTGTCAGCAACAGTGCGACAAAGGACAACTTTGCTACCTTGTCTTTAATTAACTTCATATATCCTCCTCTAATAATAGAGAATCTATTTATTCTTGAGTATCTAGTTGATAAATTGTTCATTTATCCACTAGCCATTTATTTATTGTGTTACTAGCCTCAGAACCTAATAAGAATTAGGTGGCTTGGGTAAATGCGGTGCTGCCGAACCATTTACCGAAGAAGTGCCACAAGAAGTAGATGATGATACTCACGAAACCAGAGAAGAATGCAGATACTGGAGCAACGTCCTTACCGAAAGTTCTCAGAGTACCTTTTTCAACCATCCGGATATATTCTGGAGTACCGGTTCTTACATAGTGGTAACCTTGCAAGTCAGCCAGGGTCATTACCATGCCGTTGTATTCAACTGGCACGTGCAATGGAGCGATGACCGGCCAGTTGCCAGGATAGAACAACAGGCCATAAGCCAAGCCGCCCAGAACCGCAGTCAACTGCATGCTGTTAGACAGCATCAGAATTACGTCCAGAACGATTGCGCCTGGAACGAATTGTGATGGGAACACGAAGTTAACTGGGAAGTAAGTCCATCCCCAGAAGTTGAAATATCTGTTAACCCATTCGCCGAACAGCAGGCCCAGAACAGCCAGCATTGCGCCGAATGGCAGACGCCAACGATACCACACAACTGCTTGAACAGCGGCTGGGAAAGTAATACCAACGATTGGCAATACGGTTACCCACAGACGACGGTCTTTCCAATCGGTCCAGAAGTCCCAGTCACCACCCGTCAACATGAAGTGAACGTGATAGCCACCGAGAATAATGAAGAACAAAGTAAAGCAAATTAACCAGTCAAACGTGCGTGAAACTTTGACAGCTTCGGCACGTGAACGTACAGCTGATTGAGATGCGCTCATTAGCTTACCTCCTAAAGGGTTTAAAATTATTTTTATACTATCTTTCTCTATGCCGTTTCGCCTATTGGAACTTGAGCGAAACGGCCAGGAGATAGTTATTTTACAGGCTACAGCTTAAAGAATTAAGCCAAGTCTTTTTTCAGCAATTTCGCAAGTGCTTGAACTTCGATGCTCAGAACACCCAATGCACCCAGAGCCGCCCATCCGAAGAATACGAAGCCATAGTGCAGAGGAGCAACGAACAACTCTTCCATAAACCAGAAAGTGTGACCCCACTCGTTCAAACCAACATTTGGCAGAATCATGAATGGGCCGACAACAGATACCATATATTGAATGGAGAAACCATTCGCATAAGTAGGCAGTCTGGTTTTTGCATACAGCAAGGAAGCGCCACCGGTGATGATGTAGATTGGGTAGCTCAAATAGAATTCGATGATATGGCTTGGAGTGAAGTCAGTATCACGAACGATCGTTTGATGCCACGTGCCATCTTGTTCGGTGAAGTAGCTAGCGCCAAAGTAAATTGCAGTCGCGTAGCAGCACAGCCAGATCCAGTGAGTAAAGTGTCTTCTCAGTTCTTCTCTTGGAGTGATAGACATGACTTTACGGTCACGGGTTTTCCAGATGTAGCCCCACAGAATACCTGCGGTTGATACTTCCAGTACGAACTCGATGTACAGGAAATTCATCCAGTAGGTTTCGAATTCTGGTGCGAAAGAGTCAAGACCGGCGGACCAGCCATAAACACCTTCGTACCAACGAACCCAAGCATAGAATACGTTGTACAACGCGATGCCCAGGAACAGATTTCTTTTATTTAACAGCGGTGCTTCCGCAGCATCAGCTTTCACTGATTCAGTTGTAGCTGCCATTTCTACCTCCTAAAAATTTAACAATCCCCAGCTATTTGGCTGGGAGTTTCTTGTTCAACTCCATTTCCACATTCACTGGCTTTTGGCCAGGAACCGCACCGAGTCCAGTTTGGTGAGCGGTCAGTTTACCAGCTCGAAGCACCTTGTCAAGACAAAAAATATTTTCGTCAAAAAAATCGCTCAGCACTCAAACAGGCCGGTATACTAGCGTACGATTAATGTATTGATTTCTGATACAATTGTGATGATAAAACTAACCATTGGCGCTTTCATTCATGAACAATTTTTTTAAAAAACATCCTTTTCTTCTACTCGTGGGCGGTCTTGGCTTATTGATTGTATTTCAAAGAGAAGCGGTCATGCCTCTCGTAACCGAAGTTATCAAGTCCGATGCCTTTTTAGTCGACAGCAAAGACCAAGGCAGCCAGCTTCCCATCTCCACGGAGATGACGGCGATTGCATTCAACGATTGCAATAATTACATCAAGTCGGAACTCGATTCCGATATTTCCGTAACATTCACGAACAAGCCGGTCAAAGCTTGGAGCTTGGGCAATTACCAATTTCTGATTAACGCCGACATCAATATCACTGACGAATCCGGCAACATGACCACGAAAAGATATGTTTGCCGAATCACTTATGACAAGGGAGACGACCAGGAAGGCGTCCTCGATTTTGACAACTGGACGATGGTAGGCGTCTCCGGCATTGATGAGATCTAGCGGAACAGCCATTCATGTTTTTTAGCGGCGGTTGCCGATTGAATCGGCAATTGGCTGTATGGGCTGCCGCCCGGAGCCGGTCCAGCTACCGGGCGTAAAAAGAAACGAATGCCGGTCAATTGAGCCCCAGGGAAGGCGGCTCAACTAGCCATCCCCATAGACTCCTTTACGGCTTATCGCCGAACTCCCGCTTCGTCCGATTCAGCCTGTAAGTCTTTATCAAAGCCCAAAAAGCCCAGAAATCATACAGCGCATGGATCACTACCGGCGTGAGCAGATTCCGCTCCACCCCGTAATCCATCGACAAACTCAAATAGATCCCTATCAAAAACGCGAGAAAGGTATAAAGCGGCGTAACCGCGTGCGCCAGGCCGAACAGAACGTTGCAACCGACCAAACCCGCACGCATTCCCAAAACAGCCTCCAGCCACGGCTGAATCAGACCCCGGAAAAGAATTTCCTCCGACAATCCCGCTATCGCGGCGAGCATCAGCAAATCGGCCCAGTGCCGCCGATGCAGGCTGGGACCCAGCGTTTCGAGCAATAACCGTCTGATTTTCTGAAACGCCTCTTGCTGCCGCAGTTCCGCCAGATGAAACAACACGATCATCGGCGCCGTGCCGATAATTCCGTATAAAATCGCGGCCTCGGAGAAAAACAGCTTTGCAAACGGGTTGATGCCCGCTATCCCACCCAGGATGAGAGCGACCAGGATCAGCGAGGCCTCGAAACAGCAGGCCTTGAGAAAAAAATCCCGAGATTTGAAAGTGGATTGATTCATCGAGGGAGAGAAGGAATAATAGTGTGACAACTCCCCGTTATGGCTTGCTGCAAACCCGCACGGCCGGACCGTAAACTTCGCTGCATACGTTTCGTATCCTTACTTTAAACATGCACTGTTTTATTTATAAAAGCCTCCAAAAACAAGACCTTTATTTATTTCTCCGAAACCAGGACGATTTCTCCTGCCTGCCGGAAGCCTTAAAGGCCTCTCTGGGCAGAATGGAATTCGTTTTCAGCCTCGAAGTCACGCCGGAACGGAAACTTGCAAGCGCCGATCCGGTTTCGGTGATCAACAATTTAAATGAGCGGGGCTATTTCCTGCAATTGCCGCCCGTGCTGACCAAGCCCGCAACTTTACAATGACCACCTGTCACGCGCGCGGCAGAGTCACTCCGATTTGCCCCTGGTATTTGCCGCCGCGGTCTTTATAAGACGTTTCGCAAACCTCGTCGCTGCCGAAAAACAGCATCTGCGCGACACCTTCATTCGCGTAGATTTTCGCAGGCAGATTCGTCGTATTCGAAAACTCCAGCGTCACATGCCCTTCCCATTCGGGTTCGAGCGGCGTCACATTCACGATAATCCCGCAACGCGCATAAGTCGATTTGCCCAGGCAAACCGTCAGCACATCCCGCGGAATACGGAAATACTCCACCGTCCGCGCCAGGGCAAACGAATTCGGCGGAATGATGCAAACATCGGACTTCACGTCGACGAAACTGTTCGAATCGAAATCCTTCGGATCGACGATCGCGGAATTGATATTGGTGAATATCTTGAACTCGTCCGAACAGCGCACATCGTAACCGTAGCTCGACGTCCCGAACGAGATGACCCGCCCCTTTTCGGAATCTCTGACTTGGCCGCTTTCAAACGGCGTAATCATGCCGTATTCGGCCGCCATGCGGCGAATCCATTTATCCGATTTAATGCTCATCGCAGTTTTAAAACCTTAAATAAAGATACAAACATAAAGGGCGCATTGTAACAAATAACCCTAAAATCACCGATCGTTTGAAAAAACGATCTCGATCTGATCGAAATCCTGCGCCTGGCGATGCTCCGCATCGGAATCCGGTTTGCCATCGCGGACCAGCCAGACGGTGTGGAATCCGGCCTGCCTCGCCGCATCGAGCTCTTCTTTGATATCGGACAAAAACAGCAAAGACTCGGGCAACAGCCGCAGCTCGTCCGCAATGCGCCGGTACGAATCGACCTCCCGCTTGCCGCCGATCCGGGTGTCGAAATAGCCCGAAAACCAGGGCGTCAAATCGCCGTAATCCGTATGCGAGAACAGCAGTTTTTGTGCATGCACCGAACCCGAAGAATAAATGTAAAGGCCCAGCCCGCAAGCCTTCCACGCCTTCAGATTTCTTTCGGCATCTTCATAAATATGACCGGCGAAGGCGCCTTTCCGGTAGCCTTCTTCCCAAATCAGCCCCTGCAGCGCCTTCAGCGGCGTGATTTTCTTATCCTGATCGATCCATTCGATCAATTGCGCGATTGTCTGCCCGAGGTCCAACTCTTTTCCTGCCTCCCAGGAAACATCGCGCAGTAATTGCCGCACTTCGGGATCGTCCGCATGATCCCGCACAAACTCGGCAATATGGACCCGCGCATAGGGAAACAGCACGTCTTTAACGAAAGACAGCGACGACGTCGTGCCCTCGATATCGGTAACGATCGCTTTGATCATGATAAAGCGGCAACGTATTGATCGAAAGTCGGAAACGATCGGGCAATGTCGCTGCCGGTAAACGTGGCCACCCAGCCTTCCGGCGTAGTGAATAGCCGGATACATTTGAAACAGGGATTCTCCCCCATATCAAACCAATGCGTCGTGTTGGCCGGCACGCTAATCAAATCGCCTTTTTCGCAAAGTATTGCATAGACCTTATCACCGGCATGCAGATAAAACAGCCCTTTGCCGTCCACAAAAAATCGGACCTCGAAATCTTCATGAATATGCTCGGCCAGAAATTTTTCCCGAAACGCCGCCTTTTGCGGATGATCGGGCTGTAGGCTGACCACATCGGCGGACTGGAAGCCGTACTGCAGCATCAGCCGCTCGACCGAATCCCGGTAGGCTTCGATGACGGTTTCCTGATCGGCATCGTCCGCCAGTACACGGTTCGCGGTCCAGCGCTCGAACTGCACGCCGATCCGGCTCAACTCGGCCGCAATATCGGAATAGTCGGTGTACAAGGCTCCCGATTGCGGCTGATTATCGGGATAAACGGTTAATGCGCTCATGATCTGTTCGCTCCGTGCAGGCGTAATTCACAATCAAACAAATAATCGAGGGCTTCAAGATGCCGTAAGGTTTCGTCGATCGACTCCCCCCAGGTATAAACCCCATGCCCGGCAATCACGTAGCCGTAACAGTCCCGATGCCGGTCCAGGTAGCGTTCGGCTTCCACGGCAAGGCGCGGAATATCCTGGTCATTGGCAAAGACCGGTATGACCAGACGGGCTTCGTGAGTGCCAATTCCTCTGAAAGCCTTCAGCAGTTCATAATTTTCGAGCACGATCTCGCTCTTGAAAATTCTGGAAACCAGTACCGAATGCATCGTATGCGGATGCAATACGCAATTGACGGCGGGAAAACGCTTATACAGGGAAGTATGCAGCAGAGTTTCCGCGGACGGTTTTTTGCCGTCGAGCGGATTGGCGTCCGCATCGATCAGCATGATGTCCTCGATTTGCAGGCGGCCTTTGTGCTTGCCCGAAACGGTGATTGCAATCGTGCCGTCCGGCAGCCGAACCGAAAAATTGCCGCTGGTTGCCGGAACCCAGCCTTTGCCGTCGATAAACCGCCCCGCTTCGCAAAGATCGGCGGCGGCGTTCAAAAATGCTTCGCTGTATTTCATGAAATCATGATAAAAAATGCCTGTCGGCGTATTCGGACAAGATTATAAGTTGAGATCGCTAAAGAATGTAAACTTAATAGCGTAAAATAGCCGCGCCGGCAGACTTGCAGCCTTTTCTCTCTTGTCTCGTCATCCCACTGAAGCTTCGATGCGCAAAAAAACGCTGACCACTTTGGCAATCCTCGCCATCGCCTTCGCGCTGGCAGTCTATTATAAACGCCCCGAGCCGGTGGAGGTGAAAATCGTCAGCATTGAAGAGGGCGAAGTCCGGTCCACCGTTTCCAATACCCGCGTCGGTACCGTCAAAGCCTGCCGGCGCGCCTATCTGGCGCCGGCAGCCGGCGGCCAGGTTGCCCAACTGAATGTCAAGGAAGGCGATAAAGTCCGGAAAAACGAATTATTGATGGAAGTCTGGAACCATGATCTGAAAGCGCAACTCGCGCTGCAGGAAGCGCAAATACGCGCGAACCATGCCGCCGCCGAACAGGCCTGCCAGTTGAAAGGCGGCGCGATCCGGGAAGCCGAGCGCATTTCCCGCCTGCAAAAGTACAACCACATCGTTTCGGAAGAGCAGGTCGACACGAAAGTCACCAACGCCAAGGCCCAAAGCGCCGCCTGCCTTTCGGCCAAAGCGGCCGTCGATGTCAGCCAGGCCAGCCGGGATGCGGCCAAGGCCGCCATCGAACGGACCTATGTCGAGGCGCCGTTCGACGGCACGGTCGCTGAAATCAACGTCGAACTCGGCGAATATGTGACGCCTTCGCCGCCCGGCATCCCCACTCTCCCCGCCATCGATCTGCTCGACGTCAGTTGTCTGTACGTGTCCGCGCCGATCGACGAAGTCGATGCCCCGCAAATCAAGACCGGCATGACGGCCTATGTATCGCTGGATGCCTTTCCCGGCAGGCGCTCGCTGGGCACCGTCTCGCGCATCGCCCCCTATGTGCTGGAAAAGGAAAAACAGGCGCGCACGGTCGAAGTCGAGGTCAAGCTGACCGATCCGAAAGACTTGCAGGAATTGCTGCCCGGCTACAGCGCCGATATCGAAGTCTTGTTGGCCGGCAAGCCGAAGGCGTTGCGCGTACCCGCCGAAGCGGTGATCGAAAATCATAAAGTCCTTTTGCTGAATGAAAACGGCGTGCTGGTAGAACGCACGTTCAAACCCGGCCTCGCCAACTGGAATTATGTCGAGGTGCTGGAAGGCCTCAAGCCCGGCGACAAGGTCGTGCTGTCGGTCGGCCAGGAGGGCGTGACCGCAGGCGCGCGGGCACAGGCAAAACCGTGATCGAGCTCGCGCACATTCGCCGCACCTTCCAAGTCGGCGAACAAACCGTCCAGGCGCTGGACGGTGTCAGCCTTTCCATCGCCAAAGGCGAATATGTCTCCGTGATGGGACCGTCCGGATCGGGAAAATCGACCTTATTAAACGTGATCGCGCTGCTCGATCAGCCTTCCGAAGGCCGTTACCTATTGAACGGCCGCCCGGTTACCCAGCTCAGCGACGACGAACTCGCCAAGGTCCGCCGCGAAAACATCGGCTTCGTGTTCCAGTTTTTCCATTTGATCCCGCGCCTGACCGCCGCCGAAAACATCGAAATGCCGCTGATCCTGGCGGGCGTCGCCCCCAAAAAACGCCGACAAAAGGTAGCCACGGCCCTCGCCAATGTCGGCCTGGAAAACCGCGCCCACCACAAGCCAGACCAGCTCTCGGGCGGGCAGCTCCAGCGCGTCGCGATCGCCCGCGCGATGATCATGGCCCCCGAAATCCTGCTCGCGGACGAACCGACCGGCAACCTCGACAGCCAGTCCGGCAAGGAAATCATCGAACTCCTGGAAAGCCTCAACCATCAAGGCGTTACACTGGTGATCATCACGCACGACCCGTCTATCGGCGGCCGGGCGGCGCGCAAAATACGGATCGTCGACGGCAAAATCGTCAACGCGGCCGATCACGCTTCGAGCACAAACAAACCGAATCCGTAGCCTCCGCCCAGTCCTGAAACCCTGCCGCCCGCCCGGATGATGGATGCTTCTTCTTTTCCTGACGTCCATCCATTCGCCTCGGCGAAAACTCAGCCTCTTTGCAAACCGATGTTTCACCTCTCGCCCTACCCGCCCGGCCTATAGCTCGGCACCTGCTGGATTTCCGGGCAAAACCCTCCTTATCTTACTAATTTATATGGTTTTCTAAGGCTGGAAATTATCCGGAAGCTCGGGTAAATTATCGCCGGTCATTCCTTGACCGGGGTTATTTGTTGTAACTCGGCTGTATCGACCCGTGAATGCGCACGGCAAATTCAATTGATGGCGCCTTCATAATCAATATCCTGACTTACGAGAAATAAAATGAAAAAATAATTTTATTCGCGGCGGTTTCCGAAATCCTGTATCTCGCCTTTTCTTTTTCCCTATCGCAAACTTACGGACACTGGTCCATTCCGGGAGAACTGATTCGGACCAAAAGGAAACGTTAACGCCGCCTTTCGCCGCGGCAATCCAATTATTCTTTTTATTTGCGATCGTTTATACCAATACAGAAAATGAAACCGCGCTCTGGCAACTCGTCTTCTTTATTTCGGGCCTTGCGGCCGGCCTGAGAGAAGAGCTGTTTTACCGGGGCATGATCCAGAAAACCCTGCAGATGAAATACGGCTACACGCTTTCGCATCTGCAATACCTCTACCAAGGCCAGTTCCGGGAACTGGCGCTGATCGCCTTCGCCGGGATCATCTTCGGCAGTATTTTCATTCATACGGACAGCGTGCTGTTCGCCGGACTCGTTCACGGCCTCTATGATGCGATATTGTCGGCCAATCTCGTCCCGTTCAGATTGAGCTATAACGCCTCGCTGCCCATCCTGTTTTTAATCACGACGCTGTTCCTGATGCTGTATGCTTTCAAACGCGCTTCCGTACCTTACAACGAAGATCAGGACGGCTTCAGCCTGTCTTAGCGGCTCTTTTCGAAGCAGGGGTGACCGACGGTTAGCGCCTGCCTTCCCTACAGCGGACGGCAGACGGGCTTTGGTCAGATCGCCCTGCTTTTTTGTCCGATAAGCCAGTAAATCCCTTCCGTCTCAGCCCACTCTAGGTTTCGCATGACACCGGTGAATACATCCGAAAAATTATTTTCCGAAGCGCCCGTACCTCAGCAGCATCCCCGGCAATAACAGCAAATTCAGCGCGGTCGAAGACACCAGCCCGCCGATGATGATCGCCGCCATCGGCCCCATGATTTCGCGGCCGGGATTGTCGTTGTCGAACGCGATCGGAAACATCGCCAGCGCGGTGACCAGTGCAGTCATCAGGATCGACGGCAATCGTTCCTGGGCGCCCTGCACGGCCGTGTCGAAATTCCAGGCCTTTCGCTCGATCTCGATCAAATGCCGGTAATGCGAAAGCAGCATGATGCTGTTGCGCACGGTAATCCCGAACAGGGTCACGAAACCGACCAGCGAGCCGATCGACAGCGTCGCGCCGGTAACCAGCACGGCCGCAATGCCGCCGATCAGTGCGAACGGCAGATTGCACAGGGTCAGCAGGACATGCCGGAGATTGCCGATCGCCAGATAGATGAAGATCAGCACGCCCATGCCGGCCAGCGCCGAATGCACGATCAAATCCGCGCGCGCCTTCGCCTGTTCGACTGCCGAGCCGGCGAACTCGATATAGCTGTCGCCGGTTTCAGGCAGATCTTTCGCAATCCTGGCTTTCAGGTCGGCCATGAACGCATCCAGGTCCCTGTCCTGGACGTTGCAGGTGACCGTCTGCCGCCGTTGCGCGCCCTCGTGCAGAATATTGTACCGGGTCAGCCCATAGTGGATATCCGCGACCTGAGCCAGCATGATCAGCTTGCCGTCCAGGGTTCGGATCGGTAGTTCCGCGAGCGCTTCGGGCCGTTCGCGCAGTTTCGGCGACAGCGCCACCGCAATATTGAAAATCCGGTTGCCTTCGAGCTTGCGTCCGGTGATCTGCGTCTCGTAGGCAATCCTTAACGTATCCAGCACGGTCTTCGGCGTGACGCCCCAAAAGGTGAGCCGGTCGGGATTCATCTCAATCCGGATCTGCGGCGCACCGGGCGGCGAACGCACCTGCACGTCGGAGGCCCCTTCGATCTCCTGCAGCAAGGCGGCCAGTCGCCGGGCTTTCTCGTCCAGCGCGTTCAGGTCGTTGCCGTAGATGTTTACCGCGACCGGCGCGGTGTAGCCGGAAATTGTCTCGTCGATCCGCTCGGTCAGGAAGGTGTTCGCTTCGTACGAAATACCCGGAAAATCGTCCAGGACGCCGCGGATGCGTTCCAGCACTGCGCCCTGCCCGGAGCCGGACATCGGCTTCAGACGGACTTCATACTCGCTGTAATGGCTGCCGTAGGTATCGGCACCGCGCTCGGCGCGCCCTGCCCACTGCGACACCGATTCGACGCCCGGAATTTGCAGCATTTGCCGAGTCAGCTGCGTGCCGATCCGAATCGACTCCTTCAGGGACGTGCCCGGCAGACTGCTGGTATGCACGATGAAATGGCCTTCGCGCAGTTCCGGCAGAAACTCGCTTTTCAGCGCCGTAAATGCCAGGAGCCCCGCCAGACAGATGCCCAGGCTGCCGCCGATCACGAGGTTGAAGCGGTGGTAAACCGCGTCGAGCAGCGCCCGATACCGGGGCTTCAGGCGTTTGATCAACGGAGGATCGTCCGCTGTATAGGTCGAACGGCCCAGCAGCAGATAACAGAGCGCCGGCGTCAGCGTCAGCGCGACCAGCAGCGAGACAAGAATCGCCAAAATGTAGGCATAGCCGAGCGGCGCGAACAGACGGCCGGCCACCCCCGGCAGGGTCAACAGCGGCACGAACACCAGCGCCACGATGAAGCTCGCGTACACGACCGAGCCGCGTACTTCCAGCGAGGCGTTATAAACGATCTCCGACACAGGCATCGGCACAGGCGACAGGCGGTTTTCGCGCAGACGGCGGAAGATGTTTTCGGTGTCGATGATCGCGTCGTCGACGACTTCGCCGAGCACGATCGCGAGCCCGCCGAGCACCATGATATTCAGGCTCATGCCCGCTTCGAGCAGCACGATCACCGCACCGACCAGAGACACCGGAATCGCCAGCGCCGCAATGAAGGCGGTGCGGAGACTATACAGAAACAGGTACAAAATGAGCGCCACGAACAGCCCGCCGATCAACAGATGGCCGGACAGATTCGACACCGAGCGTTCGATATAATCGGCAGGCCGGAACAGGTGCGGATAAAAAGTAATGCCTTGCTGTTCGAACAGGCGGTCGAATCCGGTCAACGCCTGTTCGACCTGGCGGGACACCGACAGCGTATTCGCGCCGTACTGCCCGATCACCATCATCACGATGCCGGCCTTGCCGCCGATCTGCGCCGCGCCGATCGGCGGCTCCGGCGCATAGGCGATCGCCGCCGCATCGCCGAGCGTGACGTTCATGCCCTTGTCGCGCTTGACGATGATTTTCGCCAGCTGTTCGGGCGTGGCGGCACTTCCCGCCGTTTGCAGAGTGAAACGCTGGTTGTGGTTTTCGATGAAGCCGCCGCCCTGGATCACCCCCGCCTGGGAAGCCGCCTGCGTGATGTCTTGGAGCGCCAGATTGAATTTGCGCAGCCGAACCGGGTCGACCTGAACCTGCAATTGCTTGACGTCGCCGCCGAACACATTCACGTCCGCGACGCCGGGCACCGCGAGCAGGCGCGGCACGATCGTCCAGTCGACCAGGCTGCGCAGCGCCATCAGGTCCTTGCTGTCCGACGTCAGGCCCAGCGTCAGCACGGTCGCCGAGGAGGAGGACAAGGGCACCGCAACCGGAATCACGCCAGGCGGCAAGCGGGAAGGCAATTCGGCCAGACGTTCCCCGACCAGTTGCCGGTTGCGGTAGATATCGGTCTCTTCGGCGAAATTGACCGTCACGATCGACAGCCCCTGGATCGACTCGGAACGGACCGTTTCGAGTCCGATCAAGCCGCTGACCGCCATCTCGACCGGCTGCGTGACCAGGATTTCGACCTGCTCGGCCGACAGGCCCGGCGCTTCGGTTTGAATGATCACCCGCTTCGGCGAAAATTCGGGAAAGATGTCGAGCCCGGCGGTCGCGAAGCGGTAGCCGCCGTAGCCGAGTATCATCATGGCGATCGCAATCACGACGCCGTGGAAACGAATCGAAAAACGGACGAGCGCTGCCAGCATGCGTTATCCGCCCTGCCTAGACAATGGCCGTTAAACCGATGCGGTTTCTGAGGTTTTACTACGGAAATTCTTCCAGATCTGATGCACGATCGGCAGCAGCGAAATCGCCACGATGCTTAAAATCACCAGTTCGAAATTCTTCTGCACGATTTCCAGATTGCCGAACTGGTAGCCCAGCATCGTCAGGCCGCCGACCCAGAGCATCGCGCCGCCGATGCAAAAGCCGAGATAACGCACATAGCACATGTTGCCTGCGCCGGCCACGAAAGGCGCGACAGTCCGGACCAGCGGCACGAAGCGCGCAATGATCACGGTGCGGCCGCCGTATTGTTCGTAGTAGGCCTCGGTGCGCTCGATGTACTCGCGCTTGAAGAAACCGATTTTTTCCCTGGCCTTGATTTTTTGGCCGAGAAACCGGCCCACCACGTAATTCACATTGTCGCCGGTCAACGCGGCCGCGATCAACAGCACGATCAGCACGTAAATGTCCAGTTGCCCGGTGCTGGCGGTCAGCGCGCCGGCCGCGAACAACAGCGAGTCGCCCGGCAGCCAGGGCATCACGACCAGACCGGTTTCGCAGAACACGATCAGGAACAAAATCGTATAGGTCAGCACGCCGTATCGGGCGAAAATGTCGGCCAGATGCGCATTGATGTGCAAGAAGAAGTCGAGAACGTGGGTCAATATATCCATAAAAAAATCGAGTTATAAAAGCAATCGGATCAGGAGCCGAACGCTCGACTTCCAAGAAAAGCATATTGATGAAGCTGGGACACATTATATAGAATAACCGATCCATCCCCCGAATCCATGAGACCGCCGCAAGCCATGTTAAAACAAGTCAAAGATTCACCCAAACTCGAACAGTTCAAAGCCCGCCATCCGAACGCCAATGTGGTCGTCATCGTTTTCGCGATCGTGATGTTATGGCGAGGCGCGTGGGGATTGCTCGACACCTACCTGTTCCCCGGCTCGCCGACCTTGAGCTATCTGGTCTGCATCGGCCTCGGCGCCGCGATCCTGTATCTGGATAATTTCAGCATCGACAATCTGAAGCGGTAAGACCCGTTCCAGAGTGCCGTAGCCTCGATGCAGTGCAACGAAGCCGAGGGGGGAACCTAAATCGGAGACGGCATTCCTCGATTTCGCTGCGCTTCATCGAGGCGGCGCCCATCGATTACGTCCTCATCAACCCGTCCAGCGTCAACCCGCAGCTCGGCGCGAACGCCTGCATGAAAAACACCACTTCCGGCTGCCGGTAGCCGGCTATCGTTTCGGCCAGTTCCTGCGCGGCGGTTTCGAATTCGGTATTGCCAGCCTTCATCTCCGCCTGGCATTTCAGATAAGCGGAGATCTTGTCCGCCGCCTTGATGATCCGGACATGCTCTTCGGGCATCGCGTCATGCAGGATCAGCGTCTCGAAATCGGCCTGCAGCTCGGACGGCAAGAGTTTCAAGAGTTCCTTCTCGGCCTGCTTTTCAATCTGCTTGTAGGCGACGTTGATCGCTTCGGAATGGTATTTGATCGGCGTCGGCAGGTCGCCGGTGATCACCTCGGTAATGTCGTGATAGAGCGCCGCGGCCGCGACCGCGTTCGCGTCGAGATTGCCGCCGTAGTAGCGGTTCTTGATCAACGCCAGCGTATGCGCGATCACCGCCACTTCCCAGCTGTGTTCCATCACGTTTTCGTCGTGCGCGTTGCGCTTCAGCCCCCAGCGCTTGATCCACCGAAGCCGCGACAGATAGGCGTAGAAAGGGGTCGAAACCGAGATTTTTGCCGCATCAACCATCAGAATTCTTCCACAAAGGTGTTGTCCAGCGGCGTCTGCACGTAATGCCTGTGTTCCTCCCAGAAATAATAGTAACCCTTGTCGGTCGAAGTCGCCTTGTCGTTTCTGACGATCCGGGTCTTTTCGGTGTTGCCGCCCCTATATTCGACCACCTTGCGCGACATCCGGTTAAACCAGTCCTGCGAACATCCCGTCAACAGGGCGAACGGGACAAAGGAAATCAATTTTTTCATGAGGTCTTCGATCAATTTGGCGTGACGATGGGAATTTTGATGGTTAAATATAGCATTTTGCCCTTCCCGACACATCATGCAGATTCAGTGGTATCCCGGCCATATGCACAAGGCCGGCAAGGAAATAAAGGAAATCCTGCCGAAAACCGACATCGTGATCGAGGTGCTCGACGCGCGCATTCCGTTCAGCAGCGCCAATCCGCTGCTCGCTTCGCTGCGCGGCGACAAGCCTTGCCTGAAAGTACTGAGCAAGAGCGATCTGGCCGACCCGGAACTGACCGCCGTCTGGCAGGATTACCTGGAACGGGAGCAAGGCGTCAAAACGCTCGCCCTGACCAGCCGCGAACCCGAAAAGATACGCAAAATTCCGGCGCTTTGCCGGAACATGCTGGCCGGGCAGATGCAGAACGACCGGATCGTGCACGCGCTGATCATGGGCATCCCGAACGTCGGCAAATCGACCCTGATCAACATCCTGGCCGGCCGCACGGTCGCCAAGACCGGCAACGAGCCGGCCGTGACCAAGACCCAGCAGCGCATCGCCATCGGCAGCAACGTCGTGCTGCTCGACACTCCCGGCATGCTCTGGCCGAACATCGAAAACAGGCACAGCGGCCTCCGGCTCGCCGCCACCGGCGCGATCAAGGACACCGCGCTGCATCATGAGGCGGTCGCCGCCTTCGTGGCCGGCTACCTGAACCGACAGTATCCCGACTACCTGCGCGAGCGTTTCCGGCTGGAGCGGATTCCGGAATCCGACGAAGCGGTGCTGGAAGCGATCAGCCGCAAACGCGGCTGCTTGCGCGCCGGCGGGCAGATGGATCTGGACAAGGCGGCCAAAATCCTGCTTGCAGAATTCCGCGCCGGTACAGTGGGACGAGTTACCCTCGAAACGCCGCCGATGATGGAACAGGAACTGGCCGAAGTGACTGTGATCCGGGAGCAAAAGGCGAAGAAGAAGCGTTTGCGCAAGCTGAATAAATTATCTCATGAATAATTAAACACCCATTCTTTAACCTGCAACATACTACGCGGACTGCCAGTCATGGCGAATCCGCCTGCGGATGTTACGGGATGATCGAGCCACCCTTCAAGGTCGATGGCCGGCTCCGGCGCGGCAATACCGCCAACCGTATTGCCGGCTCGATCTTGCGCCCGTTCAAACCGGCGGCAGCAAACCTTCTATGGCAGCGGCCAGTTGCTCGGGTTTGGTCGCAGAACCGTAACGCCCCACGACGTCTCCTTGCCGGTTCACCAGAAACTTTGTGAAATTCCATTTGATCGCGGTCGAGCCGAGAATGCCCTTCGCCTGCGCCTTGAGATACCTGAACAGCGGATCGGCCTGTTCGCCGTTGACCTCGATTTTCGAAAACATCGGGAAACTGACCCCATAATTGACGGTGCAGAACGACCGGATATCTTCCGCATTGCCCGGCTCCTGTGCGCCGAACTGGTTGCAGGGAAATCCCAATACCGCCAGTCCCCGGTCGCGGTAGCGCCGGTACAGCTCCTCCAGCCCCTGGTATTGCGGCGTAAAGCCGCAGCGGCTGGCCGTATTGACGATCAGCAGCACCTTGCCGCGGTATTGATCGAGAGAGGCCTCGGTGCCGTTCAGAGAAGTTACCTTAAAATCATAAATGGAAGTTGTCATCGTTTTTCTCCTTAAAATTGTGAACACACATCAAGAAATCGGACTGTCGTACCGGCGCGCGCCGTTTTTGCGGCTTGCCGCTCCGGGCGGCTCTTGCCGGGTCTTTCTCGGACCCAAAATGACGGAAAGCGATTCGGAATATCGCGGGCATCCCCTATTTGCCCCAGAGATTTCTTTTGAAAACAAGCTGTCGACCATCTCGCCGAATCCTGAATCAATTATGGCGCCGAAATCTTCCCCGCCGCTTACTGAAATGATAAGCGCCTGAATTTTCTCTATTTCAAAAATAACATTCGATTCTTCGATATTAAATGTAAATAAATTTCGCTTGTCAAATATAATACTTAGATTACCATTATCCATCATGTACTTGAATAATTCTTTGTTCGTTGCGGATCGTTTCGCAATAGCTGGATCATATTAATCGGAGATTCATTTTAAACAGCTTAAATAAAGAAGCCCCTAAATCATGGTTACAGAGTAAATATGCAATGAATTGGAAACTTTTTAATGAGAAAAAACTCATAACAAAATTTAAAATCTTTGTTATGGCACTTCTAATTATTATTTATTCCTATTTTGATATTCGATTGCTTCGTAAATCCCCTAGCAATTCCAAAACGAAGCGTTAATAAATAAAAAATGCTACCAGATAACCGTTTCGAGACAGCTGGATTACGGTAATCGTGATGGTTTTTAAAAGAATGGCTTGGGTTAAAGATTTTACTGGAGAAAAAACTCAGAAATTGCTGAATCATGGCTAGCGAGGCAAGCTCCAATGAATCGGAATGTCTTCAATGAAAATAAATTTTCAACAACACATAAAGCTATTGCGTGGATAATCCTGGTAATTATAGTTTATGGCCAAATAGATACGATTATACATTTGTCGCTTGAGCTTCTTCATATTTTATTTGAAATACTGGAGTCGACTCTGGATCACTTAGTAGAACATATTTTTCATACCGATGCCCGTACTACACAGATAATCAGTTTTTACCTCATACTGATTATTGCGGGACTTGCCTCCTATATACTGATTACCTTGATACCGACAGGGTATTACTTTATTAAATATAGGATTTGCAATAGTTATCATCGCAGGTGCGAGAAGATTTCTGGCTTGTGGCAGGCGACAAGCACGGTCAACAAAGTCATAGGGTGGGCGGTTTTAGCTGTATTTTCCGGCATGTTGGTATTAGGGGTATTAAGTTAAGCATAGATAAAATCAGAGAATCAACGAATAAAAATATATCTGAAAAACGGCGAACTACCCATAGAAGGTATTGCAAAAAATACATCGCCTAGTGTGTTCACCCACTGATTCGATATTCATGGCTATAATTTTTGATGAGCGATTACACGGCTGGCGCTTCGTTCTGTTTAATGCCATGCTGGCTTTTGGGCACATGGCGGTATTGTTCAATGCGGGTTCTTATATTGCGTTGATGCCTCATGTCGCCGGTGATCTGGGTGGAGTAAAACCCAGTTTCGGAACTTGGGCCCAAACCGATTTCATGATTGCCATCGCACTGGGTTTCCCGTTAAGCCGCTGGCTTTCAGGAAAATACGGTACTTGCTCTGTGTGGGTCACGGCGTTCGTCGTCTACGCGTTGGCGTCTTCTCTGTGCGCGATCAGCGAAACCCTGTGGCTATTCCTTCCTGCGCGCATTTTGCTTGGTTTGGTGGGGGGACTCACGCTCCCGGTTGGCCAGTCCCTGCTGCTCGAAGAATATCCGGATCACCTGAAGCTGCTGGGCCTGGGGGTATGGGGGCTAGTCAGCATGATGCCATTCACGATCAGTTTTTCAGTCGGCGGCATTATTGCCGACGAGTTTGGCTGGCGTTCCTTATTTTATTTAAATATTCCCGTCGCCCTCATTGTTGCCGCAATCACCGGCGCATTGCTTGCCGGCAGAGAATTCGAACGCAGTTACATCCGTTTCGATGCTATCGGTTTTGTGCTTTTAGCCATCGTTTTGGGCGGCATTCAGACCATTTTGAATCAGGGAAACGATTTTGACTGGCTGGACTCCACTTTTTTGAGCGTACTACTGACCTTGGTCATCGCCGCTTTAATTCTTTTTGTTGTCTGGGAACTTGGCGAGCGCCATCCGGTGCTGGAAATACGTCTTTTCGGCCATTGCAATTTCACTATCGGCGTGCTCGCTTCGACCGTCGGATTTCTGTTGATTCAGGGAATCCTTTCGCTGTTTATTGTTCAACTGCAAGTCTTGCTGGGCTATTCCTCATTTTTAGCCAGCATGGTTTTTCTGCCTATGCTCCTGCTGGCCGTGCCTGTCGCCATTGCGATGCATGTGGTAACCCTGGAATGGGATGCACGCTTGCTGGTCTGTCTCAATTTTCTGAGCTTTGCAGGCGTTTGGTACTGGCTCGGATTATTCGACGATCCGGGTTCGTTCGATCAAATTTTTTGGCCGATGCTGCTGCTCGGATTTTGTCTGGGTTCGTTTTTTGTGCCGTTGACCCGTTTAACCGTACACGGCTTGTCGGGTCGACAAGAACGGCGGGCCGCCGAAGAAACCGGCCTGCTGCGTATCGCGGCGGGGGCATTCGGCATTACTTTGCAAGGCGTTTTATTTTTTCGCAGAACACCGTTCCATCAACTGCATCTGGCGGATAATTTTGGCGGAAGACGCTTCGCCTCGCTAAACCTGCTGCAAGAATTTTCGCTTCGGTTGAAAACCGCCGGCGTCGCGCCGGAGGCCATCAATAATGAATTCGTGCTGTTCATCAGGAAGCAAGCGGCCATCCTGGCCATGAACGATACTTTTTTACTGGCCAGTTATTTATTTGCCGGGCTTGCCGGGCTGATCTGGCTCGCGTCCCCCGTGTACCCTTCTCCACATCCTGGCAGACGCCAAGAGATAGAAGATATTCAAGCGGAACAATTGATGGAGGAACCATGATAAGTCCATTGAAACCGCGGCGATGGATGTTGATCTTACTGCTTGTCGTCTCGGGCTGCGCCTGGATACCTGAAGGAGAAAAGCCTGCGCAGTTTATCGAGATGCCGTCCACGGAACACATCTCATCGCAGGTCCGCGTCGATGAGACAGGGGCTCCGTCGAAGCAATGGCCGAAACCGGAGTGGTGGCGCGAATTCGGCAGCGATGAACTCAATAGCCTTATGGCAAAGGCTTTACAGGGCAATCCTGACCTGAAGGCAGCGGCCGCCAGACTGCGTCAGGCGCAAGCCCTGATTCGCGTGGAAGGCGCCCGCCTGCTGCCGTTTCTGGACGCGGATGCGGAGCTTGCGAATGAACGGATCTCGGAGCATGGCGTGTATGCGGCGCTCAATCGCGAAGAGGCGGCCGGCGCCAATATTGTCTTCGGAAAAATGAATCCCTTGAGTTTACGCTACGAGTTCGATTTCTGGGGGAAATACCGCGCGGCGCTTGAAGCGGCAATCGGCGAAGCGGCTTCCGAAGACGCGGAACTGGCCGAAACCCGGCTGCTGTTGACGACTGCGATCGCGCGCTCCTATATCCGCGGCCTAGCGTTGCGCCGACAGCTCGATCTATCCCGAAAAATAGTCGAGTTGCGGAAAGAAATGCTGCATCTGGCCGAGACGCGGCTCGAATTAGGCATCGATTCCGAAGACCCTGCGGAACAGGCCGGCATCGAATTGGAGGCGGCCAACAAGCGCGAAGCCGGTATTCGGGATCAATTGGATATTCAGAAAAATCTGCTGGTCCGCTTGACAGGAGACGGACCGGTTTCACTGGCTAACCTGTTCACCGCCGGGATTCATGATTCAAAAGCACTGCAATTGCCTGCGAAGCTGCCTCTGGAACTGCTGGCCCATCGTCCCGATCTTGCGGCGGCCTTGCGCCGCGCCGAGGCCGCTTCGGAACGCATAAAAATGGCCAAAGCCAGCTTTCTGCCGACGATCGATCTCACGGCATTCGCCGGCATAAACGCTTTGGCAATGACCAAAGGCGCAAGCAGTTTAGCCAACCTATTATTTTCAGGCTCCAGTTTCTCTTATGGCGTAGCGCCCGGCCTGCGCCTTCCCTTGTTCGAAGGCGGGCGGCTGCGAGGAGAATTATCGGCCCAACGCGCCGAATACGACGGCGCAGTGGAACTTTATAACGACACCTTGCTGCATGCCGTGCAGGAAGTCGGCGATAGCCTCAGCAGTTGGGAGGAAACCCATGCCATATTGAAAGCTCAAGTTCGCTTACTGTCTTCGTCGCGCAAGAACCAAAGGCTTGCGGAAGATCGTTTCAGTATCGGCGTGGACGATCGCCAAGCCATGCTGAGCCGCGCACACGCCGCGCTCGACCAGGAATTTGCCTTGCAGACAGTGGAAGCCGATCATTGGATTGCCAGGGTGGATTTAATCGAAGCGCTAGGCGGGGGATACGCCAATGATCTTCGGATCGTGCAACAGAAAATCGCCCACTCGCAGGACCATCCCGAAGGTTTCGGCTTGTTCGGATGGTTGCTTGCCATGCCGGCCATATTCAACAAAAACTGAAGCGAGTTTTGTCAGTGACAAGTTCTATGAAAACGCGTCATCAAAGTCTTCGCGCCCGCCGTAAGCGGCGCCTGCAATGGATTGTTTCAATAGGGGTCTTGGCGGCTTTGATTTATACCGGTTATTGGTTGTATCGCCGTGACTGGATCGTCAGCCACAATGCCTTTGTCACCGGCAACCTGATTCCGGTCGAGGCGGACGCGACCGGCATTGTGACTCATGTATGGGTGGAGGAAAGCCAATTTGTCAAAAAGGGCGATCTTTTGGTCCGCCTTGACGAACACCGCGCTCAAACAGCCTTAAAGCAGACCGAAGGCGAACTCGGGCAAACGGTACGGGAAATCGGCGCGCTTTTCGCCACGCATCAGCAAATGTGTCAAAAACTCATTGGGCGTTCTTCAAAACTGGCCCGGGTGCGCCATGATGTCGTTCGGTTTCGGCAAGGCGTACCCAGCGGTTCGGTGTCGCAGCAGGTTTTGCAAAACGCCGAAGATCAAATGGCGGCGCTGGATGCCGAGATGCTGGAGGCAAGGTCCGAACTCGAGGCGATTCGAGCCAGAATCGGCGGCACCAGCCGAGCGAATCATCCTGACATCGAAGCGTCCAAGCATCGATTTATCAAGGCTTACATCGAATATACCCGCCAGCGTATTTATGCGCCGGTTTCAGGCTATGTCGCAAAACGGAAGGTTCAGGTCGGCGACCGGGTGCAACCGGGAGATTCTCTGATGACGTTGGTTCCATTGAATCATCTGTGGGTCGAAGCGAACTTACGGGAAACCGAGCTGCAACGCGTACGACCAGGCCAGTTGGCGGAGGTTGCCGTGGATCTTTACGGAGGAAACTACACGTTTCAAGGGACTGTTGAAGGGTTGGTGCCGGGGACCGGCAGCGTTTTCGCCTTGTTGCCTCCCGATAACGCAACCGGAAACTTCATCCATATCGTCGAGCGGGTACCCGTTCGCATCGCCTTGCGGGAAGACGAATTATTGGCGCACCCCATTCGTCCGGGGCTTTCCACCGTTACCTCCATTCATGTGGACAACACGGAAAAATCCCCGGAAGATTCGCTCACGCAAGCGGTCAGCCAGGAATATGAAACGGATATTTTCGCGGATGAACTCGCCGAGGCAGAAGCCAAGGCGAAAGCCATCGTCGCCAAGAACTTGATTACGCCCGACGCGACGCTGGATTCGGATTGCGGCAGGGTGGCGCTGAAAAAATGATCGGCCGACTCGGTCCCGGTCGAGACAGCATCCATTATTTTGCCCCCGTCGCCAATGCCGTTAAGTTAAGGAAACTCTGATCCTACAACGATTTTAACCAGCATATGGCGGAGCCGGTTCCCCAGGTTTGCTTATTAAGGATTTGGTCGATCATAACGTCCTCCTCTCGTTTCCCTCGCCGAACGCTTATCGTGATACCCCCTTGCCGGCTTGGGTTACATCCCAAAGGGCACAAGCCGCGGTAGGGTACGCTGTGCGTACCGTTCCCGCTCCGATGGTACGCACAGCGTACCCTACCGCTGAAAAGAGTGACGAAGCTTGCAAAATAGGGGTTGTGTTTAAAGAATGCTCTACCCGTTGCCGCCCTACGAAGGACCTCATAACGCGCGCCGCGCGCGGGAACGATCAGGCGGAACGCCGGGAGGTTATTTTTAGCCACATCTTAAGTTTTAAACTGCCGGATGAACTGCCTGGGTATCACTTTAGTGACCGCATCGCCCGAAAAATTCTTCAATTGGCTCTGGCACAAAGCGATCAGCCTTGTCGTGTGGACGCCATTGAACAACAGGCCATCGGCCACCCCGGCGCACAGGCTCCAGGATAACAGGATCACCACGAATTCAAGGTTGCCGCTGCGCCACATGGACAGCGAATGGCGCCGAAAAATCCACGGTACGCCCATCGGATTGGGCCAATCGGTAAGCAGATGCATGAGTCCGCCTGCCGCAAATCCGAAGGCGACGGGCGCCCACCCTGCCGAATTGAGGCTGACATACGAGTACCACAGCAGCGTTACCCAGGGAATGCCCCAATGGGTCAAGGTGCGATGCGTAATCCATAAACGGCGTTTCCCACGATGTTTCTTTCGCCACCACGCGATTTCCAGCCAGTCCGGAGCCGTTCCTCCCCACGCGCCTGCCACCAATGCCAGCATCGCCAGCAATTGAAATGGTCCTCCTGCGCCTCGATGTACCACAATCACAGCCGCAAGTATGCCGGCAGCGATACCGGACGCTTGATGAGCTTTTTTCGACGCCATGGATTCCTTCACTCAAAACCGGACATTTTACAAAATAACCCGTATAAGATGAAACCGGGTTACCGGTTTCCGCGGTTTGAAGGGCTAGGCGGCGCTAGATTTTTACCGGCTTGATAGACCCGGGCCGAGCCATTCGGGCTACCCGCCTGCCGGCCCCACCATTTGCCGGAATGGCATGAGTCGTAACGGCTAACTCGACCTGCAAAATAATCCCCATGCCGTTAAGTTAAGAAATCCGGGGCCGGACAATAAGTGTAGCGCACTGGTCTCTATGGGTAACCAGCGATTGCGTGGTGGATGCGCTACGCTTATCCACCCTACAGGCCGGCAACTCAAAGGCACACGGAATAGCCGGGTGCCTATTGACCGGTGCGGAAGGCATAAAAAAACGCCGGAGGATGCGATGATCCCTCGGCGTTGTCAGTTTTACGGCAGGTTCGGAATCGATCGGAGCCTGCCGGGATGAATGGGGGTGCTGCTTTATTTCAACGACAAAGTTTCCGCGCGGCCTACCATTTCGATATTCAGCTTGTCTTCTTTCAAAAGCCAGCCGATCGCGCGCTGGACGTCGTTTTTGTTTTCACCGGTTTCGACGGTGATTTTGTTGACGCTGGACGGTCCGTTCTGATTCAGATAATGCCAAATCTTGCCCGCCACGTCGCCTATGCTATCAGCCATAAAAGCCTCCTGTTGCACTGATTGAGAAAACTAAGATTTTTTAGGGGGTTGATCCGGCAGCACGATGTTCAGCTCGAGCGTTTCCTGATTGCCGTCCTGTTCGAAATTGAACGAAATCGCATCCTGGTTGACGTTTACGTGCCTGCGGATCACCTCCAGCAATTCTTTCTGCAATTGCGGAAGATAGGAAGGCTGGTTGCGCGACACTCTTTCGTGCGCCACCAGAATTTGCAGCCTTTCTTTGGCAACGGATGCAGAACTAGGCCGCGAAGTTCTAAAGTAATCCAGCAAGCTCATCATCCTCTCCCGAAGAGTTTCCCGAAGAGTCCTTTCTTCTCATCGATGAATCGGTGGGGCCGGTCTTCCCCCAGATAGCGGGCGACGATATCGGCATAAGCCTGGCCCGCGTCGCTCTTTTCGTCCAGAATCACCGGAACGCCGGAGTTCGAAGCATTCAATACCGATTTCGATTCCGGAATCACGCCGAGCAAATGCAGCGACAGGATTTCCTGCACGTCGTCGACGCTGAGCATTTCGCCCAGTTTCACCCGCTCGGGCGAATAACGGGTCAACAGCAAGTATTCCTTGATCGGCTCCTGGTTCTGCTCGGCGCGGCGCGATTTGCTGGCCAGAATGCCTAACATGCGGTCGGAGTCGCGCACCGAAGACACCTCCGGATTGGTGACCACGAAAGCGTCGTCGGCGAAATACATCGCCAGATGCGCTCCCTTTTCGATACCCGCCGGCGAATCGCAAACGATGTATTTGAAATCTTTGGACAATTCGTCCAGAATCTTGCCGATGCCTTCCTGGGTCAGAGAATCTTTATCGCGCGTTTGGGAGGCCGGCAAAATGTACAGATTGTTGCAATGCTTGTCCTTGATCAACGCCTGATTCAGCGACGCCTCGCCGCTGATCACGTTGATCAGGTCATAAACGACCCGGCGCTCGCAGCCCATCACCAAGTCCAGGTTGCGCAAGCCGACATCGAAATCGATGACGGCGGTTTTATGGCCTCGTTTCGCAAGTCCCATCGAAATGGCGGCGCTGGTGGTGGTTTTGCCAACTCCGCCTTTACCTGATGTAACGACAATGATTCTGGCCAATGGTGTTTCCTCCGAATAGAGCGTATGAGTTAAATTTCTTTGATGATCAGCGAATGATCCTGAAGATAAATCTGTACCGGCTTATGCCGGAACTCCTTGGACAGGTCTTCGCTGACTTTGTAAATGCCTGCGATCGAAATCAGTTCCGCCTGCAGATCGGAACAGAAAATCCGCGCTTTTTCGTTACCCTGTACCCCGGCCAGCGCCCGGCCGCGCAGAGAACCGTAGACGTGAATATTGCCCTCGGCCATGATCTCGGTGCCGGAACTGACCGTCGCCAGCACGATCAGGTCGCCGTGCGAATAAACGCGCTGGCCCGACCGCACCGGCTGGGTGATCAACAGCGTGGAAGCGTCCTCGTTCGGGGCCGGCTGCTCGGGTGTGGCCGCAAGCGTTTTGGTTTTCGCGTTTTCCTGGGACGATCCGCCGCCATGCAAGGCATGAACCGGAATGCCCAGTTCCAGGGCCTGCCGGTTTTGTACGGCATTGCCGCCGCGCAGGCCGATCGGCAATAAATTCAGCTCCCTGATCGCCTTGACCAGAACCGCCAACGGGACATCCAGATTGCGCTTATTCAATTCCTGCAGATCCAGCAGGATCGGAGAATGTTTGAAAAAATCCGGCGCCAGGGCGATTTTTTCTTGGAGTTGTTGTTCGATGTGCTGGAGGCTGTTGTTGAATAAGACCAAAACGGGTACTGAAAAAGTACTGCTTTTAAATTCCAGCGCCTGGGGGCTGGAAGACGTTTTTTGGGGGTCTGTCGACATCCGTCAATCTGCTGAATTCAGTTGTGGTTCTGATTTTATCATTAACTATGTAAAAAGCATACATTATCAGCGTATTATCGCCGAACAAGCCCGATTGGCGCACGGTTCGCGCCGCGGGATGCGGGCGCTGCGGCTATCGGTTTCGCGGAATGGTTTTCGGCTTAGGATTGGGTCGAGCATCACTTCCCCTCTCGTTTTCTCGCCGAGCGCTTATCGCGGTACTCCCTTTGCCAGCTTGGGTTATACACCCAAAGGGCACAAACCGCTGTAGGGTACGCTGTGCGTACCATTGGGGAGGTGAAAAGGTACGCACAGCGTACCCTACTGTGTTTAAACCCCATTGTCACCCTATGAGGTGTCTCATGACGCGCGCCGCGCGCGGGAGCGATCAAGGCGGCATGCCGGAAGATTGTCTTTAGCCACATCCAAAGCGTGAGTCAAGAAACGCCGGATAAATCGTTCCCGCCCGGCAAAACACTGCAGCCCTGCCACCCGAATCCCGACACACAGGACTGACTAACGTTAAACAATCGCCGCATCGGCCTGCACATCCAGCCGGCGGGATCACGACCCGAAAAAAGCCAAGTCTCCGCTCAATGCATGACCAACGCCGATTGCAGCAAATTTGCAGTCGTCGGGCCGCCAGTGGTTCTCACATAATCGACGACGACCGGAATAAATTGGCTGACCATGCTCTGCGGCATGTTCAGTTGCTGAAACGAAGCGGCAAGCGACGTCATCGTGTCGATCGACCCGCCCAGGTCGCCCACCGCCGGCATGGTTTGGGACAGAGGCGGGCCGACTTGCGGAGCGGCCGCCAGCATATCGGACATGCCGGGAACCGATTGGGATAAATGATCGAAAGCTTGCGGCGCCATTCGGGCTTGGGCGGCCTGAAATATGGCCCCTGCCCCGCCAAGGGCTTGCTGCCGGGAAACGCCGAGTCGATTGACCAGGACATCGGTTAAAACGGCTGGCTGGGCCGGCGTGCCGGTCGCGGCGGTTCGGCCGGCCTGCATCACCGCCCTTCCCGTCTCCATGGTTCGTCCGGCAGTCTCCAAACCTCGATCGACGGTACCGAAAACCCGTTCGCTGCCATTGCTCGCGCAACCGGCAAGCGCAATCGAAATGAATGACAGCGTTATTTTTATACGGTCTGAATTTTTCATGGCAATGCCTCCTCAAAGACCCTTTCAACCTGTTCAGACCGGCAGGGAATACCGTTAGCTCAAAAATGTTTCGAGCCGCCAAATTAGTCGGCTTTAAAAAACCCAACGGACTCTTTAAAATCTAATTTTCGGTATCCTGCATGCATTGCAGGTCAGCCGAAAAAGTCCCCGGCGTAGGCGGCAAAACTCGCGCGCACTATTGCAGGGAGTGTAAATTTTAACGATCCGAATCAAGGAGAACCGACATGGCAACAAAATCCGATTTTTCTTCTGCCGAATGGGAGGTATTGAGAGATGCGCCCCATCTTGTGATTCTTGCGGTCACCGTAGCCGGCGCCAGCGGCTTTTTCGGCAGCATCGCGGAAGCATTGGCCCCGTCCGGCATCATCAATGAGGCTTTGCAAGGCAGTAATCCATTATTGCGGGAAGTGTGCGGGCGGGAAGAAATCAAATCCTCGATCGAATCGATTAAAGAACTGGCCAGGGCCAGCGGCGATTTTGCCAACATTCAGGCTGTTTTGCGCCAGGAAGCCGTAGATAAATCGCGGACCGCGATCGGGATTTTGCGGAAGAAAGGATCGCCCGAAGATGTCTCCGTCTACAGGGATTTCCTGATCCATCTCGGCGACAAGGTCGCCAATGCGGCCAAGGAAGGCGGATTTCTCGGTTTCGGCGGCGAGCGGGTCAGCGAACACGAACGGACCCTGTTGGCCGAACTGGCCGAGGCGGTGGGCATGCTGCAGGCCTGATGCCTACTCTATTATTGAATAGGAGGCCCGTTAATGCAGCGTTTCAGGGCAGACCCGAAGCTAAAACGATGCCGAATCAAACCCGTCTTTTGCAAGCTGCGGGCTTTCTGTCGACCGCCTGTCCGGATTGGCACCGTTTCGTTTTCCTTCAACCCCTGATTGAGCTTAGGATTGGGTCGATCATCACTTCCTCCTCTCGTACTCTCTCCCAGCGCTTATCGTGATACCCCCTTTGCCGGCTTGGGTTCCCCCCCAAGGGCGCAAACCGCTGTAGGGTACGCTGTGCGTACCATTGGGGGGGGGGTGAAAAGGTACGCATAGCGTACCCTACAACTGAAAATAGGAACGCTCAGGCGGTATGTCGGGAAGTTATTTTTTAGTGGGTCTTGTCGTAGATGGCTTTCATTTCTTTAAAAGAAGCCAGGGATTCTCTCAGATTTTGTTCCGCCGGCTGCATGTTGCCGCTCTTCAAGTCGGCCTGGGCCTTGACCATGGTGTTAACCGCTCTTTGGCGTTGACGTTCGGTCACCTCGAAGCGAAACTCTTTTTGCTGTTGGCGGGCCGTACCGATCACTTTGCTGACCGCGGCGTTGTCTTCACCTTTTTCCAGCATGCCGACAGCCTGCTCGAGGCTGGCAATCGTGCTTTCAACGGCAGTCTTTACCGCCTCTTCGCCGACCGGCTTGGAGAATGCAGAAGTTGAAGCGGTAAAAAGGGTTGCCGCCATCGTTAAGGAAACCAGTGCATTTTTAAAAGAATTCATGACGATCATTAAACCTAATAAATTGATAATGTTGTTGTTTTTATATAGTCATCAACATGAGGCTTCATACAAAAAATCGCACAAATTCAAATTAACTGACTAAATAAGTCAGTTATTCTAGCACATAAATTTTGAACTTCGTTACGGTAAGCTCCCGCGTGAACAAAACGCATTGCTTGGACGCCTTCTCTTACGCGATCAGCGCGACGCCTGTTTTATCCCGATGCCTGCAAAGCCATTACGGTAAAATGGCGGAGCGTAAGCCCGAAACCGCTTGCGCCCTTGTCCCCTAAATCTTTTACTTATCCTTTCGGAACAACACCTTGTTAACCACCGCAAACATCACCATGCAGTTCGGGGCCAAGCCCCTGTTTGAAAACGTCTCCGTCAAATTCGGCGACGGCAACCGCTACGGCCTGATCGGCGCCAACGGCTGCGGCAAATCGACTTTCATGAAAATCCTGAGCGGCGAGCTCGAACCCACGTCCGGAAACGTCAGCATCGGTCCGGACGAACGGCTCGGGATTTTGCGCCAGGACCAGTTCGCCTATGAAGAATTCAGCGTGATCGACACCGTCATCATGGGCCACAAGGAACTCTGGGAAGTCAAAAAGGAACGCGACCGCATCTATTCGCTGCCGGAAATGTCCGAAGAAGACGGCTTAAAGGTCGCCGACCTGGAAAACGAATTTGCCGAAATGGACGGCTACACCGCCGAATCGAGAGCCGGCGAACTGCTGCTGGGACTGGAAATCCCGCGCGAGCAGCATGGCGGCCCGATGAGCGCGGTCGCGCCGGGCTGGAAGCTGCGGGTATTGCTGGCGCAAGCGCTGTTCGCCGACCCCGACATCATGCTGCTCGACGAGCCGACCAACAATCTCGACATCAACACGATCCGCTGGCTCGAAAACGTGCTGAACGAGCGCAACAGCACCATGATCATCATCTCGCACGACCGGCATTTTCTGAATAGCGTCTGCACTTACATGGCGGACATGGACTACGGCGAACTGCGCGTTTATCCGGGCAATTACGACGATTACATGACCGCCTCGACCCAGGCCCGCGAACAATTGCTGGCGAGCAACGCGAAGAAAAAAGCCCAGATCGCGGAACTGCAGACCTTCGTCAGCCGCTTTTCGGCCAATGCCTCCAAGGCCAAGCAGGCCACCTCGCGCGCCCGGCAGATCGAAAAAATCAAGCTTGATGAAGTGAAGCCGTCCAGCCGGGTCAATCCGTTCATCCGTTTCGACCAGACCAAAAAACTGCACCGACTGGCGCTGGAGGCCGAAGGTTTGAGCAAGGGTTATGGTGCGGAGCCGTTATTCAAAGACCTGAACCTGATGATTGCGGTCGGCGAGCGGGTCGCGGTAATCGGCCCGAACGGCATCGGCAAATCGACGCTGCTGCGCACGCTGGTCGGCGACCTGGAGCCGGACACCGGCCTCGTCAAATGGTCGGAAAACGCGGAAGTGGGCTATTATGCCCAGGATCATGCCGAAGATTTTGCCGAAGACCTCTCGCTGATCGAATGGATGGGCCAGTGGCGGAAGGAAGGCGATGACGATCAAACGATACGCGGCACGCTCGGCCGGATGCTGTTCTCGCAGGACGAAATCAAAAAATCGGTCAATGTCCTTTCCGGCGGCGAACAGGGGCTGATGCTGTTCGGCAAACTGATCCTGCAAAAGAACAACATTATGGTACTGGACGAGCCGACCAACCACCTCGACATGGAATCGATCGAATCGCTGAATACCGCGCTGGAAAACTACCCCGGCACGCTGATTTTCGTCAGCCACGACCGGGAGTTCGTGTCCTCGCTGGCGACCCGGATCATCGAGCTGACGGCGAACGGCATCGTCGATTTCAACGGCAATTATGA
Organism: Methylomicrobium agile; assembly: GCF_000733855.1. NCBI lineage: Bacteria > Pseudomonadati > Pseudomonadota > Gammaproteobacteria > Methylococcales > Methylococcaceae > Methylomicrobium > Methylomicrobium agile. Next base: position 1,039,496 of record NZ_JPOJ01000001.1, read on the forward strand.
AGATTATCTGGCCAGTCAAAACCTGTCCTAATATCGCTGTTTGGGTTGCGCTTTGCGCAATCCGACTTTGATTTCTCCGATGCACCGGGTTAATTATGAACGATTACATACTCCTCCTGCACCTCCTGGCAGCCACAATCTGGACCGGCGGACATCTGGTTCTGGCCATTACGATTCTTCCCAGAGCACTGAAGGAGAAATCGCCCACGGATTTATTACGCTTCGAAGCCGGTTACGAAAAGGTGGGAGTCCCGGCGCTCGCGATTCAGGTAGTCACCGGATTACTGTTGGCCCATAATATCATGCCGGACATTGCCATGTGGTTCAGCTTCGACAACCCCCTATCGCGATTGATTTTACTAAAACTCGGTTTACTCTTGGCGACCCTCCTGTTTGCCATAGATGCAAGGCTGAGAATCATCCCGAATCTGACTGAGGAGAACCTGATGCCTCTGGCGTATCACATTATTCCCGTGACGGTGATTTCCGTTCTTTTTGTCATCGTGGGAGTGTCATTTAGAACCAGCGGGCTACTTTAATTCGGGATAAGCCATTATATCCGAGGCAGCTCTGTAGGGCGTTTTCGCGATAGCAAAACGCCAACAGGCTTCAAAGAGGCGGATTGCCTTCGGCGAATCCGCCCTACAAGCTTCCTACAGGCTTCCGGAAAGGATCAGCTTGGCCAGCCGCAGGGCATGGATACGCAGTTCGGGAACCGCGATCGCTTCCCAATAGCGGGCTTTGAGCATCGGCCCGATGTAAAACAGGTCGGGGACCGATTGCCCGTCAGTGCCGACGACCCGATACTGATCGTCCACTTCCAAGCCGATTCTCGCCGGGTCCTGCTGGATCAGGCCCTCGTCCCGCAACTGGGCAAGCAGCGGAATGTCCGAGGCGGCGAGGTTGTAATTGGGGCCCGTGCAGTTGACCATCGCGCCCACCGTCAATTCCCGGCGCGTTTCCGCATGGCGCGGCCGGACGACGACGGTAACGGCGTCTCCCTCTTTTCGATAGCTCAGGATCTTGCCCGCCACGATTTCCGCCTGCCCGGAATGCGCCATTTGGTGCAAACGCTGATGCGCGCAGGGCGCCAGACGATGGCGGTGAATATCCCAGTACGCCTGGACGTGAACCAGAAACCGTCGCCGCTCCGTCAAGGGCAAACGCCGCCAGATCTCGGGCGTATGCGGACGCAGCTCGTTGATCGCATCGCGCCAGTTGCCGCCCTCGGCTTCCCTGCGCCGCGCTTCCCGGCGCAGCGCGCGCATATAAGCGCGAACCGAGCAGGAGGCTGCCGCCTCCTCCAGATAGGCGGGAAAAGCGGCCGTAACGGGCGGCCTGGCGGTGAACCGATGTCCTTGCGGCAATAAACCGCGGCGGGAGAGAAGAAAAACTTTTCCGGAATTGCTGTTCCGGGTCAGCCTGAACAACACGTCGATCGCGGTATGCCCGCTTCCCAGCAAGAGAATGGGCTTGTCGGCGTCCACCCGGTCAAGGCCGGCGAAATCCCAGGGATTCGCAATGTAATTGCCGGGTTTGAAGCCATCCGGCGCCGGTCTCAAATTTCCGGGCAGAGCGTGTCCAAGCGCGAGCACCACTTGGTCTGCGGACAGGCTCCGGCTGTCCTCCAGTTCCACCGAAAATCCGCCTCCCTCTTCCCGAGGGCGAACGGAAAGCGCTTCTCCACTGATTTTTTGAACGGCGATGGGACTGCCTTTTTCCGCTTCGGCCAAGGTAGATTCCAGGTAGTCGCCGTAAATGCGCCGGGCGATAAACGACGAGGCGTTGAAAGCCGGATCGATATTCCGGCAATAATTGACGAAATGATCGGGATCGTCCGCCAATGCGCTCATATTGCCGGCCGGGACGTTCAATACGAAATTGTCGTCCCAGGTGCGGTAGGCAAGCCCGCGCCCGAAAGGGGCCTTGCGTTCCACCAAAACCAGGCGCACCGGGTCCCCAGTGTTTTGGCGAAGGATGTTCACGGCCGTGAGCGTGCCGCTGTAACCGGCACCTAAAATGACGATCGTGCGTTTCTGAAAGGAATTATTGTCTTTTTGCGTCGGCATTGTGGGCGGATTCTCGAAAAGTGAACGGGAAAAACACAAACAAAGGCGGAATGTGCTTTTAAGTGTATTACCGATGCCTTATTCCAAGCAAGGCTATTCGCCTGTAACGAAGCAGCTCCAACCCAAAGAGATCTGTAGGGCGTTTTCGCGATAGCAAAACGCCGGCATATGCTTCAAAGCCATTGGCGGATTGCCTTCGGCGAATCCGCCCTACAAGTACGAGCTTGCTTTTGAATTCAACCGTCGATATTGTTACCCGGCACGAAAATGCCGGGCAACAATAAAGCCATTGCCCAAACCTACGCGACCGAACCACAAAACGGCCCTGTTTTTGCATGTATCGGCGACTGCGGTCACAGTATCGACGCTGCCGGAGCCGGATCGGTTCCTGACCGCCTCCGCCGCGGAACCCGCACTCGTCATAGCCCTGTCCGGATGGGTTCGGCGCGAAACATGAACCTTTACATTCGTCCTCCAAACCAACAACGAGAAACCGTCCATGTACAACGTGATCAAAAACTTTACCCCTTCAATGCCAATCATCGCCGTTTTTATCGTGGCCCTTGCAAGCATCGGCGATGGCCTGGCGGCCCCGGCAGACGAGCCGGTCCCCAATCTTGTCGGCATTTGGGCGGGAGAAAACCACACTTACTCCGACAAAAAGGGCCATTTGAACTGGACGAAGACGATAGAAATATTCGAACAGAAAGGGCGCATATTCAAAGGGCAATTTACCTATTCGGCCGGGACAAAGCATTTCTTCGGCGTCATCTATCCCGATAACACGACGTTTACATGGGTTGCGGAGGATAGCCAGGGTTATAACCACGGCCACATTCACAGTAACGACAAGATCAGCGCCTGTTACGTGGAAGCCGGCGGCGACGCGACCGTGGGCTGTGCCGAATTGACCAGACAGCATAAACCATGATGCCAGCCTGGCGCTGTAAACAAATCTGTAGGGCGTTTTCGCGATAGCAAAACGCCAACAGACTTCAAAGCAATGGCGGATTGCCTGGCGGCGAATCCGCCCTACGGACTGACTCGAAATAAAAAGCATGCCCGCCCCCTGTTGATCTGCAAACACCCCGTGCCTCTCGCCTGCTGGTTTTTCAACAAGACCAGGCCGTAAAACACCTTCACCTTCGCCAAACAACCGCCAAACCGCGGACAAACAGGCGCAATGCGCCGGTTGGCATGTAACTTGCGCTATCCGGTTACCCGCGTTTTCAATTCAGGCTCCATCACAACGGATCGTTCAAGCCCTCTTCATGTGGATCGTTCAAATTGCTCTCCGCCGCCCCTATACCTTTATCGTGGCGGCCCTGCTGATTCTTTTGTCTACCGTTTACGTACTGCGCAAAATGCCGACCGACATCTTTCCGACGATCGACATTCCGGTCGTTGCGATGCTCTGGCAATACAACGGCATGACCGCGAAGGAAATCGCCGACCGGCTGACCGGTTCGGTCGAACGCTCGATGAGCCTGATCGATGGCATCGAGCACAGCGAATCGCTGTCTTATGCCGGCGCGGCGGTGATCAAGGTGTTTTTCCATCCGGGCACCGACATCCGGACCGCGATCGCGCAGGTGATGTCGAGCAGCAATTCGGTCTACCGCTCGCTGCCGACCAACGTCTCGCCGCCCCAGGTGATCCAGTATTCGGCCTCCGACCTGCCGCTGGTGCAGCTCGGCATTTCCAGCAGCACGGTGCCTGACACCGAGGTGAACGACCTGACCAACAACATCGTCCGGAATATGCTGCAATCCAAACCCGGCGTCGCGATGACCTACCCGTTCGGCGGCAAAAGCCGGCAGATCACTGTCGATACCGACGTGCCGGCGCTGCTGGCGCGCGGGATGACGCCGACCGACCTGTCGGATGCGCTGGCCGAGCAGAACCTGATCCTGCCGACCGGCACGATCAAGATCGGCCCGACCGAGTACGACGTGACGCTGAACGGGGCGGTCGCGGCGATACCGCGCCTCGCCGACCTGCCGGTGCGCACCGACCACGGCGCGACCACGCTGATCCGCGATGTCGCGAACGTCCGCGACGGCACGGCTCCGGTCACCACGATCGCCCGCCAGAACGGCGAACTCGGCATTCTGACCTCGGTCTTCAAGGTCGGGCGCACCTCGACCCTGGAAGTGGTCGAACACGTCAGACAGGCGATTCCGAAAATGCTCGGGCTGATGCCGGAGGGGATCAACATGCGGCTGATGTTCGACCAGTCGCTGTTCGTGAAAGCCGCGATCGGCAACGTGCTGCACGAAGCGCTGATCGCGGCCGGCCTGACCGCCGCGATGCTGCTCTTGTTTCTGGGCAATTGGCGCACCACCTGCATCATCGCGGTCTCTATCCCGCTGTCGATCATGGTGTCGCTGATCGCGCTGTACCTGATCGGCGAAACGATCAACCTGATGACGATGGGCGGCCTGGCGCTGGCGGTCGGCATTCTGGTCGACGACGCGACCGTCGAGATCGAGAACATCGAGCGGCAGATGCTGCTCGGCAAGCATCCGCGCCAGGCGATCCTGGACGGCGCGGCCGAGATCGCGATGCCGGCCTTCGTCTCGACCCTGTGCATCTGCATCGTGTTCGTGCCGATGTTTTTTCTGACCGGCGTCGCGCGCAGCCTGTTCGCGCCGATGGCCGAGGCGGTGGTGTTCGCGATGCTGGCCTCCTACGCGCTGTCGCGCACGCTGGTGCCGACCCTGGTGATGTTTGTGATGGCCGGCCATCACGGCCATACGGACGCGCCGCCCCGCCATGCCCTCGCGCATGCGTTCAGCCAGTTGCATCAGGCTTTCGAACGCGGTTTCGAGGCCTTCCGCAGCCATTATGTCGTGCTGACCGCCCATCTGCTGAACCATCGGCGGCGCTACGGTTCGACGATCCTGGGTTTCTGCCTGTTATCCTTGGGCCTGACCCCCTTATTGGGCCGCGACCTGTTCCCGGCGGTCGATGCGGGCCAGATACGGCTGCATGTCCGGGCGCCCTCCGGCACCCGGGTCGAAGAGATGCCCCAGCAGATCGACGCCGTGGAAGCCTTCATCCGCCAACGCATCCCTCCGGCAGAACTGAGCGACATGCTGGATATCGTCGGCGGCCCTTACAGCACCCGGAACACGCTGTTCGGCAACTCCGGCACGGTCGAAGCGGCCGACACCGAAATCATGATTTCGCTGACGCCGGGACGCCATGCGCCCAGCGCCGACTATATCCAATCCCTGCGCGCCGAACTGCCGCGCCGCTTCCCGAACCTGGAGTTCTTTTTCCAGCCTGCCGACCAGGTCAGCCAGACGCTGAACTTCGGCGTGCCGGCGCCGATCGACGTGCAGTTCATCGGCGGCAAACCGGACGAAGTGATGCCGCTGGTCCGGGCGTTTCAGAACCGGCTGCGGCAGATTCCAGGCATCGTCGATGCGCATATTTACCAGCGCCTGAACCGGCCGGCATTGGACCTGGAAATGAACCGCGCTCAACTGCAACAGTTCGGCCTGTCCGCGCGCGACGTGGCGCAAAACCTGCTGCTGACCTTGAGCGGCAGCATGCAGACCGCGCCGTCGTACTGGCTGAATCCGAACAACGGCAATACGGTCAATATCGGCGTGATGGGCAATCCGCTGAAACTCGACAGCCTGGACGCGCTGCTGAGCACGCCGGTCCGCGGCAACAGCGGCCCGCCGCAACTGCTGGGCAATCTGGTCAAACTGAAACGGTCGCAGCAGCCGGCCGCGGTGACCCACTACAACGCGGACAACGTTTTCAATGTTTACGCCAGCGTCGAAGGCCGCGATCTCGGCTCGGTCAGCGGCGAGATCGACCGACTGATCGGCGAAACCCGCCCCGCCTTGCCCCGCGGCGTCGAGCTGGCGGTGCGCGGCCAGATCGAAACGCTGAACGGCTCCTTTGTCGGGCTGGCGTCGGGTCTCGCGGTCGCCATCGTCTTGCTGTATCTGCTGCTGGTAGTGAATTTTCAATCCTGGCTGGACCCTTTGATCATCGTCAGCGCCCTGCCCGCGGCGCTGGCCGGAATCGCCTGGATGCTGTACCTGACCGGCACGACGCTCAGCATTCCGGCGCTGACCGGCAGCATCATGGCGATGGGCGTGGTGACCGCGAACAGCATCCTGCTGGTCTCGTTCGCGCGCAGCCGGCTGGAGGAAGGCGTGCCGCCCGCGACCGCCGCGCTGGAAGCCGCCGCGACCCGGCTCCGGCCGGTGCTGATGACCGCGTTCGCGATGATCGTCGGGATGCTGCCGATGGCGGTCGGCTGGGGCGAAGGCGCCGAACAGAACGCGCCCTTGGGCCGGGCGGTGATCGGCGGACTCACCTTCGCGACCGCTTCGACGCTGCTGTTCGTGCCGATCGTGTTCGTGGCGGTGCATCAATGGTTGCAGCACCGGCAAAACCGGATAGCCGTTTGATGGCGCGTCGAATGTAGGGTGGATTCGCCGCCAGGCAATCCGCCTCTTTGAAGGGGATTGGCGTTTTGCTATCGCGAAAACGCCCTACAGCTCTACGCCTCTACAGTTTTATCAAAATAACCCAATAGGAAGAAGCTTATGTCCAGTCAACTCTCGCCTACCTTCGCTTTTCCGCCCGCGGGCCGTCCCCGGCGAACGCTGGCCAGGGCCGGCGCGGCCGCGTCGATTCTGCTATCGCTGCTGCTCGCCGGCGGCGGCTGGCGTTATGCGGTCAACCGGAGCGAAGCGCAAACCCTGCGCGAAAATACGCTCGCCAGCCTCCGGCGCAGCGTGATCGCGGTGCATCCGAAGCCCGGCGAGACTTCACGCAAACTGGTGTTGCCGGCCAGCCTGAAAGGTTATTCCGAAACGCAGGCTTTCGCGCGCACCAACGGTTATCTGAAAGCCTGGTACAAGACCATCGGCGATAAAGTCAAGAAAGGCGACCTGCTGGCTGAAATCGACGTGCCGGAACTGGAACACGAACTGGCGCAAGGCCGGGCCGCGCTGGCGCAGGTGAAAGCCCGGCGGGAGCTGGCGCATTCGACCTGGGAGCGCTGGAACCAGTTGAGCCTGACCGACGGCGCGCCGCGCCAGGAGGTCGACGAGAAGCATGCCGCCTTTCTGCAGGCGGAAGCCGATCTGGCCGCCGCGGCCGCGAATGTGAAGCGCCTGGAAAATATCGAAAACTACCGCCGCGTCGTCGCGCCGTTCGACGGCGTGATTACGCGCCGCGCGGTCGATGTCGGCAGCCTGATCGGCACCGGCGCCCAGGAGCTGTTCGCGCTGACCCAGACCGATCCGCTGCGCCTGAGCGTCTGGGTGCCGCAAGCCTACGCGGATCAGATCAAAGCCGGCCAGACCGTGTCGGTACGTCCGCTCGACGGGCAGGAAAAACCCTTAAAAGCCCATATCGACCATGTCGCCGGCGCGCTCGATCCGCTCACCCGCTCCCGCCTGGCCGAAATCAGCCTGCCCAATCCGGACGGCAAACTGCTGCCGGGGGCTTATCTGGAAATCGCGATCGACGTTGCAGTCGACGCCAGCCCGTTGGTGGTGCCGGCGAATGCGCTGGTGATGGATAAGGAAGGCGCGCACGTCGTGATCGTCGACGGCGAAGGCAAGATCGCTGTGCAGCCGGTCAGGATAGGCCGCGATTTCGGCCGCGAAGTCGAAATTCTGGAAGGGATTGCCTTGAATGATATCCTGGTAGCCAGTCCTTCCGACTTGCTGACCCAGGGCGAGGCGGTCAGCGTGGTGGAGGCCGGGGGGCAAGCCGAAAGAGAAGCCGGTCGCCACGCTTTAAAAAAACGGAAATTCATCGCTTACTTGGCTACCCAAGACCTGCCAGGGTTTGAAAACCTGGCAGGTCGGCAAAACGCCGGCCAACGCATCGAAAATCGTTTTAATCCGCTGCTTCCGGAGTAACAAGGTTCCAGCAATCGCTGCTGCTCATCCACCAACCGTTTCTCGCGCACTCCTCGTACCGGCCGTCCTGCCCAGATGCTCCTTAGGCTTTCGTCAAAAAACAACTTCCCCCTTTGAAAAAAGGGGATCGAGGAGGATTTGTTCGATAAATCGCCTCCTGCCCTCGGCAATCGCTCCTGCATTACTCTCGATCGCGTGTTCCCGACGCAATCTACCTCCAGCCTCCCTGCAGTCGTCTTTTTCAAAGAGGGGAGTGAATAATCCACTTTTCATAACCATCCATTTCGGAAAGTTATTTTCCACCAGATCCTCAATCAATACCGGCTGGTATGCGTCTTGCACGCCAGCGAATCTCATTGCCAATTTTTTCTGCCTTTTAATCCCCTCAAAGGAGACAATATGTCCAAATCCTTCCCTGCGTTTGCCGCCCTGACCGCGGCACTGGCCGCGGCCGCGAAGTGAAAAACTATACCGCCGACATCGATTACACAACCGCCAGCGCCAGGGTGCAGATCAGTCGCCAGCAAATCATCGAACCCGGACGCAACCGACCGGCGCCGACCCTGCAAACAGTCGAACAATTCCTCAGCGGCAATACGGCCTGGAACGTGGCGCCGCCTGCCGCGAACGCACCGAATTCCGCACCGACCGTTACGGCGCAACCGGCCGCCGTCGAAGAACGCACCGCCGAAATCTTGGCCACGCCGCGAGGCTTCGTCAAAGCGGCCATTCAGCATCATGCCGAGCAGCGGGACGTCGACGGCGGCACCGAAATCGCGTTCACGATCGACGGCAAGCACCGCTACGTCGGCTTGCTGAACGACAAGCACCAATTGGAGACCGTGCAGACCTGGATAGACAACCCGGTGCTGGGCGATACGCTGGTCGAAACGCGCTACAGCGATTACCAGGACTTCGGCGGCATTCGGTTCCCCGGCCATATTGCGCGCAGCCAGGGCGGTTATCCGGTGCTGGACATCGATGTGACCGCGGTCAAAGCCAATCCGGCAGTCAATATTGCGGTTCCACCGGAAGCCGCGAAGGCGCCCGCCATGAAGGTCGCCGTCAACGAGCTCGCCAAGGGCGTCTATTATCTGACCGGCGGCACCCACCACAGCGTCGCGATCGCGCAGAAAGACCATATCGTGCTGATCGAAGCGCCGCAGAACGAAGAACGCTCGCTGGCGCTGATCGCCAAACTGAAGGAAATCATTCCGAACAAACCGGTCAAATACCTGATCAATACGCATGCCCATTTCGACCATGCCGGCGGCCTTCGCACCTTCGTAGACGCGGGCGCAACAATCGTGACGCCGGAGCCGAATCCGGTTTATTACGAAGCGATCTGGGCGGCGCCTCATACGATCCGTCCCGATCGGCTGGCCGCGTCGAAAAAACCGGCCCGTTTCGAAAGCTTCACCGGCAAGCACGTACTTTCGGACGGCAAGCGCGCCATCGAAATCCACACGCTGGCCGGCAATAGCCATAACGATGCGTTCGCCGCGGTCTATCTGCCCAAGGAAAAAATCCTGATCGAAGCCGATGCCTATACCCCGGCCGCGGCCAACGTTGCGCCGCCGGGATCGCCGAACCCTTACTCGGTCAATCTTTACGATAACATCCGCAAATTGAAGCTGAACGTCGAGAAGATCGCCGCCCTGCACGGGCCGCGCGTCGCGACGCTGGACGATTTGCGCGCCGCGATCGGCCTGCAGACCAGCGCCCGCTAAATCCGCCTCCAACGCCCCGGAAGCGCCTGGGCTTCCGGGGCCAATGCCGTCAAGATAAACCGGAATCAGACCGCTTAAAAGGAGTGATAAAGCGGGTTTTGTCAACTTGTTTGCAAAGCCCGCTTTGCAACGCCGAGGCTAAACTTGACGGCATTGCCTTCGGGGGCGATAGACCGTTTTTTACATTGCACTCAAACGATTTTCATTCTCCGCACGAAACTGTTGATCAGCCAACACCCCACAAGCAAAAACTGCTGCGGATTCAGCAGTCTACCGCCGACTCTAAGTACAAGTTCCCATTCAAAACAAACGGTTATTCGATGGCACGAAGCCTGCTTACTCTAAAGCCGATTTGAATTTCAAATTTCAATTATCCGGCTCACGCCCTACGACTTCATTCGACCTGCATGACTGATCTGAAAAAAAAATCGGAGCGCACGCGCAACCGACTCTTGACTGCCGCCAGCCGCATCTTTGCCGAGAAAGGCTTTCAGGAAGCGACGATCGCGGAAATCTGCGAACAGGCGCAAACCAATATCGCTTCGGTCAACTACCATTTCCGGGACAAGGAAACCCTGTACCTGGAATCCTGGCGTTTCGCCTTCAACCGCGAACTTTCGCAGTATCCGCCCGACGGAGGCATATCCCGCGACGCCGCCCCGGAGAAGCGCCTGGCCGCGCTGATCCATTCGCTGATCGAACGGGTCGCCGACGAGGACGGCTATGCGTTTGCGATTCTCTACAAGGAAATGGCGCGGCCGACCCGCTTGCTGGCGGACATCCTGGAAAAGGAAATCGAACCGCAACGCTCGCAGATGTTCGAACTGCTCCGCGAATGCCTCGGCCAGGCCGCCGAGGAGCGGCATTTGCAGTTTTGCCACGACAGCATCATGGGGCAGTGTTTCCAGCTGCTGCGCCTGAAGCAAATCCAACTGGCCCGGCACCGCCGCCAGCCTCCCGCCGCCAACGGCGACATCAAAGCCTATGCCGACCATGTCGTGCAGTTTTCGTTGGCCGGCATCCAGGCGCTGCGTTCCCGATTCCCTTAATCCGTGAAGTGCTTTCATGCCGGACCGACTTTTGTCCTCCGCCGATCGAAACTTTTAACCGTCCGCCCGCTCGGCGGTTCACTCTTCACCTACACCCTAAAGTGTAGGATGGGTACGACTGCACGAATGCAGGAGATAGGGCAACGCATGGAGCGGTTGCCGCGAGCGAAGCGAAGCGAAGCGAAGCGAAGACCAGCATAAGATTGTGGCGAGTTTCGATCGATGGGTTTCGCTTCGCTCTACCCATCCTACGGCCCATTAACTTAACGACATTGCCCACCACCCCGATTATTCTCATGCGCTTTAGGATCATTCCCGCTTTGATTTGTCACTTGGCCGCCGCCCAATTAACCGCCTGCGCGATCGGACCGGATTATAGCCGCGCGCCGGCCGCTACTTCTGCCCAATTCAAGGAGATGAAAGGCTGGCATGAGGCACAGCCGCGCGATACCGCCCTGCCCCAAAAATGGTGGCGGCTTTTCGACGATCCCGAACTGAACGCGCTGGAAGAACAGGTCGCCCAGGCCAATCAATCGGTGGCGCAAGCCGAGGCCCAGTATCGCCAGGCCCAGCATCTGGTGCAATCGTCGCAATCGTCCCTGCTGCCGGTCGCGACGCTGACCGGCACGCTGAACCGATTCAAGGCCGCGTCGGGGCAGAGCCTCGCGCCGACGGGAATCCGAAACCTGTTCGGCCTCGGCGTCGGCGCGGTCTGGGAGCCCGACCTGTGGGGGAAAATCCGCCGCCAGATCGAAGCCAACACCGGCAACGCGCAGGCCAGCGCGGCGACTTTGCACGCGCTGATCCTATCCAGCCAGGCAATGCTTGCGCAGCACTATTTCCATCTGAAGATATTGGATGCGCAGAAAGCCCTGCTCGACGATACGGTAGCCGCCTATGCGAAAACGCTCGACATCACCCAAAACCGCTATGCGGTGGGCGTCGCGGCCAAATCCGAGGTGGTGCAGGCCAAGGCGCAACTGCAATCGGCCCGCGCCCAGGCCGTGGACCTCGGCGTGGAACGGGCCGCGCGGGAACACGCGATCGCGGTACTGATCGGCAAGACGCCGGCAGAATTCTCGCTGCCGCCGGCGCCGCTACAGGTTGAGCCGCCGGCGATTCCGGTCAGCCTGCCTTCCGAACTGCTCGAACGCCGCCCCGACATTGCCGCCGCCGAACGCCAGATGGCTGCGGCGAATGCCCGGATCGGCGTCGCCAAGGCCGCCTATTTCCCGTCCCTGAATCTGGCGGTCAGCGGCGGCTATCAATCCGGCGACGCCGATACCTTGTTCACGATGGCGCGCCGCTATTGGGCGCTGGGCCCGGCCGGCGCGGCGCTGACCCTGTTCGACGGCGGCGCCAAGAACGCCCAATACCAACAGGCCATCGCCGCGCACGACGCGACCGTCGCCGCCTACCGGCAGACGGTGCTGACCGGGTTCCAGGAAGTCGAGGACAATCTGGCCGCATTGCGCATTCTGGCGGAAGAAGTCCAAGTACAGGATGAGGCAGTCACCGCCGCCGAACAGGCGCTGGCGTTGATGCTCAATCAATACAAGGCCGGCGCCGTCAGCTATCTGAACGTGATGACCGCCCAGACCGTCGCGCTGTCCAATCAGCAGATCGCCGTGCAGTTGAAAGGCGAACAGTTGAACGTCGCGGTGCTGTTGATCAAGGCCCTGGGCGGCGGCTGGAACGAGCGCTTGCTGCCGACGGAGGACGAGGCCGACGGCGACCGCAAATGGACGGATTATCTGATATTGCCGGTGGATTAAGGTCTATCTCATCACGCAAGCAAATCCGATGCGCCTCCTGCGTCGGCACATCCTACGCATTTTTCATCTGCCAGAGTTTGGAAGGAGTCTTGGCAGTTAAGATAGGCCGGAACCGGCTCGCTTAATGGCGTGACAAAACCGGCTTTGTCGCTCCGTTTCGTCATGCGCAAAGCAAGCTTTGCGACTCTTCGGGGCTCAACTTAACGGCATAGCCAAAAAGGAAAGAGGAATTAATTCAGAGCTTTCTTTGATTACCGGACCGTTTGGGTTCGAGCCGCTCCGACAGCGCGGATTTATATCAAAGAGCAAGGACAGAACCGCTCCATGACACCTAAATCCACCTCAATAATTTACAAATAAGAAATGCTCTGTTTCAAAATTGCAAGCAAATCTTTACGATATTTTTACCTGGAAAACTCTAATCTACGCCCATCGTTGCAACCACATTAGGCGCCCGTAACCGATGGACATGACTTACCATACCTTATCTTTGCCATTTCCCGGCCTTGGCCCCGTCAAAAAGCCGCAAGATCATGGAGAATCGGGCATCCCCTCCGGATTTCCAATAAAAAAATCCCGCTACTGCATCAATAGCCTCCCGTTCTTCGTTTCAATCCTGGCTTTTCTGTTACCCTCGCCGGGTTTTGCGCAAGAGGCAGCGGCCGCAACACAAGTCGACTTGCAGCATCATTTCATCGGCTATTTGACGATCGCAATCACGGTCATTGCCTACATCATCGCCATGACCGAAGACCTGCATCAACTGAGCAAGGCGAAACCGATGGTATTGGGCTCGGTGCTCATTTGGTTCGCGATCTTTATTTATTATTCGACCTCATACGGAACGGCAAAGGAAATCGTCCCCATCTTTCAAAGCAATTTGATGGCGTATGCCGAATTGTTTCTGTTCATCACCGTGTCGATGACTTTTTTGAATGCCATGACCGAGCGGGGTATTTTCGACTCCCTGCGCATCGTATTAGCCAATAAGCAGTACACTTATCGGCAGTTATTCTGGATTACCGGCGCGCTGGCCTTTTTGCTGTCCACCGTGATCAGCAGCCTGGCGGTGGGTTTGTTGATGGGATACATCATATTGGAGATAGGCAAAGGCCAGTCCAAATTCGTCGGTCTGGCTGGCTTGAATGCGGTGGTCGGCGCCAATGCCGGCGGTACGATGAGTCCTTTAGGCGGTATTTCGACCTTCTTCGTCTGGCAGCAGAATGCGTTGCAGTTCACCGAATTTTTTACTTTAACGATCCCCTGCATAGTAAACTTTCTGGTACCCGCATTCATCATGCAGTTTTCGGTGACCAAAGAAACGCCCAATTTCTCCAAAGAAAAGCCGGTTTTAAAGCGCGGCAGCAAACGGATCATTTTCATCTTCATCCTCACCTTCAGCACGGCCATTCTGTCGAACGTCTTCCTCGACATGCCGGCGATCATCGGCATGATGTTCGGCCTGGCGATGCTGCAATTCTTTGCTTACTATTTGACCAAATCCGAGAAAATCCATCATTTCCTGACCGAATATGAAGAACACGAAAAACAAAGCTATATCGAATCGCAAAAAGGTTTCGACGTTTTCAAATGTATTGCGGGCGTCGATTGGGATACTCTGCTGTTTTTCTACGGCGCGATGATGATCGTCGGCGCGCTCAGCTTCCTGGGCTATCTGGACGCCATGGCGCATTACCTGTTTACGGTCATCGGCGCCACCGTGGCGAACATCCTGATCGGTCTGTCGTCTTCGGCCATCGACAACGGCACGTTGATGTTCGCGGTGTTGAACATGCATCCTTCTTTCGAGTTCGGGCAATGGCTGTTATTGACCTTTACCCTGGGTGTCGGCGGCAGCCTGTTGGCGATCGGTTCTGCGCCGGGGCTGCATGTCTTGGGCTTGATGAAAGGACGCATGAAAGAAGGCGAAGGGTATACCTTTACCCTGCATTTACGCTGGATGCCGGTCATTTTATTGGGCTTCTTCGCCGGTATTTTTACGCTTTGGCTAATAAACGGCGGCAAGTTTTAATTTTTATGAATAAAAGTCACTGTTTATTAAGCATCTGCAGTCTTTTCGTATTGAACCCCGTAGCAAGCGCGGACGATACGCCGACCGGCTTGATTGCCGAACTTTCCGGAAAAGAGGCTTCCGACTGGATGGGTTTACGGAAATATGGGGTGACTGTCGGCGGCTGGGCCGCCGCCGGCATCAACTACAACACCGACACGCCCGGCGATCGCAGCAACGGCCCGGTGTCCATGACGGACCGGAGCGAAGAATTCAATTTGTATCAATTGGACCTGTTCGTCGAAAAAGCCGTTGTCAAGGGGACGGCCTGGGACGTGGGCGGACGTTTCGACTTCATGTTCGGCACGGACACCCGCTATGCCCAGGCGACCGGCCACTGGGACGACGCTTTGATCAGCGAACGCGACCTGCGTTTTTACGACATCGCGCTGCCGCAGGCTTATGTGGAAGTCTTCGCCCCCATCGGTAACGGCCTGAGCGGAAAGTTCGGACATTTTTACACCCTCCTCGGTTACGAATCGGTCCCGTCGGCGCCGAATTTCTTCGCTTCGCATAGCTACAGCTTCAAGTCCTCTCCGTTTACGACGACCGGCGCGCTGTTCAACTATGCGCTCAACGAGCAATGGAGCGTCAACCTCGGCGCGGTGACCGGCGGGGATAACTTCGACCGCGATCTCGGCGCCTGGAGCCACATGAGCGGACTGACCTGGGCCAATGCCGAAACCGGCACGACGCTTTCCTTTTCGGTGTTGCAGGGCGATGTCTATGAAAACCAAAGCTCCGAGCTGGTGTATTACTCGGCCATTCTGCAGCAGGATCTCGGGCCGTGGCGCTATGTGCTGCAGCATGACGGCGGCAGCCAGCGTCATGCCGTTCAGGGCCAGGATGCCGAATGGTATTCCATCGTGCAGTACCTGAGCTATCAGGTCGCCGAAACCTGGGGGGTGGGCATTCGCGGCGAATGGTTCCGCGACGACGACGGCGCGCGCTATGCCGCAGGCGCCGCCAACTATTACGCGCTGACCGCCGGAGTAAACTGGAAACCCAAGGATTGGCTGATGATCCGGCCGGAATTTCGCTACGACTGGAGCGAGGCGCAAACCGCGCCGTTCGACGGCGGACGGCAGGCCGACCAAGTATTGCTGAACGTGGATGCGGTTATCCAATTCTGATACGAGCCTCATGCTATGTGGCTAAAGACACGATGAAAATGAAAACGAGAAAGTCCTTGCTGCACGAGGCCCCGACCTGGGCCGACGCCTGGGACACCACGCTGCTCTGCGCGGGGGAACGGGAAGCCGCGCGCCTCGCCGATGCGGAGGACCTGGCAGTGATCTTCCCGGATAATCTTATGGCTGCAAACATTTTTATCGTTCCAGCGGCGTAACGTGCGTGAACTGGACCCCGAATTCTTCTCGGCCCACGCGAACCGGACGGAGATCCGCAAGCGCCGCGGGCGCCTGAAGATTTTTTTCGGCGCGGTGGCGGGCGTCGGCAAAACCTTCACCATGCTTGAAGTCGCCCGGGCCCACCAGGCCGAGGGCTGCGAAGTGGTGGCGGGCCTGGTGGAAACCCGCGGCCGCGCCGATACGGCGGCGCAATTGCAGGGGCTGGAGCTGCTCCCTCCGCAGATCAGATACCATCAAGGGACCAGGCGCGCGGAGTTCGACCTGGACGCCGCGCTGGCACGCCATCCGGATCTGATCCTGGTGGACGATCTGGCCCATACCAACCTGCCCGGTTCGCGCCATCCCAAGCGCTGGCAGGATATTCGGGAATTGCTGGACGGCGGCATCGACGTCTATACCACCCTGAACGTACAACATCTGGAAAGCCTGCACGAGGATGTCGGACGCTTCGCCGGAATCCGGGTGTGGGAAACGGTGCCCGATACCGTTTTCGAGGAAGCCGACGAGGTGGAACTGGTGGACCTGCCGCCGGACGACATTCTGGCGCGATTGCACGAGGGCAAGATTTACCCGCCCGAAAAGGCCGAACGCGCCCTGCTCAATCTTTTCCGCAAAGGAAATCTGATCGCGCTGCGCGAGCTGGCGCTGCGCCGCACCGCCGAATGGGTGAGCACGCAATTGCGGGAGTATCGGCAGGCCTACGCCATACGCGAGGTCTGGAACGTCGACGAGCGGATACTGGTCTGCGTGGCGCCCGACGCGCGGGCCAAGCGTCTGGTGCGCGCGGCGAAACGGCTGGCGGCCAGTTTGCACGCCGACTGGCTGGCGCTTTATGTCGAGACGCCCGCATTGCAGCGCCTCTCCGCCCGGCGCCGGGATGGAGTGCTGAAAGCCTTGCGCCTGGCCGAACGGCTGGGTGCGGAAACGGTCACGCTGTCGGCCCCGGACATGGCCGAGGCGATCCTGACATTCGCGCACGAACACAATGTCAACAAGCTGGTCCTCGGCAAGCCGGGCCGCAAAGGCTGGCGCCGATGGTTTCTGGGATCGGTGGTCGACAGCCTCATCAGCCAGGCTCACGACCTCAACTTCTATCTGCTCGGCGACGAAGAAACGCCGCGCTTGCAATCCAGCGCCCCATCGCCGAGCAAATCCTTCGACCGCCAACTTGTCGAACATAAGTACGGGCATTGGCTGTGGAGCCTCGCCATTCCGTTGCTCCTGACGGCGATCGAATGGCCTTTCCGCGACCTCCTCACGCCCGCCAACATCCTGATGTTTTATCTGCTGGGCGTTTTTTTCGTAGCCATACGGTTCGGCTTTTGGCCGTCGATCCTGGCATCCCTGGCCAACGCCGCCGCCTTCGCCTATTTCTTCGCACCGCCGATTTTTTCCTTCGCCATCGCCGAGCCGGAAAACCTGGCCGGGCTGGCGGTCACCCTGGTCATTGGCGCGGTGACCGGCAATCTGGCGGAAAACGTCCGCCACCAGGCGCGCGTGGCGGAATCCAGGGAACGGCGGGCATCGGCCCTGCACCGGCTCAGCAAGGGCCTGGCCGAAGCCCGTTCGGAACGGGAAATCACCGAAATCGGCGTCTACCATATCCATGCCCAGTTCGGCGGCCGCAACACCTTCCTGTTTCCCGACCGCAACGGCCGGCTGCACTATCCGAACGAACCGCCGCTGGCCATTTCCCTGCGCGGCGCCGATCTGGATGTAGCCCGTTGGGTCTTCGAGCACGGCCAGCTGGCCGGCCGCGGCACCGATACCCTACCCGACGCCCCGGCGGTGTACCTGCCCCTCAACGGATCGACCGGGACCATCGGCGTGCTCGCGCTCGAACCCGTCGAACTGCGGCGGATCTTTCTCCCCGAACCCTATCAGCTCCTGAACACCTTCGTGAACCAGATCGTACATACGCTCGAAAGAGCGAATATGGCGGAACACGCCAAGGAGGCGACCTTGAAAATGCAGGCGGAAGCCCTGCGAAACTCGCTGCTCAGCAGTATTTCCCATGATCTCAGAACCCCGCTGGCTACCATCGTGGGCGCCGCCAGCACGCTCGAAACGGATGCGGCACGCCTGGAGGAAAGCAGCAAGCGAAAACTGGTGAGCGCAATCAGCGAGGAAGCCCGGCGCATGTCGGACCTGACCAGCAAAATTCTGGAAATGGCGCGCCTCGAAGCCGGCGAAGTGCGGCTCAACCGGCAGTGGTACGCGCCCGAGGAAATCGTGGGCAGCGCCTTGCGCCGGCTCGACAAAAAACTTAAGGCGAGGCGGATCAATGTCCGGATGGCGGACGGCCCGGCGCTGATCCATGTCGACGCCGTACTGCTGCAGCAAGTTCTGGTGAACCTGCTGGACAATGCCGACAAATACTCTCCCCCGGAACTGCCCATCGATATTACGATCGAATCCGCACCGTCCGGCGTGTCGATCGCCGTGGCAGACCGGGGCCCCGGCATTCCCGAGGGCCTGGAGCAAAAAATCTTCGACAAGTTTTTCCGGGTCCACGCCGAAAGCGCGCAAAGCGGCGTCGGCCTGGGGCTTTCCATTTGCCGGGCCGTCGTCGAAGCCCACGGCGGCACGATCCGGGCAAGCCAGCGCAGCGGCGGCGGAACAGTGGTGCAGTTGCATCTGCCTATGCTGGAACGCCCGCCCACCATCGACCTCGAAGAAAAAACTTTATGAAAACGGCCGGACCCTTGCTTCTGCTCATCGAAGACGATCCGCAGTTTCGGCTGCTGCTGAGCACCACGCTGGAAAGCCAGGATTATTCGGTGCTCGCCGTTCCAACCGGACGGGAGGGCTTGACCGCCGCACGCCATCAGAAACCGGCGCTGCTGATACTCGACCTGGGACTGCCGGATATCGACGGCCAGGAAGTCATCCGCCGCCTGCGCAAGCTATCCGAAGTACCCATCATCGTGCTCTCGGCCCGCAACCAGGAAGGCGATATCACCCAGGCGCTGGACAACGGCGCCGACGATTACCTGACCAAGCCGTTCGGCACAGCCGAACTGATGTCCCGAATCAAGGCCCTGCTCCGGCGTACCGCCAGGGCGCCCGGCGGCAGTGCTCAGGAATCTTTCCAGGTCGGCGAACTGAAAATCGAACTAACCAAACGCCGGGTTTACGTGGGCGAGCGCGAAGTGCATCTGACCCCGATCGAATTCCGCCTGCTCGACGTACTGGTCCGCAACGCCGGATTCGTGGTCACCCACCGGCAACTGCTCGAAAAAGTCTGGGGGCCTTCCCATGTCGACCACAGCCACTATCTGCGCATTTATATGGGACAACTGCGCCACAAGATCGAATCCGACCCGGCCCAGCCCCGCTATCTGCTGACCGAAGCCGGCGTGGGTTACCGGCTGGATGAAGGGGAAATCCCGTGAAGCGGCAAAGCCGCTGGTTATGAGCCGGTTATACGCCTATGCACTCGGATACGCATGCTCTTTTTAAATTTTTCTACGACTTGAATGCCGCTAACTTAGCCCGCTACCGCTCTATGGCGATTGAACGGGCGCTATTGCCGCCTGAGGCGTTTTTCACGCGATATTTCTATTGGGTAGCCTACAACAGCTTGTATTGGAAAAGGCGATTTTGCAAAATTTAGGCTGATTCGACCCCTAAGCTATATGTTATTCTTAAGGTATTAACAACAAAAAATTTGAGCGGAAAGTGATTTTTTATTCAAAATTGACTTTTCAACCCACTCAAACAAAAAACCGGCATCCGGCCTTCGCTCAAGTTCCAAGTAATTGGCCGTCAACATAAATCAGCCGCAAGTTCTCGGTAAACGAAAGTCTAAATTTTAAATTTGTTTGAATTGCTCGGATAGAACAGGACAATTAACACATGATAGAAATAGAATTAGTTTGGGTCGGCACGGCTTTTCTTGCCGGTCTGGTCGCCAGTCGTTTAGCTTTCCCGCCGCTGGTCGGGTATTTGGCCGCCGGCTATATCCTGCACGCATTCGGCGTCGAGTCTGCTGAAACCCTGACGCATCTGGCCGACATCGGCATCGAGCTCTTGCTGTTTACGGTAGGCCTGAAGATTAATGTGCGCTCCCTGCTGCGGCAGGAAGTGTTGAGCGTCGGCGGTTTGCATTTGGTGATTGTCACCGGCGTTTCCGGGATTTCTTTTCTGCTCGGAGGGGATGAGGCGATCGTTGACGTGATACTGGGCGCGAGCCTCGCTTTTTCCAGTACCGTACTGGCGATCAAGGTCTTGGAAGACAACGGCGAACTGACTTCATTGCACGGCCGGGACGTCATCAGCATTCTGATTCTGCAGGATGTCGTGGCGATGGTATTGCTCGCTTTTGCCGACGACAGGCCGTTCTCGTATTGGGCGTTCGCCTTATTGCCGCTGCCGCTGCTGCGCCCCTGGGCGCATCGATTGCTCGCCTTCTGCCAGGCCGATGAGCTGAGGTTGCTGCTGGGCTTTTCTTTCGCGCTAACCGGCGGCCTGGTAGCAGAAAAAGTCGGCGTTTCGCCCGATATCGGCGCCTTGCTGATGGGCGTCATGTTGTCCTCCCATCCTCAAACCAACAACCTTTCGGAGAAACTCTGGAGTCTCAAGGAAATCTTTCTCGTCGCTTTTTTTCTGCAAATCGGCCTGGCCGACTTACCGAATCCTGCGCAATTCCTGTACGCGGTCGGGCTGCTGGGACTGTTGCCGTTGCAGGGCCTCTTATTCTTCGCGTTGTTTTTGCTGGCCGGCTTGCGTTCCCGCACCGCCTTTATCTCGACACTCGCGCTGATGACTTACAGCGAGTTCGCGCTGATCGTCACCGACGCGATGGTGAAAGCGAATCTGCTGGTGCCGGAATGGAATTCCACCATCGCCCTGGCGGTGGCCGGATCGCTGGCGCTCGTGGCGCCGTTGAACCGCAACTCGCATGAGCTGTTTTCACGCTACGAACCGCTGCTGGCCCGTTTCGAAAAAAAAGCCCGGCTTCTGGGGCGACTGCCCGAGCATCCGGACCGGTTGCCCGAGTCCATCGGCGTAGCGGAATGGCTGGTCATGGGCATGGGGCGTACCGGCCTGTCGGCCTATCTGGCTTTGTCCCGACGGGAAAAGCGGGTCCTCGGCCTGGATGACGATCCGACCGTTCTGGAAAGCCTGCTAGCCGAAAAGCGGCGCGTCATCTACGGGGATGCCGAAGATCCGGAGCTCTGGTCGGGACTGCCGCTGGACCGGGTGAAAGGCATCATTCTGGCCCTGCCCGAATTTGATGCGCGCTGCTCGGCGGTGCGCCTGCTCAGAAAAAGAGGTTACCAAGGACAGATAGGTACAATTTGCTATCATCCCGAAGAGAAACAGCAATTGGGACTGCTCGGCGCGGATTTTATGATTCATCCGCTGGTCGAAGCCGGAAACCAGTTAGCCCGGCAGATACTTGGCGAAAAAGGGGAATCTCCCGAATAACAGGAAGCCTCGCCTTGCGCCGCCCGTTGAATTCGGCGCTTGCTTTTGTGGCGAGTCCGGCGGGGATTGATGCGTTCCCGTTCATCCTGGCCGGACGGGCACCGGCCGGGGCCGTAAAGGTACCGGCTCGCTATTCACCGTTCAGGACCGCAAACAGCCTTGATGTATCGGGTATGCCATCGAGGATAAACGAAATTTACAAGCCCTCCCTTCCGTTACGGCTCCCCAAAGCCGCCTGCTGAACTAGCAACACCCCGTCAGCAGCGAGCAAGGCAAAATTGATGCTCAACGAGCAGCCTCCGGTTTTTCCTTGCCCCCGAACCCTCCACTCCCGGCCCCGACGGCTCATCGGGGCGCCCTAAAAAAACCCCTTAAACAACAAGTCATTAGAAATTATTCGACAGCGTGCGGCGTTCATCAAACCAAGCTGGCACGGCTTGTGCTTGATACGTTAAACGGAACGCACGCGTCCAGGCCGGCAGGCAAACGGATAAACGGCGTTTTCATTTTGTGTTTGCGCAAGCGATTCAGCCTGGCCGAATCGCTTGCGGGCAAGGCTCCACTCGTCCGACATCCGCCAAAAATAGGCGAGAGTGGAATCCCTGTGCAACGGTCACTCAACGGGAACATCGCAATGAGCAGTCCTTTACCTTTTACCTCTTCATTTGCCTCGGCCACCCCCTCGCTGGATTGGCAGGCGGACGGCGCGGCTTCTCTAAAATCCTCCGCCGCAGAGTTCGCGCCGGCACCGCTCGGCAAAGCACTGGCCGATTTCAAATACACCGGCGAAGACCACGACCGCAAGCTGCTCGATTACCTGCTGCTGGGCATGCTGTCGATCGCGATCCACACCGGCTTTGTCCGGCATTTCGACGGCGCCGCGCTTGAACAGGAAATCATCGAACCGGTCAAGCTGGTGCCGAAAGTCCAGATCACGCTGGCAAGGCCCCAGCCGAAACCGGTAGCCCCGCCGCCTCCGCCGGTCGAGAAACCGAAGCCGCCGGTTGCCAAACCCAAACCGCCCGTCAAAAAAGTGGTGCCGCTGAAACCGCAGAAACCCAGGCCGACGCCGAAAACGGTCGAGCCGGCCCCGGCTCCGCAGCCCACTCCGGTGATTACCAACGCGCCGCCCGCGCCGGTCCAGGCGCCTCCGGCACCGCCGGCTCCGGTCGTGCAGGAAAAGATCACCGCACCGACCGCCGGCGCGGATTACCTGCACAACCCGCCGCCGAAATATCCCGAAATCGCGATGGAACGCGGCCTGGAAGGCAAGGTGCTGATGAAGGTGCATGTGCTGCCGAACGGCAAGCCGGACAGCATTACCGTAGTCAAGTCCAGCGGCCAGAAGGTGCTGGACGATGCGGCCGTGAAAACCGTCCGCCAATGGTCTTTCGTCCCTGCCAAACGCGGCGATACGCCGATCGCCGGCTGGGTCACCGTTCCGATTACTTTCAACTTATCCTGAGGAGACTTCAATGTCCAATATACCTACCAGCCTGATTGTCGACGGCACTCTGAACACTTTGATCGGCGCGTCAGTCGTCACCTGGGCGCTGATCCTGATCAAGGGCATCCAGCATCTGCGGATCGCTTACCACAATCGCCGATACAGCAAGGAGTTCTGGAGCGCCCCGAACATTCAGGCGGCCGCCCATCTCGATCATCAAAAGGGCCCTGCCGCACGGGTCGCCGGAATCGGGTTTTCGACGCTGATCGAAACCGAGTCCGGCGCCTCCACGCACGACCTGGAACATACGTGGGACCGGCAGGAACTGCTGGATCGCCGCCTGCGCCAACAGATGCAGAAGGAGCGCGGCTCGCTGGAAAGCGGCCTGGCGATCCTGGCAACCATCGGCAGCATTTCGCCGTTCGTGGGCCTGTTCGGCACCGTCTGGGGCATCATGGGCGCACTGACCAATATCAGCAAAACCGGTTCGGCCAGCCTGGAAGTGGTGGCCGGCCCGATCGGCGAAGCATTGATCGCGACCGCGGTCGGCATCGCGGTCGCAGTTCCTGCCGTGGTCGGCTACAACTTTTTCATCCGCCGGAACAAAGTGGTTTGGGCTTTCCTGGACGACTTCGCGATCGATTTCGTGCATCTGGCGCTAAAAGCTTCGTTCATTATCGAGCGCGCGGGCGGCAAACCGGCGAATGCCGCACGCTTGACAGAAATTAGCGGCGGCAAAAAAACAGCCGCTCCTCGCGCCCCTCATGAAGAACTGACCGCAGCGAAGGAGGCGCACGCCTGATGGCCTTTAAAACCCAAGAAGACGACGGCGACGTACTGGGCGAAATCAACGTCACCCCGCTGGTCGACGTGATGCTGGTGCTGCTGGTCGTATTTATCGTGACCGCGCCGCTGTTGACTAACGCGGTGCACGTAAACCTTCCGAAAACCGCCGAGACCGCGCCGCCCGAAGAAAAAGCGCCGGTTTACCTCAGCGTGGACGCGCAAGGCAAAGTGTTCATCGACAAGCGGGAAATCGCAATCGACGCGGTCGAAAATGAATTGAAGACCCGCCAGGCCGCCGACCCCGAACTGGCGTTGAACCTGAATGCGGACGAGGGCGTACAGTACGGCGTCGTCGCGAAAGTCATGGCCGCGATCGAACGCGCCGGCATCACCAAACTGTCGGTGCTGACCGCGCCGAGTTAAAGCCGCGTACCCTACGAACTCACCCGATATCGCAAGGAGACTTTTTTATGGCTCGCAAAACGGCCAAAGACTTCCACCCGGAAGCGCTGCAACTCTTCGACAAATATGTCCACGGCGAAATCTCGCGCCGGGATTTCCTGTCTTCCGTACCGAAATACGCCCTCCTGGGCCTGAGCGCCGAAGCGCTGCTGGAAGCGTTGAATCCGCGCTTCGCCCAGGCGCAGCAGGTCTCGAACGACGATCCGCGCCTTATCACCCGCATCGTCGAATTCCCGTCGCCGCACGGCAACGGCAAAGTGCACGGCTATCTGGCCCAGCCGGCCAGGATCGAAGGCAAGCTGCCGATCGTGCTGGTGGTTCACGAAAACCGGGGCCTGAACCCGCACATCGAAGACATCGCCCGCCGGCTGGCGCTGGACAATTTCATCGCCTTCGCCCCGGACGCCTTGTACACCCTGGGCGGCTATCCGGGCGACGAGGACAAGGCCCGGGAACTGTTCAAAAACCTGGGCAAAGCCAAGACCCAGGCCGACTTCCTGGCCGCGGCCCAGGCCTTGAAAAAACTGCCGGACGGCAACGGCAAGATCGGCGCGGTCGGATTCTGCTACGGCGGCGGCATCGTCAATTACCTGGCGACTCAACTGCCCGACCTGGCGGCCGGCGTCCCGTTCTACGGCGCCCAACCGTCGGCCGAGGACGCGGCCAACATCAAGGCGCCGCTGCTGCTTCATTATGCCGGCGCCGACGAGCGGATCAACGCGGGCTGGCCGGCTTACGAGGCGGCATTGAAAAAAGCCGGCGTCAGCTACGAAGCCTTCATTTATCCCGGCGTGCAGCACGGCTTCAACAACGACACCACCCCGCGCTTCGACGCGGCGGCCGCGAAACTGGCCTGGGACCGAACCCTCGCCTTCTTCAACAAACATCTGCGCGCCGGCTAATCGTCAGGAGGAAACCATGAAAATCGAAACGCACGTTTGGGACTGGCCGCTCAGGCTGTTTCACTGGCTGCTGGTCGTCGCGGTCGTCGGCGTCTATGCCAGCGGCAAGGCCGGCGGCGAATGGACCGACTGGCACGGCCGTTTCGGCAGCCTGGTGCTGGGCCTTTTGGTATTCCGCCTGTTCTGGGGCTTCGTCGGCGGACGGCATGCCCGCTTCGCCAACTTCTTCCCTACCCTGCCGCGCCTGATCGCCTACTTCAAAGGCCGCTGGCAAGGCGCCGGCCATAATCCGGCTGGGGCGCTGGCGGTATTCGCGCTACTCGGCACCCTGGCCGCGCTGGCCGGCACCGGCCTGTTCGCAAACGACGACATCGCTTTCGAAGGACCGCTGTTCCACCTGATCGACAAGGATCTCAGCGACAAGCTCAGCGGCTGGCATATCCGGATCGTGAACCTGCTGGTCGGGCTGGTCGGGCTGCACCTCGTAGCCATCGCGTTTTACCAGCGCGTGAAACAAAACAACCTGATCCTGCCGATGCTGACCGGCAAAAAACAGCTGCCGGCGGCCTTGGCCCCGAGAACGGTTCAACCCGTGCGGCTTCTGCCCCTGGCCTTCAGCCTGCTAGTCGCGGCCTCGACGGTCTGGGGCGTTTGGGGCGGCAGCTTCGTCGATTATCTGGCGCCGCTGGCCGGGGTTCAAACCGCGTCCGCCGATGCGGAAACCTCGAACTGATTCATTCCATCGCGCCTCGACGCTTCGGCCGACCCGGCGCATTCCTTTCATTAACTCTCAATCCGTGACCCCTTTACCGCAAGGAGCTTTATTCATGAAAAAACCCCAACTGGCAATCGCGCTGGCATTCGGCGCCGTTACCGCCACCGCAGCGGCCGGAGACGTCGAAGACCAGATTCGCTTCCGTCAGTCTGCTTATTCTTTCCTGGGCTGGAACACCGCAAAGATCAAGGCGCAAGCTTCCGATCATCCGGATACTTTCAACAAGGACGAAGTCATCGCCGCCGCGAATGCGATCGCCGGCGTCGCCAATGCGGGCGTTTTCGAAAAACTGTACGGCCCTGGCACCGACAAAGGCACCGGCTGGAAGCCGAGCCGGCTGAAACCCGAGTTTTTCGAAAAGCAGGACGAAGCCAAGGAAATCAACGCCACCTTCATCAAGGAGGCGAACGAATTGCAGAAGGTGGCGGCCGGCGGCGATCCCGCCGCGATCAAGGCGCAGTTCGGCAAGCTCGCCGCCGCCTGCAAAAGCTGCCACGACTTGATCCGTATCCGCCAATAATCCGCCCTAAAAAAATACCCGCTCCGGCTGGCGCCGGGCGGGTATCTCCTATTCTGGAAACGCCGAGCTTCGGGTATCCGTAGCCCGTAGCCCGTAGCCCGTAGGTTGGGTTAGCGTAGCGTAACCCAACACTTTCAGGCTTTGATATGTCGGGTTACGGCTAACGCCTAACCCAACCTACGGCTCTTGTAAGGCGGATTCGCCGGCAGGCAATCCGCCTCGCTTTGAAGGCTATTGGCGTTTTGCTATCGCGAAAACGCCCTACAGCTCTAGCTTCCTCAACGTCCCAGCGGAATATTTCCGCACTGTATCTTGCGCACGACCGTCGCCAGCCAGTCGATCTCGGCATAGGTGTTGTAGAACGCCAGCGACGGCCGGACCGTGCTTTCGAGCCCGAAACGGCGCAGGATCGGCTGCGCGCAGTGATGGCCGGAGCGGACCGCGATGCCTTCCTTGTTCAGCGCGGCGCCGATATCGGCAGTGCTGAGCCCTTTCAATACGAACGACAAGACGCTGGTTTTCTCGCGCGCTGTGCCGATCAGCCGCAAGCCGGGAATCCTCGACAACAGCTCGGTCGCATAGGCCAACAGCTCGTGCTCATAGCGGGCGATGTTGTCGATGCCGACCTTCTGTACATACTCCAGCGCGGCGCCGAGCCCCACCGCATCGGCGATGTTGCCAGTGCCGGCTTCGAAACGCGCG
This sequence comes from Methylomicrobium agile, assembly GCF_000733855.1. NCBI lineage: Bacteria > Pseudomonadati > Pseudomonadota > Gammaproteobacteria > Methylococcales > Methylococcaceae > Methylomicrobium > Methylomicrobium agile. The sequence goes on from NZ_JPOJ01000001.1 coordinate 1,066,490, forward strand.
GGCGCGGGCTGGTACACGGTCTTCTCGAAAGTCACGTCCTCGATCATGTTGCCGCCGCCCTGCCAGGGCGGCATCGCTTCGAGCACCTCCGGCTTGCCGTACAAGGCGCCGATTCCGGTCGGACCATAGATTTTGTGTCCGGAAAACACGAACCAGTCGCAGTCGAGTTTTTGTACGTCGACCTTGATATGCGAGATCGACTGCGCGCCGTCGAGCAAGACCCTGGCCCCGGCACGATGAGCGAGTTCGATGATTTCCTGCGCCGGAGTGATCGTGCCAAGCGCGTTCGAAACTTGCGTGAAGGCGACCAGCTTGGTCTTTGCGTTCAGCAACTTCTGGTATTCCGACAACAGGATCTGTCCCGTCTCGTCGACCGGAATCACCCGCAAAACCGCGCCTTTTTCAGCGCACAACTGCTGCCAGGGTACGATGTTCGCATGATGTTCAAGCCAACTGACGATGATCTCGTCGCCCGGCCCGACATTCGCGCGGCCCCAGCTTTGCGCGACCAGATTGATCGCCTCGGTCGAACCGCGCGCGAACACCACCTCATCCGGCGAACTCGCGCCGATAAAGCGCGCGACGGTTTCCCGCGCGGCTTCGAAGGCGTCGGTCGAACGGGCTGCCAGTTCATGCGCGGCGCGGTGGATGTTCGAGTTTTCGTGCTGATAAAAATAACTCAGCCGGTCGATCACCACCTGCGGCTTCTGGGTCGTCGCCGCATTGTCGAACCATACCAAAGGGCGGCCGTTGACCTTTTCGTTCAGGATCGGAAAATCGCGGCGAATCGCCTGCACGTCGAACGGCGGATGCGCGGAGCCGAGACTCGGAGCGGCCGTATGCCGGGCGACGCTGGTCGCTTCTTCGAGAAAATAAAACGAAGAAACGCCGGACAAGCCGGGAGCGCCGCTCTTCGGCGACGCCAGGCTTTTCAGTTCGCCAACGCCCGGTAAGCCGAAATTTTCCGGCTTGACGCCGAACGACGACGAATCGCCGATCAGTCCGGCCAAGCCATGCGTCGCCGACGCATGCGGCACCGCATCCAGCCCTTCCGCATTCGCATATTGCTGAAAGTAATACGATGCGCCCGACGCCGCGGGTTCTGCGGTTCGACTCGGCGCCGCCAGTTCATGCAAGCCGCTTTCGTGCGGAACGCTGAACGACGGAGGCACTTTCGCATGCCCCGAAGACGGCGGAATATCGGTGATAGCCTCGGTGACCGGCTGGCTCACCGCCGGTTGCACGAAATGAGGACTTTCACCGGACGGCGGCGCCGCGAAAAATTCGTTCGCCCAGCGGCTCAGCTGCTCGACGTCCGGCAGGGGCGGCGCGTTGGTCAACTCATCCAGATCACTTCTTGTAGTCATACGCGTAGTCATAATAGTTGTCCACTTCGACGTTTTCGAGCAGGCCGAGCGCATCTTCGGTCAAGACGGCCAGCGAGCAGTACAACGAGACCAGATACGACGCGATCGCCTTATGGTTGATGCCCATGAAGCGCACCGACAGGCCCATGCTCAGTTCGTCGGTCAGGTTCGGCTGGTACAGGCCCACTACGCCCTGGCGGCTTTCGCCGGTGCGGAGCAGCAGGATGTTGGTCTTGCCGTTGGTGATGCGAAGCTTGTCGGTCGGGATCAATGGCAGTCCGCGCCAGGTCAGAAACTGCGAGCCGAACAGCGAAAGGGTCGGCGGCGGGGTGCCGCGGCGGGTCGCTTCGCGGCCGAACGCCGCGATCGCGCGCGGATGCGCCAGGAAAAACGCCGGCTCCTTCCAGACTTTGGCGATCAGTTCGTCCAGATCGTCCGGCGTCGGCGAGCCGTTGCGGGTCTTGACCTTCATCGAATCGGCGACGTTGTTCAACAGGCCGTATTCGGTATTGTTGATCAATTCGCTTTCCTGGCGCTCCTTAACCGTTTCGATGGTCAGGCGCAACTGCTCGCGGATCTGGTTGTGCGGGCTGCTGTACAAATCGGCGATACGGGTATGGACGTCCAGCACGGTATTGACCGCGTTCAGCCGGTATTCGCGGCCCCATTCCTCGTAATCGACGAAGGTTTGCGGCAGCACTTTTTCGTCGAGGCTGGAACAGTCCACCGCGAGGCTGGTTTCGTTCTTGACTTTGTTGACCCGGTAAATACCCGCTTCGACCGGCACCCACTGGAGCAGGTGCACCAGCCAGCGCGGCGTAATCGTCCCCATCATCGGGACGGTCTTGGTGGCATTGGAAAGCGTACGGGCGGCTACGTCGCCTAAAGCGGTATGGGCTTCATGAATATCGGACATCGGAGTTTTCCTCTTTTAGTGATTGAATATGAACAAGGGTTTACGCATTAGCCACTGTAAACCGGGGCTTCTTTTTTAGGTAGGATTTCACAGTGCGCGCGTGATTGAGTCACGATGCTGTCGGGCGCGACGCTTTCGGTCAGCCAGACATTGCCGCCGATCGTCGAACCCCGGCCGATCGTCACGCGGCCGAGGATCGTCGCGCCGGCATAAATCACCACATCGTCTTCGACGATCGGGTGGCGCGGGTAGTCTTTGGTCAAATGCCCGTCCGCGTCTTTTTCAAAGCGTTTCGCGCCGAGCGTCACCTGCTGATAAAGGCGCACATGACGGCCGATCACCGCCGTTTCGCCGATAACCACCCCGGTGCCGTGGTCGATGAAAAAGCTCTCGCCGATTTGGGCACCGGGATGAATATCGATGCCGGTCGCGGAGTGGGCGATTTCGGTGATCATGCGCGCGGTCAGACGGACGCCGAGTCCATACAGCACATGCGCGATACGCTGATGAATAATCGCGGTGACGCCCGGATAACAGACCAGCACCTCGTCGATGCTGCCGGCGGCGGGGTCGCCCTCATAGGCGGCCTGAATATCGCTGTCGATCAGACGGCGCAGCGCCGGAATCGTCACTGCGAAAGTGCGAGTAATCTCCGTTGCTTGCAGCAGAATCTCCTCGGCATCGGCACCGTCGCGGGCCATGAAATACAACTCGCGGCGAATCTGTTTCTGCAACTCCCTGAGCGTCACGTCCAGAGTATGGCCGACATAACTGTCGATGCCTTCGTCGGTCAGGTCGGGCAGCCCGAGACGATTCGGAAACATGGCCGCGCTGAGCCCGTCGATGATGGTAATCAGCACTTTGCGCGACGGCAGCTTCGGCGGCTTATTCAGGCGGGCGCGGCTTTCGAGCGAACGCAAACGCAAATCGCGCAGTTCCGCGACGAGGCTTTCAATTTCCAGGCGGTTTCCGTTCACATGGCTTTCCTTCATGTTGTTTCTTTGTCTCGCATGGATAAATAATTCGGGCCGATGGCGGCAGATTCCGCAAACCTGACTCCACTTTGGGGAATAACCCCCCGCAAAATTTTGGCCAAAAAAAAGCCAGTGACTCCTCATCGGAGTCACTGGCTTCCGGTTATCCGGTCAGCAGTTGACTTCCCATTACAATAATGCAAGCGCATCGAGTATGTCAATAAAAAAGATATATATATGCCAAAATTAGATATACACATTCCGACAAATCTCATCTAGTGCTTTCCGTCAGCAGAGATTTGCCAAGAATGAACCACCCCAACGCTTAGGATGTCCGGCCCGCCGCACGCAACAATTCATCGATGAAAAACCGGCAAAAAGTCGGCAAATACAACTGTTTCAAATAAGCGAAGCGGGTTACCGACGGCGGAATCAAATGGCCGAGGTCGCGCGCGATCAGATCCTCATCGGCCTGCGGCTCGATCGCGGTCGCCGCGATGATGCCGACCCCGAGACCGATCCGGACATAGGTTTTGATGATGTCCGAATCGGCCGCTTCCAGCGTGATGTCCAGACCGACATGGCCGTCAGCCACGGCTTTTTCGATATTCGACCGGCCGGTATAGCCCTTGCTGTAGGTCAAAATCGGAAAACGGGCCAGACGCTCCAGCGTAATCTCGCCTTCGGACAAAGGATGATCTTTCGGCATGACCGCGACATGATGCCATTCATAACACGGATTGATGATCAATTTGTCGTCGCTTTCATCCAGCTTTTCGGTGCAGATCGCGATGTCGGCCTGATGATGGTGCAGAAGGTCGATCAGATTGGTCGGCGAAGACTGCACGATGTAGATTTTGATGTTCGGATATTTCTCGCGGAATTTGCGGATCGGTTCCGGCAGAAAATATTTGGCCTGCGTGTGCGTGGTTGCAATATGCAATTCACCGTTGCGGTTATGCAAAAAATCTTCGGCGATCGTCTGGATATTGCGCTTGGACACATTGATCAGCGTGACTTCTTCCATGATCCGCTCGCCCAGCGGCGTCAGGCCGACCAATTTCTTGCCTTGACGCTCGAACACCGGCGCGCCGAGTTCGCCCTCCAGCAACTGTAACTGGCGGCTGACCGCCGACTGCACGACGAACATTTTCTCCGCCGCTTTCGATAGGTTGAAGTTGGTCTCCTGCAAAACCCGCAGGAGTTCGAGCTGATTCAGGTTCATGCTTTCCTTGACGTCAATTCAGCGATAGATTTTTGCAGAGAGCCGCGAGGCTTTGTCAACGTTCATTCCCGCTTCCACAAAAGGGGGGTTAACTCCATGTAGGGTACGCTGTGCGTACCTTTTAAAGCTTTTTCAGAGAGATTGCGGCCTTTTTATAAAGGTACGCACAGCGTACCCTACGGTTCTGCGACGGATTCTTCAAGGATTCGAAGTTTTGCCGTGCCTACCCCTTACATCAACCCGGACGGCATTGCACAAAGGTATGCACCGCACACATCCCCTTAATTGAACCAGTGCGCATGCCGAATCCTGAGCGCAACCCGGTCGCCTTTCGCGAGCTGCAACGCCTTGAACCGTTCGTTCGGCATTTGCGCATAGACGACCGGAGCCCGCTTGCCCTGCTCCCGCACCTCTCTCGCCAGTTCGACCCGAATCGCCGAACCCAGATGCTGCCAGTCCTTCAGGGTGAACGGCGAGGAAGACGCATCGGCGTTTTTTTCGATGTCGATGTCGTGCGGACGCACGTGCGCAATCAGCGCCTCCGGATCGTCCAGAACGATCCCCGCATGCTGCAGCCAGATTTTATCCTCATTGTCGAAATGAAACACATTGGTTTGACCGACGAATTTCGAGACGAATGCGTTGGCCGGATGGTCGTAAATCTCGCTCGGCGACCCTTGCTGCTCGATCCGTCCATGATTCAGCACCACGACCTGGCTGGCGACTTCCATCGCTTCCTCCTGATCGTGCGTGACGAAAATGCTGGTCACGTTCAATTCATGGTGCAGATTGCGGAGCCATTGCCTCAGGTCCTTGCGCACGCTCGCATCGAGCGCGCCGAACGGTTCGTCGAGCAGCAGGACCGAAGGCTCGACCGCCAGCGCGCGCGCCAGCGCGATCCGCTGCCGCTGGCCGCCGGAAAGCTGGTCCGGATAGCGGTCGTGCAGCCAGTCCAGTTGCACCAATTGCAGCAGCTCGTGCACTTTCCGGCGGATCATCGCTTCACCGGGGCGTTCCTTGCGCGGTTTGACGCGAAGCCCGAAAGCGATATTGTCGAACACGGTCATGTGCCGGAATAGCGCGTAATGCTGAAACACGAAACCGATGCCGCGATGGCTGGCGTGGTAGTCTGTCTTGTCTTCGCCGCTCAACAGCACGCGCCCCGAATCGGGCTGCTCCAGCCCGGCGATGATGCGCAGCAGCGTGGTCTTGCCGCAGCCGGACGGCCCCAATAAAGCGACCAGTTCGCCTTCCGGGATCTCCAGGTTGATATGATCCAGCGCGACGAAATCGCCGAATTTTTTGCTGATGTTGGAAAGTAGGATGCTCATGATTCGGGTTCAAAATTCAGTTTGTAGGTTGGGTTAGGCGTTAGCCGTAACCCAACACGCATGATCGACAACACGTTGGGTTACGCTATCGCTAACCCAACCTACACGACTTATCGCTTTTTCCATTCCAGCATGCTCTTCAAAATCAGCGTCACGATCGCAAGACCGGCCAGGATCGACGCGCTCGCGAACGCACCGACGAAATTGTATTCGTTGTAGCTGACCTCGACGTGCAGCGGCAGCGTATTGGTCAGGCCGCGGATATGTCCGGAAACGACCGACACCGCGCCGAACTCGCCCATCGCACGCGCATTGCAGAGCAAAATGCCGTACAGAAGCCCCCACTTGATGTTCGGCAGGGTGATCAGGAAAAAGGTTTTCCAGCCGCCGGCGCCCAAAGACAGGGCCGCCTCTTCCTCTTCGCTGCCCATCTCCTGCATCAAAGGGATCAGTTCGCGGGCGACGAACGGGAAAGTGATGAACAGCGTCGCCAAAATGATTCCGGGCACCGCAAAAATGATCTTGATGTCGTGCTCCGAGAGCCATTGGCCGAACCAGCCCTGCGCGCCGAACAGCAAGACGAAGATCAGGCCGGAAATGACCGGCGATACCGAAAACGGCAGATCGATCAAGGTGGTCAGCAGGCTTTTGCCCGGAAATTCGAAGCGGGTAATCGCCCAGGCGGCGGCAATGCCGAATACGGTATTCAACGGCACCGTCACCAGCGCGGTGAGCAGCGTCAATTTCATTGCCGCCTGCGCGTCGGGTTGCGCCAGCTCGGCCCCATAGGCCTGCCAGCCTTTCGCGAACGCTTCGACGAGCACGACCGCGAGCGGCAAACATAAAAACAAAAAGATAAAGCCGACCGTCACCGTGATCAGAGCCCACTTGACCCAGGACGGGTCGCCGAGGGAAATTTGTCGCCGGGCGCCCTGTTCGGCCAGTCCGGAAGAGGTGATCGCATTCATCCCATGATTCTCCTAGAGTTGGCCAGAGCGCTTGCGCACCCAGTATTGCAGCAGATTGATCACGAACAGCAGCAAAAACGAAACCACCAGCAAGGTCAGCGCGATCGCGGTCGCGCCGGCGTATTCGTATTGCTCCAGTTTGGTGATGATCATCAGCGGCACGATTTCGGAAACATACGGCAGATTGCCGGCGATAAAAATCACCGAACCGTATTCGCCGATCCCGCGCGCGAATGACAGCGCAAAGCCGGTCAGCAGGGCCGGAAACACGTTCGGGAAAATCACTTTTAAAAACACCTGCAGACGGGTCGCGCCGAGCGTCGAAGCGGCTTCTTCCATCGTCGCATCGAACTCCTGCAAGACCGGCTGCACGGTGCGCACCACGAACGGCAGCGCGATGAAGATCAGCGCAACCACGATTCCGGCCGGGGTATAGGCAATCTTGATGCCGAACGATTCGGAAGCCAGTCTGCCGAGAAAGCCGCCGGGCTGGTAGATCGTCGCCAGCACGATGCCGGCCACCGCGGTCGGCAGCGCGAACGGCAGATCGATCAGCGCATCGAGCACGCGCTTGCCCGGAAACGGATAGCGGACGAAGGTCCAGGCGATGATGAAGCCGAACAAGCTGGCAATGGCCGCGGCGATCAGCGAGGCCGCGAAGCTGACGCGAAAAGAGGCCAGCACCCGCTTGTTGGTGATGATGGCGAGATATTCATCCCAACTGAGCAAGAGGCTTTTGACGATCAGCGTGCTGAGCGGAATCAGCACGATCAGCCCCAGATAGAACAGGGTAAAGCCGAGAGCCGGACGAAAACCCGGCATGATGTGACTCTGTCTCATGAATTTTACGCTTTGGTGGTGGTGAGCATAAATCGGTATTCTCTAGAAGCCGTTACGGTCCCGTAGGGTACGCTGTGCGTACCTTGACATTGGCTAAAACTTGAATTTTTTAAACGGTACGCACAGCGTACCCTACAAAAAAAGAGCGTTGAATGCGTCCGTCCCTTGACTATCCAACGCCAACCACGAGAGGCATTCACCGTGGGATGACCCGATCGATGGCTCCGCACCGATCGTTGAGGAGGTTCTTCCTGGCCTTGCCGGAATCGGTATTTTCAAAACCGCCCGGCTCGTTTAGCCCAATCCTGCGTACAGGCCGAACGCGTTACTTACTGTTCGTAAATCTGGTCGAATATGGCGTTGTCGTCGAAATGATCTTTCTGCACATCGTCCCAACTGCCGAACACGTCGTTCACCTTGAACAGTTCCAGTTTCGGGAACCGCGCGATATCGGCCGGATCGGCATATTTCGGTTCGCTCGGCCGGTAAAAATGCTTGGCCGCCAGTTTCTGCCCGGTCGGCGAATAGAGGAATTGCAGATAGGCTTCCGCCAGATCGCGGGTTTTGTGTTTGTCGACAATCCCGTCCACGATCGTGACCGGCGTTTCGGCGAGAATGCTGCTCGGCGGCACCACGATGTCGACCTTGCCTTCGCCGAGTTCCTTGATCGCCAGATACGCCTCGTTTTCCCAGGTCAGGAGCACGTCGCCGATTTCCCGCTGCAGGAAGGTGGTGGTCGCTCCTCGCGCGCCCGAATCGAGCACCGGCACGTTCTTGTACAGTTTCTTCACGAAGTCTTTCGCCGCGTCCTTGCCGCCGTATTTCTTTTCGGCGAACGCCCAGGCCGCCAGATAGTTGTAACGCGCGCCGCCCGAGGTTTTCGGATTCGGGGTCACGACCGAAATGCCTTCCTTGACCAGATCGTCCCAGTTTTTGATGCCTTTCGGATTGCCCTTGCGCACCAGAAACACGATCGTCGAAGTGTAAGGAATGTTCTTGTTCGGCAAACGGGACTGCCAATCCTTGGGCAAGAGACCCGTTCTTCTAGCAATGTTGTCGATGTCGTAGGTGATCGCCAGCGTCAGCACGTCGGCCTCGAGGCCGTCGATCACGGCCCGGGCCTGCTTGCTCGCGCCGCCGTGCGACTGCTTGATGTCGACCGTTTCGCCGGTCTTTTCGCGCCAATATTTGACGAATTCCTGGTTGAAGTCCTGATACAACTCGCGGGTCGGGTCATAAGAGACATTCAGCAGGCTCCGGTTCGCGAACGCGTTGCCGCCGAGCAGCAAGGCCGCCGCCAGCAGGCCGGTTTTCAATACGTGTTTGGTGTTCATCGGTTCACTCGCACAAAAGGAATAAAAATATCTGTAACCATCATAGGGGCTACCGTTTTGAATAAAAAACGATATATTCCGAATTTATTATCTGATTTTCAGATAACCGCCCTCTTTTCATTTGAAGGCATTGAGGGTCAGTTCCACGTAGAAAAAGTCGGTGTCTTTTTCAAACATCCCCGGAATGTTCCCGTTCGAGGCCACCATCCGGTTGCGTACGAAGTCGCCGGTGGTAAAGTGCGAATAGCCGATATTGGTCGCGACATGCGCGAAGGGCTGGTAGCGCACGCGGATATCGACCGAGTTGCCCAGATAATCGCCGCTTTGCCCGGTCTTGTCGCGGTTGAAATCGTTGGCGTCGGAGACGCTGAACAGGTTGTTGAAGCGGTCTTTGTCGCTGGCCAGCCAATACAGGCCGAATCCCGTGTCGATACTCAGATTTTTGCGCGGCTGAAACTCCAGCCTGATTTTCGGCGCGCTGATGTTTTCCATCACGACGTAATCATCCGCGCTCCAGGGCCGGGCAAAACCGAAAAAGCGCTCGAACCGGTTGTTTTTGTTGTCGTTCGGGTTTTTATCGCCGCTCGCATAACCGTACTGCGCACTGATCCGGGGCTTCCAGGGATGGTCGAAGGTGTAGCCGGCCTCGAAGGTAAAACCGAAAGCATCCTGCTGCAGCGCTTTCCCGGTGTTTCTGTCGTTGCTGCGGCCGAACTGGTACATCGCGTCCATGTCCCAGTTGAATCCGGTGCCCGGAATAAAACCGTAGGCGCGCAGGGCGGGTGCGATAATGTCCCGATTGTCCAGATCGCCGGGATTTTGGGTGGCCGATTTTCTTAGGCCCAGATAGTAAGGCTCCAGCGTGATCCATTTGCTCCATTTGCGCCAGTGCCCGATCGCGCCGTAAACCCATTGCTGCTCGATCGGCTTGTCGGTGTTGTACTTGAGGCGGTCCAGCGGCTGCAGCGCCAGCCCGTCGAGGCTCCAGTCGTTTTTGTCCTGGCCCAGCGCAACCTGGAATCCCTGGAAGGTGTTGGTCGTGTTGCGCCATTCGTTGCTGGCAATCAGGCGGCGATCCAGAAATTCGAAATTCAAGCGTCCCGCTTTGATGCTCAGCGGCCGGTTATTGCCCAAGTCGTCCTTGCCCAGCGCATCCTTGAAAAACAATTCGCCATAAGCCTGAATGAACTCGAACTCGTTCACATCCCGGTTGTCCTCGGCAAAACGGCTGTTGTAGCGCCGGGAATCCTGGACTTCGACCGCGAAACGGAACGGATCCAGAATCTCCTTCAAGCCCAGGTAGGCGCGCGTCTTCAGCAGCACCGGCTCGTCGACGCCGCCGGCGTAGGCGCGTTTGGCCGCGGGGCCCGCATTCGGCAACGGATTGCTGCGGCGAATATCGTCGTCGCGGTGCTCGTAGCGAGTCCGTTGCTCCAGCCCGACGTCCAGCCAGGTAATGTCCCTGAATGCGTCAATGCCGGTTTTGTTCAATGTGACGCTATAAGGCGGCGGCGTGGAAATCCGTTTGGTACCGTAGCTGCCGGCTTCCTTGTAATAGCCGTTCCGTTGCGCCGCCTCCGCGGCAATTTCTTCCTGGACTTCTTTTTTTCTGGCTTCGATCTTCGCTTTCATTTCGGCATCGGCGTCGCCGGCCGCAAAGGCGGGCGGCGAGCCGGATATCCCGATCAGGTCGTTGACGGCTACGGTTAATAATAAAAATTTTCTCGTTCTCATACTTCTCTCGGGGAAACAGCCTTCTCCAGTTACCCGGTCAATCGCTGCCAAAAAAATTCACTCGCCATCCGCGGTGTTCCGCTGGATTTCGGCCGCATTATTTACGGGAGTAGTCGGGCCTCAGTTTTTCTTTGCGCTCGATCTGCACGACCTTGCCGTCGTGCACGATGATTTCGAGAGAGCCGAAACGGATGCCTTCCAGCATCTGGCTGATCTGATGCATGATTTCAAGGTGCTGATTCTTGGTCGGACTGGGTTCAACGTGATTGGCCATGCCGGTACTCCGTACAAAAAAGTCTTGTTGGAGCGAATTTTAAATAGCCGATTGAATCTGAAAAAACGATATTATTCGATTTAAATATCTGTTTTTTTGAAAGCGGTGAAATTCTTTGCAGCGATAACCTGCATGGAGCACGGCAAAAAACTGATCGGCGCCCCCCGCAATCCGGCCTGCCGAAAGGCAACCTCTCTCCGGCGCACGGCCAGGGACGGTACAACGCAATTTTTCCCCGCTATTTCTATCTCCGTTAACATGATGTTAATATAACCGTGTCAGACTTGCTTTTCTTGGTCCTTCAAGATATTACTTTTAACTCTTCATGTGGTTTGGAAATATCATGAAAATATTCGATTCGGCCAGAGTTGTGCTGTTAGGGTTAGCGGTCGTTCTATCGCTCTCGGTTTCGGGATGCGCCGGCAGCAGGCGGCAGGAAAGCACAGGAGAGTATTTCGACGATGTCTCGCTGACCGCCAGGGTCAAGACCTCGATTCTCGGCGATGCCGGGGTTAAATTTCTGCAGGTCCATGTCGAGTCCTTCAAAGGCATCGTCCAGTTGAGCGGCTTTGTCGACTCGGAGGCTGCCGCCGAGCGGGCCATCTATCTGGCGCGGACCGTCAACGGCGTCAAGCAGGTCAACAACAGTTTGATCGTCAAGTAAACCGGATTCTTGACGCGCATCCGCGCCATTTACCGATCCATTTTTTACCTCACGAAAACATCATGAAAAAATTCAGATCATTCCTGCGTTTTTTATTGGGCTTGCTGGTCATCGCTTCGCTGGCCGGCTGTGCGGCCAGCAAGCACTATGAAAGCACGGGCGAATACATCGACGATTCGGTATTGACCACCAAGGTCAAGACTTCGATCCTCGGCGACTCCAAGCTCAAGGTACTGCAGATCGACGTGGAAACCTTCAAGGGCATCGTTCAGTTGAGCGGGTTCGTGGACTCCCAGGAAGCCGCCGAGCGGGCCGTGGATCTGGCCCGCAAGGTTAGAGGCGTCAAGCAGGTCAACAACAGCCTGATCGTGAAATAAAAAAAGACCTGCCAGGTTTTTAAAAACCTGGCAGGTCTTCCGGGCTCACGAAGAGCCACGGGCCCGCTATTCCGTCTCCCTGGCGCTCAGCATTGCAGTCAGGCCGCGCAGCGCCTGTCCGCGGTGGCTCAGCGCATTCTTGACTTCCGGGGTCAATTCGGCGGATGCGCAAGCGTGCGTCGGCACCCAAAACACCGGATCGTAACCGAAGCCGTTGCTGCCGGCCGGCCGGGTCAGAATCCTGCCTTCCCAGACGCCCTGAGCGATCACCGGCATGGGGTCGGCCGCATGCTGCATGAACACCAACACACAGATGAAGCGCGCGCTGCGCTCCGCTTCCGGTACGCCGTCGAGCTCCCTGAGCAGTTTTTGCAGATTGTCCAGGTCGCTGCTGCCGGGTCCCGCATAGCGCGCGGAATAGACGCCCGGCGCGCCGTCCAGCGCGTCGACGACCAACCCCGAGTCGTCAGCAATCGCGGGCAGCCCGCTGTGCAGGGCCGCATGCCGGGCCTTGATGATCGCGTTTTCGACGAAGGTCGTGCCGGTTTCCTCCGCGTCGCCGATCGAGAAGTCGGATTGCGGCACGATCGGATGATCGGCCAGCATGGCCTGGATTTCGCGGATTTTTCCCGGATTGCCGCTGGCGAGTACGATTTTTTGGTGTTTAGTGAAGAGCATAACTCGGACGAAAAACGAAAGTTGCGCGAAACAGGGTTTGCAACCCCGTTCCGAACGTTTTAACAATACGGCTTCGGATGCAGTCCTGAAACGAAACGGCCGGGGCAACACGCCCCGGCCGGTAGGTTCTCCTCCCGGATCTTGGGCTTCATCCGCATTTCTCCAGGGCTTCCCGCTGCTTCTCGATCAATTGCCTGATGCCGAAACCGGCCAGTTCGAGCATGGCGTCCAGTTCGTCCTTCCGGAACGCATGCCCTTCGGCCGTGCCCTGGATTTCGATGAACGCCGCCGCATCGTTCATCACCACGTTCATGTCGGTTTCGGCGTTGCTGTCTTCGTTGTAGTCCAGATCCAGCACCGGCACCCCGTTATAGATCCCGACCGACACCGAGGCGACCTGGCCGTGCAGCGGACTGGCCTTGATCAGCCTTTTCTTGAGCATTTGCCTGACCGCCAGCGACAAGGCGACGAAGCCGCCGGTAATCGAGGCGGTGCGGGTACCGCCGTCGGCCTGCAAGACGTCGCAGTCGATCGTGATCGTGTTCTCGCCAAGCGCCTTCAGATCGACCGCGGCGCGCAGCGAGCGGCCGATCAGGCGCTGGATTTCCATCGTGCGCCCGCCCTGTTTGCCGGAGCTGGCTTCGCGCCCCATCCGGCTGTGCGTGGAACGCGGCAGCATGCCGTATTCCGCCGTGACCCAGCCTTCGCCCTTGCCCTTGAGAAAGCGCGGCACCTGGCTGTCGACGCTGGCGGTGCAGATTACGCGGGTATCGCCGAACTCGACCAGCACGGAGCCTTCCGCATGTTTGGTATAGCCGCAGGTAAATTTGATTTCTCGCAATTGATCGGGTTGTCTTCCGCTCGGTCTCATGGGTGTGATGCCAAAATTAAATCCGCACAGTATACCCGAACTGTCCCGCCTGGAAGGAGCAAATTATCAATCCATTGATATTTATAGGGAATCGCACCGGATTCCCTTTCGGTTTTATTCGGTCCTCAGCGCCTCCAGCGGTTCGAGCCGGGAGGCCTTGATCGCCGGCGCAACCCCGGCGGCGATTCCGATCAATACCGAAACGGCAAAAGCGGAGAGAATATAGCCCCAGGCCAGCTCGACCGGCAAGGCGGGCAAGGCATAATCGATTGCCTCGATCACCAGAATGCCGGCCAGCACCCCGGCCAAGCCGCCCGCGACGCTCAACGCCAGCGCCTCGCTCAGAAACAGCCGGAAAATGACCCGCCTCTCCGCCCCCACCGCGCGCAGCAGGCCGATCTCGGAGATCCGTTCGGAAACCGCGATCGTCATGATCGTCAGGATCCCGACCGACCCGACCAGCAAGGAAATGCCGCCCAGCGCGGCGACGCCCAGCGTCAGGATGCTCAAGACCGAATCCATCGTTTCGAGCATCTGGTTCTGGGTAATGATCGTAAAATCCTCGAAGCCGTGCCGGGCGGTCATCAATTTTTTAACCGCGCGTTGGACCGAAGCGACCGAAACCGAACTTTTATAGAGCACGTCGATTTCCATCAGGCCTTCCCGGTCGAACAGTTCCAGCGCTTTCGCGGCCGGAATGTAGAGCGTATCGTCCATGTCGAAACCGAGCATCTGGCCTTTTTTCCGCATCACCCCGATCACCCGGTAACGGTCCGTGCCGATGCGTATCCTTTGACCCTGCGGACCGGCCGCGCCGAACAGTTCCTGCGCCAGTTTGTCGCCTAAGACGGCCAGGGCGCGCGGATTCCCCTCATCGTCCGGCAGAAAGCGGCCGGTTGCGACTTTCAGCCGCCACACTTCCGGCACCGCGCTGCCCACGCCCAGCACATTGGTGCGGCGCTGTTTGCTGCCGGCTTCGACGCGCGCATTGCCCTGCACGACCGGCACGACCGCCAGCACGGGCGGCAGCTTGCGCAGCGCGGCCGCATCGTCGAGCGACAGGGGGCGCACGGTGCTGATCGTCGCGCCGGAGATGCCGAAAGTGCTTTTCTTGCCGGGATTGACCGACAGGAGATGGGTGCCGAACTGGGTGAACTCGGCCAATACAAAGGTATGAACCCCACGTCCGATCGAAGTCAGAATGACCACCGCGGCAATACCGATCACCAGGCCCAGCGCGGTCAATGACGAACGCAGCTTGTGGCTCACGATGGAGCCGTAGGAGAAGTGCAGCAGGTCAGGGATGCGCATCTTCAGCGTTTGGCCAAAGCGGTGATCGGATTCAGCCTGGCGGCCTTGCGGGCAGGCAAAAGCCCGAAGGTCAGGCCGGTCAGCAGCGCAACGCCGAGCGCCGCCAGGAATGCCCACGGCGGCAGCGCCAGCGGAAATTTCGGATAGGCCAATTGCAGACCGGCTAGGGCGAGCTGGCCGAGCAGCGCGCCGGCCGCGGCCCCGGCCAGCGACAGCAGGGCGGCTTCGGCCAGGAACAGCATGTGCAGTTGCCGGCGGGTCGCGCCCAGCGCCTTGAGCAGGCCGATTTCGGCGGTGCGCTGGGTCACGCTGACCAGCATCACGTTCATCACCAGCACGCCCGCGACCGCGAGGCTGATCGCGGCGATGCTGGCCACGGTCAGGGTCAGCGCCGCCAGTATTTTGTCGAAAGTCCCGACCACGCTGTCCTGGGTAATGATCGTAATGTCTTCCTCGCCTTCGTGGCGCGCCTTGATGATTTTGCGAATGTCATCGACCGCTTTCGGCATCGCCTGCTTGGACTTGGCCTCGACCAGAATCCGGAACAGCGCCTCGGTATCGAACAAGGCTTGGCCGGAAGCGACCGGTACGATCACCATCTCGTCGAAATCGGTGCCGATCGACTCGCCTTCGGGAGCCAGGACACCGATCACCCGGAAACGTCGGTCGTTGATCCTCAGCCATTGGCCGATCGCCTGCCGGTTTGGAAACAGTTCCTTGCGGATCGTCTGGCCGATCACGCAGACCGAACGCGCCTGATCGGCCGGGATTTTGGGCAAAAAACCGCCCTGCGCCATATGCAGGTGCCTGGCCCCGAACAGTTCTCGGGTCGAACCGAAAATGTTCGTTTCGCGCTCCAGGCCTTGGCTCGAAACCGGCGCGGCGCCGATCATCAGCGGAGCGATCGCGGCGATATGGGGACTGGCCGACAGCGCCCGGGCATCGCCGAGCGTCAGATCGCGCGGCGTCTCGCCGAATAACGGCGGCGGACCGCCGGTCGTTTCGTTGCGTCCCGGCAGCACGATCACCAGGTGCGTGCCGAGCGCTTCGAACTCGTGCACGATATAACGGCGCGCGCTGTCCCCCAACGCGACCAGGACCGAAACCGAGGCGACTCCGATGCTCATCGCCAGAACGATCAAGGCGGTCCGAAGCGGCTGGGATTTGATCGCCAGCAGAGATTGGAAAAAAAGGTCGGCCGGAAGCATGGTCCGTAGGGTACGCTGCGCGTACCTTATTCAATACCTTCGAAAGGTACGCGCAACGTACCCTACAAGGGTTATGCCTGCGCCTTCTTGTACTGGACCGAAGAGTACACCGACAGTCCGATCAGAACCGCACCGGTCAGGCCGGTCACCACTTCGGAAATGTGGGTGGTGATGCTCATCAGCATGATGCCGGCCAGCACGCCGATCGCGTAGTGCGCGCCGTGCTCCAGAAAAACGTACTCATCCAGCGTCCCCTGACGCACCAGGTAGACGGTCAGACTCCGCACGAACATCGCGCCGATCGCCAGTCCGAGCATGATGATGATCACGTCCTGGGTAATCGCAAAGGCGCCGATCACGCCGTCGAACGAAAACGAAGCGTCGAGCACTTCCAGATAGAGAAAACTGGTCAACCCGGCTTTTTTGAGGGCGCCGGCTACCTGCGCGCCTTCCTCCTCGTCTTCGAACAGCGCGTCCAGACTATCGACCATCACATACAGGATCACCCCCGATACGCCGGCCACCATCACCTGCAGGCGAAGCTCGGCAGGCAACCAGTGCTGGATCACCAGCAGCAAGCAGAGCGCCACGATCAGTTCGATCGATTCGAGCTTGCCCCAGGCGGCCAGTTTTTCTTCGATGCGTCCGAGCCAGTGCAGCTCCTTCGCGTCGTCGAAGATGAACCCGAAGAACACCATCAGCAAGAACATTCCCCCGAACGCGGCAATCTCGACATGCGATTCGGCCAGATGCTGCGCATAGGTCATCGGTTCGTGCAGCGCCATGCCGGCCACGCCGACCAAGCCAATGCCGGTCGCGACCGAGACGATCAGGATCGGGAACAACAGCCGCATCCCGAATACCGCAACCAGGATGCCCCAGGTCAGGAAATAGAATTGCCAACGTTCATCCATGCGCTTCAGAACGGAGGCGTTCACCACCGCGTTGTCGAACGACAGGCTGACTTCCAGGACACCCAGAATCAGCGCGATGAACGCACCGGTCAGGCCTCCCCAATAAAACGCGATCGCGACGGACAAAACGGTCACGATCATGGAAAGACGAAAATGCTGCATGCAAATCTCCTTGTAATAAATGACATTTATTATAAAACCCTAACTATAAGTGATTTAACCGAAAATCAACAGTTCTTCCCTTAAAATTAAGGCTGCGGTTCTAAGGCCGGCAAGATTCCGAAGAGAATGCATATTTCGTACCAGTCTTATCTTTATCGCTTATAATGACCGCGCAATTCTCGCCCCGCCCCATCGCCGAGCCGACGGCGAGTCCGCTTACTCCCGCCAGCGCACGCTGCATATGACTCTGTGATGTTATGGATTTCGTAAACAAGCTCAGCCCTGCCCAGTTTTTACAACACCAGCTCCGGGAAGTGATCAACCTGCTCGAAAAACAGCAGTTGGAAAAATCGCTGCTCGAAAGAACGCCGGGCGAGCATCACGAACTTCTCGAAACGGTCCTGCGCAAACAACAGGAAAGCCGTCTGCAAGACAAACTGGCGGAGCTGCATCCGGCGGATATCGCGTTCATCCTCGAATCGCTGCCGATGGATCAGCGCATGTTGGTCTGGAACGCGATCGAGGCCAGCCATCACGGCCAGGTTTTGGTGGAAGTGTCCGATGCGGTCCGGCACACCCTGATTTCGAGTATGGAATCGGCGGATCTGGCCAGCGTGGCGGAAAACCTGGATGCGGACGAAATCGCCGACCTAGCCGACGATCTGCCCAAGAACGCAATGCTGAAGATCCTGCGTTCGCTGAATAATCTGGAACGCAAGCACGTGAACGACGTGCTGGCCTATGAAGACGACCAAGTGGGCGCGTTCATGGATTTCGGCACGATCACGATTCGCGCCGATCTCACGCTGAACGCGATCTCGGACTACATCCGCAATCTCGGCAAATTGCCGAAGCATACCGATAAACTGTTCGTCGTCGACCACGACAACAAGGTGCAGGGCGTACTGCCGCTGTCGCGGCTGTTGACCCATGCGCCGGCGCTGACTGCCGAAAACGCCATGGTTACCGATTTCGTACAGTTCGAGGTCGACCAGGAAATTGCCGAGGCCTCGCACGCATTCGAACGTTACGACTTGATTTCGGCCCCGGTCGTCGACCGCGAAGGCCGGCTGCAGGGACGGCTGTGCATCGACAGTGTGCTCGACTACATCCTCGAAGAAAACGACGAAGAACGGCTGATTCAGGCGGGCGTCACCGAAGAGGAAGACCTGTTTTCCAGCGTCTGGAAAAGCGTACAGAACCGCTGGCCGTGGCTGCTGATCAACGTCACGACCGCCTTTATCTCGACCCGGATCATCGGCTTTTTCGAAGACGCGATCCTGCAGTTGGTGGCGCTGGCGTCGCTAATGCCGATCATCGCCGCCACCGGCGGCAATACCGGCAACCAGACCAGCATCCTGATCATTCGCTCGTTGGCTTTGGGGCAGATCACCTCGATCAATGTCGGCCGGCTGATCCGGAAAGAGCTGACCCTCGCCCTGCTCAACGGTATCTTTATCGGCCTGGTCGTGGGTTCGGTCGCCTTCTTCCTGTACCGGGACTGGCCGCTGGCGGGCGTGATGGCGCTGGCGATGCTCCTGAACCTGCTGGTCGCGGTCGTAGCCGGCCTCGCGATTCCGCTGCTCCGGCACAAGTTCGACAAAGACCCCGCCGCCGGCGCCAGCGTGATGCTGACCTCGATTACCGACGCGATGGGATTCTTTATCTTTTTGGGGCTGGCGAGCCTGTTCCTGTTATAGGAAAGACAATCTTTCCTACTGCTTCATCCCCCGATAACCGGAGGTGATCGGATAGCGCCGGTCGCGCCCGAACGCCCGCTCGGTGATCTTGACGCAGGGCGGCGACTGGCGGCGCTTGTATTCGTTGCGGTCGACCAGGCTGACGGCCCGGGCCACGTCCTCGGGGCTGAAGCCGGCCGCAATGATTTCATCGGCCGACTGGTCAAGCTCGACATAGCGTTCGAGGATCGGATCGAGCACTTCGTAAGGCGGCAAGGAGTCCTGATCGACCTGGCCGGGCGCCAGTTCCGCCGACGGCGGCCGGGTCAGCACCCGCTCCGGAATCACGAAGGCCACGCCGTTCCGGTAGCGCGCCAATTGATAGACCAGCAGTTTCGGCACGTCCTTGATTGGCGCGAAGCCGCCGGCCATGTCGCCGTACAGCGTCGCATAGCCGACGCTCATCTCGCTCTTGTTGCCGGTCGTCAACAGCAGCTTGCCCTGTTTGTTGGAAATCGCCATCAGAATCACCCCGCGGCAGCGCGCCTGGATGTTTTCTTCGGTCGTATCCTGTTTCGTACCGGCGAAAATCCCGGCCAGCATCCCGCCAAAGGCGGATACGGCCGGGTCGATCGGTACGGTATGGTGCCTGACGCCGAGCGCCTCGGCCTCCCAGATCGCATCCTCGATGCTCATCGGCTGGGTATAACGCGACGGCATCAGCACCGCCTCGACCCGGTCCGCGCCCAAGGCATCGACCGCCAGCGCCAGCACCAGCGCGGAATCGATCCCGCCGGACAACCCCAAGAGCGCCCCCTTGAAGCCGTTCTTGCGGACGTAATCCCGAATCCCGAGCACCAGCGCCTGGTATTCGCTCGCCACCGGCGTATACAGCGGCGCGCAATCGCCCTTGAGCGGCCGGCCGTCGGCAAAATCGACGACGCCGATCTGCTCCTTGAATTCTTCGGCCCGGAACACGACCTCGCCCTGCGCATCGACCACGAACGAGGCACCGTCGAAGACCAATTCGTCCTGGCCGCCGATCTGGTTCACATACACCAGCGGAATTTGCGCGGCTTTGATCTGGCCGCAAACCACCGCTTCGCGCTGGCGAATCTTACCCGCATGGAACGGCGAGGCATTCAGGGTCAGCAGCAAATCCGCGCCTTCGCGCCGATTTTCGGCGATAATGCCGGCGTGCCAGACATCCTCGCAGATGGTGAGGCCGATCTTCGTCCCCTTGAAGGAAAATACGCAGGTCTTATCGCCGGCGGAAAAATAACGCCGCTCGTCGAACACGCCGTAATTGGGCAACGCCCGTTTGCGGTATCCGGCCAGGATCCTGCCCTGATAAAAGACCGCCACACTGTTGTAAAGCTTGCCGCCGTCCTGTTCCGGAAAACCCGCCACCACGGCGATATCTTTCGGCAGCAGCGAAGCCAGCCGGCCGACGGCCTCGTTGGCCGCGTCGATGAAGTCAGGCCTCAAGAGCAAATCTTCGGCCGGATAGCCGGTCACGGTCAGTTCCGGAAAAACGATCAGGTCCGCACCGAGGGTTTCATGGGCATGTTTGGCATTTCGGACGATGTTTTGGACGTTGGCGTCGATGTCGCCGACCAGGAAATGGGTTTGAGCGAGGGCGATTTTTAAAGTCATGCGGGCTCGTAAAATTTCGAGACGTTGGATTTAAGGGAAAGAAGAAATTGAATAAAGACCTGCCAGGTTTTAAAAACCCGGCAGGTCTTCGGCATGAGCCTTCAAAAGCGGTAAACCTGAATTACCGCGGCAAGCAGCCTTTGATCGCCGCGCCGATATCGGTCGGCGAGCTGACCACTTCGACTCCGGCCGCTTTCAGCGCCGCGATTTTGCCCGCCGCGGTGCCCCTGCCGCCGGTCACGATCGCGCCGGCGTGGCCCATGCGCTTGCCGGGCGGGGCGGTTTGTCCGGCGATATAGGCCACCACCGGCTTGGTCACGTGCGCCTTGATATACTCGGCCGCATCTTCTTCCTCGCCGCCGCCGATTTCGCCGACCATCACGATGCCTTGAGTCTGATCGTCTTGCTGGAAGCGGCTCAGCACGTCGACGAAGTTCATCCCGTGGATCGGATCGCCGCCGATTCCTACACAGGTGCTTTGGCCGAGGCCCTCGTGGGTGGTCTGATGCACCGATTCATAGGTCAGCGTACCGGAGCGCGAGACGATCCCGATCGAGCCCGGCATATGGATCTTGCCGGGCATGATGCCGATCTTGCATTGTCCCGGCGTGATCACGCCGGGGCAGTTCGGGCCGACCAGCAGCGCGCCGGCACCGGCCATCGCGGCTTTTACGCGCAGCATGTGCAAGGTCGGAATGCCTTCGGTGATGCAGACGATCAGCTTGATCCCGGCATCGACCGCTTCGAGGATCGCATCGGCCGCGTAAAACGGCGGCACATAAATCATGCTGGCGTCCGCGCCGGTCGCCTTGACCGCTTCCTCGACCGTGTTGAATACCGGCAAACCCAGATGCCGACTGCCGCCGCGTTCCGGCGTGACGCCGCCGACCAGTTCCGTGCCGTATTCGAGCGCCTGCTGGGAATGGAAAGTGCCCTGTTTGCCGGTAAAGCCCTGGCAGATCACTTTGGTATTTTTATCGATCAAGATGCTCATGCTGCGGCCTCCGCCAACGCTACGACCTGTTCCGCCGCATGCGTCAAATCGTCGGCGGCATATAAATTGAGACCGGTACTGTTCAGCAGCGCCCGGCCCTGTTCGGCATTGGTGCCTTCCAACCTGACCACCACCGGCACCGCAACATGGACCTGCTTGATGGCGGCCAGAATCCCGCTGGCGATGATGTCGCACTGGACGATGCCGCCGAAAATATTGACCAGCACTGCCTTCACGTTGCCGTCGGAGAGGATCAGCTTGAAGGCTTCGCAGACCTTCTCCACGTTGGTGCCGCCGCCGACGTCCAGGAAATTGGCGGGACTGCCGCCCTTCAATTTGACCAGATCCATCGTCGCCATCGCCAGCCCCGCGCCGTTCACCATGCAACCGATCGTGCCGTCGAGCGTGATATAGTTCAAGCCGTATTGCTGCGCCTTGTTTTCTTTTGCGTCTTCCTGTTCGTGATCCCTGAGCGCCAGAATGTCCGGATGCGCGGCGACCGCATTGTCGTCGAAGTTGATCTTCGCATCGAGCGCGAGCAATTCGCCCGCTTCCGTTTCGATCAATGGATTGATTTCGATCTGGCTGGCGTCTTTTTCCAGAAACAGCCGGTACATGCCTTGCATGATCCCGGTCAGCGCCTTGATTTGTTCCCCCTTGAGGCCCAATGCGTAGGCGCAGCGCCGGCATTGGTTGGCCTGGAGGCCGGCGGCCGGGTGAATCGCGACCGACAGGATCTGTTCGGGCGACTCGTGGGCGACCGCTTCGATGTCCATGCCGCCGGCGGCGGAAGCGATGAACGTCATCCGCTCGCTGCCCCGGTCGATGATCAGGCTGAGATAGAGTTCGCGTTTGATCGGATAGGTCCTTTCGATCAACAAGTTACGGACCGGCAAGCCGGCGTTGCCGGTCTGATGCGTCACCAGGCGGCCACCGAGCAGGTCGCGGCTCGCCGCTGCAACGTCCTCGAGCGTTTTCACCAGCTTCACGCCGCCCGCCTTGCCGCGCCCGCCCGCATGCACCTGCGCCTTCACGACCCAGCCCGCGCCGCCCAGTTCCCTTGCGGCACGATCGGCTTCCTGCGCGGACGCCGCCGGCCGGCCCTCCGGCGCCGGTATCCCGTAGCTGCGAAACAGCTGTTTGGCCTGATATTCGTGGATATTCATGGATGCTCCGATGAGGCGGGTTGACGGTATTGATTTTTCGCAAGATCGCGCGCGGCAATGCTATGCTTACTGGCTGGCGGATATTCTAATAAATTACCGGAAAAACAGCATCAACATTAGTCGGCATGCCGGAAAATAATCAAAGCATCATCCATCCCTGCCCGCTGTCGAAAGGTTACGGCATTCCCGAACCGCAGGCATGGCTGCTTTTGAAGGTCTACCTGGTTTACCGGCTGTTTCTGGCCGGCTTTTTCATCGCGCTGTTTTACGCCCGCGCCGCACCCTCGGTGCTGGGTTCTCTAAATGCCCAGCTTTACCATTCCGCCAGCCTGCTTTATCTGCTGCTGACGCTGATCTCCGGCTTTCTGCTCCGTTCCCGGCTCGCCGCTTACAGTTTTCAGGCGCAATTCCTGCTGTTTTCCGACATCATCCTGTTGACCTTGATCATGCACGCTTCCGGCGGACTCAAAAGCGGCATCGGAATTCTCATGGCCGTGTCGGTGGCGTCGGGCGGCGTCACGATCGGCGGCCGCTGCGCCATGTTTTTTGCCGCGATGGCCAGTCTGCTGGTGCTGGCCGAAGAGATTTACGCCGATCTCACGGACAGTTTCGCCGCAGCGTCCTACCCTTATGCGGGCATGCTCGGAGCCGCCTTTCTGACGATCGCACTGCTGTCCTACGTACTCGCGAAGCGGAGCGAAAGCCTTCTGGAACTGGCGGCCCAGCACGAACAAACGATCGCGAATCTGGAAGAACTGAATCACTACATCATCCAGCATCTGGAAACCGGCATCCTCATCACCAACCGGAAGCAAATCGTACAATTGACCAATACGGCCGCCTTGAGAATGCTGAATCTGGGGAAGAGACCCGTGCATTTGCGCGATATCTCGGCCCGCCTCTCCGAAGACTTCAGCGACTGGCTCTATGACCAGGAGCTGGATCAGGCGGAACTGACCCTCCCCGATCAATCCGAAATCCGCGTCCGCTTCATCCTGCTGCCGACCCGCAGCCGTGCTTTCTACATGCTGATGCTGGAAGACATCGCGCTGTACAATCAGCATGTCCAGCAAAGCAAACTGGCTTCGCTGGGACGCCTGACGGCGAGCATTGCGCACGAAATCCGCAATCCGCTCGGAGCGATCAGCCATGCCGGACAACTGCTCTCCGAAAATCCGAATTTCACCCCACAGGACCAGCGTTTGGCACAGATCATCCAGACCCATTCAAAACGGGTCAACAAGATCATCGAGGACATTCTGCAGCTTTCCCGCCGCAATGCCTCGCGCCGGGAAAAAATTCAGCTCAAGCCCTGGCTGACGCACTACCTAGAAACGTTTACGCTGGAACATCAACTGGCCGGGCAGAAAGCGCTCAGGCTCCATATTGACCAGGACCGGCCAACCGCGTTCATCGACCCAGGCCATTTGAAGCAGATCCTCGACAATCTATGCCGGAATGCGCTGCTCTACGGCCATCCCGAGCAAGGGCCGATCACTGTGCACGTTTTCATAGCGCAAAATTCGCCTTGCATCGAAGTGATCGACAATGGCCCCGGCATCGCCCCCGAGCATCAAAGCCGCCTGTTCGAACCCTTTTTCACTACCTCCAACAAAGGCACCGGGTTGGGGCTTTTCATCTGTAAGGAATTGGCCGAATTAAACCACGCCAAATTAGGCTATCATTTAACCCGAAACCAACGCAGCAGCTTCAGGCTGTATCTGAGCGACGCCGATAAATCATTCCGTTGAATAAATGAAGACACCTTTTGCATTGATCGTCGACGACGAGCCCGACATTATCGAATTACTCGAAATCACCCTGCACCGGATGGGCGTCGAGACCCGGAGCGCCGGCACGGCTTCCGGCGCCAGACGATTATTGCAGGAGCGCACCTTCGATCTCTGCCTGACCGACCTGAAATTGCCCGACGGCGACGGCCTCGAACTGGTCGAACTGATTCAGTCCTCCGATGCCCCGCACCCGGTCGCGGTGATCACTGCCCACGGCAATATGGACACCGCGATCACCGCGATGAAAAAAGGCGCGTTCGACTTCGTTTCCAAACCGGTCGATCTGCCGGCGCTGCGGCAACTGGTCGCGAACGCACTGAAGTTCAAGGATCACGCCTCGGCCAAGGACCGACGGATGCGTCATACCTTGCTCGGCGAGTCGCAGTTGATGCGCGACATCCGTTCCAAAATCGCCAAGCTCGCGCGCAGCCAGGCGCCGGTCCACATTCACGGCGAATCGGGCGCGGGCAAGGAACTGGTCGCGCGCCTGATACACCAGCAGAGTACCCGCAGCGACAAAGCTTTCGTCGCGATCAACTGCGGCGCGATCCCGCACGAACTGATGGAAAGCGAATTCTTCGGACATAAAAAAGGCAGCTTTACCGGCGCGGTCGGCGATAAAAAAGGCCTGTTTCAGGCCGCCGACGGCGGCACCCTGTTTCTCGACGAAATCGCCGACCTGCCCCCTTCGCTACAGGTCAAACTGCTTCGGGCAATCCAGGAAAAAAAGATCCGCCCGGTCGGCGAACAACAGGAAATTCCGGTCGATGTGCGGCTGTTGAGCGCGACGCACCGGAATCTGGCCGAGATGGTGCAGAACGGCAGTTTCCGCCAGGATCTGTTTTACCGGATCAATGTCATCGAGTTGAATGTGCCGCCCCTGCGCGAACGTACCGCCGACGTGCCGGCGCTGGCCGAACATATTCTGGTCAGACTGACCGGGCAGACACAGACGCACAAGCCTGAAATTTCACCGGCGGCGCTCGACGCATTGCAGCGCTACCGTTTTCCGGGCAATATCCGGGAGCTCGAAAACATTCTCGAAAGGGCGCTGGCGTTGTACGATGGGAAATGCATCGGCGTGGACGACCTGAATCTGCCGGTCGGAATCGCGGAGACGCATCTTTCCGAAGAATCCCGCTACGATCCGGGCCGGGGTTCGCTCGAAGATTATCTGGAAGCGATCGAAAGACGAGCGATTCTGCATGCGCTCGAAGAAAACAGATGGAATAAAACCGCAGCGGCCAAACAACTGGGGTTGACGTTCCGCTCGTTCCGCTATCGGCTGAAAAAACTGGAACTGGACGACTGAAATTGGAGACCCGGGAACGCGGCTGCGCGAATGAAGCGCCAAAGCCGACCTGCCGGTCTGAAGGGTGCGCCGATCAGATGGATGTTCGAAGAAAGGATGGACGTCAAGACCTGCCGTTTTTTTAACCCTGGCAAGT
This sequence comes from Methylomicrobium agile, assembly GCF_000733855.1. Lineage (NCBI taxonomy): Bacteria > Pseudomonadati > Pseudomonadota > Gammaproteobacteria > Methylococcales > Methylococcaceae > Methylomicrobium > Methylomicrobium agile. Next base: position 1,092,374 of record NZ_JPOJ01000001.1, read on the forward strand.
CCTCTCGTTCGTAAGAAAGGCAGAGCCGACGTTTCCCCGGCCGTGACGCCCCAAAGCGGCTCCACAAGCGTTTAGGATTGGGTCGATAATAACTTCCCCCTCTCATTCCCCCGCCGGTCAAGCGCTTATCGTGCCCCCCTTTGCCGGCTTGGGTTACCCCCAAAGAGCACGAACCGCTGTAGGGCGGATTCGCCGAAGGCAATCCGCCGGGTTTCGCCACAGGCCATTCCCCGTTTTTGAGGATGAGGCGGTTTGCTTCGCAAAACCGCCCTACGCGGTGCTTGATGACGCGCGCCGGTGGGAACGATCAGGCGGCATGCCGGGAGATTATTTTTAACCACATCCTTTAGCGGTTCACTGCATTTTATCCGCCCCCTGTACTTACCGCCGCAGGGAAAAACGCTTTCTATGTTCAGGCGCGGTATTTCGGCATCGCTTCGAGCTTGGCGACCGCGTCCTTGATTTTGGCCTCGACGGCGGCATCCAGCTCATTGTTCTTGTAGATTCTGTCCAGCAATCCTTCGGCAACCAGCGCTTCCTTGATCCAGCGCTTGGCGAAACGGTAGTTGGTAAATACGGGGGTTACTTCACCGGTTTCGGGGTTGCGCAACCCGGTCTTGGCCGACGCGCCGGAAGCGGGAGCCGGGGCGGTACTCGCAGCAGCGGATGCCGGTACGGCAGGTTTGGGGGCAGTTGCGGGTTCCGGTTTGGCGGCGGATTGCGGTTTCGGAGCGGGAGCGGCGGCCGAAGGTGCCGGCTTCGCCTCATGAACAGCGGTTTTTGTGCCGGCATTCTTATCGTTTACGACCTGATAAACGACATAAGCCACAAAAATAACGGTCAGAATAAACAACCCTTCAGTCATGACGCAAATCCCCCTCTAAATTTTATTGAATTGATACGCCGGCGATCATTATTATCATCAAGAGCCTACGGTTCCCCGGCAAGCCGCCTAGCCATGTGCCGAATATACCAGATGCGGGCAAGGGCGGTAAACCTTCGCCATCAAAATAAATGAGGGTTTTAGCGGGATAAACGCTACCAGCAATCCTTGCCTTTGGCCAGGGAAGGCAAATCGTCGCGCAGCCCCATCGCATAGCGGTTGAAATAGTTCTTCAGCAACCCAGCCCGGTCGACCCAGCCCATGCCTGCTGACCGCAATTCGCTCAACCCGGCAGTCCGGCTTCCGAAGACCTTGTTCAAGGCATCCATGCTGCCCATCATGATCAGATTGTCGCCTTTACGCCAGCGTTCGTACCGGCGCAGCAAGCCCCGTCGTGCCAACGAACGTTGTCCGCGCCTGGCCTCCAGGATCACCTCCGCGAGGGCAGCCGCATCCAGAAGGCCCGCGTTTGCGCCCTGCCCGGCCAACGGGTGCATCACATGCGCCGCATCGCCGGCCAGCGCCAGATGATCCGCGGTATAACTGTTGGCATATTGAAAGCGTAAAGGAAAAGCCGCGCGCGGTCCCACCGCCAGCATCTTGCCGAGCAATCCATCCGAAGCCTGCGCCAAGGCGGCCAGAAAATCGGCATCCGGCAGGGTCAGATGCGCCTTCGCGGTATCCGAGCGCAAGGTCCAGACGATCGAGCACCGGCCGTTCGCCAGCGGCAGAAACGCCAAGGGGCCTTCGTCCAGGAAGCGCTGCCAGGCCGTCGCCCGATGGCTCAGCTCGGTGGTCACCGTTGCAACGAGCCCGTGCTGGCCGTAATCCCAGCCGGTTACGCCGATACCGGCCAGCTTGCGCAGAAGCGAATCGTGACCGTCTGCCCCGACCGCCAGATCGGCCGCAAAAATCCGTCCATCGTCGAGCCTGAGGCGCACGCCGTCCGGTTCGGCCTCGATCCCGGAAACCGCCGCCGGCGTGATGCAAGTTACACTGTCCAGCGTATCGAGTACGTCCCACAACGCGGCGACCGTCACCCGGTTTTCGACGATGTGGCCGAGTTCGCCGTATTCGGTGTCCGCGCAATCGAAATGCATTTCCCCGCCTCCGCGCGCATCGAAAACGCGCATTTCGCGGTACGGGGAAACGCCGCGGCGCACCATGCCCGGCCATGCCTCCAAACGCTCCAGGATCCGTTGCGAGGCGCGGGTCAGCGCCGAAACGCGAATATCGACCGGCTCCGGCGGCCACTCCCGCGGAGGCGCCGCTTTGTCGAGCAACGCGACGCGCACGCCGCCATGACCGAGCGCGCAGGCTACCGCCGCACCGACCATGCCGCCGCCCGCCACGATCACTTCGAAACGTTCGCTCATCGTTTATCTCCGGGCGCCGAGGCGCGGCAGCCGGCCGGACAGGCCCATCGCATGCCGCGACAGCAGCGATTTGGCCGCCGGAATCCGGTCGAGCAGGCACAAGCCGGCATTCCGGACCGCCGCCACCGGCAGCCATTCGTTCGAGAAAATATGAATCAGCCGATCGGTAAAACGGATCGTGCGCTCATGATCCCGGCGCCGCGCCTCGGCGTAAGCCTTCAAGAGCGCCGGTTCGCCGATATCGCCGCCTTGCGCATGCTGCTGAAGCAGCGCTTCCGCCAGCGCGGCCACATCGCGCAGGCCGAGATTGAATCCCTGGCCCGCGACCGGATGCAATTGATGCGCCGCATTGCCGACAATCACCGCGCGTCCTTCGATCATTCGCTCCGCGCGAATCAAGGTCAGCGGGAACGCCCGCCGCGGCGCGGCCAGGGCCAGTTCGCCGAGCCGGTAGCCGAAGCAGGCCTGCAGCTCGGCGGTAAATTCGACTTCAGGGAGCGAAAGCAGCGTCTCGGCATCTTCCCGGGTACGCGTCCAGACCACCGCCGAATGCCGCTCGCCTACCGGCAACAACGCTAAAGGCCCCGAGGCGGTAAAGCGCTCGTACGCAGTGAACCGGTTAGGGCGCGAAGTGCTGACCGTAGTCACCAGCGCGGTCTGCCCGTAATCGGTCACCTGCTGCCCGATATCGAGCAGTTTGCGCACCGACGACAGGCCGCCGTCGGCGCCGGCCAGCAGTTTTGCGGATAAGGTAACGGACTCGCCGCCCAGTTTCAGGCTGACGCCGATCTCGTCCACGCCGGAATAGAGGCCCGCGACCCGCGCCGGACAAAGCCGTTCGATGCCGGTCGCTTCGACGCGGTCCGCAACGTGCCCTTCCAGATCGCGCGCAGTGATCACATAACCCAGCGCCTCGACGCCTTCCTGTTCGGCCGACAGCCGGGTCTTGCCGAAATGGCCGCGATCGGATACGTGGATCGTCTCGATCGGGGTAGCGGCCTGCCGGATGCCTTGCCAGACATCCAGCGCATCCAGCAGGGTGACCGTGCCGGCCGCCAGCGCCAGCGCGCGGTCGCCGGCAGGAGACACCCGCTGCTCGGCGCGCGTGTTCGCTTCGATGATCGCGAGCTTCAGGCCCGAGTCCCGCAGCGCCAGGGCCAGACAATTACCCGCCAGCCCGCCGCCGGCGATCAATAAATCGTATGCCGGTTGCATCAGGCGGCCTGCATCAGGGCTTCGATTTCGTCGATCGTTTTCGGCACCCCAGCCGTCAGGCATTCGTAACCGCCTTGGGTCACCAGCACATCGTCCTCGATCCGGATGCCGATGCCGCGCCATTTTTCCTCGACCTTCTCGTAATCGTGCGGAATATACAGGCCGGGCTCGACGGTTACCACCATACCGGGTTCGAGCAGGCGCCATTCCTGTTCGACCTTGTAGTCGCCGACATCGTGCACGTCCATTCCGAGCCAGTGGCCGATCCGGTGCATGAAAAACGGCTTGTATTTCTCGTCCTTGATCAGTTTCTTGACCCTGCCCTTCAAGATACCCAGCTCGACCAGGCCTTTAGTAATCATTTCGACCGCCGCATCGTGCGCCGCATTCCAGGGCAGGCCGGGCCGGATCTGTTCGAGCGCCGCGGACTGCGCGTCGAGCACCAGTTGGTAAAGCTGTTTCTGCGGCTCCGTAAACCGGCCGGAAACCGGAAACGTGCGGGTAATGTCGGCCGCGTAATGGTCGCACTCCGCGCCCGCATCGATCAGCAGCAAATCGCCGCTCTTCAGCACATCCTTGTTTTCGATGTAGTGCAATACGCAGGCATTCTTGCCGCCGGCGACGATGCTTGGGTAGGCGACATGGCGCAAACCGCCCTGGTAAAACTGGTACAAAAGCTCCGCCTCGATCTGATATTCGTACAGGCCGGGCTTGCAGGCCTGCATCGCCTTGACGTGCGCCTTGGCCGACACTTCGGCCGCGCGCCGCATCAGTTTCAGTTCGGCCGGACTCTTGAACAGGCGCATCTCGTGCAGGATGTGTTCGAGCGACACCAGTTCGCCCGGCGCGGTGATGCCCCGGCGGGTCTGGCCGCGCAGATGATTGATCCATTCGAGCAGGCTGTGATCGAGATCGGGGTCGCGCCCCAGCGGATAGAACACCTTGCCCTTGTTTTCGAGCATGCCGGGCAGAATTTCGTGGAGATCGTCGATCGGAAACGAATCGTCGGCCTCATAATGCTTGACCGCGCCTTCGAGCCCGGCATGGGCGCCTTCCCACAGCGCCTTGGTCTCGTCGTATTCCCGGCAGAACAGGATATATTCGCCCTGTTCCCGGCCGGGGATAAATACGGCCAGCGCTTCGGGTTCGTTGAAGCCGGTCAGGTAATAAAAATCGCTGTCCTGCCGATAGGGGTAATGCACGTCGCGGTTGCGGACGCGTTCCGCCGCGCTGCCGATCAGCGCGATATTGCCTTTGCCGACGCGCTGCATCAGCTGCTTGCGGCGTTTTTTGAATTCGCTTTGTTTCATGATGGGTATTGCCGGTTAATGAATCCTGGCGCGCCGGTTCGAGCCGAGTTCGGCGCGCAACAATAAGACCGCGGTACGCAGATATTCGGTGACCTCCATGAACGCAACCTCGTCTTCTTCACCCTCCGCATCCGGGTCCAGCCGGGTAAATTCGGCAATGTCGCGAAGGATTTCGCGGGTCTGGCCGGATTGTTCGCCGTTCCGGTACAGCGCGCCGACGCCGAACAAAAAACCCTGGCACCAATCGGCAAGCGCGGCGATCTGCTCGCTTAAAGGAACGTCATCCGCAGGCAGAAACGGCTCGAAGCCGTAATCCCCGCTTTCCAGAGACGCCCTGGTTTCCTCGAACAGTTGCGCAAGCTGTCGCGACTGCTCGGCTCCGATATCGTCGCCTTGGTCAAACAGCTGCTTGATCCAGGCGGTGCTTTGCGTCTGCCCATTCACGCACAACATGCCGGTCGCCAAACCGTGCGCTTCCGCAGCCGAGTTGGCTTCGTCGCTGCCTTTGAAAAAACTGTCTATATCCTGGTAGGTCATGATTCGAATAGACGGGATGAATGTCGCTATGCTATCACCGAAAAGCGCCGCATGCCGATAAATACGCTATCCCGCGCATTCGCCGCCGCCTTCCGGAAGAGTGGAAAATAGCCTGTTTTCCGTGCGCAATCCTCTTACCGGCACTTGCCCAATATGTGTATAATGGCATTCGCATCGGGGTAACTCATTGATGTCCGTCATTTTAACAGAAAGTATTTCGTGTTTATGCCCGGCATGAAAAACATCTCCTAACACCCTTAACGCCAAGTTCGGATGACGATGAACACACAACCGAATCAATCACTCGAATTGAAAGAGCTTGAAGAAAAGCTGGACTTGCTGATCGAACAATACCATGCACTCAAAAACGAAAATCATTCGCTGAAAATCAAACAGGAAGCCCTGGTAAAGGAAAAAGCGAAACTGATCGAAAAAACCACACAGGCCCGGATTCGCGTGGAAGCGATGATTTCCCGCCTGAAAGCGATGGAACACGGTTCATGAGCACGGTCAAAAAAGAAGCGGTCGCCCTGACGATCATGGGCAAAGAATATAAAATCGCCTGCGAACCGGAAGAGCGTCAACGCCTGATCGAATCGGCGCAACTGCTCGACAGGCAAATGCGGCAAATCCGCGACTCCGGCAAAGTGAACGGTGCCGACCGGATCGCCGTGATGGCGGCACTGAACCTTGTGCACGAGCTTTCCTTTCTCAAAAGCCAGAACGACAGCCTGCGTTTCGATTTCGGCTCGTCGCTGGCCAGCATGATCCAGAAAATAGAAAACGTTTTGGAAAATCGATAAACGCGATACAATAGAACCTTGTATCTCCTGCAGCGTTCGAAATGTATTGGGTGTTTCCTGAACCTATTTTTACCCCGGGGGCGAACATCCGGCAATGGTGAGCATGCCCGTACTTGTCGGGAAGCCTGATTTACCGATCCAGCCTCCACTTGAACCTACGGTTCAAGGACGAAAGTACGTTACGGCGCAGGCGGGAGATGCAACATTCCTTTTTCGGCGCTCCCAAAAACCGCACCTAAACCGATTCAGTCTTCTTCCCCGCAAAAGCAAGTTCAAGTTACCCATTCACTTCCTGTGCCCGGTCCGGCGATTACGTATATCCTGACAAACCGGAGCGTCCTTGCCTAATCAAAAACTTCCGCCTTCCCCAGCAAGCGGCCCGGAGCCTGGAAACTCCCTTTTCCCCAAACCGATGCCGGTTCACCGCTTCCTATACGCCTGCCGCAAATCCGGCCGCCTCGATGCCGGCGATCGCACAGCGCTCATCCTGGTCCGATACGTCGCCGCTGATTCCGACCGCGCCGATCAATTGATTATTTTCCTTGTCGCGAATCAGTACGCCGCCCGGCACCGGCATCACCTTCCCCTGCGACAGCGTAACCAACGAATTCATGAAGTCCGGCCGCTGCACCGCAACGCCGGCTAGGCTTCTCGACGACACGCCCATGCTGACCGCCCCCCAGGCTTTGGCGGTCGCGATATCCTGGCGGATCATGCTGGCGCCGTCTTCCCGCTGCATCGCTTTCAAATGCCCCGCCGCATCCAGCACCACCACGGTCAACGGCGCCATTTTCAGTTCTCTGGCCTTGGCAATCGCAGTCTGTATAATCAAATTGGCTTTTTCCAATGTCAAAATGTGCATCCTTCAATCTCTTTTTTCAGGTGATGTGTTGAGTAAAGGCAATAAGTACCGCCAAATCTTGTCCGCGATCAGCGGCTGGGCTTTCGCATTCGGATGCAGGCCGTCGGGCTGCATCAGTTCCTCGGCCAGCGCAATATCTTCGAGGATGAACGGCACCAAAGGCACGGCCATTTCCCGGGATAATTCGTGGTACACATTATAAATCATATCGATATAGCGTTTACCGTAATTCGGAGGGATGGTCATGCTGAGCAGCAGCACCTTCGCGCCGCGCTCCCGGCTGCGGCGGATGATCTCGCCCAGATTGTGCTTCAACGCAGCCGGCGAGAGTCCGCGCAAGCCATCGTTCGCGCCGAGCTCGACGATCACGGCGGCAGGCTTTTGCTCGTCCAGGATGCGGTCGATGCGGGCCAGGCCGCCGGCGCTGGTTTCGCCGCTGATGCTTTCGTTGCGGACCCGGGCCTTGCTGCCCGCCTGCCGCAGTTTGGACTCCAGCAAGCGTACCCACCCCTGCTCGACTTCGATCCCGTAGGCGGCGCTGATGCTGTCGCCCAGCACCACCACCGTTTCGGCGTGTAGATTGAGCGAAAACAAGGCCGCACCCAGCCATAAACTTAATTTCGACAACATGACTAAACTAACCCGCGCAACGAATCCATGACGGACATTATCGTAACAGAAAACCTCAGCAAATCGGTGGCGACTTCCGAAGGCGTCTTGCCTATCCTGAACTCGATCGATTTACGGATCCGGCGCGGCGAGAGCGTCGCGATCACCGGCGAATCCGGCTCCGGCAAATCGACGCTGATCGGGCTTCTGGCGGGACTCGACACGCCCAGCGCCGGCTCCGTCCGGCTGGACGGCCGCTCGCTGACCCAACTCGACGAAGACGGCCGCGCGGCGCTACGCAACGAACTGATCGGCTTCATGTTTCAGTCGTTCCAGTTATTGTCCGGCCTGACCGCACTCGAAAACGTGATGCTGCCGCTCGAACTGAAAGGCGACCGGCAGGCCACATCGAAGGCCCGCGAATGGCTGGTCCGGGTGGGCCTTCGCGAACGCCTGAAGCATACCCCGAAGCAGCTCTCCGGCGGCGAACAACAGCGCGTGGCGCTGGCGCGCGCGTTCGCGACCCGTCCGCGGATCCTGTTCGCGGACGAACCGACCGGCAACCTCGACAGCCGGACCGGCGCGACGGTAATCGATCTTTTATTCGAATTGAACCGGGAAAACGGCACCACCCTGCTCCTGGTGACCCACGACGCCGCGCTGGCGGAACGCTGCGGACGCACGGTCAAACTGGCTTTCGGGAGGCAGATATGAACAGAATGAAACTGGCGTTGCGCCTGCTCGGCCGCGAAGCGCGGTCCGGCGAGTTGACGCTGCTGATGCTGGCGCTCTTGATCGCGGTCACTGCCCTGACCGCCGCCTCGCTGTTCGCGGACCGCCTGGAACGGGCGATGACCGCGCAAACCGCCGAATTTCTGGCGGCCGACCTGGTCATCCAGAGCCCCGGCCCGATCCCGGCGGAATGGCTGGCCGAAGCCCGCCGGCTGGGTCTGAAAGAGGCACGGACGACCGAGTTTTCGAGCATGCTGATCGAGAACGACGAAATGCTGCTGGCCAGCATCAAGGCGGTCGACGCCGCCTATCCGTTGCGCGGCTTCTTGAAAACCGCCGATGCCGAGCACCGGACCGAAACGGTCGTCACTCACGGCCCTGAAATCGGCGCAGCCTGGGTCGAACGCCGTATCCTGTCCGCACTGAAGCTGAAATTCGGCGATGTGTTGACGATCGGCGAGAAAAAGCTCAGGATCACTCAAATCCTGACCTACGAGCCCGATCAGCAGGGCGGCTTCTTCAGTTTTTCGCCGCGCGTGATGATCAACGCAGCCGACCTGGAAGCGACCAAAGTGATCCAGCCCGGCAGCCATGTGCACCGGTTCTTCCAGTTCAGCGGCGACTCGAAAGCGCTGTCCGCCTTCCGGCGCTTCGTGAAACCGCAGTTGAATCCCTCGCAGCGCCTGCTGGACGTTCACGAAGACCGGCCCGAACTCGGCTCGGCGCTGACCCGCGCCGAACAGTTCCTGGGCCTGTCGAGCATCGTGGTGGTGATCATTGCCGGCGCCGCGATCTCGATGGCGGCGCGGCGCTACAGCGAACGCCATTTCGATGCCTCGGCCCTGCTCGGCTGTTTCGGCTGCACGCAGGGGGAAATCCTGAGGCTCTACTGCCTGCAGTTCGCGATCCTGGGACTGGCCATCGGCGCGCTGGGTTGCGGATTCGGCTGGCTGTTTCAGGAAGGGCTGTTCCTCTTGCTGCGCCCCTTGCTGCCCGCTTCGCTGGCGCAGCAGCCGGGCATCCTCGCGGTACTGTTCGGCGCCGGCGCCGGCCTGATTATCCTCTTCGGCTTTGCATTGCCGCCGATCCTGCGCCTTAAGCGGGTACCGCCGCTCCGAATCCTGCGCCACGAGCTGGAACCGTTGCCGAGCAGCGCCTGGCTGGTTTACGGCCTGGCGCTGACGCTGGTCTGCGCGCTGGTCTGGCGCTACACCGGCGACGCCCGCATGACCGCGGTCGTCGCCGTCGTCACGATTGCAGCATTGCTGCTGCTCGCCTTGGTCATTTGGGCTATGCTGTCCGCGACCCGCAAGCTGCTGCCCCGCCTGCCACTGAGCTGGCGTTTCGGCTGGCGCGGCCTGCTCCGCGAACCGCGCGCGAGCATTGCCCAGATTCTGGCATTCGGCGTCACGCTGGCCGCGATATTGTCGAGTCTAATGGTTCGAAATGAGCTGCTCGATACTTGGCGTCAACAATTACCCGACAATGCGCCAAACCATTTTGCGCTGAACATTTTCCCCGACCAGTTGGCGGCGTTCAAACAATCCCTTCAAGCCAAAGGCATCGAAAGCAGCCCGTTTTATCCGATCGTGCGGGGTCGGCTGACACATATCAACCAAACGCCGGTGCAGCGGATCGCGGTCAAGGGCTCGCAGGGCGACAACGCCACGCACCGCGAATTGAGCCTGACCTGGAGCCGCGAGCTGCCGGAAGAGAATACGATTGCGGCCGGCGAGTGGTGGAATCGAGACGCGCCCGGCCTGGTATCGGTCGAACGGAAACTTGCCGACAGTCTGGGCATCGAAGTGGGAGACCGCCTGACCTTCAGCTCCGGAGGGCGGCAGTTCGAAGCGACTGTGGCCAATTTCAGGGCGCTGCGCTGGGAATCGATGAAGCCGAATTTTTACATGATTTTTTCGCCCGGCACTTTGGAAGATTTTCCCTCTACTCTGATGACCAGTTTTTATCTGCCGGAAGCGAAAAAAAGCGCATTGAACGCGCTGGCAAAAGAATTCCCGGGCATGTCCATCCTCGAAGTCGAACGGATCCTGCGGCAATTGCAGACGCTGTTCACGCAATTGACGGAAGCGGTGAATTATTTGTTCTACCTGGCTTTGTCGGCCGCGCTGACGGTCCTGTTCGCGTCCGTGTACGGCACGCTGGACCAGCGTATCCACGAAAGCGCGCTGCTCAGGACGTTCGGCGCCTCGCGCGGCTTTCTAAGGAAAATGCAGAGCATTGAATTTTTCTGCCTTGGCGCTATCTCAGGAGTGATCGGCGTATTGATCGCCGAATCCCTGAACTTTGCGCTGTACCGCCAAGTAATGCATATCCCGTTCCAGCTACACCGCGACTTATGGCTGACCGTCCCTTTACTCAACGCCGTGATCGTCTGGTTGTCGGGCCTGTGGGGGTTGCGCCGGGTAGTCCGCAGGCCTCCATTGCGGAGTTTAAGAGAGCTATAATATGATCGGATTAAGATCAGACCGTTCATCCGTTATTCATCAAAGATCGGCTACACTTTGTTCCAACTAAAATTTAAAGAAGGTAAACCCATGAAAAAATCAGCTTTAAGCTTGGTCATTATCGGCAGCGTCCTGCTGACGGGCTGCTACAGCTACGGCGGCTGGCAGCCGACTGTAGACCCTTACAATGACCCGAATGCTTATCGAATCAATCAGGATATGGCCGAATGCCAGCAGCTCGCCAAACAGGCCTCCGGCGGCACGACCAAGGAAACCGCGATCGGCGCGGGCGCCGGCGCATTGATCGGCGCGGCGGGCGGCGCGGTGGTCGGCGCCTTCACCGGCAATCCGGGCGCGGGCGCGGCGATCGGCGCGGCGGCAGGCGGTTTCGGCGGCGGCGCCAAACAAGGTTACGAAGCCGAAACCGATTACAAGCGCGCGTATGCGACCTGCATGCGCAACCGCGGACACCGCGTAGTCAACTAAAAGTCATCTTCCCGGGCAGGCACAAGGAAGTGCTTGCGCCATCGGCTCTTTCAACCACTGTCCCTGGCGTTTTCGCTTTCCGCGAAGCGCATCAGAAGTTTCGCCAGACAGGTCCGGGCCGTTGCCGAATAGACACCAGGCTCGTCATAAACCGTAATCGTTTCGAAAACCGGTCCCGGCACAGGCTGCCGGCCGAACGTCAAGGCGGCTACCTTGGCTTTGCTGTGCGCATAGCCTCGGAAAACGGTCTGGCGCCATAAATGTAGACCGGCCTGCGCGCCCAAGCGGGTAAACGTTATCCCCGACTGCACGGGCAGCAATACATAAAACACCCCTTCCCGCGCGAGCAGCCGCTCCGCGATCCCCGCAAGTTCGGCATGCGTCAGATGCACATTATGACGGGCGGCATTGCGCATCGGCTCGTCGGCGTTCAAATGGTCCTCGAAAAAGGGCGGATTGCTGACGATCAGGTCGTAGCGGCCGGATGCCATGTCCGCGAAATGCTGAATGCTGTCCCGAACCGCCTGCAGCCGGTCGGCCCAGGGACTGCGGCGGAAATTTTCCGCCGCCTCCCGGCACGCGTCGTCCATCAGCTCCACGCCGGTTACCCGGCCGGCGCCGAGTTGGGCCGCGATCAGCGACAACAGGCCGCAGCCGGCGCCGATGTCCAGCACGCGATCTTCCGAACCGACCGGCATCATCGCACCGAACAACAAACTGTCCGTACAGATTTTCATCGCCGCCCGTTCCTGGCTGACCGAGAATTGCTGAAGGCGAAATATCGACATCGCTTGTCTCCAGGTCCCGTTAAACCTGCCGCAGGCCCTTATTCGGGATGACCGACATTCGCCTGCGCCTCATGTTTCGCCGCTTTCGGCGGGCTCTTTTTCCACAAGCCGCGGCTCGAAAAGCACCCCCATCCCCATTTCAGCCAATTCAGCAAGGCGGCGGCCAGCCACAGCGACCATGCCAGCATCAACAGGCGGTAAACCTTCAGCGGCACCGAAACGACGGCCGCTTTCGGCAACGGCGCTGCGCTTCTGTCCTGGTACCAGTTCAACGAATACGGGGATGACTGGTTGCCGGTGATCATCATGTCGGGCGTATTCAGCAGGCCTTGCGAAACCGCGGCGAACAAGATTCCCAGCGACAGGATCGTCAAACCGCCGAGCAGAACCTGCAGGGCGTTGAAATAGCGGATCTCGGCGGCGGATTTTCCGCATCGCCAGCCGAGCAGCATCAGCCAGGCGATCACGACCAGCGCGGTCGCCAGCGGAATCTGGCTGAGCCCGGCCAGCAGCAAGAACCACTGCCAGTGTTTCAGCGGCGTCAGCGGTATCCTGCCGAGCCCCGCCGACAATAGCGCCAGCACGATCAATACGCCCCAGAACAACACCGCCGGCCCCATTTTCGGACCGTCGACCCACAACACCCAGCGGTCTTCGCCGAGCCGGATGTTCAGGCCTGCATTCACGCTGGGCGCGCCGAGGTCGACCTCGGGCGTGGCCACGCTGGCGGCAATCGGCTGCGCTTCGAGCCAGCGCAGCGTGACCGTTTGCGTGCCGGGCCTGATCGGCAGGACCAGCTTGCGGCCTTCCAGGCGCAAAGGCTGTGGCTGGCCGTCGATCGCGACCGTCTGCAGTTCCGCAGCCTCCGGCAACAAGAGCGGATGCTGTCCGCCTTGCGAGCTGCGCAGGCTGAGCGAAAGCTCCGTATCGCGGATGCGCTTGCCGGGCGTCACCGTCAGCCGGCTATTGTCGATCGTCAGCGTCCGGCCGGCAGCCGCCTGCGGCCGCGAAACCGCCAGCACGACTTTCTCGCCGGGCCAGGGCCGCCATTCGGGCAGCCAGCGCTGTTCGTGATTCAGGTAGATCATCGGAATGCCCGACGTTTCGATGTGCCAGACCGGGCTTACGTCGGCCCTGAAAACCTCGATCCACGGGTTGGTCGGCGCAGCGGCCAGTTCGAGCTTGTCCGCTTTGGCGAGCGTCGACACCCACGCCATTTCATTCTGGCCGGCCGCCATGTTTACGTCGGCCCTGCCGTTCCTGACGCGCACGCCGGGCGTGGTGACCGCTTCGCCGGACAGCAGCGGCACCGACAGCAAAACCGGCGAGCCGGGCTCGGACAGCCGGACGATCCGGGTCGTCACCCGCCAGTCCAGGCCCAACTGCAGCGTGCGTTCGATCCGGACGAACGCCGGCAGCACGCCGGGCGCCAATGCCTCGGCCTGAGTCTTGTCCTGGACCTTTTGCACGCGTTCGAACCGCAGTTGCTCGCCCGGCAGGCCGTTTTCGCCGATTCCTACCGTTTCCCAGCCGCTGCCCTCCACCGTCACCCGATGCGGTTTCAGCGGCAGCGGCAGGGTAAATTGGCCGGTCGCCGGCAAAATACCGCGCAGCACGACCGCATGCCGGCCCGGATCGAGATGCAGCCAGAGATTGTTGCCGGTACGGAACAACCCCGGAGCGGGCACGCCGTCGACGGTCACCCGATTCGGAAACCACTGCAGGTCATCCGCCGGCAGCGGTACCGCAACGTCCTGCTGCGCATGCATTTCCAGCAAAAGCTGTAGCGCTTCGCCGTCGAATTTGATCTGCATCGCCGAACTTTCGGCGCAGGCCGGCAGGCAGTCGGGTGCTTCGAGCAGGCGGGCTTTCAATTGATCCAGCACCGCCTGGCCCGGAAAATCCGCATGGGCTTGTTCGGACGGCAGCGACAGCACCGGCATCAGCAAGCACCAGAAAATCAACGCGGGAGAGCCTTTGAAACGGAAAATCCATTTTTCGGCAACCCCGAACATCAAGAGCGCCAGCACCGCAATCAAGGCAACGCGCAGAAAATTCAGCGCCAGCGTCAATCCGGGCGGCAAATACCAGAGCGTCAATGTCTGGCCCGGGTCGACCGAACCGTTCCAGGTCAGCAGCACTCTATGCCACTGCCAGGTGGGCAGGCCCGGCCCGGTCTGAATCTTCGCGTTCGGGTCGACGCGTTCGACGTCGGCCGGCTGGTTTTCGATATATGCCATGCCTTCGGCGACGCTGCCGACCGCTTCGGCCATTTTCGATTTGCTGAACATTCGCCGCGGCTCTCTTGCTTCACTCATCGCGTCCGCTTCCGGCGCGGCCATTTGCGCGGCCACCGGAGAAGGCGGCGCGCTCAGGCTCTGCCAGGGCCTTTCCAGTTGCGGATAAAGTCCGATGCGTACCTGATCGATCATGAACGGCACCGCGATCAGGATCAGGCCGAGCCAGCTCGCGCGCCGGTACCAGCGCGTGAATTGCAGGAAACGGCCTTCCGGCAGCACCCGGATCAACGCGGTTGCCGCCAGAAGATGCAGCCAGACATAATGCGGCGCGCCGGCTTCGTGCCAGATCAACGCGAGCGCGACCACCGCGGTGCCTCCCCACAATGGCGTCCACAGCTTGTAGACCGCGAGCGCCGAGACCAGCACCAGAAACAGGTCAAGCAGGGTCCAGCGGGCGATCCAGGAATCCGGCACGTTGTCGACGCCGCCCGCCGCAAACAGGCGCCAGCCCGGCGGCAGGTTCAGCTCGGCGCTGACCTGCTGGAAGCTTTGCTCCCAGCCGACCGCGCTGATCTTGCCGATCGCGCCGGTCAGGCGGCTGTCCGCCTCCAGCGAGAGGATCCCGCGCCGGACTTCGACCCCTTCCTTGCCGGAGCCTTCGAGGCGCGTGATCAGTTGATCGCTGCCGTCCAGCGCGACCTTGCCGAGCTTCAGCTCCGGCAGCGCATTCAGCCGCCAGCCGCGCGTCATTCGCCCGTTGATCGTATCGTTGACGGTATAGCCCCCGCCGTCGAAGTCGAGCCACAGTTTGCGCGTCAAATTGAGCTGGCTCGGTTCGGGCTCCGGATCGCCGCGCCGGATCACCTTGAACCGCATCGCCTGGCCGGATTCAATCCGGTAAGCGGGCCAGGCTTTCCAGTCGTCCGGCAAATTGGTCAGGTTCGCATCGACCGCGCCGACTTGCTCGACTTCCACGACCCTGAGCGCCGGGCGCGCATCGAAGACCCAGATTTCCGAGTCCGGCCAGGCCGCTTCCTGCTCGTCCGTGACAGCCGGCGCCTGGAACGGCAATGACTCGACCGGCCCGGCGCTCCGATAGGCCAGATCGACCTGCCAGCGGCCGGGGCGCAGCTGGAGCAAGAGCCGTCCGTCGTCTTCGAGCCGCGCCGGCAACGGACTGCTCAAATGCAAGGGAATGAAGCCTTCCGGCACCGGCACGGCCAGCTTCAGTTCGCGCGGTTCGCCGGACACGTCGAGTACCAGCCGGGTGATCAGTTCCAGGGGCACCTCGTCGACGATGCGCCTGAATACCTGCAATACAACTTTGTTCTCGATGCCCGCGGGCTTGCCCGGACGCTGCTCCGGGGCTCTCACCCAAATCTGGCCGTCCCTGAATACCGGGTAAGGCACGGGGCTGCCGTTTACGTTCAGGCTCACCAGCCCGGTATCGGCCGGTACCGCCAACGTTTCGGGCATCGCGTCCCAGAAAAATTCGCCCTTGATCCGGTACGCCTTCGGCTCCGGGCCAGTGTTATCCAATTTGAGCGCGGGCAAATCGTTCCGGCTAATCACCTCCGCCGAACCGTCGTTCAGCGTGACCGCCTGCGGCCAGTGCCTGTCGTCGCCCGGCAGCATGATCCAGCCATCCCGGAACGCCGCGCCGCGCAGCGAAAACGCGCCGCGCCGGTCGCCGATGTCCAGCGCCAGTTCGGTCGGCCAGCCGCAGTGCTTTTCGTCGAAGCGGTTGTACAGGAAAGGACAGCCGTGTTCCGGGCTATCGTGAAGGACCCAGTCGATCCAGGGCTTGAGCGGTTCGGGCGCCCGCTCCGGCGCCAGCGGCACGGCCTGGGCCGAGGAAAAACCCAAAAACAAGACAAAGCACAGACGGGCGAAACGGTTCATGAAGGCTCCCCAGCGAGTGAACTTGCTGCGGTATCTTACTTGGAACTTGGCAAAATTTCTAACGGGTTTGTTGGCCGCCGAAAGACAATCGCTTACACGATCGAAACGCTGAATTTGGTAGAATAGCCGATCGACTGACAGTGAAACGGACAATGTTCATGACGGCTTATCGCCATATTCTCCTAACCGCGGATTTTTCGGAAGACGGCGCGTCGATTGCCGTGCGCGCCCAATCCCTGGCCGCCTCGTACCGGGCAAAATTGAGTATCCTGCATGTACTCGACGACATCCCGATGCCCGACACGCCTTACGGCACCGTGATTCCGGTGGATCAACCGTCCGAATACGGCCTGCTGGAGGCAGAGCGCGGCAAGCTGCTTGCGCTGGGCGCCGAACTCGGCGTCGCTTCTGCCGATCTCTGGCTGATCTGGGGCGTGCCGAAAGACGAAATCGTGCGGCATGCCGAAAAGATCGCGGCCGACTTGATCGTGACCGGCTCGCACGAGCGGCACGGGTTGACCTTGCTGCTGGGCTCGACCGCGAACGGCGTGCTGCATCATGCGCCCTGTGATCTGCTCGCGGTCCGGATTCCCGATGACGAAGGGATTTGAATCCTTCATTATCGTTCCTTCGCTCCGCGTGGGAACGATGCTATTCAAAGTTAGAAAACCTGATAGAGGAGAACAACCGTGGCCAAGGCCAGTGATTTAAAAAAAGGCATGGTCGTCGAAATCAACGGCGCCCCGCATGTAGTCAAACAGGTCGAAGTCAGAAGCCCGTCGTCGCGTGGCGCTTCGACCTTGTACAAGGTGCGCTTCAACAACCTGAAGACCGGGCAAAAGCTCGACGAAACGCTGAAAGGCGACGATGCTTTCAAGGACGCCGACTGCGTGCGCGCGAAGGTGCAGTTTTCGTATCAGGACGTCGGCAATTTCATCTTCATGAACCAGGAAGACTATAGCCAGTACACCCTGAACGCCGACGACCTGGAAGGCAAGGTCGAATACCTGACCGATGGCCTGGAAGGGATCGTGGCGCTGCTGGTCGATGACGAGATCATCGGCATCGAACTGCCGTCCTCGGTCGTGTTCACGATCGTCGAGACGCCGCCCGCAATCAAGGGCGCCACCGCATCGAGCCGGACCAAGACCGCGAGGCTGCATACCGGCCTCGAAGTGCAGGTGCCCGAATACATCGAAACCGGCGAATCGATCAAGGTGAATACCGAAACCGGAAAATTCATGTCCCGGGCTTGAACGTCGGCCGCCGGATGCTGTTCAATTGCCCCCAGGGCGCCTTCGACCTGATCCGTCTGCCGCTGCGTCCTAACGAACTGTTGCAGCCTTTCGACGCGGCGGACGAGTATCTGCTGACGCATCTGGCCGAGCAGGGCCTGCCGAAAGCCGGCAGCCGCGTGCTGATCGTCAACGACAGTTTCGGCGCGCTGGCGGTCGCGTTGAGTGATTACCGCCCCGATGCGGTGTCCGACTCTTTTCTGTCGCATCGGGCCACCGAAATCAATCTGGAAAAGAACGGCAAGACACGGGACAGCACACGACTCCTGCACAGTCTGGAGCCGTTGCAGGGTTCTTACGACCTGGTGCTAATCAAAATCCCGAAGACGCTCGGCCTTTTGGAGCACCAGCTGATCAGCCTGCACGGCCATTTGCAGCCGGACGCGCAAGTGATTCTGGCCGGGATGGTCAAGATGCTGCCCGGCTCGGTCTGGCAATTGGCCGAGCGCCTGCTCGGCCCGACCACGACCGCATTGGCGCGCAAAAAAGCCAAACTGATCTTCGCGAAGCCGATTCCGCGCGACGATCCGCCGCCGAATCCGTATCCGGTGCGCTACCGGCTCGAAAATACCGGTTTTCGGATCGTCAATCACGCAAACGTGTTCTCGCGGGACAGTCTGGACATCGGCACGCGTTTTTTTCTCCGGCATCTTCCCGAAGGCTTGGGCCGGTCCGAGATCGTCGATCTGGGCTGCGGCAACGGCGTGGTCGGCTTGATCGCGGCGCGGCGCAATCCGGAAGCCGTGCTGCATTTTATCGACGAATCCTACATGGCGGTCGCTTCCGCCAAGGAAAATTTCGAAGCCGCGTTCGGCACTGAACGCAAGGCAACCTTTCAGGTAGGCGACGGTCTTAAAGCATTCTCATCGGAATCGGCCGATTTGATTCTCTGCAATCCGCCGTTTCATCAGCAATATCTGCAGGGCGACCAGATTGCGGTCGGGATGTTCAGGGACGCGAAGCGGGTATTGCGCCGGGACGGCGAATTATGGGTGATCGGCAACCGGCATCTCAATTATCATGCCGTTCTGGATCGCTTGTTCGGAGGCTGTTCCGGGGTAGCGGCCAATCCGAAGTTCGTGATTCACAAGACCCGGAAAAGACGCTAGAGAAGTAAAGATCGATTCGGCCTGAATCAGCCGGGAAAGAAGGCCCGCGCCGAAGCTGGAACAGCGGCGCGGAGAATGAAGAAGCAGTTATACATGGAAAAAATTCCTTAACCGTTGGTAGCTCTGCGGTTCAGGAACATGTTGGTGTAGATCGCGGCCGACGCGAAGAAGACGTTCGAAAAAATGAACTCGCCGGAAATGAAACCGGCAATCCCGCTGATGAACATAAGGCCGATGATGATGTCGCGTTTGACGTTCGACATAGTGCTTACTCCTAAGATGTAGTTGATAGTAAATGAAAATTTCACGGTTACAGTATAGGGTTGAGATCCGGCATTTACAATATTAGCAACAGTTAATTAATAGTTTCCTGCTTATTGACAATAGCGCCTACTGTCCTTACACCGGAGCATCGGCTTCACCTTCCCGTTATCTCCATGCTTTTAAGTTAAGAATTGCGTAGGCCGGGCTAGCGAAGCGTATCCGGCGATCATGTGGCGGATGCGCTTCACTTATCCACCCTACAGTTCATTAATTTGAACAGTATTGCCCTATCCCCGTTGCGGCTTCCGCGCACAGCATCGCTGCGATCAAAGTGTTAAACTATCGCTTTTTGTTGCGATTCGCGCATCGGACCACTCCTGCCCCCCATGGCTGAAGATAACGCCTTGATTTTTTCACCGACCGTGCCCGCGTCCAAAAACGCCGTGCAGATTTGGAACGGCCTCTACGGCTGCGCCGACGCACTGGCGCTGGCCTCGGCGATCAAAAACGAGAACCGGCTGTTTCTGATCGTGACGGCCGACAACCACACCGCGCTCCGGCTCGAACACGAGCTGGCATTTTTCCTGCAGGATACCGGCCTGTCGATCCTGCATTTTCCGGACTGGGAAACCCTGCCCTACGACGTGTTTTCGCCGCTGCCGGAGATCATCTCGGAACGCCTGAAAACGCTCGCCCAGTTGCCCCAGGTCAAGCGCGGCGCGCTGATCGTCTCGGTCGCGACGCTGATGCACCGGCTCGCGCCCAGGGAGCATGTGCTGGCATACAGCTTTTCGCTGAGCGTCGGCGAGGTTTTCAACCTGGAGCTGAACCGGATCAAACTCGAAAGCGTCGGCTACCAGTGCGTCTCGCAGGTGTATCAGCACGCTGAATTCGCGGTGCGCGGCTCGATCGTAGACCTGTTCCCGATGGGCAGCCAGGCACCTTACCGAATCGAACTGTTCGACGACGAAATCGAATCGATCCGCACATTCGATCCCGAAACGCAGCGCTCCCTGGACAAGATCGGCCGGATCGAGCTGTTCCCGGCGCGCGAGTTCCCGTTTACCGACGAGGCGATCAAGCACTTCCGACAGGCCTTCCGCGAGCTTTTTCCGGACGCCTCGACCAAAAACGCCCTGTACAGCGACATCAGCAAAGGCATGGCACCGGGCGGCATCGAATATTACCTGCCCTTGTTCGTCGAACGCACCGCGACCCTGTTCGACTACCTGCCCGCCGACGCGGTATTCGTGCTGCCGGCAAAGCTCGAGGCGCAGGCCGAGGCCTTTGCCGCGGAAGCGCACGAACGTTTCGAACAGCGCCGGTTTAATCTCGACCGGCCGTTATTGAAGCCGGAACTGTTGTTTTTGAACCCAACCGAGCTGAAACAGCGCACTGCATCTTTCGCGCAAATCGCTCTGCAGAGCGGCGATGCGGCGCCGGAAGCTAAAATCGCGTTCGACTGCACGCCGCTGCCCGAATTGACGATCGACGCGAAACTGAAGGAGCCCGCGCAACGGCTGCGCCAATTTATCGAAGGCTTCGACGGCAAAATTCTATTCGTCGCCGAATCGGCCGGCCGCCGGGAAGGCCTGATCGACCGGCTGAAAAACTTCAAAATCCGGCTGAAAACGGTCGAAGGCTGGCGCGACTTCATCGCGGCCGAGGACAAGCTCTGCATCACGGTCGCGCCGATGGATCAAGGCCTGTGGCTCAAACAGCAGAAGATCACGGTGATCCCGGAAAGCCTGCTGTCCGGCGAAAAAGCCCAGCAGCGGCGCCGGCGACGGATGGCGGCGGCGAAGGAACTCGAAAAGATCGTCAACAACCTGAACGAATTGACGATCGGCTCGCCGGTGGTGCATCAGGAACACGGCGTCGGCCGCTACCTGGGCCTGCAGACGCTGGAGATCGGCGGCATCCCGGCCGAATTTCTGGCGCTCGAATACGCGCAGGGCGACAAGCTGTACGTGCCGGTTTCGTCCCTGCACCTGATCGGGCGCTACACCGGCGTCGACCCGGAAACCGCGCCGCTGCACAAGCTCGGCGGCGACCAGTGGAGCAAGGCGAAAAAGAAGGCGATCGAAAAAATCCGCGACGTCGCGGCGGAGCTGTTGGAAATCTATGCAAAGCGCGCGGCCAAGAAAGGCCACGAGTTTCATATCGCCGACAACGATTATCAAGCTTTTGCCGACGCGTTTCCGTTCGAGGAAACGCCCGACCAGCAGACCGCGATCGAGGCGATCCTGGAAGACATGGCCAGCCCGCAGCCGATGGACCGGGTCATCTGCGGCGACGTCGGCTTCGGCAAGACCGAGGTCGCGATGCGCGCGGCCTACATCGCGGTGCAGGACGGCAAGCAGGTCGCGGTGCTGGTGCCGACCACCCTGCTTGCGCAGCAGCATTACCAGAACTTCCGCGACCGTTTCGCGGACTGGCCGGTCCGCGTCGAAGTGATGTCGCGCTTCGTGACGCCGAAACAGCAGAAGGAGATCGGCGATGCGCTCGCGGAAGGCCATGTCGACATCATCATCGGCACGCACAAGCTGCTGTCGAAAGAACTCAAATACAAGGCGTTGGGCCTCGTGATCATCGACGAGGAGCACCGTTTCGGCGTGCATCAGAAAGAGCATTTCAAGAAGCTGCGCAACGAACTGGACCTGCTGACCCTGACCGCAACGCCGATCCCGCGGACGCTGAACATGGCGATGTCCGGCCTGCGCGACATTTCGATCATCGCCAGCCCGCCCCCGAACCGGCACGCGATCAAGACCTTCATCAGCGAGTGGGTGGACGCGCTGGTGCAGGAGGCTTGCCTGCGCGAAATCAAGCGCGGCGGCCAGATTTTCTTCCTGCACAACGACATCAAGTCGATGGGCAAAATGGCCGGCGAACTGCAAAAGCTGGTGCCCGACGCGCGGATCGAAATCGCGCACGGCCAGATGCCCGAGCGCGACCTCGAACGGATCATGCTCGACTTTTACCACCAGCGCTTCAACCTGCTGCTCAGCACCACCATCATCGAGAGCGGGATCGACATTCCGAGCGCGAACACGATCCTGATCAACCGCGCCGACAAGCTCGGCCTCGCTCAGTTGCACCAGCTCCGAGGCCGCGTCGGCCGCTCGCACCACCGCGCCTACGCCTATTTCATCGTACCGCCGAAAACCTTGATGACCAAGGATGCCTTGAAACGGCTCGAAGCGATCGAAGCTTCCGGCGACCTCGGCGCGGGCTTCATGCTGTCCTCGCACGACCTCGAAATCCGCGGCGCGGGCGAGCTGCTCGGCGACGAACAGAGCGGCCAGATTCAGGAAATCGGCTATACCCTGTACACCGAACTGCTCGACCGCGCGGTGCATGCGCTGAAGTCGGGCAAGCAGCCGGAACTGGACCTGCCGGCCGAAATCGGCCCGGAAGTCGATCTGCAGGCTCCGGCCCTGATTCCGGAAGACTACTTGCCGGACATCCATGCGCGGCTGGTGCTTTACAAACGGATCGCGAACGCCGAAACGCGCGAAGACCTGCGCGATTTGCAAGTCGAAATGATCGACCGCTTCGGCCTGTTGCCCGAGCCGGTCAAAACCCTGTTCAGCGTGACCGGACTCAAGCAGGAGGCGCAAAAACTGGGCCTGAAAAAGATCGAGGCGAATGCGGCCGGCGGTCGGCTGGTGTTTACCAAGGAACCGAAAATCAACACCGACCAATTGATTCTATTGATTCAAACCCAGGCGCAGGTTTACAAATTCGACGGGGCGGACAAGCTGCGGTTCGTCAAAAAGTTCGAGACGGTCGAGCAGAAGTTGGAGTTTATCCGGGGGTTATTGGCGCAGTTGGCGGTTGGGTGAGGGCGCGGAATTATTTATATCCTCATCGATGGGTTTCGATTGATGGGTTTCGGCTGGCGCCTCTACCCATCCTACTTGGCTTCCTTGGGCTCGTACCTCCTGCATCCGTGCAGTCGTACCCATCCTATCTCGCTGTTATCCACGTCAAGCGTTATGAATTATGAAGAGCAGAGCGTAGGGCGTTTTCGCGATAGCAAAACGCCAATCCCCTTCAAAGCGCGGCGGATTGCCTAACGGCGAATCCGCCCTACAAGAGCCGGATGTGCCGACAAAGGAGGCGCATCAATCGCGAACGACACCCTAAAAGGCACTCGGTGCGCTTCACTTCGTTCAGCGCACCCTACGGGCCCGAGTTTTAGAGTGAAACGCCTATTTCCCTTCCACATTCGACGCATGCAGCCCGCATTCCTTCTTGGCCGCATCCTCCCACCACCATCTTCCGGCTCGCTCGTGCTGGTTGGGCAGTACCGGCCGGGTGCAGGGCTCGCAGCCGATGCTGATATAGCCCCGTTGGTGCAGTTCGTTGAACGGTACCTGGTAGGCTTCGATATAATCCCACACCTGCGCGGACGTCCAGTTCAGGAGCGGATTGAACTTGACCAGCGTATGCGCCGGCGTCGAAAACGCGGTATCGATCTGCACTTCGGGGATGTTCTGCCGGGTGTCCAGGCTCTGGTCCTTGCGCTGCCCGGTGATCCAGGCATCCAGATGCGCCAGCTTGCGTTTGAGCGGCTCGACCTTGCGGATGCCGCAGCATTCGTGATGACCGTCTTCGTAGAAACTGAACAAACCTTTCGCTTTGACCAGCTCGTCCAAAAGTTCCCGGTCCGGGCTCAGCACCTCGACCGCAATGCCATAATGCTTCCGGACCTTTTCGATGAGGCGGTAAGTTTCGGGATGCAGGCGGCCGGTATCCAATGAAAAGACCCGGATGTCCGGACGAATTTTGACCGCCATGTCGATCAATACCACGTCTTCCGCGCCGCTGAACGAAATCGCGATGTTGTCGAACAGTTCCAGCGCTTTTCTCAGGATCACGCGCGGATTTTTGTTCCGCAGTTCGGTCTGCAGGGCTTGAATATCGAAGTCGGTCATGCGGGCAGGGTCATATCGTCACATTGGGCAAAATAGCACGCCAGGAAATCGTCGAACGACAGCGTATCCCGGCTCTCGATCTCGGCCTGTTTGATCAGCGATTGTTCGGCGAGTTGCATAAATTCCTGCTGGCGAACTTCCGGAAGATGGCGGCTTTTGAAATACCGCACATGCTCGATCGACGACTGCAGCGCAAAACAGGCGAACGGCTCGTCGTTCTTCGACATCGCGCTCAGCATGCGGGCCGACGGGGTCAGATCCGGATTCCGCACCACCTCGCGCTGTTCCGCCAATGCCGCGCCGTACGGCTTATCGGCCAGGCCCTCGTCGAGCACCCGGCAAATCGGCTCCATCGCATCAAGGATCTCGTTCGCCCAGTCCTGCAACGGAATCGATTCGCCGTTCTTGTTCAGTTCCAGGCCGGGCTTCCGGCCGCTGTTCGCGACCGCCAGTTGATTCGCATTGTAGATTCGATAATCTTCCGGCGTGTTAGGCGGGCTTTCGTGGAGCAGACAGTTGAGCAGCAAGGCCTCGATGAAACGCCCCCGGCTCGGGTTAATCCCGACCGGCTCGAACACATCCAGATCGAGCGAACGCATTTCGATATACCGAAGGCCGCGCCGCTTCAGCGCCAGCGTCGGCTTTTCGCCGGACATCGCGATCTGCTTCGGACGCATCGTGCTGTAAAACTCGTTCTCGATCTGCAGAATGTTGCCGTTCAACTGCCGGTATTCGCCGTCCACTTTTACGCCGATCCGTTCGTACTCCGGATACGGGGTCGTGATCGCATGATAGAGGCTCTTGATATAGGCGGGCAACGAATTATAATCAATGTTCAGCGATGCCTGATTCTTGCTTTTGTAACCGATGTCGCTCATCCGCAGCGAGGTCGCGTAAGGATGGTACAGCGTGCCTTTGTTAAAGGTTTCGAACTGGCTCATCAACGACGGCCGGCTCTTGAAGAAGCTTTTGCAGATCGCCGGCGAGGCGCCGAACAGGTAAAGAATGATCCAGCCGACGCGCTGGAAGTTGCGGATCAGGCCGAAATAGCCGTCGGCCGTGAAAGCTTCGAGGCTGTCCTCGCGGTTTTCGAGCTCCCGCAGCGCCGGCCATAATTCGACCGGCACCGAATAGTTGAAATGAATCCCGGCGATCGACTGCATCGTGCGCCCGTAGCGGTGCCACAGGCCGCGCCGGTAGACGTGCTTCATTTTTCCGACATTCGAGGTGCCGTAGGTCGCGATCGGGATACTCTCGTCGCCGTCGATCCCGCACGGCATGCTCGCGCCGAGCAGCATTTCATCGTCCAGATGATCGTAAACGAACTGGTGCAGGTCGGTCAGGTAGGCGATCGTGTCGTCGATTTCCGCGAACGGCGGGGTGATCAGCTCGATCAGCGCTTCCGAATAGTCGGTGGTGATGTAGGGATGCGTCAGCGCGGAACCGACCGATTTCGGGTGCGGTTTTTGCGAGATGAAACCGTCCTTGCCGATACGGAGACTCTCCTTTTCGATGCCTTTCAGACCTCCCGAAATCAGGTGTTGGCGTCCGCTGTTCAAGAGCCGCTCCAGCCGCGGCGAAAGCATCGTATCGGAATGAGTCATGGGAAGGTCGTTATGCGCTTCTGTCCTGTATAATCGGACTATTATAAAAGGTTGGAACCCTTCGAGAAAAATTAAATGACGAGACGGAGTATGAGGCGATGAGCGCAGAAGCGCTTCGCATTCTGAAATCGGTATTCGGCTACGACCGCTTCCGCGAGCCCCAGGCCGACGTGATCGGCCATCTGGCGGCCGGCGGCGACGCGCTGGTGCTGATGCCGACCGGCGGCGGCAAATCGTTGTGCTATCAGATTCCGGCCCTACTCCGCGACGGTGTCGGGATCGTGATTTCGCCCTTGATCGCGCTGATGCAGGACCAAGTCAGTGCGCTGACCCAGCTCGGCATTCGCGCGGCGTTTCTGAATTCGACGCTGAGCCTGGACGATGTCCGGCGGATCGAACAGCAACTCGTGGGCGGCAAACTCGATCTGCTTTACATCGCACCGGAACGGCTGACCGCCGAACGGACGCTGTCCCTTTTCTCTCGCATCAAAATCGCCCTGTTCGCCATCGACGAAGCGCACTGCGTCTCGCAGTGGGGCCACGACTTCCGCGCCGATTATCTGCAGCTCTCGCTGCTGCACGAACGTTTTCCCGCCATCCCCCGCATTGCGCTGACCGCGACCGCCGACCCGAAAACTCGCGAGGAGATCCGGCATCGGCTCGGCCTTGCCGAAGCCCGGCTGTTCCAGCGCGGCTTCGACCGCCCGAACATCCGCTACCGGATCGTGCAGAAACAGAACGCGCGCAAGCAGTTGCTCGACTTCATCCGCGCCGAGCACGACGGCGATGCCGGCATCGTCTATTGCCTGTCGCGCAAAAAGGTCGAAGAAACCGCCGTGTGGCTGGCGGCGCAGGGCTTCAAGGCGCTGCCGTACCATGCCGGCATGGCGGCTCCGGCACGCCAGCACAACCAGCACCGTTTCCTGATGGAGGAAGGGCTGATCGTCGTCGCGACGATCGCGTTCGGGATGGGCATCGACAAACCGAACGTGCGCTTCGTCGCCCACCTGGACCTGCCGAAAAGCGTCGAGGCCTATTATCAGGAAACCGGCCGCGCCGGGCGCGACGGCCTGCCCGCCGACGCCTGGATGGCCTACGGCCTGCAGGACGTGATCATGCTTCGGCGCATGCTCGCCGATTCGCCCGCCGACGCGGCGCGCAAGCGGCTCGAGCTGCACAAGCTGGACGCGATGCTGGCGCTGTGCGAACAGGTGCATTGCCGGCGGCAGGCGCTGCTTGCCTATTTCGGGGATCAACTGGACCGGCCCTGCGGCAACTGCGACACCTGCCTGGAACCGGTCAAGACCTGGGACGGCACGCTGGCCGCGCAACAGGCCCTGTCCTGCGTCTACCGGACCGGCCAGCGCTTCGGCGTTGCGCATCTGATCGACGTGCTGCTCGGCAAAGCCACCGAAAAAGTGCTGAGAAACGGGCATGACCGCGTCTCGACTTTCGGCATCGGCAAACAACTGGACGAACAGCGCTGGCATTCCTTGTACCGACAACTGATCGCGCGCGGCCTGGTCGACGTCGACTTCGACAGCATGGGCACCCTGAAGCTGAACGACGCCGGCCGGCCGGTACTGCGCGGCGAGGAAACCCTGATGCTGCGCGAGGACATCCGCCCGGAAAAAACCAAACGCGCCGCCAGGAAAACCGGCATCGCCGCCGGCTCGCCGCTCTGGGAAGCGCTGCGCGCCAAACGCCGGGAAATCGCCGAGGAACAAGACGTGCCGCCTTATGTGATCTTTCATGACGCGACGCTGATGGAAATGATCTCGGCGATGCCGCAAAACCTCCGGCAAATGGCCGCGATCTCGGGCGTCGGCGCACGCAAGCTGGAATTATACGGGGAGCAGTTCCTGGATGTGATCCGGGGGCATGCCGAAACCCCTGATCCGGCATCTTCCGAAGATACGGTCGGTGCGTCGATCGAACTGTTCCGGCTCGGCTACAGCGTCGAACGGATTGCCGCGCAACGCGGCTTGAAAACAACCACCGTTTACGGGCATCTGGCCGAAGGGATC
Source organism: Methylomicrobium agile (assembly GCF_000733855.1). Taxonomy (NCBI): domain Bacteria; kingdom Pseudomonadati; phylum Pseudomonadota; class Gammaproteobacteria; order Methylococcales; family Methylococcaceae; genus Methylomicrobium; species Methylomicrobium agile. The sequence continues at coordinate 1,119,824 of NZ_JPOJ01000001.1, forward strand.
GAGCGGGGATTGGTGGCGTTGAATGAGGTCGTCGAATTGCCGGAGCGCGAGATCGATTTGATTCAGGATGCGATATTGAATCTTCCCGAGGCACAGAAGAGGGCGTTGAAGCCGGTTTACGAGCAATTCGGCGGGGTTTATTCGTATGAGATATTGCGGTGTGTGCGGGCGGGGTTGGACAGGTCTACCGTATGATAGCCCGCGTAGGTCCGATTAGCGCAGCGTAATCGGACGCATGTCAGTCGGATAGGTCGGGCAACAGCGTCATCGTTGTCCGACGTCAAGGCCCATAGGATGGGCTCTCTAAAATACCAGTAGCGTGGGTTAATTTTACTTCTATCAAACACCTATAACTGCGGACCCAATCTTGAAAAAATATCCCCTAAAAAGTGAAGATCATCATTGGTGGCCAAAATGTGTTTCTAAACATTGGAAAGATGACCAAGGGTTTGTGCATAGATTATCTGCGGATGGAATCGATGACATATATAAAAAACATGAAAAATTGGGTTATATTACCGATGCCCACTCAATTAAGTTTGCAGATAAACCAACAGATTGGGACGAATGTTTCGAGTCTTCTTTTGATTCCGTAGATAATAACAAAGGATTTCGGTATATTATTGCTTGGCTTAAAAGCTTAGAAAGTAGTATTGATTCACCAAAAGAAGAACAAGATAACCTAGATAAACTGCTCGAATGTGTATTATCACTAATCGTGAGGAGTCCAAGGTTTCGCAATCAAATAAAACTTAATATTGATATAACTGGCACATCATTAAGGAAAAACCTGATAAGCCTAAACCAAAGAGATACTTTTCATAAATTTAAAACGGCGTTGCTAGATCATGGAAAATTCTGTATCGCGTTTTCGAGAGATTATGAATTTATCTTTGGTGATGGTTTTTATAATAACTTCACTTCTTCGATTGGCGCACCTATAGAACCTAGAGCAATCGTTCCCATCTTGCCAAATATCTGCGTATTTTACAGCCACCCATCATATTGCAAGAGAAATCCACGCTTGATTACCATAGAGTTAGAGCAAACCGAGGTTGATTTTATAAATCAAACCACCATGATCTATAGCCAAAATTATGTTTTCTACAGGTCGCAAAAACCCATTATCACTGAAAGTTTCAGTTGTAAAAAATTTCTAAAATACGATCCAAATGGTGATCCAGTGATAGATGCTTTCTCAAAGATATTTCATAGCCCGCGTAGATCCGATTAGCGTAGCGTAATCGGACGCATGTCAGGCATCGCCTCTTACTTCAGAAGAAGCATCACCACACCAACCCGTATAAGGCGGAACCGATTTACCGGGTTCCGCCATTTGGAACGAGCCTGGATACCGATCGGTTTCTGTGAGCTCGGGGCGATGAATCGAGCTTTGCTTTATCTGTCGGCTTTGGGTTGGCGGATCACCTTCGACATCCGCCCTACTCGGCTTTCTCTTTTGGAGAAAATTAACAACATGAAAACATTATTACTTTTAATAAGTATATTTTTTGGGGGCTGCAGCACTACTATAATAATCCCTGCCCCCTCCCCACTTCCATCACCTGACAAAGCCACAATAGTTTTTATATATAAGGGTCTTGGCATATATGAAACACACAAAACTAAAGTATTTATTGACGACAAAGTTGTTGGAACAGTAAATACCATATCACCACTTACGGTTACCGTTTCACCTGGGGAACATAAGTTATATACAAAAACCTCAGGCCAGGTTATCGATAGAATAAATTCTAGTTATTTCCAAGAAAACAGAGTTTATTATATGTCTATTTGGTTTGAAGGCGGCGTATGGGCTGGATCAATGTGGATAACAGAAATACCTCAAATATCTGAGTTCGAAGTAATTAAATATTCTTTCCAATAAAAACCCGTGTAAGGCGGAACCGGTTTACCGGGTTCCGCCATTTGGAATAGGACCGTAGGATGCGCTGAACGAAGTGAAGCGCATCGTTCGCGATTGATGGGCTTCGTACCTCAACCCATCCTACGAGCTGACGCAAATCCGCCCTACAGCCGGGTAGGTCGGGCAACAGCTTCATCGTTGCCCGACGTCAGCTGGCAATCTTGCTTCGCTATTGCGACAGTCTGAAGCCGCTACCCAATTGAAACCCTGCAATGTCCGGCACAAAAAGCGTGCCCGACCTACGTGGCTTTTCAACAATCAGGGGCAACCCGTATAATTCGGAATAGCCCGCGTAGGTCCGATTAGCGCAGCGTAATCGGACGCATGTCAGGCATCGCCCTCTACTTCAGAAGAAGCATCCCCGCACCAATCCGCGTAAGGCGGAACCGGTTTACCGGGTTCCGCCATTCGTAACGGGCCAGGATGCCGGCCGGATTCTGCAAGCTTGATGCGATGAGCCGAGCTTTGCTTATCGGCTTCGGATTGGCGGAACGCCTATCGGCTTCCGCCCTACACTTTGAAGCCGATACCAAATTGAAACCCTGCAATGCCTGGCACAAAAAGCGTGCCCGACCTACTCGGCTAGTTATACGCTAAACCAGAGAAGCCCCATGTTCGAAAACTTTCCGAAAACCCGCCCACCGTTGCCGAAGGAAATTCAAGCTGTTTACTCAACACATTACAAGTCAAATCGCGAGGGTAAGACAACAGCATCCTCGTTAGCGCAAAGAATGGAGTCGTGGTTGCATACCCAAGTCGCACGGGATGTCGCCAACCTAGAGGATTCGGCAAAAGCCGGGTAGGTCGGGCAACAGCTTCATCGTTGCCCGACGTCAGGTGGCAATTTTGCTTCGCTATGGCGACAATCTGCAACCGCTACCAAATTTGAAACCCTACAATGTCGGGCACAAAAAGCGTGCCCGACCTACTCGGCTAATTAGAGTTATGTGCTTTGAGGGAGACCGTCGTATGAAGAAGTTTGACCTTAATATCGAAAAAATACTTGAAGACTGGGAAATGCATCATGCGATTAGAGAAATAATCGCAAATGCGCTAGACGAGCAGCTTTTGACGAAAACTGATGATATAGTAATTGCCAAGAATGGCAATTCTTGGATCATTCGGGACTTTGGTCGCGGGCTAAAGTATTCACATCTTACACAAAAAGAAAACCAAGAAAAACTTTCTAGTACAAATGTAATTGGAAAGTTCGGTATTGGACTGAAAGATGCCCTGGCGACTTTTGACAGGAGAGAAGCGATAGTGTCTGTAAAATCAAGATATGGCCAAATATCCATTGAGAAGTCGCCAAAACAGGACTTCCAAGACATCAGTACATTGCATGCAATAATTGAAGATCCCGTTGACGCCCACTTTATAGGTACAGAATTTGAGTTAAAGGGTGTGGCAGATGATGAGGTTGATACGGCAAAGAAACTTTTTCTGAAATTCTCTGGTGAAGAGGTTATAGAAACTACAATGCAGGGGCAAGTTGTCAAGCGACATGGAAATCATGGGAATATTTATATAAATGGCGTAAAAGTATCAGAAGAAGAGAATTTTTTGTTTAGCTATAATATCACGAGATTGAGCGCCCCAATAAAGAAAGCTATTAATAGAGAAAGATCGAATGTTGGGCGTGGTGCCTACACAGATTCTGTTAAAAAAATATTGCTCAATTCAAAACAAAAAGAAATTGCAGAAACCCTTGCAAAAGACTTAACGAATATCAATAGAGGAACTGCTCATGATGAATTAAGTTGGATTGATGTTCAAGAACACTCAGTTAAAATTTTAAATCAAACAGGGAAGTATCTTTTTATTACCTCCTTTGAGGCGATGCAACATCCTGACATGATCGACCACGCGAGAAATAGTGGTCATGAGATCATTACTATACCTGATAATTTGAAGGATAAAATTCAAGGAGTAAGAGATTTATCCGGGAATCCTATTATCGATATTACTCAATTTGTTGAAAATTATAATGATAGCTTTGAGTTCAATTTTGTTGACCCAGACAAATTGAGCAACGAGGAAAGAGTTGTTTACCAATTTACACCAAAGATACTTGACTTGTTCGGCAGAGTACCAAAGAAAGTAAAGGAAATTAAAATATCCTCTACGATGAGGAAAGATTTTTTTGATGAAACAGAAACGCTTGGCTGTTGGGATCAGAAAACGAGTTCAATTATCTTGGCTCGTAAAACATTAAAGTCACTCCCTGACTACTCTGGCACACTAATTCATGAATTAATACACGCAAAAACCGGACATGATAGTATCTCAAGGGCATTTGAAAACTCTTTGACTGAAAAAATTGGCGATCTTTGCAGCAAGATTCTCGGCAACTCAGGAAAAGATATAACGAAAGCTGAGTTAATCGATTCTATACTTGAAGAAATGGATCGTGTTTGGGGCGAAGATGGTTTAGGCGGCGAACCAGATGAGTACGCTTGGCTGTTGGAAAACTTCAATATCACTGAAGAAGATGACGTGCAGTGGCAGCTTATTCTTCAGCACAGTATGAATGATCTTTATGACGAAGATTTGGAAGATGAAGAGTTAATGACTTTCTTAGAAGATGATCAATCCGTAATCCAATTTCTTCAGGAGTTTCTTGGAAAATATAAAAATTCGTCTGCAAGCTATGTTAATCGTGATTAAATTCATCAACCCGTAACCCGTAACCCGATCGGGTGGAGGTAACGGGATTGCGCCCGTTACCCCTCCCACACCACCGGACATGCGGTTTTCCGCATCCGGCGGTTGAACCTAGCGACTTATCCTGTCGCAAAATCTGATGGAACCCATAAGCGATTCAGGACACTTTCCATCAGATTTTCATTCAGCACCTGCTCTTTCTCCTTCGCCCAAGTCTCGACTCGTACCTCGTGCCCTGGCTACCGACGGGAATCCACCCGTCTCACTCAGCCACCGGCGCGAATAGCTGCCGCCGTGGCAACGTTCGCCCGTTTCGGAATACTGCGCGCCGTTCCCTGGAGATGTTCAAAATGGTCTGTCTCTCGGTTCTTCGGCCCTTCGCTCTGCCTGGTTTCCAAGGCTTCTTCGCTACTACGGCTTCTGCTGACTTCTCCCAAACTCTCATTCGGGAGATTTCCCCGGGTAAGGGACTAAAACTTTCTGCCCGTGCCGTCAAGCTCTACCTGATGCGTCTTTCGGTAACGGTTGGATTTCGTGTTCCCTAGCACACTCATCGCCCGCACCCGGCCTCTCTGCTTGTTCGTGTTCCTACGGTCGTGCTTTTGCTACGCGCTTCTTTCAGCCTGGCCTCGCGGCTTCACCCTTGCGTTTCGCTACGGTTGTCGTTACTCCTTCCGGTTATCTCTTTTCAGATAACAAGTTTTAGCCCATGCCGGGCACACTAAGGCGGAACCGGCTTTGCCGGGTTCCGCCATTCGGAACGGGCCAGGATGCCGACCGGTTTCCGTGAGCTTGGGGCGATGAACCAGGCTTTGCTTTATTTTGGTTGGCCTCGGGTTGGCGGAACGCCTATCGGCTTCCGCCCTACACCTACCCGGCTATTGCGCCATGAACTTGGGACACCAAAAAATTGGATGCAGTCGTTCTGCTTGAGTACTTCACCCCAATATCAGGAATGGAAACGGTCGCTCCACCATTTTTATAATCCGTTTCCTATTGTTGAACATTATGAGTTGGTACTTGAACAAAATGCCTAACATGATACTCAACCTCGCTCCCTTCGGTCGCTGGACGCTACGCGATAAAGCCGCGCAGCACCGGTTAGCTCTACGTTAGCGCACTATTCCTATGAACAAAGGTTACGTGTATCATTCGAAATATTATGAGCCCAACAGTCTTCCGCGAAGCAGGCTTCCGGTTTTACTTCTTCTCTCGGGAAGAGCCGAGGATGCATGTCCATGTTCAAGGACAAAACGGCGAAGCCAAATACTGGCTTGAACCTAAAATTGAGCTTGCTCAATCCGTGGGTCTCTCCCGGCGTGAAATCAATGAAGCACTACGTCTTGTACAGGAGCATGAACATGACATTCGCAACGCTTGGCACAAGCATTTCCCCAGTTGAAGTTACCAACATATCTCAATACGGCTTCTGGCTGCTGTTGGGGGATGAAGAGCTTTTCCTACCATTCTCTGAATTTCCTTGGTTTCGAAATGCTGCTGTTGGAAATATCTTGCATGTCGAACGTCCATCTTCAAATCACCTGTACTGGCCCGAACTGGATATTGACTTAGCCGTTGAGTCAATTCGCCATCCCGAACAATTTCCACTGATAAGTCAAGTCAATACCTAACACAGCCGGGTAGACGGGCAACGGCTTCATCGTTGCCCGACGTCAGGTGGCAATCTTGCTTCGCTATTGCGGCAATCTGAAGCCGCTACCCAATTGAAACCCTACAATGTCGGGCACAAAAAGCGTGCCCGACCTACTCGGCTGATAAGTCAAGTCAATACCTAACACAGCCGGGTAGGTCGGGCAACGGCTTCATCGTTGCCCGACGTCAGGTGGCAATCTTGCTTCGCTATTGCGGCAATCTGAAGCCGCTACCCAATTGAAACCCTACAATGTCGGGCACAAAAAGCGTGCCCGACCTACTCGGCTTTATACCCAGCCAATGCGTAGTTGTAGAACCCGTAACCCGCGTAAGGTGGAACCGGTTTACCGGGTTCCGCCATTCGGAACGTGCCAGGATGCCGACCGGTTTCCGTGAGCTTGGAGCGATGAACCAGGCTTTGTTTTATTTGGCTGGCCTCGGGTTGGCGGAACGCCTATCGGCTTCCGCCCTACACCTACCCAGAACCCGAGACACCCAAAAGCTGGATGCAGTCGTTCTGCTTGAGTGCATGGAAACAATTTGATACTGTGCCGCCGTTACTGACTTCATTCAAGGAATTTCATTATGATCGGCACCATTACCGCTTTCCTGATCGCCTACTGGTTTTACAAAAGCGCCGAAGCGACCGGCAGGAATCCTTTATCTTCGGCCGGACTCGGCTTTCTGGCCTATCTGATTCCCTGCATTGCCTGGACCCTGGCCGTAACGCCGGGCCTGCGCGATGCGGTCGAACATAACCCCGGCACCCTGTCCGGGCTGTTCGTCAATTACGCTTATATCCTGGTGGGCGCCGGCTGCGCTGCCGGCGTCAAATTTTTGCATTTCAGACAGGCGAAACCGTAGAAGCCAAGCAACGAGGGCAAACAGTTTTAATGGAACGGCCGGGGCAACGGGCACCGGCCGGCATGCAAAAAATCCCTTAAGGATCTTCTTGTTTTTTCCTGTAAAATGCGGGAGCTAAACCTCGTGCCCGGCTTTATCCTTCCGCTTCATGCTGAAACTGCGTCCGATTTTCCTTTTATGGCTAGGCCTGATCCCGGCCGCTTCATCGGCGAATGCGGCGGTGACGCCTCCCTCTATCGATCCAGCCGAGCTGGAGCGGCAAATCCATCGGCAGATCAATCGGGAGCGGCAAAAGCACGGGCTGGCGCCGTTGGGGGACGACGGGGAGCTGGTTGCGATTGCGCGCAATCATAGCCTGGACATGGCGCGGCATCATTTCTTCAACCATGTGAACCTGCGAGGCGAACTCCCTTCGGACCGGGCCAGGCGCCAGGGCTGGAACAAACGGAAGCGGATAGCGCCGACCACCGTGGCCACCGGCATCGCCGAAAACATTTTTCTGACGCGCCTTTACGAGAAGATCCATACCTTCAAGGAAAATGGCATCACCGTTGGGAAAGAATACGAGTGGACGGACGCGGACCGGCTGGTTCGAACGGTCGTCCAAGGCTGGATGGGCAGTCCGCACCACCGGAAAGTGATGCTGTCATCGCAATACGACCGTCAGGGAATCGGCGTCGTGATCTCGGGATACGATGTCTACGTGACCGAGAATTTGTTTTAAATTCGGTCGCGGATCACAACGCGCGGGATAGGGCTATTGCGTCGGAAAATCCGCAGGTTATGCGCGTCCCGGCAACCGCTCCATGCGTTGCTCTTACTTCTGCATACATATAGTCGTAACCCGCCCTGCCATGCTTGCTTACGAACTGCACGACAGCATCGAACAGCCCGGCCGGCTGCGCGCCCAGTCCGGGCGTTTCGCGGCGTAATGCTCCTTCCCGGGCTGCTCGTCGTAGGGCCTGCGGCATAAGTCGAGCAGTTCGTCGACCGTCGAAAAATCGCCCTGTTCCGCCCTGTCGATCGCCAGCTGCGAGAGATAATTGCGCAGCACGTATTTCGGGTTGACTGCATACATGCGCCGGCGCCGCTCCACGTCGGGCAGCCCGCCCTGCCGGAGCCGCTCATGATACCGGCCTAACCAGGCGTCCCGCCTTTCCAGGTAATCCGCGGACAATTGCTCAGGCCGATAATAACAGTCCTCCAACAGTACGGCGATCCGGGTTTTCCAATCGGGACGATCGCCGCCCGTATCCAGTGAGGCGAGCCGCCGGAAAAACAGCGTCATGTCCGTTTCGGCCTTCTGCAGCAGCACCAGAAGTTCGATAATCAGGTCCTCGTCGGTTGCAGGGCGATCATCCGCAATACCGAGCTTGCCCGCCATCATCCGCTGCCATTCCCGGTCGAAAGTTTCGGCATAGGCGCTCATACCCGCCTGCAGCGGTTCGGCCTCGCCGAACACAGGGAATAACGCATTGGCCAGTTGGCCGAGGTTCCAGTAAGCGATTTGCGGCTGCTGGCCGAAACGGTAGCGGCGCTGTTCGGCGTCGGTCGTGTTCGGCGTCCAGTGCGGGTCGTAATTGTCCAGCCAGCCGTAGGGACCGTAGTCGATCGTCAGCCCCAGGATCGACATATTGTCGGTATTCATCACCCCGTGCACGAAACCGACTCGCTGCCAGTGCACGATCATTTCCGCGGTCTTCCGGCAGATTTCCTGAAACCAGTCGGCATACACGGCCGGCGACGGTTCGCCGAGGTGCGGAAAATCGACCCGGATCGTATAGTCGACGAAACGGCGCAAGAGTTCGGTCTCGCCGCGCGCGGCCAGAATCTGAAAATTGCCGAAGCGGATGAACGACGGCGACACCCGGCAGACGATCGCGCCCGGCTCGGAACGCGGATTGCCGTCATAGAACATGTCGCGGATCACCCGTTCGCCGGTCAGCAGCACGCTCAAGGCGCGGGTGGTCGGCACGCCGAGATGGTGCATCGCCTCGCTGCACAGAAATTCGCGAATCGACGAGCGGAGCACGGCCAGCCCGTCCGCATTGCGCGAATAAGGCGTCGGGCCTGCGCCCTTCAGCTGCAAGACCCAGCGTTCGCCGTGGCGGTTGACCACTTCGCCCAGATTGATCGCGCGCCCGTCGCCGAGCTGGCCGGCCCAGAAGCCGAACTGGTGGCCGCCGTAGCACATCGCGAAAGGCTCCATGCCCCGCGCCAGCCGGTTGCCCGCGAATACCTGAGTGAAATCCTCGGAAGCGCAGAGTTCCCGAGACAAGTCCAGCAGATCGGCCACTTCTCGGGAATAGGCGACCCATTGCGGCGCCGCCACTTTGGCCGGGTTGACCCGGGAATAACAGGCATCGGCGACTTGGCGGCGAAAATTGGCCGTTTCGGGATCGCCGGGCAGTTCGCGGATGAAGCGGTTGTCGAAAACCAGGTCGTCGAGGCTGGCAAGCTGAGGAGATAAATTCATGGGAAGTAAGACAACCCTTACGATTTGATGTTCTTTAATTCTGACTTTTTTAGTCGGAATATGTCAAGTTTTCGCCGAATGCACGGACGATCCATTCATTCGCCCGCTCTTGAAGAACGTCGGCCGGCAAAGTCCCCAAGCCAAATCCCCAATGCCGTCATGATAAACCGGAATCAGGCCGCCTGAAGGAGTGGCAAAGCCGGCTTTGTCAATCGGCTTGATTATTTGCAAAGCCAGCCCTGCACGCCTCGGGGAGTAAACTTGACGGCATCGGCCGGCTCCGGGGAAAACCTGCGCAAACGCATCCGTATCGCGGCCTTTCGATCCCATCAACGACCCGCTCTCCAGGCATCCCTGATATATGGGAATGCCGGTTTAATTCCGGTTTAATCATGAAGCGGTATGCTCAAGCCTGTACTCAAGAAGATGAATGACTTGCCATTAGAGATCGAAACCGACATGACCCCACCGTCCCCTTCCCCATGCCGGCGCGTTGCGCCTATCCTGCTTGCCGTTTTCGGCAGCCTGTTGAGCGGCTGTCAAACGATGTCTTCCTGGTTTCCCGGCGAGCCCCCCGTCGCCAGCGTTCCGGAAGCCGGCCGCCAGAAAATCGGCACGATCGCCAGCCATCGGTTCGACCTGGAGCCCGGCCAGGAAATGGTCGGCACCCTGGCTGCGATCGACGCTCACCCAAGCGACACCCTATCCGATATCGCCCGCCATTACGGCCTGGGTTTCAACGACATCACGATAGCGAACCAGGGGATCAAACCCTGGACACCCCAGCCCGGCAGCCGGGTGATCCTGCCGCTGCAATTCATTGTGCCCGATGCGCCGCGCAAGGACATCGTGCTGAATCTGGCGAATATGCGTTTGTTCTATTTTTCGAAGAAAGAACCGAACACGCTCTATACCTATCCGGTCGGCATCGGCCGGCAAGGCTGGAGCTCGCCGATCGGCGCGACCAGCATCGTCGAAAAACAGGCCAATCCGGTATGGCACGTGCCGCCGTCGATCCAACGCGAGCATGCGGAAAAAGGCGATATACTGCCGGCCGCCGTGCGTGCGGGTCCCGACAATCCGCTCGGCTATTATGCAATGCGGCTCGGGTTCCCGAGCTACCTGATCCACGGCACCAACAAGCCTTACGGCATCGGCATGCAGATCAGTCACGGCTGTATCCAGCTTTATCCCGAGGACATCGAAACACTGTTCGGCAAAGTCGCGGTCGGGGAAAAGGTCCGCATCGTGCATCAGCCTTATCTGGCCGCCTGGCAACAAGATCAACTGTATATCGAAGCGCACGAACCGCTCGACAAATGGGCCGCCGGCAAAACCCGGCTGAAGAAGCAATTCCTGAATAAACTGAAAAGTCTGGCTGCGGAAAAACAGGCCGATGTCGACTGGGAGAGGGTCGAGCAGGTGATCCGGCGCTCGGACGGCATCCCGGCGCCGGTGCGGAAGAACAGCCCGGACCTGGCGGTATTGACGCAACAGGCCGTGCAACTGGCCCACCCCGAACGCCTGTACGGGCAACCCGAAATCGCCGAACTCAAAGACGGCGACTGGTCGATGCGGGTCGCCACCTTCAGAACCGAAACCGAAGCCGAACAGCTGGCCGCCATGCTGAATCACCAGGGGCCGCCGATTCCCGCCCGCAAGGTGAAACTGAACGACCAATACCAGGTAATCGCCGGCCCATACAAAAACAGGAAGGAAGTCAATAAAGCCGCCAAACGCGTGCTGATGGATTTCGAGCTGAAGGCCAAAGCGATCGAGCCGGGACAACGGCCCGATTTGGCGGTCGTTTCCAGTATCGGCTCCGACAGCCCGGTCAATTAAGAGATAACGCGAACCGGGGCAGAGGCTCAGGAAGACCAATCGGCAGTTGCCCCGTCCACCCTCAGCCTCCTTGCCCCTTTAGTGGCGGAAGTACACTCATGGAGCGGCCGCTGTAGGGTACGCTGTGCGTACCATTGGAAGTTGAAAAGGTACGCGCAGCGTACCCTACTTCAGACCCCACTATGTAAAACTGACAGAAAGATTATTTTTTGCCGGCCCTGGCGTTTTTGGAAGCCTCTTTCGGCTGAGCCGGAAAACTGTCTCTCGGCAGCCCGGCGAATTCAAACAAGGTATCCAGCTCTTTGTCCGACAGCTCGTAAAACGAATGCGCCTTCAACCGCTCGGGCAGCACGACCGGCCCGTAGCGAACCCGGATCAGCCGGCTCACGACCACCTGCTGCGACTCCCACAAGCGGCGGACCAGACGGTTGCGGCCTTCGGTGACCGTCACATAGTACCATTTGTTCGCGCCCTCGCCGGCGTAAAAACGAACCTCGTCGAACTTGGCCAAACCGTCTTCGAGCTCGACGCCCTGTTTCAATTTCTCCATCGTCGCCTCGGACACTTCGCCCAAAATGCGCACCGCGTATTCGCGTTCGATCTGGGTTTTCGGATGCATCAGCCGGTTGGCCAGTTCGCCGTTGTTGGTGACCAGGAGCAGCCCCGAAGTATTGATGTCGAGCCGCCCGACCGCAATCCAGCGCGCGGTCGCCAGTTTCGGCAATTGCGTAAAAATGACCGGCCGGCCTTCCGGGTCGCGGCGCGTGACGACTTCGCCGGCCGGCTTGTGGTAAAGCAGCACGCGGGTCGGCTGCCGGTCGAACTTCTGCCAGTCGACATAGCGGCCGTTGATTTGCAGGTAGTCGCCCGAACGCAGGCGCGTGCCCAATTCCGCGACCGCGCCGTTGACCGTCACCCGGCCTTCCTGCATCCAGCGTTCGATTTCCCGGCGCGAAGCGACGCCGCCGCGCGCAAGAACTTTTTGAATGCGCTCACCCGCGCCCTCGTCCGGCGCGGCCGCGGCGGTTTTCGGCCGGACCTCAGGCGCCGGCTTCCGGAACGGCTTCGGCGGCTTCTGCTCCGCTTTCGGAGGCATCCGGTTCGGTTTCGAAGGATGCTTCCCGGTTTTCGGCGGATTCTTCTCGGATTTCCTGTTTTTCACTGGCTTCCTGTTCGGGGGCTGGGATGACTTCCGGCGCCGGATCGAGCTCCTGTATCTGCTCCAGCGTCGGCATTTCGCTTAATGATTTGATATTGAAATAATCCAGAAACTGTTGGGTCGTGCCGTACAATCCCGGCCGGCCCGGCACTTCCTTATGGGCGACCACCCGGATCCATTCGCGTTCGAGCAGCGTCTGGATGATCCCGGAACTGACGCTGACGCCGCGGATGTCCTCGATGTCGCCGCGCGTGACCGGCTGCCGGTAGGCGATGATCGCCAGCGTTTCGAGCAGGGCGCGCGAATAGCGCGGCGGCTTCTCTTCGAACAGGCGCTGAACCCAGCGCGACAGTTCCTGCCGGACCTGAAAACGGTAGCCGCTGGCGACCTGCTGCAACTCGATCGGACGGGACCGGTAATCTTCCGCCACCGCGTCGACCGCCGCCTGAATCTCGGCAAGTTCGGGCTGCTCGATCTCGGGGAAGACCTGCTGGATGTCCTTGCAGGTCATCGGCCGGTTCGCGGCAAACAGAATGGCTTCTACAATCGATTGAATTTCCATGAGAGTGCGGCGTTTCAGTTCGGCATCGCAGCGGCAGCGCCGCGAACCCGGATTTCGTCGAAAGGCTCGGATTGAATGATCTCGATCAACCCTTCCTTGGCGAGTTCGAGAATCGCCAAAAAGGCGACCAATACGCCGGGGCGTCCCTCTTTGCGGAAGAAGATTTCGGTAAAACGCAGGCTTTCGACATGTTTCAGGGTGTCGAGGATCGCCGACATGCGCTCGCGGACCGACAGCGGCTCCAGCTTCACATGGTGGTGACTGAACTGTTCGGCCCGCTTCATCACCTGCCGCAACGCGAACAGCAGCTCTTTCATCGTCACGTCGGGCAGTTTCTTTTCGAAAGTCAGGTTCGAGGTATCGGCCGCGCAGGTGAAAAGCTCGCGCTCCAGCCTCGGCATTTTGTCGATCTCTTCGGCCGCCTTTTTGATCGCTTCATATTCCTGCAGGCGGCGGATCAACGTCGCCCGGGGATCTTCCTCGTCTTCTTCCGTTTCCCGAGGCCGGGGCAGCAGCATCCGCGATTTGATTTCCGCGAGCAGCGCCGCCATCACCAGGTATTCGGCGGCCAGTTCCAGATTGATTTCGGTCATCATCTGAATGTAGGAAATGTACTGCTGCGTGACCTTGGCGATCGATACCTCGACGATATCGAGATTCTGCCGCCGGATCAGGTACAGCAGCAAATCCAGCGGCCCCTCGAACAGTTCGAGGAATACTTCCAGCGCGTTCGGCGGAATGTAAAGGTCGTCCGGCAATTGCTCGATCGGCTCGCCGTTGACGATCGCGATCACCGCGGCGCGTTCCGGCACGAACTCGTGGCTCAAGTCGTTCATCGCTCAATCACCGTCCGGCCTAAGCATACGCATCAGATGCCGGCGATGGAGAAAAACAATTGTTGCGCAAGATACATGGGATATTCCAGAATCAAATTCAGTACCCGGGTATAAAGCAGCACTAAAAGGATGATGAAGCCGTAGCGTTCGAGGCGGTTGTACTGCCAGGCCCAGTAATTCGGCAAGATGCCGGTGACTACCCGGCTGCCGTCCAGCGGCGGAATCGGCAACAGATTGATCAGGGCCAGCACCAGATTGATCGAAATGCCGGCAATGCCGGTATAGATCAGCGGCAATGAAATCGACTCGGTACCGATCAGGACGCCCAGCCGCGCCAATAGCGCCCAGCCGACCGCCATCAACAGGTTGGAAACCGGCCCCGCCAGCGCGACCCAGGCCATGTCCTTGCGCGGATTCTTGAAATTTCTCGCGTCGACCGGCACCGGTTTGGCCCAGCCGAAAATGAAGCCCGTACCGGTCAGGAGCAGCAGTCCCGGCAAAATCACGGTACCGAACCAGTCGATGTGCTTCATCGGGTTCAGAGTCAGCCGGCCCTGCATATACGCGGTGTTATCGCCGCATTTTCTCGCCACCCAGCCGTGCGCGACCTCATGCACGGTGATCGCGAAGATCACCGGCAGAATCCAGACCACGATCCGCTGAACCAGCGACAATTCGTTCATCATATTCAATATCCTCGGTTAAATCAGCATCGGCGCGATACCGATGCCCTGCCGGACGATCTCGGGACCGTTGTTCGAAAATTCAATGATCGTGGTTTCGCGGTATTCGATAATCCCCGCATCGATCACCAGTTCGATTTCGCGCTCCAGACGCTTCCGGATATCGAAAGGATCGGTCAGCGGCTCGCTCATTCCGGGCAATAACAGACTGGTCGTAAACAAAGGCTCTTCAAGCTCGGCGACCAGCGTCAACGCAATCGGATGCTGCGGAATCCGGATGCCGACCGTTTTCTTTTTCGGATGCTGCAGACGGCGCGGCACTTCCCGGGTCGCATCCAGAATGAAAGTAAACGGCCCCGGCGTCAGCGCCTTGATCATCCGGTAGGCATCGTTGCCGATTTTCGTGAAATTGGAGATTTGTGCCAAGTCCTTGCAGACCAGCGTGAAATTATGCTTATCGTCCAGCTGGCGGATCCGGCGGATCTTGTCCAGGGCCGCCTTGTCGCCGATCTGGCAGGCGAGCGCGTACGAAGAATCGGTCGGATAGACGATCACGCCGCCCTGGCGGATAATCTCCACCGCGCGATGAATCAGACGCAACTGCGGGGTTTCGGGGTGGATCTCAAAAAACTGGGCCATGTTTTAGGAAGGCATTGAACTAAGGCGTCATTATACCGTATTTAATGATCCAGAAAGCTTTTCGGCCGCCTCCCTCAACGTTCCGATTCTTTCTTAGCGACTTTGTTGCGCAAGTAAACCGGCTGCGCGTCTTCGACATCGACCGCCAGGCCCTGCGCGTAACCGCGCGCGCCCAGGCGGGCGACCGCGCCCGCGCGCGGCAGGTTGTCCGTTTCGATCAAATCGACTCGGCCGGACAGCCTGTCCGCCAACGCATCCCGATAAGGCCCCCAACCGGTACCGATCCCGGCACCCGAAACGTCCGGAAAGACGATCGATTCGGCCGGGGTCACCGTTTCCTCGCCGATCAGTTCGGCAAAGCCGGCGGCCTCCCGCCGGTAAACCGCAAAATAGATTTCGCCCATCCGGGCATCCATTGCGGTAAAGGCGGTGCCGCAGCGATCGCCGTTCCGGTCGAAAAACGCCTGCGCGACGGCCGCCAGCGTCGAAACCGGCACGACCGGCAAATTACCGCCCAGGGCGATGCCGTGAATCACGCCGGTCGCGATCCGCACGCCGGTAAAGGAGCCCGGCCCGCGCCCGAACGCCAGCGCATCGAGATCGGCAAGCTTCAATCCTGCCTCGCGCATCAATCCGTCGACCATCGGCAGAATCAATTGGGCATGATCCCGCGGCGATACCTGATAACGCTCGATCACTTCCCCGTCGAGGTAAAGCGCGGCCGAACACGCTTCGGTGGCGGTCTCCACCGCGAGTAATTTCATTCTTTATCCTGTGGTGTCAGCAGCTCGACAAGCCTTCTCAGCACGTCAACGTCCCCGGTAACTTCGGCATAGTCTCGGCTCGCAAAATCCAACACCCTGCCGTCGGCCGCGCGCAACCGGCGTGTTTGTTCTGCGCTCAAATCGTCCAAGTGATCCTGTAAAAAACGCTTATGACCGATTAGCAAAAACGTGTCGCCGGCATGAGGCTCCCAAAACTCAAGCCCCACCGAATAAATTTTTAAGTTTTTCTCTAACCTGTCCATCAATGTCATCGCCGTATACTGATGTTTGTGCCGGGTTTCTATCTCGGTAAAAGTTTTTGATTGGAGGATTGCGCCGCACCATCTATGTGCCCAGTTCCGGCAAGACGAGGTAGCCATGTTTGTTATTTTCGGCCTCATTTCTTGCCGATGCGCAATCGCAATAACAGCGGTGCGAGCGTGCCGATCAGGATGCTGAACAGCACCATGCCGATATGCTGGCGGTTCCAGTCGACCGGATACAGATCGGCCCTGACCGGATCGGACAGGCCGGGAATGCTCGGCAAATCGCCGTCGCCGCCGTCGACCTTCAATTGCGCTTTCATGCCTTTTTCCTGATGCTGCGGCAATTCGCAGTGCACCAGGTAAGTCTTTTGCCGGCTCGGCACGATCATCGAGGCTTTCAATTGCCCATGCCCGAACAGTTCCAGGTGCAGCATGCCTTCGGGGTAAAGGTAACCCGGCAGGCCGTGGATCATCATTTGATGCCGGACATGGTCGTCGTTGATGAAGGTGATGTTGATCTTCGCGCAGGGTTTGACGTTCCACTCCTGCCGGTCGTAAGCGAACATCCGGCCCGGAAACTTTTTCGCATGTTCGTGGCCGGCGCGGATCGTCAGTTCGACCGTTTCGGAAATCTGCGGACAATCGCGCGGCAGCCGGTCCGGATTCGCGTTCATGATCATGCCGGTTTCATCCATCATCATGCCGCCGTGGTGATGCATCATTTCGGCATGTGCAGGTAATCCTAAAACGCCGAGCAGCCACAAACCGGCGGCAAGCGTTGTCTTTTTCACGACTTTCATGATTTACGGTTCCTGTAGCCGGTAAAAATCAGATAGACGGCAAACCCGAGCGCGGAGCCGCCCGCCAGGCCGAAGGCAACCAACTTCAACACGTCCGGCTCGATCAATCCTGGTTCGCCGAGCATCGCGGTAAAATCGCCTTCCGCCCAGGGCGGCTGTTTTTTCGCATAATAATTTTTGTCGAACGCGACATCGAGCATTTCGGCGTGCATGTTCGGCATGCCTTTCTCGTCCAGAAAAGCCCGGTAACCGAGCAGCGAGATATTGCCGCCCGGTTCCATGCCGTCGGTCGTTTCGCCGTTCGAGGCATGGTCATGGAACATCCACACGCCCGGCCCGTAACTGTGCAGGCCGTCGTTGACCGTTTTGAGATCGACGTCGAGCCGCTGCGCGGGCGCAATGTCCAGCACGTCGCGCGTCACGCGCGCCGCTTCGGGCCGCTCGGCGCCGTCGGTCGCGGTCACCGTGACCTTGTGGCCGTGAATGTGCAGCGCGATCGGCGAACGCTGCGCATTCGCGATGCGCAGTTTGACCTTCTCGTTTTCGCCGGTCGCGATCAGGCCGTCGCGCACCGTATAAGGAAAGGAGTGGCCGTTCAACAGGAAATAATTTTCATGGGATTCGGTGATGTTGTATTCGCGGCTCATCCGTTTCGCGATCAGGCGAACGTCGTTCGCCTCCTGGATCACCGACGACAGCTTCTTGTCGAGCGACTGGTACAGCAAGTCGAACTCGCGATTGTAGTTTTCCTTCACCTGCACCGACGGATGCCGGACCTGGCCGGCGCCGACATTGAAGGTCTGCACCCAGTTGTTCGGCTTGTTTTCCTCGACCACGAAGATGCCGCTGAGCCCCATCATCATGTGCTGCGCGGTCTGCACGTGGCAGTGATACAGCATCGTGCCGGCATGCCGGGGCTGCATTTCGTAGGTATGGCTTGCGCCCGGAAACACCGCATGCTCCTCCATGCCGTCGTTGTCCTCGCCCGCGGCGGTCATGAACGGATGGTCGACGCCGTGCAGATGGATCGTGTGCGGCAGGTAGTGGATGTTTTCGAGCGTGACGAACACCTTGTCGCCCTGCTCGACCCGGATCGTCGGCGACGGCGCGCGCAGCAGCGGGTTCGCCTGCATCGTGAAAAAGTTCTTCAGCGCCATGCCTTGCGATTTGGGCGCGAACACCCAGAGTCCCGGCTTGAGGCCGGGCGCGATGTCGAATGTATTGATCAGGAATTCGCCGTCGGGACTGGCCCCGTTCAGTTCCACCACTTCGAGCTTGATCCGGATCACATCCGGATCGCCGTCACCGTCGAGATCGTCGCTTTTGACGACCGCGTCCTGGGCCAGCCGGGTCTGCATCAGCGTCGCCATCGATACGTTATTGGTGCCTTTGACCGCCGCCGCAATGTCATAAGGATTGTCCGGATCGCAGGACAGCGCTTCGTCGATGCTCACGCCGTCGATCGTCTGCGCCTTGCGCCATGCGGGATGCTCGTCCGGGCACGGGTTTTCGGTACCGCCCGCTTCGGCCGAGCGGGTATAAACGGTCGAAGGCGCCAGGGCGCCGCCTTTTTCCAGGCCCGACGGCGCCAGCCACCAGGCAAAACCCGCCGCCAGCGCGGCGAGCAGTATCACGATATAACGTTTTTTGGGAGTCATGGAATGACGAAAAACTTTAAAAAAGAGAGTTATTGTACAAGGGACATGCCGGAAAAATAAACGTAGGGTACGCTGCGCGTACCTCATTCTAAATTTTGAGCACTTGGAAAAACCGGAAAATTTAACATAACGGTACGCCCGGCGTACCCTACGGGGCTATATGTCGGACGGGACATTTATCTCGTCCATAACGTTTAAAGAGAGACGGACAGGAAGGATGATTTTGTGTTTGCGGAGAGTTTTCAAACCTTGGGGACGTCGCTAGAGCATTTTCGTTTCGGGTTTACGTGCCGCTAAGTTAAGGGAAACTCGTCATTCCGGCAAGGATTGCCGGAATCCAGAAGCCAAGGATGGCGACTTCTAATACATCCATGTCATCTGGATCTCGGCAATCCCTGCCGAGATGACGGCTTGACTTAACGGTATTGCGCCCTTATACGCGATATGAAAATGCTCTAGCGGCCTCTCAGGAAAAGGTACGCGCAGCGTACCCTACATAGGACAGCACAACCTCAGACCATAAAAGCGGCCTATAAGTTTGCCCGTAATTTTTACTCCTGCCGGATTGTGTTAATCTACGGGGTAAAAACCGACCGATTTCATGAAATTCGCACTACAAATCAATGCCGGCCCTTATGCCTCGAACGCCGGCCATACCGCTTACCGATTTGCCGAAACCGCGCTCGCGATGGGGCACGAGGTGGAGCGGGTGTTTTTTTACCATGACGGCATCTATCACGGCTTGCGCTATGCCACGCCGCCCGACGACGAATTCGACTGCACCGCCCGCTGGAGCGCGCTGGCCGAGCGCCACCGGATCGATCTGGTGCTGTGCATTTCGGCGGCGCAAAAGCGCGGACTTCTGTGCCGCGACGAAGCCGAACGGCAAGGCAAGCACGATGACGACCTGGCGCCGGGCTTTAGGATTGCCGGCCTCGGGCAACTGGTCGAGGCGATCCGGCACGCGGACCGTTTCCTGGTTTTCGGCTGATCTTTATGAAGCAATTTTTATTCGTTCTCCGCAGGCCGCCGCACAGCGGCGCCTTCGTCCAGGAAATGCTCGACATCGTGCTGACGACCGCCGCCTTCGACCAGCCGGCTTCGGTATTGCTGCTCGACGATGCGGTCTTCCAGTTGAAACACGGCCAGCAGCCGGCCGATTTCGGGATGAAGGATACCGCGTCGATTTACCGTGCGCTCGAAATTTACGATGTAAAGCACGTCTATGCGGAACTCGAATCGCTCGAAGAACGCGGCCTGAAGCCGGCCGACCTCGGCCTGCCCGTCCAAACCATCTATAGGAAAGATATCGCCAGCCTGATGCGCCGCCATCAGGTGCTGTTTTCGGGGTAAACCGCCGCTCTGCCAACGAACGGCCTCCGCAGTCGTTGCGGAGCCCCGAAAACTTCATGCAGCCCCGGCGAAGATCGGCTTGCCGGTTACCTCCGATCATAAATAAAGAAACTATGTCATATGCCTCACCCGGTCGGTCAAATCACACAAATTCCCCGAGACAGCGCAATATAACCCATTGATAATGGCCTATTTTTTCCAGACAAACCCCAAATTAAAGCAAAAACCTTGCCAAAAACCGCGACATTTTACCGCGCGTCAATTCGCCGCATTTCCTAACACATATCATGCCGATACACTCTTCTCCAGCTTTTGCAAGGCCTGTAAGACAGCATAAGCTATCATCCTTCCTCACTCGGCGCGGACCGGTTTCCGGTCCGCGCTTTTTTTGAAAGGAGCCGACATGAAACGCTACGACACGCTTAAATCAAACAAGATTCCGACGCATCCCGAGATGCTGAGAAAACAAACCGCGATTCACGAAGCGGGACACGCGGCCGCGATTTATCTGGGCAACAAACAAAAGCAACTGCCGCCGGTTTTTTTCCAAATCATCATCAAAGACGTGGTGCACGTGGGACAATGGCCCTGCCGGACACGCCATGCCGCTCCCGATACGATGGCTTGTTTCGCCAAGGTCGAAGGCGGCCGGCTGATTCATACGCTGCCGCCCTCGCTGACGGACGCCGCACGGCGCCTGCCGCCTTCCGAACGGGATGCTTACCGGGCCGCGTTCGAGGCCGATATCGTCAATTTTCTGGCCGGCCCGCTCGCCGAAGCCAGATACGTGGCGTTATGCGACGGCGAAATCTTCAATCCGCGCCTGGTGAATCTCGACGCGCTGCATTTTTACGGCGGCGCGGCGGATGTCGCGCTGACGAAGGAATACATGGACTGCCTTTCCCTGGAAACCCTGGAAAAAGAACAAAAGCTCGGCGAACTGTTCCTGGCGGCCCATCATTTCATCAGCCAGCGCCCGCACTGGCAGGCCATTACGGCGCTGGCCGATTTCATTCTGAACGCCGGCAAGAAAACGATCGCCTGCGAGGAAATCATCGGCGTACTCGACGCGCAGGCAGGCTGGGCCTGAAATCAGGCGGAACGCGCTTCGCGCGCGCCGAACAGCGCCGTCCCGATCCTGACGATCGTCGCGCCTTCCAGAATCGCGGCCTTTAAATCGTCCGACATTCCGAACGAAAACGTATCGAGATCCGCCCTTCCCAGCCGTTTTACCGCGTCACCCAGCGTTCGGTAAGGCAAGCGCTGCCGTTCGAAATCGCTTTCGGGCGCCGGAATCGCCATCACCCCGCGCAGCCTCAAACGCGGCATATCCGCCACCTGTTGGCACAGCGCCGGCAGTTCTTCGAGTTCGACGCCCGATTTGGATTGTTCGCCGCTGATATTCACCTGCAAACACACATTCAACGGCGGCAAGTGCGCCGGCCGCTGGTCGTTCAGCCGTTTGGCGTTTTTGAACGAATCGACGCTGTGCACCCAATCGAAATGCGCCGCCAACAGCTTGGTCTTGTTCGACTGGATCGGACCGATAAAATGCCAAGTAATGTCGTAGGCGCCAAGCTCGGCCTGTTTTTTCAGCGCTTCCTGGCAGTAACTTTCGCCGAAATGGCGCTGCCCCGCCAGGTAGGCTTCGGCAATGTCCTCGGCGGGCTTGGTTTTGCCGACCGCGAGCAGCAGCACCGAATCTTCCGGGCGCTTGGCGATGCGGCAATATTCCCGAATTTGCTGGCGGACGAGGTTCAGATTCCGGCTGATCATGATGTTTTGGCGTCGAAGTAAAACAGGGAGAGCCAAGTATTAAACACCACGCCTTTAAAAAAACAAAGAGTTGAACTACTTTTAGGGACAGGTCAACCAATTTTACCCGCTTGAATTCAGAGGAAAGTATGGATATTGCCGAGCTGCTCGCTTTTTCGGTCAAAAACAATGCATCCGATTTACATTTATCGGCAGGGCTGCCGCCAATGATCCGGGTCGACGGGGACATACGCCGAATCAATGTGCCGCCTCTCGACCACAAACAGGTGCACGCGCTGATGTACGACATCATGAACGACAAACAGCGCCGTGATTACGAGGAATTTCTCGAAACCGACTTCTCGTTCGCGCTGCCCGGCGTAGCGCGGTTCCGGGTCAATGCGTTCAACCAGGAACGCGGCGCGGCAGGCGTTTTCCGGACAATTCCTTCCAAAGTTCTCAGTCTCGAAGACTTGAAGGCGCCGAAATTTTTCGAAGAAGTCACCCGCAAACCACGCGGCCTGATCTTGGTCACCGGCCCGACCGGCTCCGGCAAATCGACCACGCTGGCGGCGATGATCAACCACATCAATACGAACGACTACGCCCATATCCTGACCGTCGAGGACCCGATCGAATTCGTGCACGAAAGCCAGAAATCGCTGATCAACCAGCGCGAGGTGCACCGCGATACGCACGGCTTCAACGAGGCCCTGCGCTCGGCGCTGCGGGAAGACCCGGACATCATCCTGGTCGGCGAAATGCGCGACCTGGAAACGATCCGGCTCGCCCTGACCGCGGCCGAAACGGGCCACCTGGTATTCGGCACGCTGCATACCACTTCCGCCGCGAAAACGATCGACCGGATCATCGACGTGTTTCCGGCCGCGGAAAAAGACATGATCCGCGCCATGCTGTCCGAATCGCTGCAGGCGGTCATTTCGCAGACGCTGCTGAAAAAGGTCGGCGGCGGCCGGACCGCGGCGCACGAGATCATGGTCGGCACCGCCGCAATCCGCAACCTGATCCGCGAGGCGAAAGTCGCGCAAATGTATTCCGCGATCCAGACCGGACGCAAGGACGGCATGCAGACGCTCGACCAGAATCTGAAGGAACTGGTCGACAAGGGGCTGATCACCTCGAAAACCGCAATGACCCGAGCGGTCAACAAAGACATGTTCCGCTAGGCGGGAGCGGCAAACTCATTTTCAATCGGCTACCACCGTGACGGAAGAAAAACTTATGGATTTCAAAGCATTGCTTGCACTGATGGTGCAAAAAAAAGCCTCCGACCTGTTCATCACGGCAGGCCGCTCGCCGACGATCAAGGTGGACGGCTCGATGGTCGAGGTCTCCAAAACGCCGCTGATGCCCGACCAATCGATGAAGATCGTGCAGAGCATCATGAACCAGCGGCAAAAGGACGAGTTCGACCATACCAAGGAATGCCAGTTCGCGATCAGCGTCCCCAATCTGGGCCGCTTCCGGGTCAGCGCCTTCATGCAGCGCGACGCCGCCGGCATGGTCCTGCGCCGGATCGAAACGGTGATTCCCACGGCCGAAGAACTGCACCTGCCGCTGATCCTGAAAGAGCTGATCATGGAAAAACGCGGACTGTTGATCTTCGTCGGCGGGACCGGCACCGGTAAATCGACTTCGCTGGCCGCGCTGATCAAGCACCGCAACCAGAACTCCAGTGGCCACATCATCACCATCGAAGACCCGATGGAGTTTATGCATTCGCATCTGGGCTGCATCGTGACCCAACGCGAAGTCGGCGTCGATACCGAATCGTACGAAGTCGCCTTGAAGAATACGCTGCGGCAAGCGCCCGACGTGATTCTGATCGGCGAAATCCGGACCCGCGAAACGATGCAGAATGCGATTACCTTTGCCGAAACCGGCCATCTCTGCCTGTCGACCCTGCATGCGAACAACGCGAACCAGGCGCTCGACCGGATTCTGCATTTTTTTCCCGAGGACATGCACCCGCAGTTGTTCATGGATCTGTCGCTGAATCTGCGCGGGATCGTCGCGCAGCAGTTGATCAAACGCGCGGACGGCAAAGGCCGCTATCCGGCGGTCGAAATCCTGATCAACACGCCGCTGGCGAAGGATTACATCCGCAAGGGCGAAGTGCACAAATTGAAGGAACTGATGAAGCAATCGCGCGAACAGGGCATGCAGACCTTCGACCAAGCCTTGTACGATCTGTATGTCGCAGGCAAAATCAGCTACGAAGACGCTTTGAGCTCGGCCGATTCGAGAAACGAAGTCCGCCTGATGATCAAGCTCGGCACGGCAGGCATCAGCGGCATGGCCGGCGACGACATGATGCTGAGCGAAGCGGAAGACGATAAAGGCGCCTTATATTAAAAAATCGCCGCGGGCAGGGTATTGCCGGCAACGGAAACGCTAGGCGCTCAAGTAATGGATGCTGAACAAGCCTTCGGGGTCGATCCAGACTTTGCCCGGACGGAACCCCGTCCGCAGAGCCAGGCGGCGGAAGCTTGCGAGGCTGTATTTATGGGAATTTTCGGTATGGATCGTTTCTCCTGCCGCCATACGGATCGTTCGATCCGCTATCCGGACCGACTGCGCTTCAGGACTCGCCAGGTGCATTTCGATACGGTCGAGCTCCGGATTGTAAAAAGCGAGATGGTCGAAACGATCGACCCGAAAATCGGCGTCCAATTCACGATTGATACGCACCAGCAAATTTTTATTGAACGCTTCGGTCACTTTCTGCCGGTCATTATAGGCGGCTTCCAGCACATCGACATTCTTGACCAGATCGACGCCGATCAGCAAACCGCCGCCGTCGCCGACCAACCGGGCAATCCGCTTCAACAGCGCGGCCGCCTCCCCGGGCGTTAAATTGCCGATGCTGGAGCCCGGGAAAAATACGATGCGGCGCTGCCCTTCCAGGCTCGGCGGCAAATTCCAGCTCCCCGCGTAATCGGCGCAAACGGCATGGATTTCCAGCCACGGATAATCCGAGGCAAGGGCCTTGGCCGCAACGCGCAAATGATGCTTCGAAATATCGATCGGCACGTAAGAAACAGGCCGCAATGCATCGAGCAATAACCGGATTTTGCGGCTGCTGCCGCTGCCGAGTTCGAACAAGACCGCCTCCGGCCCGACCGCGCCGGCGATCTGATCCCCATACCGTTCGAGCAGGCCGATTTCGGTCCGCGTCAGATAATATTCGGGCAGTTCGCAAATCCGGTCGAACAGCTGCGAGCCTTCGGCATCGTAAAAAAATTTCGGAGCGATCGTTTTCTGCCGGCTGCTCAGGCCTGCCAGGATTTCCACCTGAAAATCACTCAAGGTCGGATGAAAATCGTAAAAATGCAGCCCGGCCATGGTCATGCATCCTGAGCCAGGCGAATCCCCATAAACTGCCAGCGGTTATGCGGATAAAAAAAATTGCGGTAACTTTTGCGGATATGGCTTTCGGGCGTGGCGCAAGAGCCGCCGCGCAGCACCATCTGACTGCACATGAATTTGCCGTTGTACTCGCCGACCGCATTTGCCCAAGGCCGGAAGCCGGGATAAGGCCGGTAAGCGCTTTGCGTCCATTCCCAGACATCGCCGCCCAGTTGTAAGACCCCCTCCCCTGTTCGAGCGGCCTGCGGACGGAATCGGCCGGATTCCAGGTAATTTCCGGGCCACAATCCTGCCGTCCCAGCCGCATGTTCCCATTCTTCTTCGGAAGGCAGACGCTTACCGGCCCAGGTCGCAAAAGCGTCCGCCTCGAAATAGCTGACATGGCAGACCGGCTCTTCAGCCGTCAGCGGCTCTTCCCCCGCCAGCGTGAAATACCGCCAGGCGCCGTCCGTTTTTCGCCAGTACAAAGGGGCCTGCCAGCCTTCCCGCTGCACTGCGGTCCAGCCGTCGGCCAGCCATAACAAGGGATTGGCGTAGCCGCCGTCGTCGATGAATTCGAGATATTCGGCATTGGTCACCAGGCGGTTGGCCAGCAGAAACTCATTCATCCGCATACGATGGCGCGGCAGTTCATTGTCGAAACAAAATCCGTTGCCGTCATGCCCCACGGCGGTTTCGCCGCCCTGCACTTTGATCCACCGCAACGGCACCGGCACCTCCTCCTCTTCGGCAAAGCGGTCTTCGGCATAGACCGGCACAAGCGGATTGTTTCCAAGAATATGCTTAATGTCGGTTAACAGGAGTTCCTGATGTTGTTGTTCATGATGCAGACCCAGCTTGATCAGCAGGCGGATGTCCCGGCTTTCATCACGATCATCCAGCCGCACCATCAATTCGTTCATCGCCTCATCGACATGACGCCTGTAACGATAAATGTCGACGACGGAGGGACGCGACAAAAGCCCGCGCCGGTCTCTCGGAAACGGAGTTCCAACGCCTTGATAGTACGAATTGAAAAGCGGGTGGAAGCGGACGTCGAACGGCCGGTAGCCGGAAACGTACGGCACCAGAATGAAAGTCTCGAAAAACCAGCTGGCATGCGCAAGATGCCATTTCGGAGGGCTGACGTCGGGCATCGTCTGTACGACATAATCTTCCACCGTGAGCGGTTTGCACAGCATCTCGCTTTGGCGGCGCACTCGGCAATAAACTTCCAGCCGGCTGGGCGCGCTTTCGGAATGTTCGTCCATCACGCGGCTCCTTAACGAAACGAAGCATCTGCGAATTGATCCCTTCTTCCGCAATGCGCCTTCATGCGGCGATCTCGACGCCCTTCTGGAAAGCGATATAGTTTTTTATGGACGAAGCTTTCTCTTTCGGTTCCGGATAGTACCAGGCGGCATCCGGATTGGTCGCACCGTTCGCCACGATGTCGCAATAGCTCGCCTGGCCCTTCCACGGGCAGACAGTATGAGTGGCGCTTTCGCGCAGAAATTCGGTGTGCACCGAAGCCGGCGGAAAATAACAATTTCCCTCGATCTCGATCACCTCATCGCTGTCGGCAATGACTGCGTTATTCCATAAGGCTTTCATGGCGCTCGCTCCGTGACGGTTTATCTTAGTGGAATGGGACTTTGGGGCAACCGGCGGAGTTCCCCACCCGCCGCTTTTACGGAGAAGAAAAAGGCCTTTTTATCCCTTCCGACTGCCTGTAAATAGGCCTAAGGATTGAGTTGATCATAACTTCCCCCTCGTTCCCCCGCCGAACGCTTACCGTGATACCCCCTTTGCCGGCTTGGGTTACCCCAAAGAGTGTATAAACCGTTGTAGGGTACGCTGTGCGTACCGTTCCCGCCCCCCGATGGTACGCACAGCGTACCCTACACCCCACGACCGCCCAATGAGGTGCCTCATGGCGTGCGCCGCGATGGGAACAATCAGGCGGCATGCCGAAAGGTTATTTTTAGCCGCACCTAAAGGCTACCCGGCGCCCGAGCTTGCCCTCTGTTTAATATGGCGGCGACGGCCATTGGACCGTAGGTCCGGGGCGAGCGATAGAAGGATGATGGGAGAGAAATCAAAAGGCCTGCCAGGTTTTATAAATCTGGCAGGCCTGAGAACGAGGGGGTTCGAAACGTCAGACTTTACTCTATCGGAAGATAGCGAAACCCTTTATCCGTTAGAGTCAAGGCCGCAAAAAAGCGCCTCTAACCGGATGTTTTTTCAATCCGAGTTAAAGTCGCTTCCAGGAATAAAGGTTGCCGGTCAAGCCGCCTGAACTTGCACCGGAATCGACGACGCGGTACGCACCACCTCGTTCTTTTCGTTGAAATAGATCAAAGCCGGCTTGTAGTTCGCCAACTCTTTCTGATCGTAGATCGCGTAGGCGCAGATGATCACCACATCGCCCGCACAGGCAAGACGCGCCGCCGCGCCGTTGACCGAGATGACCTTGGACCCCGCTTCCGCACGGATCGCATAAGTCGTGAAACGCTCGCCGTTGTTGACATTGTATATCTGGATCTGTTCGTACTCCCTGATCCCCGCCAAATCGAGAAAGTCGGAGTCGATTGCGCATGAGCCTTCGTAACCGAGCTCCGATCGTGTAACGGTCGCCCGGTGAAGTTTCGCTTTCAGCATCGTAGTTTGCATAATAACCCGATATAAAGTGCTTTAAGAAACCTTCAATTATCGCTCATTCCTGTAGATCCGGCAATACATGAAAAACGAGGCATTCGCCTTGAAAACGCCGAACCCTGCTTTTAAACGCCGAGAAAAAGGCGGCTTTGTACAACAATATTAAAGATCCGCCGCACCGCCTGAAGCCGGCACCTTCCGTTTCGCCATTACTTTACTTGGAAAAAGCGATATTATCAATCAACCGCGTTTTTCCGAGCCTCGCCGCGGCCAGGATCACGATCTCCCGGTCTTCGGGCACCGCTGCGACCAAATCGGAACTTCGGCAGATCGAAAAATAATCGGTCTTGAAGCCCGCCTCCGCGAGAAAAGACTGTGCCTGCCGCTCGATATCCGCGTAAGCCTCCCGGCCACCCGACAATACCGCTTCCTTGGCATTGAGCAAAGCCTGATAAAGCTTGGCCGCCTGAACTTTTTCGGTTTCGGTCAGATAGCCGTTCCGGGAACTCATCGCCAGCCCGCTCGGTTCCCGGACCGTTTCGACCGGAACCAACGCCACCGGAATATTCAAATCGCGCACCATCGTACGAATAATCACCAATTGCTGGTAGTCCTTAAGACCGAAAAAAGCGCTGTCGGGTTGCACGATATTGAACAATTTCGCAACCACGGTCGCGACCCCATCGAAATGGCCCGGCCGAAACGCTCCGCAATGCAGATCGGACAATCCTTTCACGCTGACTACTGTTTTCGCGCCGGGATCGTACATGTTCCGGATTTCGGGCAGGAACAGCAGGTCGGCGCCGGCCGCCAGCAATTTTTCCCGGTCTTCGGCTTCGGTGCGCGGATAAGTCTCGAAGTCTTCGCCGGGGCCGAACTGGGTCGGATTCACGAAAATGCTGACCACGACGCGTTCGGCCTGCCGCCGCGCCGTCTCTACCAAGCGGATATGTCCCGCGTGCAGATTGCCCATCGTCGGCACGAACGCGATCCGCTCGCCGGCACGCCGCCGGTTACCGAGAATCGTGCGCAGGTCGGCTATCGTTTTGACGATTTGCATGATTAAAAGCTGTGGTCCGGGGTAGGAAAACGCAATTCTTTGACGGCAGACCGGTAATTGCCGAACGCCTCGGCGATCGCAACCGGCGGCTGCATGAAATTCATCGAAAAACGCGGTCGCTTGCCGATGCCGATGTCCAGCATGTCGTAAAGCACCAGCACCTGACCGTCGCAATCGATGCCTGCGCCGATTCCGATCACCGGAATGGACAGACGCGCGCTGATGGCGGCAGCCAGCTTCGCAGGCACGCATTCCAGCACCAGCAAAGCCGCGCCGGCCGCTTCCAACTGCAACGCGTCGGCCAGGATTTTGTCCGCTTCGGCCGGGTCGACGCCCTGCACCTTGTAGCCGCCGAGACGGTTGATCGACTGCGGCAGCAGCCCCAGGTGGCCGCAGACCGGGATGCCTTGATCGACCAGAAAGCGGACCGCTTCGAAACGCGCGCCTTCCAGCTTGACCATCTGCGCGCCCGCCTGCATCAGTTTGGCCGCATTCATGGCCGCGCCGAGGGGGTCGGGATAAGTCAAAAACGGCATGTCCGCAATCACCAACGCTCGCCGGCGCGCGGCCGCTACCCAGCGGGTATGGTAGATCATATCGTCCAGCGAGACCTGAAGCGTCGAGGCCTGCCCCTGAATCACCATGCCCAGCGAGTCGCCGACCAATATCGCATCGATGCCGGCCTGATCGATCAAAGCGCTGAAGCTGGCGTCGTAAGCGGTCAGGCAGGCGATTTTCTCGCCTTGCCGCTTCATCGCCGCTAGGTCGTGAATGGATAAGGGCTTCCGGTTCATTTCATTCAATCCTTTCCAGCCCGTCGCGCGGGCAGTTTACGATAAGATCGGCAATCCGCCCCAGTCCGGGGATCACCAGTGCCGGCGCGATTTCGAACAGCGGATACAGCACAAAAGCGCGCTGGCCCAAGCCGGGGTGAGGCACGGTCAACTCGTCCGTTTCGATCCGGTGTGCGCCATAAATCAGCAAATCCAGATCGAGCGTGCGCGCGGTCCAGCGTTCCCCGGCCCGGACCCGTCCGTGCGCCTGCTCGATGCACTGCAATTGGCGAAGCAGTGCCGGCGCAGTCAAATCGGTCGACACCGCCATCACCGCGTTCACATAATCGGGCTGATCCTGCGGCCCCATCGGCGGACTGCGGTACAGGCTGGAAAATGCCAGCTCCCGCACGCCCGGAACCGCGGCGCAATCGGCGCGCGCCGAGCGCACCTGTTTCACAGGATCGGCCAGATTGCTGCCCAGCCCTAGGTAAGCAGTGACAGTACCGTTATTGGGTTTGTTCATAGAAATAACCTTTTTGCATCCCCAGACCTGCCCGGCTTTAAAAACCTGGCAGGTCTTCTATCTAGCTCGGTGGATTTTCGATCGACCCCGTATTTTTCTTTTTACCGGTCCGGCGACGGGCCCGAGTGTTTTTCAGATTTCTGGACGGCTGCGTCATCTTTTTTTGCGCGGCTTCATCGGCCTCTTGAAACTTACTCCACCAGTCGGCCAATTCGGGACCGGCATCGCCGGTTTCCGCACGAAGCAGCAAAAAATCGTAGGCGGCGCGAAAACGCGGATGGGTCAGCAGGCGAGCCGGCCGGGGGCCTATCCGCTGCTCGAATTTCGGCTGCAAGCTCCAGACCTCGCGCATCGCCAGGCTGATATGCCGCGGGAACGCGGTACGCCTGACCTGGCGGGTCAGAATCTCGCCGGCTGCGCTCTGGAAAGCGTTGTAATCGTCCAGGCCACGTTCCTGATTGATCCGGGTCAACATCCGGAGCGGCTCCCACAAAAACGCCGCCAGCAGGAAATAGGGCGTTACCGTTTTGCTTTCGGCGATCCGGTTATCCGAGTTTTGCAGCGCCTTGATCAACAGCAGCTTCGGAAAACCGTTTTCCTCGACTGCAAGGCTTTTTTCGGTGTCCGGAAACAATACCTGAAAAAGGCCGTAATGCCGCAACATTTCGAAAGTCTGCAGCGCAAAGCCCGACAGGAACAGCTTCAAGACTTCATCGTAAAGGCGAGCGGAAGGAATGCTGTAAAGCAGGTCGGCGGAGCCGTAAATGGCCTTCTGGCAATCGGGGTCGATGTTGAAGCCCAGCTTGACCGCAAAGCGGACCGCGCGCAGCATCCGCACCGGATCTTCGCGGAACCGGGTTTCAGGATCGCCGATCAGTCTGAGCATGCCGGACTTGTGGTCGTCCATCCCGCCGGTATAGTCGACCACCGAAAAATCCTTGATGTTGTAGTACAGCGCATTGACCGTAAAATCGCGCCGCCAGACGTCCTGCTCGATCGTGCCGTACACGTTATCGCGCAGCAGGCGCCCTTCGTCGTTGGTGACCTGATTGTCGTCCTGCTCGTTGCCGAAGCCGCGAAACGTGGCGACCTCGATCACCTCGTTCCCGAAATGCACATGCGCCAGACGAAAACGCCGCCCGATCAGCCGGCAATTGCGGAATACGCCCTTGATCTGTTCGGGGTGCGCATTGGTCACGACGTCGAAATCCTTCGGCTCGCGCCCAAGCAGCAAATCGCGTACGCAACCACCGACCAGATAGGCGTCGTATCCGGATTTTTGCAGGCGATACAAGACCTTCAGCGCATGCTCGCTGATCTGAGCCCGTGAAATCGTATGTTCCGAACGCGGGTAAATTCGAACTTTCGGCGCTTCGTCCGCGGTCCTGCCGCCGGCCGATTTAACTATTTTTTTGAAGAAGTTTAAAATAATCGACATTCCCTAGTTTATCTGTTATCTGCCTAAATCATACCACTTCGCACCCGATAACCCAACTGGCACTATCCTTTTACAATCCATTCGGATATAGTAGAATGATTTGCGTTAGCGAGCAAACCCGATCCTGATCGGCATAGCGTTGAGTTAAGCCTCGGAAATCAGGATAATGTCCATTTAATCACCGAACACATTCATCCTGAGCTTGACAAGATTGCTATGAAAAAAATAATTGACGGATTCATCGACAACCCGCTGGCGAGCAGCATCTTTGTAGCGGACTTTTTTCTTTTGATCTTTATTCGTCCGCCCTTTTTCTTTTCATTGATCATGCTCGGCACCCTGGCCGCCAGCAGCATGTATCTCGGCCAAAAAACGGCGCCTTTCAAATAATTGCGGCGGCCGTCCAAAACTTCCGATGCCCCGGGTGCAAATTCGGCGCCCGGCCTCTTCCGCCGTTTGGCGGCCATCGTCTACGATTCGCTGTTACTGGCGGCCGTGCTGTTTGCAGCCACCGCCGCGATACTGCCTTTCAATTCCGGCCATGCCTTCCGGCCGGACCAATATTTTTATCCCGCCTATCTGATCGGCGTCAGTTTCCTGTTTTTCGGCTGGTTCTGGACCCACGGCGGCCAGACCCTGGGCATGCGCGCCTGGAAAATCAAAGTCCTGACGAAGGACGGAAAACCCCTCAACTGGCGCCGGGCCGGCCTGCGCTTTTTCTCCGCTCTCTTTTCCTGGCTGATTTTCGGGCTCGGTTTCTGGTGGATTCTTTTCGATAAGCGGAAGCGGAGCTGGCACGACCATTTATCCGATACCGCCGTCTATTTCGATCCGAATTCGGCCGACTCCCGGTAAAACCCGCCTTTTCCGCCCGAGCCCGACCCACCACGGCAATACGGCAGAGCCGTCCGGACCGAGGTTGATGCTCCGCCTGTGATTTTTGGGGCGGTTTCGTGCGATCATATAGCAAAAGCTGGCTTGCAAGCTCCATCCTGGCGGACTAACCGCTCAAAACCCGATCCCCCTGTTCGGATACAAAAAACAAATCCCAACCCCATGCCCGAATCAAGTTCTAGTACTTCGCTGGACAGCGGCATTGCCGTCATCCATTCCAATCAGTTGGAACAGCTCCGCGACGTCGTGGCCCATTGGCTGCGCCAGCATCCCTTGAATCCTCTGGAATACGAAGTCTTCCTGGTCCAGAGCAACGGCATGGGGCAATGGCTGAAACAAAGCCTGGCGCAAAACTCCGCCTTGGACATTGCCGCGGCGATCCGGATGCAGCTGCCTTCCTTGTTCATCTGGAGCGTTTACCGGGCGGTATTGGGCGAGCGCATCCCGCTGGAGCAGCCGCTGGCGAAAGCGCCGCTAACCTGGCGACTTTATCGTCTTTTGCCCACGCTCGTCTCCAGGCCCGGCTTCGAAACGCTGAAAGCCTTCCTGGCCAAAGACAGCGACAGCCGGAAACGTTACCAGCTTGCCGAACAGCTCGCCGACCTGTTCGATCAGTACCAGGTGTACCGTTCCGACTGGCTGACCGACTGGGCCCAGGGCGAAAATGTGTTGCGCGACGCGCACGGCGAAAGCCAGCCGATGCCGGAAACGGAGTGTTGGCAAACCGGCTTGTGGCAAGCGGTACTCGCCGACTTGGGCGGCGAAGCGAGCCCGTTCGCCAGCCGTTCCGCCGTGCACGCGCAATTCATGAGCCGGATCGGCACACTGACGGACCGGCCGCCCGGCATTCCGCGCCGGATCATCCTGTTCGGCTTGTCTTCCCTGCCTCAGCAGTCGCTCGAAGTCCTGGAAAAGCTGGGCGGATTCTGCCAGATCGTGCTGTTCGTGCACAATCCCTGCCGGCACTACTGGGCCGACATCATCGAAGACAAGGACCTGCTCAAGGCCGAACGCCGCCGCCAAACCTATAAAAAACCTGAACAGACTTCTTTACTGGATACCGCCGATCTTCACCTCGACGCACCGCCCCTGCTGGCGGCCTGGGGCAAACAGGGGCGCGACTACATCCGCCTGCTGGACCACTTCGACGAAAGGCAACGCTACCGGGACTGGCACTGGCCGGACAATAAAATCGATCTTTTCGTCGACTACGGGGAGTCTCCGGGCCGGCGCACCTTGTTGCAGCATCTCCAGCAATCGATCCTCGATCTGGAACCGTTGCCCAAAGCGCCGGCCTTGCTGAAGCGCACCGACGACTCGATGGTTTTTCATGTGGCGCACAGCCGGCAACGCGAAGTCGAAATTCTGCACGACCGGTTGCTGGCATGCTTCGACGCCGCAGAAAAAAACGGGAAGCCGCTGTCCCCGCGCGACATCATCGTGATGGTGCCGGACATCAACGCTTACGCGCCGCATATCCGCGCCGTCTTCGGCCTGCATCCGCCCGGCGATCCGCGGCATATTCCCTACAGCCTGGCCGACCGCGAGCAGCGCGGCAACGATCCCTTGCTCACGGCGGTCGAGGCCCTGCTCGACTTGCCCGATTCGCGCTTCACGGTCAGCGAATACCTCGACCTGCTCGAAGTCGGCGCGCTCAGGACGCGCTTCCAAATCGAGGAAAACGCGATCCCCAGACTGCATCAATGGATCGAGGAAGCCGGCATCCGCTGGGGACTGAACGCCGAACAACGCGCGCGGTTCATCGGCATGCCGGAACTGGAAGCCAACACTTGGCGGTTCGGCCTGCGCCGGATGCTGCTGGGCTATGCGGTCGGCGCCGGCGAAGCGTTCGATGGGATCGAGCCCTACGAGGAAATCGGCGGCCTCGACGCGCAATGGCTCGGCGGCCTGGCCTTCCTGCTCGAAACGCTGGAAAACCATGCCCGAGTGCTCGCACAGCCGCAAAGTTTTACCGACTGGCGGCAGACGCTGCAAAGCCTGCTCGACGCTTTCTTCACCGCCGGCAGCGAAGCGGAACGCAAGACCTTGGATACCTTGGCCGAGGCCCTGGAAAAGTGGGGCCGCTACTGCGCACAGGCCGGGCTCGGCCCGGATGACAAGCTGCCGATCCAGGTGGTGCGCGAAGCCTGGCTGGCCGGCGTCGACGAACCGGCGCTGCACCAGCGCTTTTTGAGCGGCAAGGTCAACTTCTGCACCCTGATGCCGATGCGGGCGATTCCGTTCCGCCAGATTTGCCTGCTGGGCATGAACGACGGCGATTATCCGCGCAGCCGGCAGGTAAACGGCTTCGACCTGATGAGCCAGCGCGGCCAGTATCGCCCCGGCGACCGCTCGCGCCGGCAGGACGACCAGTACCTGTTCCTGGAAGCCCTGCTGTCCGCGCGGGAACAGCTTTATATCAGTTGGATCGGCCGCAGCATCCGCGACGACAGCAAGCGGCCGCCGTCGGTGCTGGTCGGCCAGTTGCGCGACGTGCTGGCGCAGGGCTGGGCACTCAAGGACGGCCGCCCGTTGCTGGAAGCGATCACCGTCTGCCATCCGTTGCAGCCGTTCAGCCTCAAGTATGTGACGAAACCCCAAGGACCGGGACCGGAACTGTTCACTTATGCGAAGGAATGGTTTTCGGAAACGCTCCCGGCCGAAGCGGACGCATCGGCGCCTGTCCCGGCGATGGAAAAACTCCTGACCGTTCCGATGGAGTTCCTGGAGCGCTTTTTGAAAGCGCCGGTCAAGGCTTTCTGCAAATATGCGCTGAAATTCGGCTTCGACGATGAAACGGTTACCAGCAAGGACCACGAGCCTTTTCATTTCGACAGCCTGCAGACTTATCTGTATGGCAATGATTTGCTTGGCGCATTGAAAGACACGAACCCCGACGATGTCGAGGCGTTTCTCGACCATCAACGCGCCATCATGGCACAAAAAGGCCAACTGCCGCTCGGCGGTTTCGCGAAAGCTTTCTATACCACCCTGACCGAACCGGTAAAAACGGCCTGGAAGAATTATCAGGCGCTGCGGTTGGATTGGCCCACCGCACGGGAAGCGCATGTCACGGCACTGAAATTCCGGCTAAGCGAAGAGGCGCCGATGGAATTGACCTGCGAACTCGGCCATTTGCGCCAACACCGCGATCACGAAAAACTCGCCCTGGTGTATCTGACCGTGCAGGCGTTGATGCCGAAAGAAGGAATCAAATACCCCAAACTGGTGGAATACTGGGTACGGCATCTGGCTGCCTGCGCGGACGGCCTGGATACCTGGACCCTGGTCGCCGCGGCGGACGGCGTGATCGAAATGCCGCCGATGGATAAGGAAAAGGCTTCCGGCCATCTGCAAATCCTGCTCGAAGCGACGTGCCAAGGACTGCGCCATCCGTTGCCGGTCGCCTGCAAGACCGCGTTCGCCTGGCTCGGCGCCCAGCCGGACAATAAAATCAAAGCCGCCCGAGCCTGCTACGACGGCAGCGACTGGAAAGACGGCGAAGTCACTTACGACCCCTATCTGGCACGGTTTTTCCCGACCTTCGAGGAACTGCAGCGAACCGGCTCCGGCATGGGCTTCGAATCCTGGGCCGAAACGCTGTACGGTTCTTTTTACGACCATATCAAGAATTCTTCATCCGCAACGGAAGCGCAATCATGACCGCAGCCATCCCCTTAAACCCCTTCGATTTCCCTTTGTCTGGCGTCCGCCTGATCGAAGCCAGTGCCGGAACCGGCAAAACCTATACGATCGCGGCCCTGTATGTGCGGCTGATCCTCGGCCATTCTCCCGACAATTCGACGCCGGCGCGCCCGTTATTGCCGCCGGACATCCTGGTGGTCACCTTTACCGAGGCGGCGACCCAGGAACTCCGGGAACGCATCCGCGACCGCCTGAGCCAGGCGGCGCGCTATTTTCGCAAACAAGCCGTCGAAGCGGACGAATTCCTGAAAGCCGTGCGCGCGGATTTTCCCGAAACCGCCTGGCCGGCCCGCGCCCGCGACCTCGAACTGGCCGCCAACTGGATGGACGAAGCGGCAATTTATACCATCCACGGCTGGTGCAACAAAATGCTGCAACAGCATGCATTCCACAGCGGCAGCCTGTTCCGCCAGGAAGTGCATACCGGCGATACGGAACTGCTGCATGAGGTCGTCAAGGATTATTGGCGAACTTTTTTTTATCCCTTGACGGATACCGCCTCCCGGGCGGTTACCCGGTTCATCAAATCGCCCGTGGATCTCGCGGGGCTGCTCACTCCCTTATTACCGGAAACGGAAGCGCTGGGCCTCGATTTCAATGAAGGCATTGACTCGGTTTTCCAGTCATGGGAAGCCTGGGAAACCCAACGCCAGGCATTAGAGATATCGGCCCGCACCTGCTGGAGCAACGGGCGGGACAGCATCGAAAAATTATTGAACGACGCCTCGGAAAACGGCTGGCTGAACGGAAACAAATACCGTAAAACCAGTTTCGGCGATAAACTGAAAGCGATGGCCGAGTGGGCGAACGGCCGCAGTTACCTGGCAATCGACGACCTGGAAAGATTCGGCCGCAGCAGGTTGTCTTCCGCCCTGGTCAAGAGTCATATCGACAAAGCCGAACTGATGCGGCACCCCGCATTAGAAGCTATGGATGACTTGACCAGCCATTGTGGGAAAGAAATAGACCTGGACCGCAAGATATGCCTGCATGCATTGCAGTGGATACGGAACCGCTACGCCAGCGAAAAGCAGCGCATGACCCGGATGACCTTCGACGACATGCTGACCCGCCTCGACAGCGCGCTGCACGGACACAGCGGAGAGCGGCTGAAGGAAACGATCCGCCGGCAATATCCGGTGGCGCTGATCGACGAGTTCCAGGACACCGATCCGATCCAGTACCGGATTTTCTCGTCCATCTACCCGGCAAACATCGAGGACGGCTCGGGCTGCTTCATGATCGGCGATCCCAAGCAGGCGATTTATTCGTTTCGCGGCGCCGATATTTACACCTATCTGAAAGCCCACCAGCACACGGCCGGACGCCGCCATACGCTGACCACCAATTACCGCTCCACGGCCGCGATGGTAGAGGCCGTCAACCGGGTCTTCCTGCATGCGGACGGCCGGCATCCGGCCGGCGTTTTCCGCTTCAAGCGCGAGCGGGAAAATCCCCTGCCTTTCCTCGAAGTCGGCGCGAAAGGCCGCAAAGAAGAATGGCAGATCGACCATCGTGCCGCGCCTGCCCTCACGTTTTGGCTTTGGAACGAGGGAAAAGCGGTCGGGATGCCCGAATACCGCGAAAAGATGGCCGAGGCGGCGGCTGGCGAGATCGTCAAGCTGCTGAACCTCGCCAACGCGGGACAGGCCGGATTCAAATCAGCGGAAAGCCCGGAGCCCTTGAAACCTTCGGATATCGCAATCCTGGTCCGCAGCGGTACTGAAGCCAGAGCGATGCGCAAGGCGCTGGCAAAGCGAAATTTGCGCAGCGTCTATCTGTCCGAAAAGGATTCGATTTTCAGAACCCGAGAAGCCTCCGATCTGTTGATCTGGCTAAAAGCGCTGGCCGATCCGCGCAACGAGCGCAAGGTGCGCGCGGCGCTCGGCACCGCCGCCTTCGGCTGGACTTACCGGAAGCTGCATCGGCTGGTCCAGGACGAGCCGGAGTGGGAGCTGCATCTGGACCGCTTTCTCACCTATCACGCGCGCTGGCGGCAAGACGGCATCCTGCCGGCCTTGCGGCAGTTGATCGACGACTACGCCCTCTACACGCGGGCCAGGCTGGAAACCGAGAGCGAGGGCGAGCGCAGCCTGACCAACCTGCTGCATTTGGCCGAACTCATGCAGCAGGCCGGCAGCCAGCTCGAAGGCGAGCAGGCGCTGATCCGCTATCTGGCCGAATCGGTCGCAAACGGGAGCGGCCGGCTGGGCGACGAGGAGATCATCCGGCTCGAAAGCGACGCCGATCTGATCAAGATCGTGACCATCCACAAATCCAAGGGGCTCGAATATCCGCTGGTTTTTCTGCCCTTCATCTGCAGCTACAAGGAAGTCACCGGCAGAAACTCGCATTACCGCTACCATGACGAACAAAACGACGACCGCCGGTTGATCATCGACCTCGGCAAGAGCGAGGAAAACAAGCGAAAACACGACGCCGAACGCCTTCAGGAGGATCTGCGCCTGCTCTATGTCGCAATGACCCGGGCGTGCCATGCCTGCTGGCTGGGCATCGCACCGGTAAAATCGGGCACCGGCGAAAAGTGCCAATTGGAAAAATCCGCAGTCGGCTCGCTGTTGAACTGGGAAACCGATACACCGACCGAACAACTGGGAACGCGGCTCGCCGAACTCAAAGGCAATTGCGCGGCCATCGAAATCACCGCATTGCCGGCGGTGAGCGATGCGCGGTACACGCCTCAGGCCGAGGCCGGACAGTTCAATCCCGCACGCACGGTCAACGCGCGGATTCCGGCCGACTGGTGGATCGCCAGCTACAGCGCGCTGTCGGCCGAGGACAAACTTCAGACGGAACCCGCCTTCTCCACCGATCTCGCGCACGAGCCCGAAACGGCGCGAGACGACAAGCGCAGCGACGAAGCGGAACCCGACGCCGGCCCGGTCGGCGCAATGGGAATTCACGGCCTGCCGCGCGGCGCCGCCCCCGGCGTGCTGATCCACGACCTGCTCGAACGCTGCGCGCGCTTCGGCTTTGCGGAAATTCACGCCAAGCCGGAACTGGCGAACGCGTGGATACAAGAGCGTTTCGCGGCCAAAGACTGGGCCGGCAAACACGGCGTGGTCGTCTCCGCGTTGTCGGACTGGCTGACCCTGCCCCTGCTGGAAAACACGGACCTCTGCCTGGGCAGGCTGACTCAGGACGCCTACCAGCCCGAACTGGAATTCCTGATCGGTGCGGATAAGGTCGATACGCAGGCGCTGGACCGCCTGATCACCCGCCACACTTTTTCCAGCCTGCCCCGCCCGGCGCTGCTGCCCGCGCAGGTGAACGGCCTGCTGAAAGGCTTCATCGATCTGGTTTTTGTTCATGAGGAACGTTATTACGTGGCCGATTACAAATTCAACAGTCTCGGTAGCGGCGATGCGGTCTATACGCAGGAAGCGTTGAACGCGGCGATGCTTGCCAAGCGCTACGACCTGCAGTCCGCCTTATATCTGCTGGCCCTGCACCGCCAGTTGAAAGCCCGGCTCGGAACGCACTACGATTACGACACACATATCGGCGGCAGCCTCTACCTGTTCCTGCGCGGTTGCCAAAGCCCGACCGGCGGCCGCGTGTTCGCCAAACCGCCTAAAGCGTTGATCGAGGGACTGGACAGACTCTTTGCGAACGGAGGCGCGGCATGAACCGGCAAGCGTCCGTACTGGCGACAATCGACCGCTGGGTCGAAGCGGGCTGGCTGAGCCGGCTAAACCACGCCTTCGCGCGTTTTCTGCGGGAACTGGAGCCGCATGCGGGCGATGCGGTACTCTGGGCCGGCGCGCTGGTCAGCCATCAGTTGGACCGGGGCGAGGTGTATCTGGACCTGGCAAGCCTGTCGCGACACCCCGGCTTGACATTAGCGATTCCAAGCGACGAAGACTGGACTTCCCACGCCGAATCCACGCAGGCGGAGCTTTCGGCACTCAAAGCGTTCGGCCTGGCGCAATGGCAGTCCGAGCTCCGAAACTCCGCGCTGGTCTCGACAGGAGAAGGCAAAACGCCGCTGGTGTTGGACGGCAGCCGCCTGTATCTGCGCCGCTACTGGCAATATCAACAAACGCTGGACCGGTGCATTCAGAATCGCCTGGCGCCGGCCCGTCCTGACCTGCCCGAAGCCTTGCGGAACCGAATCGATACGCTGTTTCCCGGCAGCCCCGAGCAGCCGGACTGGCAGAAAATCGCCTGCGTGCTGGCGCTGCGTTCGCGCTTCGCGATCATCACCGGCGGCCCCGGCACCGGCAAGACCACGACATTGACCAAACTGCTCGCACTGCTGATCCAGCTCATGGAAATCGAAGCGCCCGACGCGCGCAAACCGATCATTCACCTGGCCGCGCCGACCGGCAAGGCCTCCGCCCGGGTCAGCGAGTCAATCGCCAAGGCGCTGGAGCGGCTCGACATCGATGCCGACATCAAGGAGCGCATCCCCAAAAAAGCCGGCACGCTGCACCGCCTGCTGGGCAGCCGCCCCGATTCCCGCCGTTTCAAGCATAACCGGCTCCATCGGCTTGCTGCAGACATCGTGATCGTCGACGAAGCCTCGATGATCGATCTGGAAATGATGGCCTCCTTGCTCGATGCGCTGCCGGACAATGCGCAATTGATCCTGCTCGGCGACAAGGACCAATTGGCATCCGTCGAGGCCGGCTCGGTGATGGGCGACTTGTGCGGGGGCGCCGAAAACGCAGCCTATGATGATCATGCCCGCACCTGGATCGAACGCTATTCCGGCGAAAAGCTGCCGCACTCGGCATCCCTGGGCAATCCCTTCAATCAACAAACGGTGATGCTGCGCCACAGCCACCGCTTCGGCGAACACAGCGGCATCGGCCAGTTGGCGCACGCGGTCAATGCGGGCGACAGCGCCCAGGCGCAGGCGATCCTGAAGAATACGGACGTCTATTCCGACCTGCTGCCCGCGCCGGCCGGCGACTATCTGCGGCTCAGAGCCCGGCCGGAACCCGATGCGGCCGACGCCCTGCTGAAAAAGCTGGTCGCGGTCAATGCGGGCTTCGATACCGACGGCAAGCCGAATCCCGGCCAGGGTTACGGCCATTACCTGGACGCGACCCGGAACCGCCCGGCCAACGACGCCGCTTCATACGACGCCTGGGCCGAACGGGTCCTGGCCGCCTTCGACGCCTTCCAGGTGCTCTGCGCGCTGCGCCGGGGCCGCTGGGGCTTGGAAGAAATGAACCGGCGGATCGAAGCCTGGCTGTTTCCGAAGCAGGCGCCGGGGCTTTGGT
The DNA here is from genome assembly GCF_000733855.1 of Methylomicrobium agile. Taxonomy (NCBI): domain Bacteria; kingdom Pseudomonadati; phylum Pseudomonadota; class Gammaproteobacteria; order Methylococcales; family Methylococcaceae; genus Methylomicrobium; species Methylomicrobium agile. The sequence continues at coordinate 1,161,400 of NZ_JPOJ01000001.1, forward strand.
ACGAAGGCCGGCCGGTGATGATCACCCGCAACGACTACAACCTGGGCCTGATGAACGGCGATATCGGCATTGCGCTTTATCATCAGCCGACCGGAAAACTGCGGGTGGCTTTTCCAGCCGACGACCCATTGTCCGCCGCCAGAATCCGCTGGCTGTCGCCGCTGCGTCTGCCCGACGCGGAAACCGCGTTCGCGATCACGGTGCACAAATCGCAAGGCTCGGAGTTCAATCACGTCGTGCTGGCCCTGCCCGAAACCCAAAGCCCGGTCCTGACCCGCGAGCTGATCTACACCGGCATCACCCGGGCCAAGGAAAACTTCACCCTGCTGGAAAGCCGCGAAGGCGTTTTCGAGCAGGCCGTCAAAACGCGGATGAAAAATCCCGCCGATTCCGGCTAAGGAAACGCCAAATCAGCCGGGAAAAAGCCCTCATCCAGGAAAGGCTGTAGGGTACGCTGTGCGTACCTTTTCACTCCTTCTCATATTTTTTCACCCCTTCCCATATCCATGGTACGCACAGCGTACCCTACAGCTCTACACCGTTGTCACCCTACGAGGTGTCTCATGACGCACGCAGCGATAGGAACGATCGGGCGACATGCCGGGAGGGTATTTTTAACCACAGCCTTAGCTTAGCCTCGGATTATCTTGAAAACTCCCCCGTAGCTGTACGTCCTGCCCCACAGCGGATGCTCGATCTCAAACCGCAGCAGGAACGAGTCGTCCGACAAAGCCTCTTCGCTGATCACCGCCCGTCCAAGCAACAGGCTGTCCGGAATGGGCAGCGTGATCGGCCCGAGCTTCAGCAAATGCCCGTTGCTGCGGTAAACGAGCCGGCCTTCTTCGACGTGAACCCTTAGACGAATTCCGAAGCCCATTCCGACATATTCGACCAATTCATGCGCCCGCCGGCTGACCATCCGCGAAGGAAACACGCAGCGCCGCCCGTCGTCCGCCCGAACATGACGATGCCAACACAACACCGAACTATCTTCACCCCGCCATTTCTTGACCTCCACGGTCATCGGTCCGCCTTTCAGATCGACCAGCGCTTTGCCCAATCGCAGCAGCTTCAGCGCCGGCCTTAACCAGTCCGGATAATCGATGGTCATGCTGCCGGTCACGAGCGTGCTTTCCTGCAGATCGGAAATAGCGTAATGGCTCCGAATCGCCAGCGGCAGAGCCTCCCATTCTTCACCCAGCACCCTTTGCATTAAAGCCCTATTTGAAGACATATTATCCCCACAAAGCCGGTTTAAGGACCATCAGCATCACGATCAAAATCATCGCGGCAAACGCCGGCACGCCCAGCCAGAACCAGAGGCGCGCGCAGCGGAAATATTCCCCGGTCAGTCCGGTATTTTGCTCCACCGCCTGCCTGGACAGTTCGCGCATCCGGATTTGCAGAAAGACGACCGGCAGCCAGCAGGCGCCGGCCAACAGATACAGCATGACCGAAACCAGCAGCCAGGGCGTAGTGAGCGAAAAAGGCAACTGCTGCAGCAGGTAATAACCGGTAATCGGCTGGATCAGTACTGTCGGCGTGGTAAACCACCAGTCGGCGAGCACCACATGCCTGTTGGTCGTATAGATCGCCCGCACATCGCCGTGCAAATCAGCCATGAATTTGTAGAAGGCGCTGCCGAGGCCGGTGCCGAACAGCAGCACCAGGCTGAAGATATGCAAACTTTTCAGGGTCAGATAACTCACGGTTTCTCCTCTTCAAGAATTAACATGATCAGGGTCGCCGCCAGCAGCGGCAGATTTTTGGTTAACGGTCCGAAAGGATGCAGCCAGAACTCCGGCAGAAAAACGCTGATCACTGCCATGTAAATCAGCATGATCGCGACTTGCGCCGCCACTACCCGCCGCAGCCGCCAACGCATCAGTAATGCCAGACCCATGGCGAAATCGGCCAGTGACGCCCCGTAAAGGACGAGGGGCGCCAGGCCACCTTCGATTCCGACGCGGCTCAGCATCCGGTAACTTTCGTCGGTCGGGAAAACGAAAGCGGATATCCAGCCGGTCCACAGCCAGACTAGCGCGATGCTCAGCGTCAATAAAGGACGCAAAAAATACAGCCGCGCATGCCAGCGTTCGGCCTGCGAAACGGGCGTCGCCCTCAGAAACCGTTCCAGCCTGGCTGGACGGCGGCCGATAAACGCCGCAAACGGATCGGGATTGGCGGTATTGCCGCGCCGCAGCATCGCCAGGCTTTGCCTGTTCAGAATCGGCTCATCCAATACCGCTGTCAACGGCAACAGCCTGTCGAGCCAGATGCCGGACATCGGGACGGGTTTCAAACGCCTACCCGAATAATCGGCCAATAGCCCCAGCAGCGCCGCAAAAGGGATCGGTTGCGGCCCTACCGCATCAATGACCCTGCGTGATGGAGTTTCGGGTTTCAGCGCCAGCACCACCGCCCGCGATATATCGTCAATATCGACGGGTTGCAGGTTCTGTTCGCCGCCGCCCGGCAGCGGCGTAATCGGCAACGCCGCCATTGCCGCCAGCAATCCCATGCTTTTGGCACCCTTCCCGAACACGATCGACGGCCTGAAGATGAACCAGTCCAGATCGAGCGACTGCAGATGGGCATCCGCTTTCGCCTTGCTGGTGAAATAGAGGGTTTCCGCATCGAGCGCCGCACCTAGAGCGGAAATCTGCACGACTTTTTTGACGCCCCTTTGCACACAGGCGCTAAACAAGGCTGCGGGCGCCAAGTGATGCACGGCTTCGAAGCTCGTACCGGAGGACTCTTTGATCAGTCCGGCCGCATTGACCACCGCATCGATATCCTGCAAATACGGCAGCCAATCGCCGCTACGGGTCGCGTCCGCAAAATCCAGCACGATCGGCCGCACTTCCGGAAACTGCCGAAGCAGCCTTTCGGAGCGGCGGCAAACCACGGTCACGCGATGATTTTCCGCCAGCAAAATGCGCAGCAGGTGGCCGCCGATAAAGCCTGTCGCGCCAGTGAGCAGGATATTCATTTTATATTTATCCTTATTTCTGAAATAAGAGAAATCAATGCACAAAACACGACCATGAGAATGACCACGCCCTATGATTTTTTGGAAAACGGCAGCAATTTGACCACCGAATCCCCCAGCCTGACCAACTGCATCAACGTGTTGTTGGGCAGTTTTCTCAACTGGTCGTACCAGTGCGTCATCACTTCCAGAAAATCCAGCATGTCGGCAATGCGTTTCTTGACTTCCGGATCGGTTTCGGTATCCGCATCGGCCTCGATGCTCAGGTCGCGCAGCAGCGAAAGGGTGGGATCGACCTCGCGTTTCCTGCGTCCCTCGACCACGATATTGAACATTTCCTGCACGTCCTTGACCGACTCGAAATAATCGCGCCGGTCGCCGACCTCCAGATGCGTGACTTTGATCAACCCGATACCCAGCAGCTCTTTCAGGCTGGTGGACACATTCGAGCGCGCCAGCACCAGCGTCTCGGCAATTTCTTCGGCATTCAGCGGCTTGGGCGACAAATAAAGCAGCGCATGGATCTGGGCCACGGAGCGGTTAACGCCCCAACGCGTGCCCATTTCTCCCCAGTGTAAAATGAACCGTTCCATCGCATTCGTCAGCCGCATCGAAATTCTCCTATTTCTGTTTAAACAGAATTTAGAGAAACTCAACGTTATTGTCAAATTATTTTTTCCCGAGATCATTGCATCGTCATGGCAAGACTCGTAAGGTATGACCGGAATCCAGCCGGGGTCGCCGAACGGACGCAACGCCTGCCGCTTACCGTTATATTTTTTTACAGCTTGAAGGAATGACTATGAAAATGTGTTTTCGCCGGAGTTTTATCGTGTTCGCCCTGCTCGCGCTGTTCGGCTGCGCCAAAAAACTGGACCAAGCCTCGTCAGGCATCGGCACCGGAGAAACCTATTACGCACAGGTATCGTTTCAGTATGAAAAAGGCCGGCATTTGACGACCAATTACCGGCGCGGCATTCTGGTCCCCGTGAATACTCCGGTCCGGCTGGAAGACATCACATCGGACGAGATTTTCGTGGAAATCCTCCCGTCGCATGACAAACTGCGGGTGGTCAACGTGGAAAAGCATACCGGCGACAGCACGGCCCGCGCGTTCGCCAAGCTATTCGGCAAAAACAAGCTGGATCTGTCGCGCTTTTCGAAGCTGGAACAGGAAAACATTCTGGCCGGAAAAGCCGCGAAATCGATGAGCAAGAAAGCGGTGATTGCGGCAATCGGCTATCCGCCGATTACCGAAACGCCGAATTTAAGCATGAATCAGTGGACTTACTGGAGTTCGCGGTTCGACCGGTTTGTCGTCCATTTCGAAAATGACCGGGTGGCGCGGATTCAGGATTAATCGTAGCTGTAATGCTTGCGCAAGGGCTTGACCACTTCCCACTGGCTGTTCAGGCCCGCCGGAAACACCACCAGGTCGCCCGGCAATATCCGCACCGGCTCGCCGCCTTCCGGCGTGACCAGAATCTCGCCTTCCAGAATATACGCGGTTTCGGTTTCGTCGAAGTCGATCGGAAAGCGGGAGACTTCTTTTTCCCAGATTGCCCAATCGGCGACGCCCAATTCTTGCAGGCGTTCTTCGCTGGGGTTGTGTTCAATCGTAATTTGCGGCATGTGAGTTCCGATTATTGAGTAAGGTTATAAGATAAGGAGTATTCCCCTCTTTGAAAAAGAGGGGTTAGGGGAGATTTTAGATAAATCCCCTCGATCCCCCTTTTTCAAAGGGGGAGGTGAAGCGTCGCAAAAAAATTCATCACAGCAGATTTGCGGCATTCTGGTCAATAATTCCGCTGTACTGAAAACTTCGCCAGTTGAATCAGGGCGTCTTTGTAGTCGGATTCGGACAACACATCCAGCGCTTCGATCGCTTTTTCGGCTTCTTCGTCGGCGCGCTTTTCGGTATATGCGATCGCCTGCGTGCGCTGTACGACCGCGTAGACTTCGTTGAACAATTCGCGCTTGCCGTTCCGGATCGCATCGATCACGATTTTCGCATCGCTTTCGCTGCCGTTCTGAATCGCATGGATCAATGGCAAGGTCGGCTTGCCTTCGGCCAGGTCGTCGCCCAGATTCTTGCCGAGTTCGTCCTGGTTGGCCTTGTAATCGAGCGCGTCGTCGATCAACTGAAACGCAATGCCCAAATGCTGGCCGTATTTCGCGAGCCCTTCCTCGGTTGCAGGAGAAGCCCCCGAAATCACCGCCCCGAGGCGGGTCGCCGCACTGAACAAGATCGCTGTCTTGCGGGAGATCACTTCGAGGTATTTGGTTTCGGTCGTTTCGGGATTATTACAGTTCAGCAACTGCAACACCTCGCCTTCCGCAATCAGCGTGGTGGTTTTCGAGAGAATTTCCATCACCCGCATGTTGCCGGTGCGCACCATCATCTCGAATGCACGGGAATACAGATAATCGCCGACCAATACGCTGGCCGCATTGCCCCACACCGCATTGGCCGATTCCTTGCCGCGGCGCAGGTCGGACTCGTCGACCACGTCGTCATGCAGCAAGGTCGCCGTATGGATGAACTCGATCACCGCGGCCAGAATCAGATGCCTGTCGGTCGCCTCGCCGAGCGCCTTCGCCGCGAGTAGCAGCAGCATCGGCCTGAGCCGCTTGCCGCCGTTGCCGACGATATAGTGGCCCATTTGATTGATCAGCACGACATCCGAGCTCAACTCGTTGATGATCAGTTGGTCGACGGCTCTGGCTTCGGTTTTCGTTAGACTCTTGATCGATTCGAAATCGATCGGCGCCATCGGACTCGGGGCGGTATGTGTTTGCAATGCCATGCTAATCGGTATGAGAATTGGGGAGTTATTTTTGATCGTAAAGCTGCAAATCCGCTGCATTTTGACGCTACGCTGTCCGAGATTTCCCGATGAACAGCAAATTCCCCCATCGTATTGAATAAGGTCTATTGATGTCAATAGCTTTTTTATGTTATCTTAATAAGGATCACTCACGGCCCGGCCAGATTTTGGTTGACGAGCCGTTAAATGCGAATATAATAGTCTGTTCACTTTTTACAGTAAATGCTTGACGGAGCTTACTCTGATGTATGCGGTAATTCAAACGGGTGGTAAACAGTACCGGGTGGCCGAAGGTACGACCTTGAAAATAGAAAAACTGGAACTCGGTACTGGCGACAGCGTTGAATTCGATAAGGTTCTGCTGGTCGGATCCGGCGATGCAGTCAAAGTCGGCGCGCCTTTCATCGAAGGCGGCAAAGTTTCCGCGACCGTATTGTCGCAAGGCCGCCACAAAAAGATCAAAATCATTAAATTCAGACGGCGTAAGCACCATATGAAACAAATGGGCCATCGCCAATATTACACGGAAGTCCGGATCACCGGTATTTCCGCATAATTCTCAAAGAGGTGCATTGTGGCTCATAAGAAAGCGGGTGGTAGTACTCGGAACGGTCGCGACTCGAACGCGAAAAGATTAGGCGTCAAGCGCTTCGGCGGCGAAGTCGTCAAAGCCGGCAACATCATCGTGCGCCAGCGTGGCACGCATTTCCATGCCGGCGACAACGTAGGCCTCGGCAAGGATCATACCCTGTTTGCAACGGCAGACGGCAAAGTCGTATTTCAGGTTAAAGGCGACAAAGGCCGTAAATTCGTCAGCGTCGTTGCTGCCTAAGCCAAAACCGAAATCCAGGGCAACTCCGTAAGTTATGCTTCGGGATTTGCGCTTAGCAGCCCGGAACTCCCCAAAAAAGCTCCGCCAATTCATCGCGGGGCTTTTTTTGTTTTAAACGATTGCAAACCTGCACGGCAGAGTTGATCAATGAAGTTTGTTGACGAAGCAGAAATACGCGTGGAAGCGGGCGATGGCGGCAACGGCGTCATCGGCTTCCGGCGCGAAAAATACATTCCGATGGGCGGCCCGGACGGCGGCGACGGCGGCGACGGCGGCAGCGTTTATCTGATCGCGGCCGAAAACGTCAACACGCTGGCCGATTTCCGCTATCACGCCGTGCATCGGGCCGAACGCGGCCAGAACGGCATGGCGCGCAACTGCACCGGCCGAAAAGGGGAAGACTGCTATGTCCCCGTCCCGCTCGGCACGCGCGTCAGCGATGCGGATACCGACGAAGTGATGGGCGAACTGCTCGCGGTGGGCGAGACCTTGCTGGTCGCAAAGGGCGGCTTTCATGGCCTCGGCAATACCCGCTTCAAAAGCAGCACCAACCGCGCTCCGCACAAAGCCAGCAAAGGCACGCCGGGCGAACACCGCAACCTGCTGCTCGAAATGACCCTGATTGCGGACGTCGGCCTGCTCGGCATGCCGAACGCAGGCAAGTCGAGCCTGATCCGCGCCGTCTCGTCCGCCCGCCCGAAGGTCGCCGATTATCCTTTCACCACCCTGCACCCAAATCTCGGCGTGGTCCGGATCGACGAGATGAAGAGCTTCGTGATCGCGGACATTCCGGGCGTCATCGAAGGCGCGGCCGAAGGCGCAGGACTCGGCCTGCAATTCCTGAAACATCTGTCGCGGACCGGCCTGCTACTGCATGTGATCGACATCGCGCCCTACGAGAGCAGCGACGATCCGGTCACTTCCGCCAAAAAAATCATCCACGAAATCGAACAGTGGAGCGACGACCTGGCGGACAAACCGCGCTGGCTGGTGCTGAACAAGATCGACATCGTGCCGCCCGACGAAGTCGACGCACACTGCGATACGATCGTCAAGGCATTGGACTGGGACGGGCCGGTCTACAAAATTTCGGCCACCAGCGGCGAAGGCACCCGCGAACTGATGTTTTCGATCATGGACTTTTTAGAAGAACGGCGGCGGAAAGACGACAGTGAAGAGGAATGATTTTTCGCATGTAAAACGCGTCGTCGTCAAAATCGGCAGCTCGCTGCTGACCAAAGGCGGCAAGGGCCTCGACCAAACCGCTATCGCCGGCTGGGTTGCCCAAATGGCGGGACTCCGCAAACAAGACATCGACGTGATCCTGGTCTCCTCCGGCTCGGTCGCCGAAGGCATGTGCCGCCTCGGACTGAAAACCCGCCCGAAAACGCTTCACGAACTGCAGGCTTCGGCCGCGGTCGGCCAAATGGGCCTGGTGCGCGTGTTCGACGACAATTTCCAGCAGCACGGACTGCATGCCGCCCAGGTCCTCCTGACCCACGACGATCTCTCCGACCGCCGCCGCTATTTGAACGCGCGCAGCACGTTGTTGACCCTGCTCGATTTCGGCGCCGTGCCGGTGATCAACGAAAACGACACGGTCGCGACCGAAGAAATCCGCTTTGGCGACAACGATACGCTGGCCGCGCTGGTCGCGAATCTGGTCGAAGCCGAACTTCTGATCATCCTGACCGACCAGCAGGGCCTGTTTACCGGCGACCCGACCGTTTACCCGGACGCCACCCTGGTTTCCGAAATCCGCGCGAACGACCCGACCCTTGACCGGATGGCCGGCGCAAGCCGCAGCGGCCTGGGACGCGGCGGCATGTATACGAAGGTCCGCGCAGCCCGTCTCGCTTCGCGCTCGGGCACCGCGACGGTGATTGCGCCCGGCGCCGCCGAACAGGTGATCAGCCGCGTGATGGAAGGCAAAAACATCGGCACCTATTTCGTGCCGGATCTGGAACCTTTGGTCGCCCGGAAACGCTGGCTGGCCGGCCAGCTGCAAATCAAGGGCCAACTGGTGCTCGATCCGGGCGCGGTGAAAGTCTTGAAGACCAACGGCAAAAGCCTCTTGGCAGCCGGCGTCAAATCGGTGTCGGGACGTTTCGAACGCGGCGAACTGGTTTCATGCGTCGACGAAGAAGGCATGGAAATCGCGCGCGGACTGGCCAATTACGGCAAAGCGGAAGCCGAACTGATCGCCGGCAAGAACAGCGCGGACTTTGAAAGGATTCTCGGCTATGCTGACGACGCGGAAATGATTCACCGCGACAATATGGTGTTGATTTAACCCCCCAAACCGCCCTTCTGGCAAAGAGAGCGGCGGATGCGCTTCGCTTATCCGCCCTACACATCCATACACATAGCCGCAATCCTCCGGAAACAAAAAAGGCCGAAACTCGAAGAGTTCGGCCCTTTTGGAAGCTATCGCCTTGCTACTTTATCTGCGTAAGGAATTACGCGAGCGCTTTGACTTTTGCGTTCAACCGGCTTTTGCTGCGGGCGGCCTTGTTTTTATGGATCAGACCTTTGTTCACGGCAGAATCAATGACAGGCACCGCAGTATTGTAAGCGGCTTGCGCTTTTTCCTTGTCGCCCGCGTTAACGGCGGCAATCACTTTTTTGATGAAAGTACGCAAGTTGCTGCGTTGTCCTGCGTTGCGAACACGGCTTTTTTCCGCTTGCTTCGCGCGCTTTTTAGCTTGTGCTGTATTAGCCATAGTGTCTCGACTCGTGCAAAAGTATCAAGGTAAGTTAAAAGACTGGTCATTATGCTGATAAATGTTATGATTGTCAAGAATTTAACTTTTTTTCGAATTGTTCTTGAACGGACAACTCCTCAAATCGACCGCGCTGGTCGGCGCCATGACCCTGATCTCCCGGCTGCTCGGTTTCGTCAGAGACATGCTGATCGCCCGCCTTTTCGGAGCCGATCCCGCTACGGACGCTTTTTTTGCCGCCTTCAAACTACCGAACTTCCTGCGCCGCCTGTTCGCCGAAGGCGCCTTCGCGCATGCGTTCGTGCCGGTGTTGACCGATTATAAGGAACATCACGGCCCGGCCGAATTAAAGGGATTTATCGATAAAACCGCCGGCACGCTGGCGCTAATTCTGTTTCTGATCACTGCCGCCGGGGTCATCGCCGCCCCGCTGCTGATCATGGGAATCGCGCCGGGTTTCGCCTGGCAAAGCGCCCGGCACGAGCTGGCCTCGCAGTTGCTGCGGATCAGCCTGCCTTATTTGTTTTTCATCTCTCTGACTGCGTTTGCCGGGGCGGTTTTGAACGCGCACGGCAAGTTCGCGCTGCCCGCCTTGACGCCGGTCTGGCTGAATATCGCGATGATCGCCGCCGCGCTCGAACTCGCGCCGCGGCTGGACGAACCGGTCACCGCGCTGGCCTGGGGCGTGTTCGCGGCGGGCATCGTGCAGCTGGCGTTCCAACTGCCCGCGCTGGTCCGTTTGGGGCTGCTGCCGCGCTTTCGCCCGGGCTTTGCCGACCCCGGCGTCAAAAAAGTGATCGGGCTGATGCTGCCGGCGATGTTCAGCGTCTCGGTCACCCAGATCAACCTGCTGTTCGATACGCTGATCGCCTCGCTATTGGCTGCCGGCAGCGTGTCCTGGCTGTATTATTCCGACCGGCTGGTCGAGTTTCCGCTCGGCATATTGGGCATCGCGGTCTCGACCGTGATTCTGCCGAATCTATCGAAAACCCATGCCGCCGGCGACCCCGCCGCGTTTTCCGCCGCGCTGGACTGGGGCCTGCGTCTGGTCTTGCTGATCGGATTGCCGGCGACGATGGGCCTGATCGTACTGGCCGAACCGCTGCTGTCCACGCTGTTCCAGTACGAGGCTTTCGGCGCCGATGACGTGCATTTCGCCGGAAAAAGCCTCAAGGCTTATGCGGCGGGCCTGCTGGGCTTCATCCTGATCAAAGTGCTCGCCCCGGCGTTTACCGCGCGGATGGATATCAAAACCCCGGTCCGCTACAGCATTTATGCGATGATCGCGAGTTTGCTCCTGAACATACTCGCGATCCCTTACGCGCATGCGGGGCTGGCGCTGGCGACGTCGCTTGGCGCTCTCCTCAATGCCGCCCTGCTGCTCGTCAAACTGCGGCGCGAGCGTATTTATCTGCCGGCCACCGGCTGGAGGCTTTTTTTAGTGCGCATTGGGCTCGCCACCGGCGTAATGTCGGCGGCTTTATACAGTCAAACCGATCCGAACGACTGGCTAGACGCAAGTTCGGGCAAAAGGGTTCTGCGGCTTTTGGAGTGGATAGGCATCGGCTTGCTGCTTTACGGGGCGACCTTATGGCTAACGGGCATGCGGACACCTCTTCCCACGATTAAAACGCGGACGGGCCGTTCGAACGGCTGACCGAAATCCGCCTTAGGACTCTGTGATTCCACCAAAGAAGAATAGAACAGCGCCGAGAAACGACGATAAAACGCTGTATAAAGAATGCGAAGGTACCTATGCCCAAAGGGAGAGAGGACTTATCCAGCGTTTTCTTAAAGCAAAGAAGCTCATGATTCACTGTTTTTGTAACATGCTGATAAAAAAGATCAATTAAGCGATCAGTTTTCAATCGTCGCCAACAGCGATAAAAAACCATAATTTTTGTCCAGTTTAAGAATGTTGATACGTCTTTAAGGAGGTAAACCACCACGGACCCCTTAAATATGAAAAAACATGCCTTGCCGTTAATCGCCGGTTTGCTGGCCAGCCCACTGATTCAAGCAGCGGAAACAGTGGCGATAGACATTCCCGCCCAATCGCTGTCTTCCGCGCTGGAACAATTAGGCCGTCAGACCAACTTGCAAATCCTGTATCCGGCCGAGGCCATTGCCGGTAAAACTTCACCCGGCGTTTCCGGGCACTATTCGCCGCGACAAATATTGGACAAACTCCTGGCCGGTTCGAATTTGAATTATCAATTCGTCGATCCCGGCACCGTTACTATCAAAAAAAGCACGCCCGGCGGCGCCCCTAGCGCGGCCCAACTCGACGAAGTCTTCGTTACCGCCACCAAGACCGAGCGCGATATTTCCGAGGTGCCGGCCACCGTGGCGACCGTCGAGGCCAAACAAATCGAAAACATGTATAGCCGCGATAGCGGCGATTTGCTGACTCGCTCGGCCGGTATCGACATCGCCCGTTCCGGTAGTTCCGGCATATCGACGCTGAATATTCGCGGCACCGGCTCCCGACGTTCGTCGGTATTGGTCAATGGTCAATACGCGGAATTCCTCGATATCGGCATCGGTAACCAAAATACGCTGCAGACTATCGATTGGGACAACATCGAACGTCTGGAAGTGGTACGTGGTGCCGGTTCCGCGCTATACGGTCCCAATGCGATGGGCGGCGTAGTCAACGTCATTACTAAAGATGCGCCGGAAGAAAAAAGCGTTACCCGGCCGTTCTTCGTGTTCGACAGCTTGCCGACTTATGGCGGCGGCATCTCGACCGGCGGCACCCTGGATGCCTTTACCTATCAACTGAATTTCAAACATTTGAATTCGGATGGCTATAAAGCTTCACCGACGCTATCTTTTTATCCGGGCAACACGATGACGACCACGCTTTCTCAACAGAAGGGCGCCTGGGACAGAACCATGTTGGGAGGTAAATTAGGCTACAAACTGTCCGACCGCGACAAAGTCAATTTTGCTTTCAACTACATGGACGAATCGACGCTGTCCTTCGACCGTCCCCATACCCCGCAGAACGGTAGTTACGGTCAGTACAGTCTGGATTTCAAGCATGAGTTTTCCGACCGTTTCGATGTAACGACGACCGTCAGCCACCGCAGCCATGTTGCTGATTTGACTTGGGATACTTTCTTTTATCCTTTTACTATCACGAATATCCAACCCGATGTCACGCTACACGAAGATGCTCAAAAGCTGACTGGCGAGATTCGCGGCCGCTGGACGCCGGTGGACGGTCATACCTTATTGTTCGGTTATAACGCCGCCCAGGATTGGACTAAGGTTCGCGATGTCACCACCTTGACCGGCGCCGAACGGGACAACCGCAAGGCCAACATCGTCAACCACGGCCTTTATTTGCAATACGAATTGGAATTGGACAAGCGCCTGTTCGTGTCCATGGGTGGCCGCTACGACTGGTTCGATTACGACATGGATGCGTCAATCACCACGCCGAGTACCCAGCGACATAATCAAAGCTCCTTTGAAACCTTTAATCCGCGCGGCGGCATTCGGTACAAATTCAACGACTTGCTGGCGATGCACGGTAGCATAGGCACTGGCTTCCGGGCACCCGATCCCGGTTCCATGGTTGGCGGCGCCAGTAGCGTTTTTGTCGAACGTTTGCCTAATACCGGCCTGCAACCGGAAACCTCGGATAGCTATGATCTGGGCATAGACATCGATACACCGTTCGGCCTGCATGTCGCCGCCACCGGCTTTTACAACGACATCAGCAATTACATCTTGGTATCGCGCTACCGGGTGGGCAGCAAAACCATGATCCAGTCGCAAAATCTCGCCAAGGTACAAACCTATGGCGCCGAACTGGAGCTAACGCAACGACTGACCGATCAGTTAAGCCTGTTTACCAATTACACCCATACCATCGCCCGCACGGCGGCCGATCTGGCGCCCACCGCGTTGGGCTTGCCGCAAAACGGTTACCAGTTACCCAACGTTCCGGAACATAAGGCTTCGTTCGGATTGGTGTTCGAGTCGTCGCAATTTAGCGGCCGCTTGGAAGGTCGTTACGTCGACAACCAATTCATCAGCGGCGACAGCACCAATCAGGCTGCTTACAAGCTGCCATCCTACGTCGTGGCCGACATCAACGCCACTTACCGTCACCCGATAGGCAACAAGAAAACGCTGGACGTTACCGCCGGCATCAACAACATTTTCGATCGCCAATACGAAATGCGCAGCAAGGGTTTTTACAACGAACCTCGGGTCGGATTCATTAGGCTCGGCTTAGAGTTTTAGCGTAGTGAATAGGGCATCGAAAGTTTTACGCCGATGCCCGCCGCTACCAGGACGGTAGCGTCATGTCCGGGAATTAAGATGCCCGGATAAAAGGGACGTCGGTTGTCGCCGGCAGTCCGGCAAGCCGGCCCAGGGATGGTGTGGCTTGCATATCGCCCGCAAGGGTTTTTGCCATTAAACAACGAGGTATCAACCATGCTAAATGAAATCAAAATCGACGATCTGAGTGCAGTGATTGGCAACCGTGGCCAGTCAGCAATGTGCTGTACCGGACCTATGTGCGACGTAGATTGCACACACTAATCCCAGCTTAGCAATCGATCGGGAAGCCTTAGGGTTTCCCGATCTCTTCATATACGACCCTAAAACATTCAGGAGTTTATCGATGGAAAATTTGTTAAAGGAATTTCACGTACTGGATACCAAAATCGGCCCGGTTGGTTTCCACGGACCGTCGGCCAAGCTGTTCGAGCTTCCGCTCGATATCGCAACGACATTTTCCGCTTTGGAGACCGGCAAACGGCTTTTGGGAGACCTATCTGCGCTCGAACACGATCATTTAACTCAAACTTTGCGCTCGGCATTGCCTACCGATCTCGGTTCTAGAACCAACATGCTGGGCGACAGTACACGTCTGACCAATTTTTATCTGTTCGTTAGCCAAGAATGCAATCTTGCTTGCACCTATTGCTACGGCGATGGCGGCGAGTATCGTAAAGGTAAGATGGTGATGGACGAACGCACCGCCGACAATTTCATCGACAAATTCATCTCTGACCGTAATCCGGGCTATCTGATCAATTTTTTCGGCGGCGAACCCTTGCTAAATCTACCGCTGATGCAAAGAATCATCGACCGTTGCAAGGCCAAGACCCAGCCGCACGGCATCAGGATGGTCTTCAACATGACGACCAACGGCACAGTATGGAGCGACAAGATTGCCGCTTTTATTGCCTCGAATATCGACACATTAACCGTCAGTCTGGACGGCCCTAAAGACATCAACGACGCGCAGCGTCCAGGACTGGGAAATTTTTCGCCTTACGAAAAAACCCTAAAAACTATCGGTGAGCTTCAACAGCAAGGCTCCCGCTATACGATACGCACCATCATGACCAAAAACAGTTACGGTCGCCTGAAGGAAATTTATCGCCATAACAGTGCACTGGCCGGCAAGGGTGGCGTGGGTTTGAGTACTGTCGATGTCGCCGACAGCCATGAACTCGGGTTGACCGATGCCGAGCACGGCATATTGGTCGATCAAATCGCCGAAATTAATCTGGAAAGCCTGCGTTCGATAGCCGACAGCGATGTTCCGCAATTCAACGAGTACACCGGCAATTTATGCAAACTGCTGTTGGGCCACCAATACCGGCCTCGGCCGTGTAATGCCGGACAAACTACGTTAGCGGTGGCTGCCGACGGCGACATCTACCCTTGTCACCGTTTCGTCGGCTACCAAGAATTTTGCATTGGCAACGTCAACGATGCGCAAGCGCTCAACGCCAACTTCGCCGAATTAAATCAAACCTTGAAGGATACCCCGGTAGACAAAAACCCGCATTGCAGCAATTGCTGGGCTCGCCAACTGTGCGGCGGCAACTGCTATGTTATTTCTCATCTGCGAGAAGGCGATATTTTTAAACCCACGCAACGATTCTGTCATTTGAAACGAACGGTTTACGACAGCCTGTTGACCGAATTTGCCGAAATCATGGCCGATTCCAAGCGTAAACAGCGCTTCATTACCAACGTTACCGCCCACTTTCATTAAACAGGAAAAACCGACATGAAAACTCCGCTTCATTGCTTCTTAATGGCAGCGTTATTGATCTTGGCCTCGCAACCTGCCAATTCGGCCGCCTGCGGCCCGGTTTATGGCGCCGACGGCATCGCGTTGGATAAAAACGGCGACGTCTGGATCGCTCATTACGAAGATGTACGCCTGGGAAAACTGACGCCGTCCAGCGGCCGTTTCGAGGAATATCTGCCCACCACCGCCGCCAATCCGACGGTGCTCAAGCGCGACACCTGGGATGACAAGGACGGGTTCAGTTACAAATTCGATTTCGGTTTCTATGGCTTGGGCATGGATGATAGCCACGATGCGGTCTGGTCGTTGGCATTCAATAGCGACAAGCTCACCCGTTTTTCGCGCAACGACCGACTATTCGCCGATGTTCAATTGCCCGGTCGCAGTCTGGGACGTTTCGTATTGCCGGTCGATGCGCAAGGCAACGTCTGGACCTTGGCCGGCCCCTGTTGCGGTCAGGAAGGCGAGTTGCAATTGGTGAAAATCAATCCGCAACTGGAACAACAGGCGTTTGCGCTGCAAGCGCGCAAAGCCAAGGTGCCCAGCCTGACGGTGGGCCGGGATGGGACGGTTTGGGTATCGCTAATTGCCAACGACGATACATTGCCAAGCTTGTACGCCTTTCGCAACGGCCAATTCGAAGCGGTGCCTCTCCCGCTCGAAATGACGACCTTTATTACCCGGCTGCATGTCGATGCGCAAGGCGATTTATGGCTGGCGACCGGCGACGATATTTGGCGCAAACACAACAAAACTTTCGAACGCTATCACTTACCCACGCCGGGCGCTCAATCGTCGATGATGACCAGCGATACGCGCGGCAATCTGTGGTTTACCGAATGGCGCGGCAACAAGATCGGCCGTATCGACAGCACAGGCCATATTCGCGAATATCCGATTCCGCCGGAAGAAGAATCGCCTTTAACTTTGGCGGTCGATGCCGACGGCAAAGTCTGGTTCTCGGTATTGTTCAACTACGATCTGTTCCGCCTCGATCCCGACAGCGGCCAAATCCAAAGCTTCCCGCTGCCGGTACCCTCCAACTGGTCGAAAAATGCCGCCGAAGGCTTGAGCGCCTGCGTATTGAAACCCAAGGATGCCTTGAGCCTGATGGCTGCCAAAACGCCGCCGCAACCGGTCGCGGCGGCGAATCCAGTGCTTCGCCATCCTTTAAACTATCCGGACGATGCCGGCGCCAAGGCCTTCGAGCAAAATTGCCATACGGCTTGCCATAGTTGGTATCGGGTGGATAGGGCCGGCCAACGGCGTACCGACTGGCGGCCGACCGTGGAACGGATGATCGAGTTCAACAAGGCGCCGATAGCGGACGAACAGCGCGAATTGATCGTCGATTATCTGAACCGGCATTACACGCTGGCCAAACCTTGATGGATCTAACGAGAGCAGGCTTGACGGCCGTGTGTCTGGTCGTGACGGCGCCGGTGTTGTTCGCCGACAACGGCCTGGAGGTCATCACCACCGAGGACATCGAGCGGGAGAAACCGGCTAGCCTGATGGAATTGCTGCGCAAACGCGGCGGCGTCGGTGACAGTTCCGGTGCCTTGAGTCTGCGCGGCGTACCCAAGGTGGCGCTATATGTCGATGGCTTTTCGCGCGGCGGTTCGGTGTTCGAACTGGACAAGGTCAAGCCGCAGGATGTGGCTCGTATCGAAATCGTCCGCGGTGCGGCCTCCAACCGCTACGGCGCCGATGCCTTGGGTGGGGCGATCATCGTCACCACCGTGCAAGCCAAGCCGAAAATGTCTCTGGGCTTGGTGCAAGGTTATGACAGCGTCGATAGCCATTACAGCCGCGCCATCGCTTCCGGCGGTCAAAACGGCATCGATTTGCGCGCCAGTTTCGAAGACAGCCTCGCCAACCGTTGGCTGATCCAGCGTGGCGACAGCCCACTGACATCATTGGCGCAGACTCAGGCTACCTGGCTCGCCAAACGCGGTGGCGACATCAAGGCTGCTTATCGCAACGACTGGCTGACAGCCGGCGCCGAACTCAATTATCTGGAACAAACCCGCAATTACGGTCGGCCGAACTATTACAACGAATACACGACGCTACGGCCGCGGCTGTTTTCGGAAATACGTTTCGGCAATTTAAAGCTGAGCGGCAAATTGATGTACGAGGATTTGCGCACCGATGTTTATCGCGATAGCGGCAATGTGAGTGATTTGGCCTTATACATGCAGGGGCCGGAAACCGAAAAAAATTTCAATCTGGAAGTACAGGGCGAATACGGCGGTTTCAACGCCGGCTTGGTGTATGCCGTCAATCAGGCTGGCATCGAACAGAATCTGGCCGACGGCGGCCGGCGATTGTTCGGCATGAAAAGCACGGTGGATAGAATGGGGCTGTTTGCCGGTTACGGTCTGGACTTTTTCGGCGATTGGCATCTGGACGTCAGCGGCCGTTACGATCAATACGATTATTCCGGCATATCGATCTACGACGCCGGCCTGGAAACACACGAGGCCGATGCCTTCAAACAAGCCTTCAACCCCAAACTGGCTTTGTCCTGGAAGGCTTTGTCCTGGCTGAGTTTGCGCGGCTCCGCCGCCACCGGTTTCGTACCGCCCGACCCCGTCACTCTGTATTACCGGCAAACCCGGCCGAATTATCTGATTCTGCCCAATCCCGGCTTGCGGCCCGAACAATCGACCACGCTGGATTTCGGTTTCGAAACCGCTTGGCAGGGCGGGAAGGCGGAACTGACTTGGTTTTATACCCGTTGGACCGACAAGATGGAGCGGCTGGTGACTGCCGGTACGCCGACGACCCAGCAAACCGTCAATCTCGGCGCATCGGAATCGCAAGGTCTGGAATTCAGCCTACAGCAAGGTCTGCTCGAAGACTTAAATCTGAGCTTCAACTATACCCTGACGGCCACGCAAATCACCAAAAGCCTTGATGCCGCCTACATCGGCAACGAACTGGCCTACCAACCGCGCCACAGGATCAATGCGGTACTGACCTATACCGGTATCAAGGATTTGACCGCCCGGCTAAATCTACACCACGAATCGGAGCAATATATGGATTTTCGCAATCTGCGCCGCGATGCCGCAGGCAACGCCTGGTACAACCAAGCCTACGCCACGCTGGATTTTCTGCTGACCAAAAAACTGCAATGGGCCGGCAACGGCGTGAATTTGACCTTGGCGCTGAATAATCTGACCGACAACCGCTTCCAGAAAAGCCTGTTTCAAGTCGATGTCGGCCGGGTGGTGCGCGGCGAGATTGAAGTGCAATTTTAATGGCAGCTCAAGCAGGAAATTGGGCCGTTTCGGCCGAACGCTTGATCAAACGCTATCCTAACGGCCATCTGGCTTTGGAGGGTGTCGATCTGCAGATTCGGCGCGGCGAGGTATTCGGTCTATTGGGGCAAAACGGCGCCGGCAAGACCACCTTGCTGAAAATTCTCTGCGGTTTACTGCAACCGTGCCGCGGCCGGCTCAGGATACTCGATATAGAAGCCAAGAACGGCTTTCATCACATCAAGCGCTGCTTGGGCGTGGTATCGCAAGATATCAATCTCGATCAACCGTTGACCGTGCTCGGCAATTTGCAACGGCATTGCAGTTATTTTTCGATTCCCCGCCGGCAAGCCTCGGCACGCATCGCCGAATGGCTGCACATTTTACAGTTGGAACACGCCGCCCACCAGTCCATCCATCAACTATCCGGCGGCAACAAGCGTAAGGTGATGATCGCGCGCGCCTTCATCACCGAGCCGCAACTGTTGATCCTGGACGAGCCGACCAATGCGCTCGATCCGTCGGTGCGCAGCGTGGTTTGGGACAGGATATGCGCCTTTGCCGATCAGGGCGGCACGGTATTGCTGTCCACTCACCACTTTCAGGAAGCCGAGCATCTTTGCGGCCGAGTCGAGCTGATTCATCAAGGTCGATTGCAGACGCTGGATAGCGCCGAATCGCTGGAAAGCCGCTTTTATGCGCTTACGGCAAACGAAGCGGCATGATGTCGTCGGGATTTTGGGCGTTTGTCGCCAGAACCTTGGCCGAAAGTCTGGAAAACTGGCGCTACGCGTTGTTTCGTATGGTGTTTCAGCCTTTTGTTTATCTGTTGGTATTCGGCAAAATTCTCGGCCAAGCCTTATCGGGCAGCGGTTATTCGTTAACCGTAGGGCCGGGCATCATAGCCATGCTGGTGATGAATACGGCATTGAACAGTATCGGCGGCCTGTTTTCGCGCGGTTACTATTTCCGCAGCATGGAAGGTTGGTTACTGGCACCCCTCAGCCTTCGCGCCCTAATGTTAGCCTGGGTGACGGGAACAGTGCTGATAGCCACCTTCGCGGGTTTGATCGGCAGCCTGATACTGTACCTGCTTTTAGGCTATCAGCCGGTATCCCCGTGGACGGAATTGCTATGCCTGCTATACGGCGCGGCGGCGTTCGCATTATTGTGTTGCATCGGCTATACCTTGCCGTCAACGCCAGCCAAGGCTCAAGACTTTCTGGCATTTTTGTTGATGCCGATGATGTTTCTCGGCTGCACTTTCTTCAGCTATGCGATGCTGGAATCCCCCTGGAATGTCGTCGCGCTGCTGCTACCAACCACTTATCTCAGCGAAGCCTTGCGCATAGTTTACGGCAGTCAATCTTCCGCTCTCGATCCAACGCAGATCGTCGGCGGCGGCATCGCCGCGCTTATATTGCTATTCATTGTCGCCGATTGGTCTTTTCGGCGCAGGTTTCGTGATTTTCTTTGGTAATTAAAAAACGGTGACAATGGTCTGTCTGTTTTTGGGTTATTCGGAAAATAGGGCATATCGCCGAATACGCGAAATATAACATAGTTTAATTTTTAGAGAGATACAACCTATTGAAGATAAAGGATTAAATAATTGGCATATATCGTGCTTATTTAGTAACGATGTTATGTCGACAAAGGATGACCTTTTCATGACCGAAAAAATATCTCACAACATGTTACAGGCTTGGTTTCACCGTTATTCGTCCGATCTCGAAATATTCTTTTGCCGAAAGATTGGCGAATCGGATGCCCCGGATCTGGTACAGGAAGTCTATCTACGGGCGATAACCTATTCATCATCGGCGGCCATTATTCAGCCGCGCGCGTTTTTGTTCAAAATAGCCGCCAACTTGGTCGTCGACCATGTTCGTAAACAGAGCTACCGCCAATGCGACAATTATGAAGAAATCGAAGAAGAGACGATTACCAGTATTCTGGGACCGGAGGATACTTTGTGCGGAACAGAACGCCTAAGAAAGTTTCGCGATGCTTTGGCGCAATTGCCCGCCGATCATCGGCAAGCCTTTTTGCTGAATCGTTTCGAAGGTTTATCTCATATGGAAATCGCGCAATTTATGGGGGTTTCCGATAAAACCGTAAAGCGTTACATTACGAAAGCCTTCGATCATTGCTTGAGCAGCCTCGAATTATAAAAGGGTACAAATACAAGTTAGTTTATAAGAGGCCGGGCTGAAGTTTATATTTGACCGCTATGCCGGTATACTGGCCCGATACAGCGATAACCGGTCTTTCCGGAGGCGCTTTCGGGGTTCCGGTTTGCTTGGATGCCTGGCATTCAACTGATTTTTCGAATAAAACAGCGGTATGTTTATGCGGCTTTCAACCATCAGAACCTCGGTTTACCGAATAATGAAAGATTTATGATAGAGCAACCCGATTCCAATGCCGTTCGCCGACAGGCCATTGCTTGGTTGGTTAGCAAGCAATCCGGAGCGTTTAGCGCAGAGGAGAGACAGGCGTTCGAGCGTTGGTTGGCGGCCGATCCCGATCATAGCCGAATCTACCGGCAAATAGAGGCGGCATGGATGGGCTTGCCTTGCCCGAGCATCGAATTGGCGGCCGCGCGTAAAAAAGATCGGCGTTTATGGCGGCATAGTCAAAGATTGGCCTTGGCGATTGCTGCCAGCATGGCGCTTGCCGTCGGGCTTTGTGCCTGGGAAGGTTGGCCACTTGCCGACAATAGCGTCTTTCGTACCGCGAAAGGCGAGAGGCGGAATATTACCTTGGCCGATGGTTCTTCCGTCGAGCTTAATTCCGACAGCGAGCTTGCCGTCTATTACAGTTGGCGAGGCCGTTCTTTAGCGCTACTGCGCGGCGAAGCCTTGTTCGGCGTGGCTCCGGGTAAACTGCGGCCTTTCGAGGTGACGGCGGGAGGCGGACGAATTCGCGATATCGGCACCCGTTTCGATGTGGTCGTCGGCGCTTCGCAAAATCGCGTTTCGGTATTGGAAGGCGCCATTGATCTGCGATTGGCCGCCACGGGCGATCAACGCCAAACCTTAGCCGGACAGGCAATAACCTACAATGCCGTGACAGTGCTTTCGGAACCTGAAGCGGCCGATGTCAAGGCGCTCACGGCTTGGCATACCGGCAAATTGATTTTCCGCAATACGCCGTTGTCGGAAGTCCTCAATAAATTGGAGCGTTATCATCCCGTGCATTTCCGGCTTGCGGAGCCGTCATTGGCTTTTTTGCCTCTGGGCGGAGTCTTCGACAATAACGATCTCGAACGCTTTCTTGTTACCTTGGAAGCGGTTTTGCCGGTCGACATTAAACGCGATAAAAACGGTGATGTGTTGATCGATCGCCGTCGCTCCCGAAAGTTTTCAAAGTAACCGTAGTGACCTGAAAAACATAAATCACAGAAGGGGATCGTGCAGGCTTTGCAGCCCCCCGCTTATTCCACCGCCACCGATTTCGCCAAGTTTCTTGGCTGGTCGACATCGGTGCCTTTCAATACCGCGACATGGCAGGCCAGAAGCTCAGGGCCTTGGCCTGTTCGTTCCGATGCACCCGCTCCAGATGGCTAAGCGGGTTCCGGTCGCTCGTTCCGAGCGCTTCGTCCTCGGTTTCGGGCTGGCTCGTCACTACCGCCGCCTGTTCCGCGACCGCCATTTCGATGATATCGGTCAGGTAATATTCGAACTTAAGTGATTTCCATCGGCTTCGTATTGGCTCTAATCCAGTCTGCAAATGCTGTTTCGGACAGACGCCCTTCCGCAAGCCTTAACATGGCAACCACGCAAGACGGATCATCGGCCATCAATTTCTGACCGTTCAAAGCCAGAAACAGCTCGGTAACCGTAAAGGCTGTTCGTTTGTTGCCGTCAATAAAAGGATGATTACGAGTAAGATCAAAGCCATAGGCGGCAGCCGGCGCCGACAAATCCGGGTCATCGTAACTGGCTGAATTTCGAGGGCGAAACAGCGCCGATTCCAACAAGCCACGCTCACGAATCCCCACCGCGCCGCCATGCTCTGCAAGGTGTTCCTCATGCAAAGCAAGAACAACGGATTCCTCGACCCAAACAACCGGCATTACTTCGCCAGTTCGTGCAGCACATCACGGCGCTTTTTCATGATCTGCCGCGCCAGGGTCATTTGTTTCTCGAATTCTGGATCATAGGGCGTCAGTCGAAAACCTTCCGGCGATTCGGTCAAAAATACCCTATCGCCTTTTTCAAGGCGCAGCTTGTCCAATGCTTCCTTAGGCAAGACGACGCCCACGGAATTGCCAGCCGTTGTCAGCTTCAGCGTGAATTATTCAGAAATAAGTTCAAGAGATAGTTATTAAGAATTGTAGGGATAATCGAAAGTTAGCGTTTGCCAGAAGGCCACTTCGAGAATTGAACGTCGATCCCTATCTCTTAAAAACGGGGATAATCGAACCAAACAAAAAGACGACCGGTCCAATTTTTTTTGACATTTTAGACGACCGGTCGTATATTAATCGCCTGCAAAAGCTCACTCAAAAACAAACCAAGCGTGAAAATTTACTCAATCAAGACGTCTCCTTGCTCATGCTTCAGGGCGGGCTAAAAGAGATTCTTGAGGCCGTACAAATTCTTTTTACCGCTATTTCAAGATTTTGCAGCCGCGTCGATCGCTCACTGCATAGTGATTTACGTGGAATAGAGGATTTCCCGAATGACTTGGACTTTCTTGAAGCCTATGGCGTCTCTGTTTCCAGGTCAAACGACGGTCAAAGAACATGCTGAAAAAGTGGGATTCGAGCAATCGAATTTCGCAGATGAAAATCGGCATCGACCGGCAACAGCGGAAGTTTAACCGAGTTAAATAGCGCGTTTGTAGCGGTTTGCAAACGCGCATTTTTAAAATTTCGACATTCAATCCGAGCCATGACCATGATCCAGAAAACACTCATAAAGACCTTGTGCAGCCTGCTGCTGACTTCAACGATGGCCCATGCCGAAATATTGGCGATGGTGAACTACGACGGCAAGCCGGGCAGCACCCCGCGCCGGGAAGGCATTGCGATCCTCGATGTAGATCCTGAGTCGCCGCAATTCGGCAAAATCTTAACCGATCTGCCTCTGCCGCCGGATACGGTTTCCCATCATTTCTTTTATAACAAAGATTTAAGCAAGGCCTATATCACCGCCTTGGGCAACGGCGCCTTGCGCGTGATCGACATGAAGCGCACGCCGTACACCATTAAATTACTGGATGTGCCTGAGTGCGAAGTCGGCGAAGACATGGCGTTCACCGCGGACCAAAAAACCTGGTATCTCACCTGTATGGGATCGAGTAACGTGATTGTCGGCGATGCGCGGACGGATAAAGTCAGACAGGTCATTGCCGCCAATGGCCCGGACACCTTTATTCGGTACCCGCACGGCATTGGGCTGCAGGAAGAGATCAATCGGCTCATCGTTACCAGCACCGTGCGTCCGTCCGACCTGAAAGATCCCGGTGAAACCGTCACCGTCATCGAAGCGGCGAGCGGCAAGGTACTTTCCACGCATAAATTGTCCGACCAACCCAGTCCGTCGGGTTCAGCGCCGGTAGAAGCGGTATTCGTGCCGCATGCGAACCCACCGCTGGCTTATATCAATACCCTGTTCGAAGGTAAATTATGGCGGGCGACATGGCAGGCGAATAGTGATACGTTTGATTTTCAGCCCATTTATGACTTTTCGGCAATCAAGCAGGGCGTTCCTTTGGAAATTTACTTTAACCGGGCACACGATCGGTTATACGTCACTACCGCAAAGCCCGGCGCTTTGAATATTTTCGACATCAGCGGCCAATCCATAGCAAAACCTATTTTACTGAAATCGATTCCAACCGCCGCGGGCTCTCATCATGTCGTCTTTTCGCCCGATGAAAAATATGCGTTCGTGCAGAATAATTTTTTAAATCTGCCCGAAATGGACGATGGTTCGATTACCGTGATCGATTTGCATAAAATGACCAGGAAAACCAGTATCGATACGCTGAAAAAGATGGGTTTAAAACCCCACGACATTTACATGCTGCCGGCATGGCACACGGATGATGCGCATTAAGGATACGCCCAAAAGTAACGTCCCGAAACTCTCCCACGGAAGCCCGATTCCTCTTTCTGAAAGTGTCGGCTAAACCGACACTTTTCCCAGAGGCCCTGCAACTGTACAGAGGGTTGCATGAGCAAGCGTACCGGCTCATGCAGAGGATATTGAGTTCCTTTACCAAAAAAATTTACGATTTTAAATTCGTCGGTATGGATTTTTACGACTTTATCATCACGAAACAATGCGGAAGGGACCGAGGCAACGGTTATTCCACCGTCACCGATTTCGCCAAGTTTCTTGGCTGGTCGACATCGGTGCCTTTCAATACTGCAACATGGTAGGCCAGAAGCTGCAGCGGAATAGAAAACACGATCGGCGAAACTTCGTTTTCGACCTGGGAGATTTCAATATACTGCACGTTGCCGTCATCCGAAGCGCTAAACCTTTCGTCTTTGAATACGATCAATTGGCCGCCGCGGGCGCTGACCTCCTGCATGTTCGATTTCAACTTTTCGAGCAGGCTGTTGTTCGGCGCTACCGTGATCACCGGCATGTCGGCGTCGATCAGCGCCAGGGGACCATGCTTCAACTCACCGGCCGGATAGGCTTCGGCATGGATGTAGGAGATTTCCTTCAACTTCAGCGCGCCTTCCATCGCAATCGGGTAATGCGTCCCCCGGCCGAGGAACAAGGCGTGCTCTTTCTCCGCGAACTGCTCGGCCAATTCCTTCACCTTGTCGTTCAATTCCAGTGCTTTTTCGATCTTGCCGGGCAGGCCGAACAGTTCGGAGGTGATTTTTTCTTCCAACGCATTGGGCAGATGGAATCGGCGGCCGATGGCGATCACCAGCAGCATCAGCGTGACCAGCTGGGTCGTGAAGGCCTTGGTCGAGGCGACCCCGATTTCCGGGCCGGCCCGGGTCATCAGCGCCAAGTCGGATTCCCGGACCAGCGAGCTTTCCGGCACGTTGCAGATCGCGACCGAGTATTTGGCGCCCTGCCGTTTCGCTTCCTGCAGCGCGGCCAGGGTGTCTGCGGTTTCGCCCGACTGCGAGATCGTGACGATCAGCGTATCCGGCGCCAGCACCGGATTACGGTAACGGAATTCGCTGGCGACTTCGATGTCGCAAGGGACGCGCGCGAACCGTTCGAACCAGTAGCGCGCGACCAGTCCTGCATGGTAGCTGGTTCCGCAGGCGAGAATCTGCACCGATTTGATCCGGTCGAAGATTTCATTGGCGTTGTGCCCGAACGCGTTTTCCTGCAGGCGGTTCTTGACGAAGCGGCCTTCCAGCGTCTGCGAAATCGCGAACGGCTGTTCGTAGATTTCCTTCAGCATATAGTGCCGGTAATTGCCTTTATCGACCGCATCCGGTTTCAGGCCGCTTTCCTTGATCGGACGCTCGACGACATGGCCTTTCGCATCGTAAATGACCAGTTGATCGGTCTTGAGGGCGGCGATATCGCCGTCTTCGAGAAAGATGAAGCGCTGGGTGACCGGCAGCAGGGCGGCCACGTCCGAGGCGATGAAATATTCGCCGATTCCGACCCCGATCACCAAAGGACTGCCTTTGCGGCAGGCGATCAGAAGCTCCGGACTGGCCGTGCTGATGATGCCGAGCGCATAGGCCCCTTCGAGCTTTTTGACCGTCTGCTTGACCGCATCCAGCAGCCCGCCTGTGGTTTCCAGCGCATGGTTGATTTCGTGCACGACAACTTCGGTATCGGTTTCGGAAGTGAACTCGTAGCCGTTCCGCTTTTGCGCACAACGCAAATCTTCGTGATTTTCGATAATGCCGTTATGCACGACCGCGACTTTGTTGCGGCTGACATGCGGGTGCGCATTCTCGGTACAGGGCTTCCCGTGTGTCGCCCAGCGCGTATGCGCAATCCCGAGCGTGCCGGACATCGGATCGGCGTCCAGCGAATCCGCCAATCCCTTGACCTTGCCGACTTCCCGTTTCCGCCGGATGTTCTGACCGGCAACGATCGCGATCCCGGCCGAATCGTAGCCGCGGTATTCCAGCCGCCGTAAACCTTCGAGTAAAATCGGAACCACGTTCCGTTCCGCAATGCCGCCTACGATGCCGCACATGTCATTTCTCCTTTTTTACGGGCCGTTGCCAGCCGGGAATTGAAACCTGTTTCGCCCTGGACAGGGTGAGCTGATTTTCAGGGCTGTCCTTGGTGATCGTCGAGCCGGCGCCGATCGTCGCATAATTGCCGATCGTGACCGGTGCGATCAATTGTGTGTCCGAGCCGATGAACGCGCCGTCGCCGATTACGGTCCGAAACTTGTTCACGCCGTCGTAATTGCAGGTGATCGTGCCGGCGCCGATGTTGACCTGGCTGCCGACCGTGCTGTCGCCGATATAGCTCAGATGGTTGATTTTCGAACCCTGACCGACCGTGGATTTTTTGATCTCGACGAAATTGCCGATATGCGCCTCTTCGGCCAATACCGTCTCCGGGCGCAACCGCGCGAATGGACCGACCCGACTGCCCTGCCCGATCACCGCGTTTTCGATCACGCAGTTCGGCAGGATTTCGACATTGTCCTCGATAATCGAATCCTTGATCTGGCAGTTGGCGCCGATTTTGACGTTGCTGCCGATGTTGAGGCGGCCTTCCAGAATCACGTTCACGTCGATTTCGATATCCTGGCCAAGCGCTTCGAGCGTGCCTCTCAGATCGAAACGCGCGGGGTCGTAGAGCGTGACGCCTTGCGCCATCAGGACCCTGGCCTGTTCGTTCTGATACACTCGCTCCAGGTGGCTGAGCTGGTTCCGGTCGTTCACCCCGAGCACTTCGTCCTCGGTTTCAGGCCGGCTCGTCACCACCGCCACCTGTTCCGCGACCGCCATTTCGATGATATCGGTCAGGTAATATTCGCCCTGGGCGTTGTGGTTCTTCAACTGACCGAGCCATTTTTTGAGCTGTCCGCCCCGCACCGCCATGATGCCGGTGTTCACTTCACGGATTTGCCTCTCGGACTCGTTCGCGTCTTTTTCTTCGACGATTCGGGTAACGGCGCCTTGGCCATTTCTAACGATCCGGCCATAGCCTTTCGGATTGTCGAGCATCACGGTCAGCAGGCCCAGCGATTTTTCGCCGACGTTCGCCAGCAGCCCTTCCACGGTCGATTTTTTCAGCAGCGGCACGTCGCCGTACAGAATCAATACATTATCCTGCTCCCGGATCTGATCACCGACCTGCTGGACCGCATGGCCGGTGCCGAGCTGCTGCTTTTGCTCGAACCAGCCGGTTTCGATGTCTTTCAACGTATCGAGCACCCGTTCCGCGCCGTGGCCGTAAACGATTAGGATGTGGTTGTTTTCGAGGCCGCGGCTCATGTCGTAGACATGGCGAAGCAAGGGTTTACCGGCGATCTTGTGCAAGATTTTCGGCAATTCCGAACGCATCCGGGTTCCTTTGCCGGCGGCGAGTATGATCGTGGTCAGGTTCATGGCAATTTTCCTGCGCCTCTGTGTTGTATGCGGATTTCCAGTAGAAAGTGTAGGGTACGCTGCGCGTACCTTTTTCCAGCGCATCAAGCACTGATAGGTACGCGCAGCGTACCCTACCAGGGGTTTCGCTCAATGCGGAGCTTGGGATCGAGAGAAATTATACAAAATAAAAAGCCCGATAACGTCATTCGGCGCTATCGGGCTTGATTTATTCGCGTGGAAAACGCGGATTTTCGCGTTTAGCCGCCGCGTTTTCTGAGCCGTTCCAGCGTACGAAGCTGCATGATCGCCTGGATGAGCTGCGCCTGCGCGGTCGCGTAGTCGACTTTTCCGGACTTGTCGGCCAGGGCTTCCTCGGCTCTGGCTTTGGCCTGCAAGGCCGCCGCTTCGTCGATATCCCGCGCGCGGATCGCCGTATCGGCCAGAATGGTGACCAGATGCGGCTGTACTTCAAGAATGCCGCCCGAAATGAAATACGGGAGGCTATCCTTGTCGCTGACCTTGACTCTGACCTCGCCGGGGCTCAAGCGCGTGATCATCGGCGCGTGCCGCGGCGCGATGCCGACTTCACCCATTTCGGCGGGTGCGAACACCATTTCCGCAGAGCCGGAAA
Organism: Methylomicrobium agile; assembly: GCF_000733855.1. NCBI lineage: Bacteria > Pseudomonadati > Pseudomonadota > Gammaproteobacteria > Methylococcales > Methylococcaceae > Methylomicrobium > Methylomicrobium agile. Next base: position 1,190,253 of record NZ_JPOJ01000001.1, read on the forward strand.
AGATTTCCTTCTCGGCGCTGACGATATCTACGTGTACGGTCATGACCATGTTTTATCCCGTCAAAAATTAAGCTTTCAGGGTCTTGGCTTTTTCGAGCGCTTCGTCGATCGTGCCGACCATGTAGAACGCCTGCTCCGGAATCGAGTCGTATTCGCCGTCGATGATGCCCTTGAAACCGGCGATCGTGTCTTTCAACGAAACATACTTGCCCGGCGAGCCGGTGAACACTTCCGCCACGAAGAACGGCTGCGACAGGAAACGCTGAATCTTGCGCGCCCGCGCCACGGTCAGCTTGTCTTCTTCGGACAACTCGTCCATCCCCAGAATCGCGATGATGTCGCGCAGTTCCTTGTAGCGTTGCAGGATGCTTTGCACCTTACGCGCCACCGTGTAGTGCTCCTGGCCGATCACCAGCGGATCGAGCTGGCGGCTGGTCGAATCGAGCGGATCGATCGCCGGGTAAATACCCAGTTCGGCGATTTGCCGCGACAAGACGACGGTTGCGTCCAAATGCGCGAAGGTGGTAGCCGGAGACGGGTCGGTCAAGTCGTCCGCAGGCACGTAAACGGCCTGGATCGAGGTGATCGAACCGGTCTTGGTCGAGGTGATCCGCTCCTGCAGCACGCCCATTTCTTCCGCCAGCGTCGGCTGGTAACCGACCGCAGACGGCATCCGTCCGAGCAATGCCGAGACTTCGGTACCGGCCAGGGTGTAACGGTAGATGTTGTCGACGAAGAACAACACGTCGCGGCCTTCGTCGCGGAAATATTCCGCCATGGTCAGACCGGTCAAGGCGACGCGCAAGCGGTTTCCCGGCGGTTCGTTCATCTGGCCGTAAACCATCGCAACTTTGGATTGGGTCAGATCGTCCGCATTGATAACGCCCGCTTCCTGCATTTCGTGGTAGAAATCGTTACCTTCACGCGTCCGCTCGCCTACCCCGGCAAATACCGACAATCCGGAATGCGCGGTCGCGATATTGTTGATCAATTCCATCATGTTGACGGTTTTGCCGACGCCGGCGCCGCCGAACAGGCCGACCTTGCCGCCTTTCGAGAACGGGCAAATCAGATCGATGACCTTGATGCCGGTTTCCAGCAGTTCATTGCCGGCCGCCTGGTCGGCATAGCTCGGCGCTTCGCGGTGAATACCCCATGAAGTCTTTTCGCCGATCGGCCCTCTTTCATCGATCGGTTGACCGAGAACGTTCATGATCCGGCCCAGCGTTTCCAGACCGACCGGTACCGAAATCGGCGCATTGGTGTTGCTGACGGCCATGCCGCGGCGCAAGCCGTCGGTGCTGCCCATCGCAATCGTCCGGGCCACGCCGTCGCCCAATTGCTGCTGCACTTCCAGCACCAGATTGACGCCTTCCACATTCAACGCGTCATAAACTTTGGGCAGTTCCTCACGGGAGAATTCCACGTCGACGACCGCGCCGATAATTTGTACGATTTTACCCGAACTCATTGAGTTTTCCTCTTGTTTGTCTCGCTTCTTTTGGGCTTAAACAGCAGCTGCGCCGCCGACGATTTCTGAAATTTCCTGAGTAATGGCAGCCTGCCGAGCTTTGTTGTAGATCAACTGCAACTCGCCGATCAGGTTGCCGGCATTGTCCGACGCGCTCTTCATCGCGATCATTCGGGCCGCCTGTTCGCAGGCATTGTTTTCGACCAGCCCCTGGTACACCTTCGATTCGATATAGCGGGTCAGCAAGTGATCCAGCACTTCTTTCGCATCGGGCTCATAGATATAGTCCCAATGGCCGTTCAGCTTGTCTTCGATGTCTTCGGCGACGACCGGCAACAGTTTTTCGATGGTCGGACGCTGCGTCATCGTGTTCACGAATTCATTGCTGACCACATACAATTCGTCGATCTTGCCCTGTTCGTATTCGTCGAGCATCAAGCGAATTACCCCGGCAATATCATGCAAATGCGGCGTGTCGCCCAGCTTCGAAAGCTGGCCGACCAGTTGCACTTTTTTGAGCGAGCTGAAGAAAACGGTCGCCTTGGCTCCGATCGTGCTGACTTCGACCTCGATGCCGGCTTTGTCCCACTCGGTCAACTGGCTCAGCGTGCGCCGGAACAGGTTCGAATTCAGGCCGCCGCACAGGCCGCGGTCCGAACTGATAATGATCAGACCGACCCGTTTGACATCGCGCTTGATCAGATACGAATGCTTGTACTCGGGATTCGCATGCGCCAGATGCTTGATGATACGGCCGATGCGCAGCGAATACGGCCGTGTCGCCTGCATTCTGTCTTTGGTCTTACGCATTTTGCTCGCGGCGACCATTTCCATCGCGCGGGTGATCTTTTGAGTATTCTTGATACTCGCGATCTTGGTGCGTATTTCTTTGCCGACTGCCATGGAATGCGCCCTTTACCAGCTATGCGTTTTAACGAAAGTTTCGATCGCAGCCTGCAGACCTTGTGCAATTTCGTCGTTCCAGTCGCCGGTTGCATTGATCTTGTCAAGCAGCGCGGCATGTTCCGTTTTCATATACAACTGCAACGCGGATTCGAATGCCAGAACCTTGTTCACTTCCACTGCGTCCAGGAAGCCCTGGTTCGCCGCAAACAGCGAAACCGCCATTTGCGCCACTGACATCGGCGAATACTGGTTCTGCTTCATCAATTCGGTCACGCGCTGGCCGCGTTCGATCTGCTTGCGGGTGCTTTCGTCCAGGTCCGACGCGAACTGCGCGAACGCCGCCAACTCACGGTATTGTGCGAGGTCGAGACGGATACCACCGCCGAGCTTTTTGATGATCTTGGTTTGCGCGGCGCCACCGACCCGGGAGACCGAAAGGCCTGCGTTAACCGCAGGACGGATACCGGAGTTGAACAGATTGCTTTCCAGGAAGATCTGGCCGTCGGTGATCGAAATCACGTTGGTCGGAACGAACGCGGACACGTCGCCGCCTTGCGTTTCGATGATCGGCAGCGCGGTCAGCGAGCCGGTCTTGCCTTTGACCTTGCCGTCGGTCAGTTTTTCGACTTCATCCGCATTGATCCGCGCGGCCCGTTCGAGCAAACGCGAGTGCAGATAAAAGACGTCGCCCGGATACGCTTCACGTCCCGGCGGACGGCGGAGCAACAATGACACCTGACGGTAGGCCCAGGCTTGTTTGGTCAAGTCGTCGTAAATGATCAGCGCATCTTCGCCGCGGTCGCGGAAATATTCGCCCATCGCGCAGCCGGTGTAAGGCGCGATGAATTGCAGTGCGGCCGATTCGGACGCGGAAGCGGACACGATGATCGTGTGCTCCATGGCGCCATGTTCTTCGAGCTTGCGCACCACGTTCGCGATCGACGAGCGTTTTTGCCCGATCGCGACATAAATACATTTGATGCCGGTGCCTTTCTGGTTGATGATCGCATCAACCGCGATCGCGGTCTTGCCGGTCTGGCGGTCGCCGATGATCAATTCGCGCTGGCCGCGGCCGACCGGAATCATCGCATCGATCGATTTCAGACCCAATTGTACCGGCTGGCTGACCGATTGCCGCGCGATAACGCCCGGCGCGATCTTTTCGATCGGCGAGGTTTCGTTGGTCTCGATCGCGCCCTTGCCGTCGATCGGCTTGCCGAGCGCGTCGACCACGCGGCCGAGCAAGGCTTCGCCGACCGGGACTTCAAGAATCTTGCCGGTGCACTTGACGGTATCGCCTTCGGAAATATGCTGGTAAGAGCCCAGAACAACCGCGCCGACCGAGTCACGCTCAAGGTTCAACGCCATGCCGTAGGTATTGCCGGGGAATTCGAGCATTTCGCCCTGCATCGCCTCGGAAAGCCCATGAATTCTCACAATGCCGTCGGTCACGCTGACTACAGTGCCTTCGGTATGCGCTTCAGCGCCCAGATCGAAGCCTTCGATCTTCTTTTTAATCAGATCACTAATTTCGGATGGATTTAATTGCATTTTATATCACTCTCACTGTAGCGCTTTTTGCATGTGTTGGAGTTGACCCTTGATCGAACCGTCTATCACCTTGTCGCCTGCGCGCACCAGAACACCGCCGATCAACGACTTGTCGATCGACACATTCATGCGGACTTTCTTGCCGAACTGCTTTTCGAGCTTGGCCGCAAAACTCTGCTTGCCTTCTCCGCTGAACTCATAAGCGGCATGGACCTCGACATCCAGATAGCCTTCATCCTCCGCCTTGTGCGCTTCGAAAATCCTTGCAATCTGCGGGACCAGACTCAGGCGCCGGTTTTGCACGAGCAATTGCAGAAAATTTGTGCCTTCCTGGTCGAGCCGGCCTTCGCCGATATCGAGCATCAATTTCGTCAAACGCTCGTTGCCGACCTTCGGGTTATTGACATAAGCCGCAAGGATGTCATCGTTCAAAACACTTGACAGGAACGCCAGCGTTTTCGACCACTTTTCAGAAGTTCCGGTCTCTTTGGCTCTCTTAAAGACAGCCGCCGCATAAGGCCTTGCCAATGTTGCCAATTCGCTCATTATGCTCAACCTTATAATTTATCGGAGACTTTGCTGATGATGCCCTGATGCTTGTTTTGATCGATTTCCGCACCGAGAATCTGCTCTGCCGCGCTGACTGCCAGAGCCGCCACTTCTTTACGCAGCGCTTCCTTGGTTTGTTCGATTTCCTGCTCGATCTGCGCTTTGGCTGCTTGGATACGGCGCTCCGCTTCCTTGTTGGCGTTATCCTTGGACTCCTCAACGATCTCATTCGCGCGTTTCTGCGCCAGCGTGACGATCTCCGAAGACTGATCCTTTGCGTCCTTGATGATGTTCTTGGCTTTCTTCTCGGCCAGTTTCAAATCTTCCTGGCTTTTGTCGGCCGCCGCCAAACCGTCGGAAATTTTCTTTTTGCGCTCTTCCATGGCGTTGATGAAAGGCGGCCAGATGTACTTCATGGTAAACCATACCAGAAGTGCAAAGGTGATCATTTGTCCAATCAGAGTAGCATTGATACTCACGATGCGTTCCTCTTGTCGTTTTTAGGAAATAGTAGGCTCAATTTAGCCCGCAGCGGCTTGTACGGCTGACAGGAACGGGTTCGCGAAAGTGAAGAACAGCGCCAGACCGACGCCGATCATGGTGACCGCGTCCAAGAGACCTGCGACAACGAACATTTTGACTTGCAGCATAGGCACCATTTCCGGCTGACGCGCCGCGCCTTCCAGGAATTTTCCGCCCAACAGACCGAAGCCGATCGCGGTTCCGAGCGCGCCCATACCCAATACCAGACCGACCGCAATCGCAGTCATGCCCTGCACGTCAGCAATCAATTTTGCAATTTCCATGATACCTCCAAAGGTAAAAAGTTAAGTTGTAAAGAACAGTTTAAAAAATAAAGATTAATGGTCTTCGTGCGCCATGCTCAGGTAGACGATCGTCAATACCATGAAAATGAACGCTTGCAGCGTGATGATCAGAATATGGAAAATCGCCCACGGCAGGCTCAGGACCGGCTGCACGTAGCAGGGCAACAGTGCGATCAGGATGAAGATCAATTCGCCCGCATACAGGTTGCCGAACAGCCGGAGGCCGAGCGAGATCGGCTTGGCGATTTCTTCGACCACTTTCAACAGCAGGTTGAACGGCATCAGCCAGGGCCCGAACGGCTGCAGCAGCATTTCCTTCGCAAAACCGAAAACGCCCTTGACCTTGATGCTGTAAAAAATGATCAGCAGAAACACCGAAATCGACATCGCAAAGGTCGCGTTCAGATCGGTGCTCGGCACGACCCGAAGATAGGGAATGCCCATCGCCGAACCGATCATCGGCAGAATGTCGACCGGGAACAGGTCCATGAAATTGAACAGGAACACCCAGCAGAAAACGGTCAACGCCAGCGGCGCGATCAGCGCGCTTCGGCCGTGGAAAGTATCCTTGACCTGCGTGTCGACGAACTCGATCAGCATTTCCGCGACATTCTGCAAGGGGCCGGGCACGCCGGAAGTCGCCTTTTCGGCCGCGGTCTTGAAAAACCAGATGAACAATCCGCCGAGCAGAGCCGAGAAAAACAGGGTATCCAAGTGCAAGGTCCAGAACCCCTCGCCGACGCTCAACGGAGTCAAATGGTGAATGATATAGCCGGTTGCCCCTTCAGCCGCGTGCGCTTCGGTTGCCATCGTTCCTCTCTCGTCAAAAATTCAGCGCATCAATAGCGCAAACCAAAAAACCGACAATGCCGTCAGATAGCCGACGAGCAGCGGTAATAACTCTATGTCAGGGATTTGAAAAATCAGGACGAAAATAGCCGCCGTCAACAGCAGCTTGCCCACTTCGCCAGTGTAAAATGATACGACGATCTTGCGCGCTTCCTGCCCGATCGCCTTTTTAATCCTGTATGCAAAAAACAGGTTCGGAAAAAACGCCGCCGCCCCGCCCAGCGCCGCGGACAAGGCCGCCATTTTTCCGACGGCGGCGGCAAAACCGGCCGCCATCAGTATCATGATCAGAATTTGATAAAGCAGTATCTTGCTGACAGTAGACAAGGTTCTACCTGCCACACAGCGCTCCAGTCAATTTAGCTGGGGAATTATAACGGCCGAGGCATTTTTAATCAAGGAGGAATGAAGCCGCCGCAACGCTGCGGCGTTTGGGGTCAATTCATGCGGACAGGATCGTTTTCGAAGCGCCGGATCAACAGGCCGGAAGCGCGCAGGACGTCCAACTCGGCTTCGATTTCCGCCTGCATCAGATCCAGCCGGGTCAAACGGGTTTCGGTCCTGGAACGCGACGCATCCAGAAGCTCCAGGAGACTGCCTTTCCCCAGACGGTAACTGGACTCTCCCATTTCTTGGAGATCCGGCAGCTTGGCGATCACGTTGCGCTCGAAGTCCGCCCGCGTTTCCCGGCGCCGCGCCAGCATTTCGACGGCGCGTTCGAGCGCGCTCCGCGTGCGTGCGAGCGCCAAATCGTGCTGCAGCCGCGCGGCATGTTTTGCCGCATTGGCACGCGCAATCGCGCCCTGGCCGCGATCGAAAATCGGTAAATCGACCGAGACACCGGCAAAGCTGGTGTTGCCGTAAGGCGAATCGGTGAACGCCGACCCGACCTGAAAAGTCGGCGTCGGCCAGCGTTCGCGCTTGGCCCGCGCCACATCGGCCTCGGCGGCGATCTCTCCGCGCCGGGCCGCTTCGATGTCCGGATGCGAGGCTTCGGCATCCGCCCATAACGCGTTAATGTCGGTCGGCACGTTCAGGCTCGACAGTTCGCCCCGCGCCTCCGGACGCCAATCCGACAATCCCAGCAGAATGCTCAATTCGGCCGCCGACGCGGACAAATCGTTGCGCAAGGTTTGCCGGCGCGTCTCGACATTTTTGGCCTCGATGTCGATGCGCAGCAGATCGTAGCGGCTGGCGCTGCCCGCCTGCAGACGTCCGGAGACGATGCCGGACAGATGTTCGACGTAGCGGGCCGTTTCGTCGAGCACGGCGATGCGCTGCCGATTCGCCAACTGTTTGACGAACAGCGCCCATTCGTCGTAAATCAGGCCGGCAAAGTCGGCGGCGATATCGGCGGCGGCCGCGTCCGCCTTTTTTTCCGCGGCCTCCAGGCGCATGCCGCGCTGGCCGGCGATCAGCACCGGCACCTCCAGGATGACCTGCTGCTGCACGTTGCCGTCGTACATCGTGTTGGTCCGGGTCAACAGGTCGAAGCGCCCGTAGCTGAGCCGCGGATTCGGCAACACGCCGGCTTCGACGATTTCCGCGCCGGCCGCTTCGATGCGCTGTTGCAAGGCGGCATAACGCGGACTGCGTTCGCGGGTGATATCCAGCAATTGCTGCATGGTCACCGTTTCGGGCAGCTCGGCGGCAACGGCCCTGACCGCGGCCAGCATGGCCAGACAGGCAAAAGCGACGGCTCGAATTTTCCGATCGCGTGTTTTCATCAAGACTCCTCCTGTATATCGTCGGCCTCTTCCGGGGTGATCAGGCGCTTCGGCGTGATATACGCATAAATGACCGGCAGTACCAGCATGGCGACGAAAAACGTAGTGAACATGCCGCCGACGATCACGACCGCAAACGGCTGCTGGGTTTCGCTGCCGATGCCGGTCGACACCGCCATCGGCAACAGCCCTAGGAGTGCCAGCAGCGACGCCATCAACACCGGCCGCAAGCGGTCTACCGCGCCTTCCACGATGGCTTCGGACAGAAGCTGTCCGCCGCGCCGGCGCTCTTCGATCGCGCTGAGCACCAAGAGCCCCATCAACGACACCTGCCCCAGCAAGGCGATAAAACCGATCGCCGCGCTGACCGACAGCGGAATGCCGGCGGCAAGCAGCAAAAAAACGCCGCCGGCCAGCGCAAACGGCGTGCACAATAGAATCGCCAGCGCGCTGCGCGCCGACTGCAAGGCGCTGTACAGCAAGCCGAGCACGATCAGCACCGCGATCGGCACCACCACCGCCAGCCGCCCCATCGCCCGTTGCTGGTTTTCGAACTCGCCGCCCCACACCAGGAAACTGCCCTCTTCGAGCTCGACCTTACCGTCTACGGCGGCCATCGCGTCATGCACGACGGAACCCAGATCGCGGCCCTCGACGTTGAACTTCAACGCCAGAAAACGGCGATTGGCCTCGCGCTCGATCGAAGTCCTGCCGCGTTCGATCGGCATCGCGGCCACTTCGCGCAACGGAATGCGCGCCCCCGAAGGTGCCGGCAGTTTCAGATCGCCGATCTGCTCTTTGTCGCTACGCTCGCCGGCCCGCAGAATCGTCCGCACCGGCACCGGCCGTTCGTTTTGCCAGAGTTCGGTGGTCACCTTGCCGGCCAGGCCGGTTTCGATCGTATCCTGCGCCGCATCGATGGTAATCCCCTCGCGCGCCAGGGCGGAACGGTCCAAATTGATCTGCAGCTGCGGCACGATGGACTCGCGGTACAAATCCAGGTCGATGACGCCGGGAATGGCCTTCAACAAACTTTTCGCCTGTTCCAGCGTCGCACGCATCCGTTCCAGATCATCGCCGTAGATTTTCAGGACGACCTTGCCGCGCACGCCGCTGACCGCTTCTTCGACGTTGTCCTTGATCGGCTGCGAAAAATTGAAACGCACGCCGGGAATCGCGGCCAATTCCTCGCGCATCGCCTCGACCAACTGTTCCTTGTGCAAACCCTCCCGCCATGCTTCGCGCGGCTTCAGATGCACGAACGTTTCACTCATGTTGACGCCTTCGTTGTCGGTGCCGTCTTCGGAACGCCCCTGCTGGCTGAGGATGCTTTTGACTTCGGGAAAAGAGAGCAGGCGCTCGCGCATATCGAGCAAAATCGCCTGGCCTTTGGCCAGCGAAATACTGGCCGGCATCTCTACGAACACATGCACATCGCCTTCGTCGAGCTCCGGCAAAAATTCGCTGCCGAGCCGGCCGGCCGCCAGCGCACCGGTCAGCAGCAAAACGCCGGCCGCGCCCAGAACTAGCGGCCGCCGCCCGAGAGACCACGCCAATAGGCGGCGGTAAAGCGCCCTGAGGCGGAGCAGGAAACGGGGCTCCTCGATCATCGCATGCTTGGGTTGAATCAACACGGCACAGAGCGCCGGCACCAGGGTCATCGCAAAGATCAAGCCACCGCCCAGCGCGAAGCTGTAGGTCAGCGCCAAAGGCCGAAAGATGCGCCCTTCGACGCGTTCCAGGGTGAACACCGGCAACAACGCGGCAATGATGATCAGCATCGCGAAAAATGTCGGCTTGGCGACGCTAAAAGCGGCATCGACGATCAGCCGGACCATGTCGCGATGGCTTTTGGGATGGCGATGGCTGGCCTGATGGATGACGCTCTCGACCAGAACCACGGCGCCGTCGAGAATGATGCCGAAGTCGATGGCGCCCATCGAAATCAAATTGGCGGGCATCCCCAGCCGGTAAAGCCCGGCAAACGCAACCAGCAACGACAGCGGAATGACGCAGGCGACGATCAGCGAACCGCGAATACTGCGCAAAAAGAGCCAGACCACGCCGACGACCAGCAAAAACCCATGCAAGAGGTTGTCGTAAACGGTGTGCAGGGTTTTATCGACCAGCTCGGTACGGTCCAGGAACGGCACCAGCTTCATGCCGGCCGGCAGCATGCGGGCGTTGAGCTCCTCGACCTTGTCGTGCACCGCCGCCAGGACCCGCGACGGATTCTGTCCGCGCCGCAACAGCACGATGCCTTCCACCGCCTCTTTATGATCGTCCAGCCCCACCGTGCCCTGGCGCGGCGTATAAGCCTGCACCAGACGGGCCACATCGCCTACCGTCAACGGCGTACCGCCCTCGCTTTTCAAGACGATTTTTTTCACATCTTCGGGCGAGCCGAGATAGCCGACGCTGCGGATCACCATCTGCTGATCGCCGTGGCGCAGAAAGCCCGCGCCCACGTTCCGGTTGGCGCTGGCGACGGCGCGGTTGACCTCGTCCAGGGTCAGGCCGAAGGATTCCAACCGAATCGGATCGATTTCGACATGGATCTCCTTGTAGTAGCCGCCGAAGGTCAGCACGTCGGCAACCCCCTGCACTTGGCGCAGCACCCGCGAGACGTTCCACTCCATCTCCGAGCGCAGTTCGTAGAGCGAATGGCGATCGCTGGTCACCACGAATTTGTAGATTTCACCCAGCGGCGTGTAATCCGGCGCCAATACCGGCTGCACCGATTCCGGCAGTTCGGCGCCGTTCATGCGCTCGGTGATCAACGTGCGCGAATAGAAGCTGTCGACGTCATCCTCGAAGGTAATGGTAATCAGCGACAAGCCGAACAGGCTCTGACTGCGCATTTGCAGCATGCCCGGCGTGCCGTTCAAGACCCGCTCCAAAGGCACCGTTACTTGCCGTTCCACCTCTTCCGGCGCATAACCCGGCATCAGGCTGATTACGGTCACCTGGGTGTTGGTCACGTCCGGATAAGCCTCGATCGGGGTTTCCAGATAGGCATGGATCCCGAACAACGCGATGAGAGCGGTAATCACCAGGGCGGCGACCCGCCGGTGCACGCAGGTTTCGATTAGCAACTTGAGCACGGCCGGCCTCCTACAACAGCATCGAAGCTTCGCCGTCGATCAGCAGCGCACCGTCGACGACCACCCGCTCTCCGCCGGACAAGCCTTTCAATACCGGCGTCAGACCTTCGCGCGCCTGGCCGATCTGGATCGGACGCGCCTTGAATCGGCCGGGGCCGACTTCGACATAGACCACGGTTTCCCGTCCGTCCTTGATCAGCACGGCCGACGCCGGCAGCATGATACGGCTGGGCGCGGACGCCTCGATGGAGACTCGCGCGTACATGCCGGGACGCAGCGGAATCTTGGGATCGTCCGCGACGATGAAAACCGATGCCCGGCGCAGTTCGGTCTGGATCGCGGCGCTTTCGCCAACGACGTGGCCTTGAATCGGGTCTTGCAGCGAGGCGAGCTCGATAACCGCTTTGGCGCCTTTTTCGACCAGCAACAATTCTTTCTCGAAAACGTCGGCGACGATCCAGGCGGCCGAAGGCTCGCCCAAATCAAGCAGGAGAGCCCCCGCTTCCACAGCGGCGCCGGTCGCCACGTGCGCTTTCAGCACCGTGCTGTCGACCGGCGCGCGCACGATCACTTCACCGGCGCGGCCGTCGCCGAGCAGACGCAGGAAGTCCCGGCTGCGTTCGAATTCGGCCCGCGCCTGCTTGAGTTGAGTTTCGGCTTCCATCCGTTCGATGTCCAGGCCGACCCCGGCGCGCTGCATTTCCAATTGCCGGTTCAAATGATCCTGCGCGCGCGCAAGCTCCGTTCCCGCCCGGGTGTGGTCGGCACGTATCTGGACCGCATCGTTGCTGGCCAGCGCCACGACGGGGGCACCCGCCTTGATTTTGTCGCCGACCTGCACGAACACTTTACTCACGCGTCCGGCCACCACCGTTCCTACCGAGGAAATCGCTTGCGCCCGAAAATCCACTCTTGCCGGCGCCGTGACCACGCTGGCAACGGTCTCCGGCTGCACTTCGCGCACCGTAATATAGGGCAGCGACTCCGGACGCAGCGTCACCACGCCCTTGCCGGCCGGCTCGATGGATGATTTTGAAGAAGGCTCGGGAGCCTGCGGGTTGTGATTTTCACAGCCGATGGCAGCCAACAACCCAAGAAAAGCAAGCAAAGCAACAATTCGCATGAACTTTCGATCGAATGACAAAGAGAGAACCGGATGCGTTTTCCGCCCGGTCCCCGCCATGTTACCAATCGAACCTTTCATCAACCTGTCACAGCGTCATGTCGGGAGGCGCCCCGCAAGTGGCCGACGGAAGAGGGAAAGACGATGGCGACCCGCGTGCCGACGCCTTGGACGCCGCTGCCGATTTCGACCCGGGCGTTGTGCAGTTCCGCGATTTCTTTCACAATCGCCAGCCCGAGGCCGCAACCGTCGCCTGGACTGCCCGGCGGCCGGTAAAACCGCTCGCAAACCTTGTCGATTTCGCCGGCCCCGATGCCGGGGCCGGCGTCTTCGACGATCAACATACGGCACGGGTCGGCCTGCACCGCGACGTTGATTTGCCCGCCAGGAAAGCTATAGCGAATCGCATTGTCGAGTAAATTATTCACCAGCTCGCGCAGCAGCGTGGCGTCCGCCGAGACGGCCAGAGGCAACGGCTGCGCATCGAAGCCCAATTCGATGTTGCGTTCGAGCGCCTTCGGCGCCCATTCGAGGCAACACCGGCGGGCCAGCGCCTTCAAGTCGACCGTTTTGAACTCGGCCATGCCGCCCGCGATCGACTCGGAGCGGGCCAGCGTCAACAACTGCTCGTTCAGATGCGCGACGCGATCGGCCGCGTTTTTGATCTGCCCCATCGTCAGCTTCATCGCCTCGAAATCATCCGACAACAAGGCGCGCTCCGCCTGCAGCTTGAGCCCGGCCAGCGGTGTCCGCATCTGATGCGCGGCGTTTTCGACGAACCGGCGCTGGCTCAGCATGGCCGCCCCGAGCTTTTGCAGCAAGGCGTTGATCGTATGCGTCAGCGAGTGGACTTCAAGAGGCGCATCCTTGTCGGGTATCGGATCGAGGTCTTTCGCCGAACGCTGTTCGATCGCGGCGGCAAGCGCCTTTAACGGCTTTAGGCCGCCGCCGATGCCCGTCCAGATATGAAAACCGGCAAAGACCACCAACAAGCATTGCGGGACGATGACGGCGGTCAGGATTTGGACCATCATCCGGCGCCGTTTATTCAGCGTCTCCGCCACGGAAACCCGGACGGCTTCGCGGCTGTCGCGTGGAATCGTGATCAACGAGACGACTCTGACGTTTTTATTTTGCATCCTGCCGTCGCCGAAGTAAGGCGACGCCTGCTCGACCGGCGGCCCTGCCGGCACGGGGAGCGCCGTGTCGCCGGCAATGAAGCCCGATGAGGCCGATTCGACTTTGAAGAAGGTTTTATCGATTGCGTCCCAGCGGAATACCGCCATCGCTTCGGGCGGCAATTCGAAGGTGATTTTATCCTGTTTTCCCTTGACCTGCTGCGCCAACGAGCTCGCGGAATCGAGCAGCCACTGGTCGTAAGCGGTATTGGCAAAATAGAAGGCCACGAAGTAAGACACGGCCGCATCCAGAAGCACCAGCACGAAAAAAGGAAGCGTCAGCCGCGAAAGAATCCGGAAGCGGATACTCTTCGGCTTAGGCCCCATGACCGGCCTCCAGCACGTAACCCAAACCGCGCAGCGTTCTGATATTGATCCCGAACGGGGCGAGGCGCTTGCGCAAGCGGGACACATACACTTCGATCGCATTGTCCGCGAGTTCCTCCCCTTCGACCGCCAGCCTTCCGGCAATCGCATCCTTGCTGACGACGCGCCCGGCCTGCAGCATCAACGCCAGCAGCACGCCATACTCTCTGGCGGGCAGCAACAACGGCCGGCCGTCGGCCGTTACCCGTTGCCCCACCGTATCGAGCGTCAACCGTCCGACCACGGTCTCGTGACCTATCTGGCCCTGGCTCCGCCTGATCAACGCCCTTACCCGGGCCTGCAATTCGCGCAGATCGAAAGGCTTGGCCAAATAATCGTCGGCTCCCGATTCCAGGCCGCCGATCCGGTCGTCGAGCGCGTTTCTCGCGGTCAGAATCAGCACCGGCAGGGGCGATTTACGGGATCTGAGCTGCCTCAAGACGTCCCTGCCGTCGCAATCCGGCAAACCCAGATCGAGTATGACCAAATCGAAAACCTGAGTCAGCAAGGCCGTCATCGCGTAACTGCCCGTCATTGCATGAATCACGGCAAAACCCCAGTCGCTCAAGCTGCGCGACAGGCCGTCCGCCAGAATGGCGTCGTCTTCGACAAGCAGCACATTCATCGCAGAGCGGATGCGGAAAACCTCCGGCGCAGCGCGGTGAAATCAGTGCCAGCCGCCATATTGCTTGGTCGGATCGCCGCGGAAACCGGCGGTCGTTTTGTTGGACTCCGGCACAGTGCCCATACTTTCGGCCGCCACGAGCAGGTTGCCGTGCGTATAACCGCCCAGCGCTTTGGCTTTTTTGGCGATCGCGGTCGAGAGCGGAGTGATGTCGTATTTGGTGACGGTCGGATGGATGACCGCAGTGACCAGTTGTTCGCCGCCGGCCACTGGATAAAAGGTCAACAGAATCGGCAACGCTGTCCCGGCAGGCACCTGCACACGGTAATGTTCGCTGCCTTGCAAAGCCATTTCGGCGATCACCGCGCCTTTTTCGTCGCTGACCTTGACCGTTCCGGACTTGACCGGCCCTTTGTCGTCGGAGACCATCCCTTCCAGCGTCACGGCCTGTTCGTACTTGCGGACCGTTTGCTGCGGAAAGGCACTTTTCGGCGTCTCGTTTCCGCAACCGGCAACCGTAATCAACGCCAGAAGAGACGCCGCCAGGACGCCCCGAGGGAATGAGAATGAGTTCATAGGCATAAAGTTATTTCCGTCGAATTTGATCGAAACACATCGCCCCCATGCTACGGCATTCGCCGCTATACACCAGCCGCCCGGAGTCCCAAAGCCGGCTTTGGAACACACATGAATACCCCGTTCAAAGCAAGCTTTGAACTCCGATGCCGCCAAAGGCCGACTACGCCACTGCCAGCATGTTATCCAGCGCCTTTTTCGCCAGCTCCGACTCTTTCGGAGGCACCGTAATCCGGTTGATCACATGCCCTGCCGCCAGATTGTCCATCACCCAAGCCAGATGCTGCGGATCGGTCCGGAACATCGTCGAACACATGCACAGCATCGGCGACATGAAGTGCACATGCTTGCCCTCCGCCTTGCATTCCTCGTTCAAGCGGTTGACCAGGTTCAGTTCGGTTGCGACCAGCCAGCGGGTATTCGGTTCGGCCTCGCGCACCGTTTTCAGAATGTATTCGGTCGAACCGATGTATTCGGATTTCTGGCAGACTTCGAACGCCGCCTCGGGGTGCGAAATGACTTTGGTTTCGGGATAGCGTTCGAGAAACTGGTCGATATGTTCCGGTTTGAAAGCTTGATGCACCGAGCAGAAGCCTTTCCAGAGAATGATCTTCGCGTTCTTGATCTGCTCGTCGGTCAACCCGCCGCGCGGCTGGGTAAAATCCCATGTGACCATCTGTTCGAGCGGAATGCCCATCCGGTAGCCGGTATTGCGCCCCAGATGCTGATCCGGAAAGAACAGCACCTTGGGTCGCCGTTCGAAACTCCATTCGAGGATTTTCCGCGCATTCGAAGAGGTGCAGACGATACCTTCATGCTCGCCGCAAAAGGCTTTCAGGTCGGCCGCGGAATTGATGTAGGTGACCGGGGTCACTTCGTTTTCGACATCGATCACTTCGGCCAGCTCTTTCCAACACTGCTGTACCTTCAGCAGATTGGCCATATCCGCCATCGAACAGCCGGCCGCGAGGTCGGGCAAAATCGAAATCTGCTCGGGGCGCGACAGGATGTCGGCCACCTCGGCCATGAAATGGACGCCGCAGAATACGATGTACTCGGCATCGGAGGCGGCCGCGTTGCGCGACAGCTTCAGCGAATCGCCGGTAAAATCGGCATGTTTGAAGACTTCATCGCGTTGATAATGGTGGCCCAGAATCACGCAGCGCTTGCCGAGCTTGGCTTTGGCAGAGGCGATGCGCTCGTCGCATTCGGCATCGCTCAGCAGAGCGTAATCTTCTATCGGAAAGGGGGTATTAGACATTTTGCTTAGATCTTCACGGCAGGGTTAAAAGCAGTATTGACGGATGCGCCAACGCCGATCCGTTCTCCAAAGTTGATATCTCTTTATCAAAATTCTTGTTCTAACCCTATTTGGATAATTTTTTAATGATTGACTTGGCTAAATATTCATCGATTTCGCCATGCCGCGGCACCGGTTGCGATTGTTGAGTTTCTTCATTGACATACCAATCATGTTTTCCGCCGTACCGCTTCAATTTACAACCCATTGCTTCAAGGAACCGTATCAAATCCTTTCTTTTCATCAGGCCACGTGCATTTGTTCTACCTTGCGAATATACGGAATTTCATTGCTTTCGAGGTCAGCCAGCAAATCCTTCAGATTCTCCTGCAATTCCTCTTTGGTTTCGCCCTGAGTAATATAGTCCGGATAATCATTGATAAAGCCCAGAAAGAAATCTTTGCTTTTCCAATAGGTATAACTCACCGTTTTCATCACTTTGATACCTCACAGACTTCCCCGACGCGGACAGGGCTGCGGCTTCGAACGGTGGGTTCGGCGCGCGGAAAAAACGCTTAAACCCCAAAATTTTTGCGTGGCGCGCCGAACCCACCCTACATCAAGCCTTCTCTTTGCCCGGCTGTTTGACCAGTTTGATACCCAACTCACGCAATTGTTCCTCCGGAACGACCGCCGGCGCGCTGACCAAGGGACAAGCTGCCGACTGCGTTTTCGGGAATGCGATCACGTCGCGGATCGAGGTCGAGCCGGTCATCAGCATGACCAGACGGTCCAGACCGAACGCCAGACCGCCGTGTGGCGGAGCGCCGTATTTCAAGGCATCGAGCAGGAAGCCGAATTTTTCGCGCGCTTCGTCTTCCTTGATGCCGAGAATTTCGAAGACGGCCCGCTGCATCGCCGGCCGGTTGATACGGATCGAACCCCCGCCGACTTCGGTGCCGTTCAGCACCAGGTCGTAAGCGCGCGACAAGGCCTCGCCGGGATTCGCCTGCAATTCTTCAATGGAACACTTCGGCGCGGTAAACGGATGGTGGATAGCCGTATAGCGTCGGCTCTTTTCGTCCCACGCGAACATCGGAAAATCGACCACCCAGACCGGCTTCCACTCGCCTTCCAAAAGGCCCAGATCGTGGCCGAGCTTCACGCGTAGCGCGCCCATCGCCTCGTTCACAATGGAAGCCTTGTCCGCACCGAAGAAGATCAGGTCGCCGTTTTGCGCGCCGGTCTTCGCGAGCACGTTGTCCCAGACTTCGGCCGGCGCAAACTTCACGATCGGCGATTGCAGGCCTTCGACCCCGACAGCCAGATCGTTGACCTTAATATAAGCGAGCCCCTTCGCGCCGTAGATGCCGACAAACTTGGTCAGATCGTCGATCTCCTTCCGGCTCAGGTCGGCCCCTTTCGGCAGGCGCATCGCGACCACGCGGCCCTGAGGATCGTTCGCCGGCGCGGAAAAGACCTTGAAATCGACATTTTTCATGTCCTCGGCGATATCGACCAATTCCAAAGGAATCCGAAGATCCGGCCGGTCGATACCGTATTTCGAAATCGCTTCCTGATAGGTCATGCGCGGGAAATGCGCGCCCAGGTTCACGCCGATCACTTTCTGGAACAGCTGGCGGATCATCTCTTCCATGATGTGCATGATCTCGTCTTCGTCCATGAACGAGGTCTCGATATCGAGCTGGGTAAACTCGGGCTGGCGGTCCGCGCGCAAATCCTCGTCGCGGAAGCAGCGCACGATCTGATAATAGCGGTCCATGCCCGCGACCATCAGAATCTGCTTGTACAACTGCGGCGATTGCGGCAGCGCGAAGAACGCGTTTTCATGTGTCCGGCTCGGCACGATATAGTCGCGCGCGCCTTCCGGGGTCGCCTTGGTCAGATACGGGGTTTCGATTTCGAAGAACTCATGATCGTCCAGGAAGTTGCGCAGCACCCGCGCCACGTCACGACGCACTTTCATCTTTTCCTGCATCGCAAAACGGCGGAGATCAATATAGCGGTAGCGCAGGCGCAGTTCCTCGTTGACCTCGATCTCGCTTTCGACCGGGAACGGCGGCGTTTCGGACTCGTTTAGCACGACCATCTCGCTCACCAGCACTTCGATTTCGCCGGTGCCCATATTCGGATTGATCGTCCCTTCGGGACGCCCGCGCACGCTGCCTTTGACTTTCAGCACATATTCGCTGCGCACATGTTCGGCCAGGGAGAACGCTTCATGCACATCCGGATCGAAAACGACCTGCACCAAGCCGGTACGGTCTCTGAGATCGATAAAAATGACCCCCCCATGGTCGCGGCGGCGATGCACCCAACCGCACAATTCGACGGTCTGGCCGGTATGTTGTTTCGTTAATTCCCCGCACTTGTGCGTACGCATGGTGGTGTTGTTCCTGTCAATCCGAAAAAATCGCCGATATTAACGGCTTATCATGCTGAATTCAAGCCGGCTTGTTCAAACCATCAGTGGCTGCAGCTGCCGCTGCAACTGTGCGGCTTGGACGCTTCCGTGCTTTCGCCCGCGACGTTCTTCTTCGCGCCGCTCTTGAAGTCGGTTTCGTACCAGCCGCCGCCTTTCAAGCGGAATCCGGCCGCGGAAATTTTTTTGATCAGATCGGGCTGGCTGCACGCCGGGCAATGAATCAGCGGCTGGTCGCTAAGTTTTTGCAAGGCTTCGTGCTCGTACCCGCAGGATTGGCACTGATATTCGTAGATTGGCATGGATGACTCCGGTAAAAAAACAATACTTGAGATAAGGCTAGGCGCGTATTTTTCAAGTGGCTAAGATAGAATATAAGGTTATTCTACAAGAAAATGGCCTTTCAAATGAAGAAATTAACCCTCAACCGGCCCGACGACTGGCATTTGCACGTCCGGAGCGGCGCGCTGTTGAAAGCGGTACTGCCGCACACCGCCCGCCAGTTCGCCCGCGCGATCATCATGCCGAACCTGAAGCCGCCGGTCACAACCGTGGAACAAGCGTTAGCCTACCGCGAGGAAATTCTGCAGGCGATTCCGGCAGGGCTCGATTTTACGCCTTTGATGACCTTGTACCTGACCGGATCGACTTCGCTTGAAGAAATCCGCAAAGCCGCCACCTCGGAGCATGTGCACGCATTCAAGCTCTATCCGGCCGGGGCGACGACCAATTCCGACTCAGGCGTGGCGGATATCGAGGCCGCCTATCCGTTGTTCGAAGAAATGGAAAAACAGGACATTCCGCTATTGGTTCACGGCGAAGTAACCGACGAAACGTGCGACATCTTCGACCGGGAACGCGTCTTCCTGGAGACCCGGCTGGCCCGAATCGTCGATCGTTTCCCGGCGCTGCGCATCGTCGTCGAGCATGTGACCACGCGCGAGGCAGTCGATTTCGTAAAAGCGCAAGGACCCCGCATCGCCGCCACAATCACACCGCAACACCTTTTATATAACCGCAACGCGATTCTGGCCGGCGGCATCCGTCCGCATTTTTATTGCCTGCCGGTCCTGAAGCGCGAACAGCACCGGGAGGCGCTGGTTCAAGCTGCCACCAGCGGCAGTCCGAAGTTCTTTCTCGGCACCGACAGCGCGCCGCATCTGACTTCTCTGAAAGAAAACGCCTGCGGTTGCGCGGGATGTTTCAGCGCGCCTTTAGCGCTCGAACTGTATACGGAAGCTTTCGAAAAGGCCGGCGCCTTGGACAAACTGGAAGGTTTCGCGAGCTTTTACGGGGCCGATTTTTACCGGCTGCCGAGAAACCGGGGCACAGTGACGCTGGAAAAATCGGCCTGGCAGGTGCCCGGTGTTTATAACGACGGCGACATCGCCATTACGCCGTTGAAAGCAGGAGAATCCTTGACATGGAAGCTGCAAGCCACTGTTCGAGTCTGAAGAAGCTCGGATTAAGTCCTTGCATGAGGAACGGCTTTATCGGAGTCGTAAAGCCGGGCTTTGCCACTCCAAAACTTATTCCGCCTTAACGCGCTACGGGTTTTTCCCGGAATATACCTGGGCAAAGGCGCTGATAACCTCGCGGACGATCTTGCGCTGCGGGGCGGGCAAACTCAGATATTGCTCGATCGCCTCCCTTTCCCCGTAATCCAGCGCTTCCTCCCATTGTTTCCGTTTTTCGCGTATCGACAGCGCCGCCTCTTCGCCGTAACGCAAGGCATGCGGCTCGACTTTCAACCACTCCGCCAGCACCTGTAACTTATCCTGCGAAGGAATCGCCTCGCCGCGCAACCAGCGCGAAACCGCCTGAAACGACACCGACCGCCCCCAATAGCGGCTGTTGAAACCTTTTTCCAGCACGGCGGGACGGGCTTCATAGCCTGCGGACAGCATGGCCTTGCGCAGCCGTTCGGCGAATTCGAGTTTTTCATTCATGAACAAAAAGTTAAATTTTTATAGCCATCCCATCCAACTTTTTGTTGTATTATTTGTTAAATTTTTAATTGAACTCTTGGTTTAACCGTTTGGGTTTGCCGTCTCAGGATGAAAACATGGCAAAAGGCCTGCTCGAACAACTTCCCGGCATCGTCGCCGAAGGGCGGCAAACTGCCGAAAAAATATTGGAAAGCCTGGAAGGCCGTCACCGCATCACACTGCAAACCCGCGAATGGGTGTTGTCTGCCAGAGACAATACCCAGAATGATTTGTTTCAAAGCGTAGGTCGGGTTAGCGATAGCGTAACCCGACAAGTCGAAGCCACAAATGTCGGGTTACGGCTAACGCCTCGGCAATTGCTCCTGCATTGCTCTAGCTCTGTCCATAGACCACCCTTTAATGGTGGCATCCCTGCAAGTCGTAACCCGACCTACACATCGGATCAAACTTGGCGCAATCGCCTGATCCACGGCGATAATCTGCTGGCGATGGCCGCACTGCTGGCCGGCGACGACGAGACGCCCAGCCTGCGCGGCAAAATCGATCTGATCTACATCGACCCACCGTTCGATTCCAAAGCCGACTGCCGCACCAAAATCACCCTGCCCGGCATGGAACTGGAACAAAAACCGGCCGTGATCGAACAGTTCGCCTATTCCGATACCTGGGCGGACGGCACGGCGTCCTATCTGGCGATGATCACGCCGCGCCTGATCCTGATGCGCGAGCTATTGCGCGACACCGGCTCGATCTATGTACATCTGGATTGGCATGTGGGGCATTATGTAAAATTGGTTCTGGACGAGGTGTTCGGGAAGGATCATTTCATTAACGAGATCATTTGGCATTACCGAAAATGGTCTCCTCAATCAAAAAACTTCCAACGTAACCACGACACCATTTTTTGGTATGGGAAAAATGCGGAAAATCGTCACTTCATTACCGAATTTCAAGAACAGCCGGCGGGGACTTTAAAACCAGGGAAAGAAAAGAAACGGCAAACCGTTTTTGATGAGTCGGGTAAGCGCCCCGCAACCCGTGCAGATGGTGAGGCGACCGGAAGCTCACTGGCCGATGTATGGGATGGCGGTATTTGGAATATCTCCATGATCAACCCCGCCGCGATTGAACGCGTCGACTACGCAACACAAAAACCTGAACAATTGCTCAAACGAATTCTTCAACATGCCTGCCCCGAAAAAGGTTTAGTCGCCGACTTCTTCGGCGGTTCCGGCACCACCGCCGCGGTCGCGGAGAAGTTGGGCCGCCGCTGGATTACCGCCGATCTCGGCAAACCGGCCTGCATGATCATGCGCAAGCGCCTGATCGACCGGAACGCCCGGCCGTTTTTGTATCAGGCCATCGGCGATTATCAGGCCGAAGCCACTAAATCGCTGGGACAGCAATCCAAAATCGGCGAGCTGGCGCCAATCGTCCTGCAACTGTTCGGCGCGCTGCCGCTGGCGCCGGAAGACAATCCGGAGCACAATCTGGGTTATCTCCCCGCAGGCGCAGCGTCCGTAGGTCGGGTTAGCGACAGCGTAACCCGACTAGTCGAAGCCGCAAACGTCGGGTTACGGCTTACGCCTAACCCGACCTACACAAGTGCCGAGGCAAAAAATAAAACCTTGGTCTACGCCGATTCTCCCAACAAACTCACCGGCGCGGCGACGCTGAAAAAAGCCATCGCCCAGCGCGACACACTGATGGGCGGCTGGGATAAAGTCGTGGTGCTGGGCTGGAATTTCGAGCCATCCATCGGCGAAACCCTTGCCGCGTTGAACGACGACCGCCTGGAAGTCCGGGTGATTCCGCCGGATTTGCCGGACCGGCTGAGAAAGAAAGGCGGCCTCGACAAGCTGAAAGGCGCCGTGCGTTTCGCCGGCTTGCAATATCTGACCATCAAACCGGTGCAAAGGCAGCGGCAAGGCGAAGACGAAATCTTATCCGTCGCCCTCGACAATTACATCCTGCTCTCCCCGGAAGCCATCAACCTCGACGCAACCAACCGCGCCAAATTGCACGGCATCATCGACAGCGAACCGTTGGCGCTGCTCGAATACTGGGCGGTGGACCCAGATTACGACGGCAAACTGTTCCGCTCGGTCTGGCAGAATTATCGCGGCGACAACGACGACCCGCTGCGTGTGGCGACCTTGGCCTGGCTCGTCGTGCCAGCCAAAAACGGCAGCCGCAAGGTGTGCGTGCGGGCGGTGGACGTGTTCGGCTTTGAAGCGGAAGTCGTCGTCGAGGTAGACGCATGAGCGGCAATTCGCAACTGGCGCTGGCTGCCGGGCTGACCGACCAAACCCGGCAATTGTGCATCGGCCTCGAAAACGGCGTTGCCGCTATTTTCGACCAGGTCACGCCGACCACGGCCGCGCTTTTACACGGGTGGTTCGGCGAGGAAGCCTGTGCGATACGAAGCCTGAATTTTCATCCGGGGCAAAAACAGGCGATTTTGAATACTATCACCGCCCACGAAATTTATGCCGCTGCCGACTTGCAAAGCCTTTATCGACAGGCCGCGCCCGCTACGCTATCGACCGGCACGCGTTTGGCCGAAGTATCGCAAAGCAAGCACCGGCATCCGAAATACTGCTTGAAAATGGCGGCCGGCACCGGCAAGACCTGGGTGCTGCAGGCCTTGCTGATCTGGCAGTTGCTGAACAAGAACGCGGCGCTCGCGGAAGGCGTGGACGACGCGCGTTTTACCCGGCATTTTCTGATCGTAACCCCCGGCTTGATCGCTTACGACCGCCTGCTGGATGCATTCTGCGGCAAGCAGACGGAGGGCGGGCGCGATTTCGCGACCTCGGACATCGCGCAATACGCCGAGCTGTTCGTGCCGGAAAACCATCGCGAGGCGGTGTTCCATTTCGTGCGCGGCAATGTCTGCGACAAAACCGAAATCGGCCTGAAAACCACCGGCAACGGCATGATCGCGATTGCCGACTGGCACTTGCTTCGGGAAGCCGGCACGGAAGCCTTCGGCGAAACCAAACTGGAAACGCCGGGCGCCGCGCCCGACCCGCAAGCGGTCGTCAACGCCCTGCTGCCGGTCATGCCGGGCAAAGCGGCGGGGAATAGTCTCGACGTGCTGGACAAACGTTTCGCACGCGGCGACGTACTGGATTTTCTGGCCGGCCTGCCGGAGCTCATGGTGTTCAACCACGCGGCGCTTCACATTCACGACCTCAAGCGCGAGAGCGAAACCACCGAGGTGGAATGGCAACCGAGCCTGACGCGGATCGCCGAGAACAAGGACCGCCGCTTCATGCAAGTGGATTTTTCGGCGACGCCCTATAACACCGTGGGTTCCGGCAAAAACAAACGCAAGGTGTATTTTCCGCACATCATCGCCGATTTCGACCTGAAAACCGCGCTGCGGCAGGGCCTGGTAAAGTCGCCGGTATTGGATAAACGCAAGAAAATCGGCGCGCTGCCGCTGGAATTCAAGGCCGAACGCGACGAGAACGGCAATCCGATCTTAAGCGCAGGCCAGCGGGTGATGCTGCGCGCCGGCTTGCAGAAGCTACGCCAGCTGGAAGCCGGTTTCGCCCGCCTCGATCCCAACCGGCATCCGAAAATGCTGGTGATCTGCGAAGACGCGGCGGTGTTGCCGCGGGTCGTGAATTTCTTCCGCGCGGAAGGACTGGCGGAAATGGATATCATCGCGATCGACTCCGGCAAAAAGGTCGAACTGGGCGAACAGGACTGGGCGCGGGTGCGTGAACGCCTGTTCGAGGTCGACCGGCATGCTACGCCGCGCATCATCGTCAGCGTATCGATGCTGCGCGAAGGTTTCGACGTCAACAACATCTGCGTGATCGTGCCGCTGCGTTCCTCGCAAGCGCCGGTTTTACTGGAACAGAGCATCGGCCGCGGCTTGCGGCTGATGTGGCGCGAGCCTGAATTCGCCGACAGCAAGCGTGAAAACCGCGAACGCATCGCCAGCGGCCGGGAACCGGACAGCCTGATCGATATTCTCTGGATCGTCGAGCATCCGGCGTTCGCGCCGTTTTACGCGGAATGGCTGCAGGAAGGTTTGGCGGGAACCGTCGGCGAAGAACGGCATACCGCCAGCGGCGTCGGCGACATGATTTCGGTCAACTTGCGCGAAGGCTTCGAGGCGTTCGATTTCGCGATACCGTTCATTTTGCATGAGGCGGAAGCGTGGCTGGAACATCGGGAACTCGCTATTGGCAAGCTGCCGCCGTTTTCCGCGTTGAGCCCGGCGCAACTGAAGGCGATGCTCGGCAAA